>JAGNDO010000135.1 GCA_018003515.1 Caldilineaceae bacterium
CCATCTTCGGCCCGGATGCGGTACCAGCGGTAGCTTTCGGCCTCCACGGGATAGCCGGCATAGTCGCTGCTGGGTTCCACCACGGTGAAGAGATCGCCGTCCTTGTAGATGTCCAGGGTGACGGCGCTGGTGCTGGGTTCATCCCGCAGGCGGATGCCCTCGCCGTCCGTGTTGGCCACCTGCACTTTCTGCCCCACTTCCAGCACGGGGATGGGCGTGGCCGTGGGCGGCAGGGGCGTGGCGGTTGGCTCCACCACCTCCGTGGGCAAAATCATCCCGCCGGGCGCACCGGCGGTGACTTGGATGGCGGGCACTGCCGGCGTGTCATTCCCGCCCCGGAAGAGCAGGAACAGGACCAGGATCACCGCCAGGATCAGGAAGATCGCCCCCCACATGGGGCCGGTGCGCCCCAGCCGCCGGTTGGGGTTGGGCAAGGTGCTCACCGCCGGCGAGGGCGGGCTGTTTCGATCCGGGCCGGTCGCTTCCGGCTCAAAGGCCTGGGGATCGTATTCCGGCTCAAATTCGTCGGGGATGTCGGTCTCGTGGGCGGGCAGGTTGGGTTTGGTCACAGGGTTTCTCCATCGTTGGGTTGGTGGGCGTTTCGCATTATTTTTTCAAAAAAGACAACATCTCCGACGCAGATCGGGTGTTGATGACGTCATTGGCTTCGATCCAGCCGCGCCGAGCGGTGGCCATGCCGTATTCCATGATCTCCATGCCCGTGGTCTCGTGGGCATCGCTGCTGATGGCGATCTTGCAACCCAGTTCAACCGCTCGGCGGGCGTGGGCATCCTTCAGATCCAACCGGGCCGGGTTGGCGTTGATCTCCACCACCGTGCCGGTTTCGGCGCAGACTTGTAGCACCGCGTCCACGTCCAGCTCTGTGGGCGGGCGGCGGCCCAGGAGGCGGCTGGTGGGGTGGCCCAAAATGTCCACATGGGGATTGCGTACGGCCTGCAAACAGCGGGCGGTGATGGTCTCCCGGTCCTGGCGCTGGGCGCTGTGGATGGAGGCGACCACCACATCCAGGGTGGCCAGCACCTCGTCGGCCAAGCCCAAAGAGCCGTCGGCCAGAATCTCCACTTCGATGCCTTGCAACAGGCGGAAGTCAATGCCCTGGGCCGCATAGTCGGCGTTGACGGCGGCGATCTCTTCGGCTTGTTGGCGTAGTTGGGCGGCGTCCACCCCCTGGACCACGCCAAGGCCGATGCTGTGATCACTGACGGTCCAATAGGCGTAACCCCGAAGTCGAGCCGCCTCGGCCATCTCTTTCACAGAGGCCTGGCCATCAGACCAGGTGGTATGCCCATGCACTTCACCTTGAATATCAGACAAAGTGATCAGATCCGGCAAGAGGTGCTTGCGAGCCAGATCGACCTCGCCCGTGGCCTCCCGCAGCTCTGGGGCCACCCAGTCCAGCCCCAGGTAATTATAGAGAGATTCCTCGGTTTGAAAGAAGAGTTGCTGGCCTTCGACCACGTCCGGGTGGCGGTCGGTGGCGGTGAGGCCGTATTCGTTGAGGCTCCAGCCCTGCTTTTGGGCGACCTCCCGCAGTTGGACGTTGTGCTCCTTGCTGCCGGTGAAATATTGCAGGGCCGCGCCCCAATGTTTGGGGGCCACCACCCGCAGATCCATTTGCAGGCCGTTGTGCAGGGCCACCCGGCTCTTGGTGCTGCCCCGGGCCAAGACCTCGGCCACCTGGGGCAGGCTGCCGAAGGCGTCCATCACCGCCTCGGTCTCGTCGCTGGCCGCCAGCAGATCCATGTCGCCGATGGTCTCCTTCCAGCGGCGCAGACTGCCCGCCACGTCCATCTGCTGGATCACGCCGGGGGTCACCGCGGCGTGCAGGGCGGCCATCATGTCCAACGCCACGGGGCGGGCGTCACCGATGGGGGTGCGGTCGTCCTTGCGCAGGGCTAATTGTTGGATATTTTTGAGGATCTTCTCCTCGGATTTGGCGCTGAAGCCCTTGAGCTCCCGGATGCGCTGGGCCTGGGCGGCCTCGGCCAACTCGGCCACGGAGGTGACGCCCAGCTCCTCCCACATGCGCTTGGCGGTCTTGGGGCCGACGTCGGGCACCCGCATCATGGCCACCACGCCCAGGGGCACTTCGGCCTTGAGCTTCTCGTAGAAGTCGATCTGCCCGGTCTCCAGCAGTTGGGTGATGTCCGCGGCGATGCCCTTGCCGATGCCGGGGATGTCGGTCAGCTTGCCGTCCACATGGATGCCGGCCACGCTCTGGCCCAGTTCGGCGATGGCCTTGGCCGCGTTTTCAAAGGCAATCACCCGAAAGCGATTGGCCCCTTGCAGTTTGAGGATGTCCCCGATGTTTTCGAGGATTTGGGCGATTTCAGCGTTTGCGAAGGTTTTTGGCATGGTGGGTTGGGTTGGTTGATTTGTTGATTTGTTGATTGGGTGGATGGGCGGGTAGGAGATTGAGAGATTGAGAGATTGGGCGATTGGTTTGTGGGCAGAATTATAGCACGGCATGGGGAGCGAACAAAGATGGCTCTAATCTTCGATTCCCAATCAACAAATGACTCTGTAGCAAAAAGCTTCTGAACCGCAGAGAACGCTGAGATCGCCGAGAAATCGCCGAGGAAAAGACCTTCTTTTCTTTGTGATCTTTGTGATCTTTGTGGTGAAAAGATGACTATCAAGGCATAGATCGTAAATAGAACGCACCCCTACGCCTGGGTCTGAATCGCACTCCCACTCTCATACCTGCGCAGACCTCGCTGGAAGACGAAGACGCCCAGGCCCAGGAAGACGACCGCGGCACCGGTGATCAGCCCCAGGTCCGCCCAGGTGAAGGCGCGCACGAACTGGGCGGGGATGGCCCCGATGAAGGCGGCGGGCAGCACGGTGAAGAGCAGCAGCTTGGCCGTGCCATCAAAGAGGGTGATGGGGTAGATGGAGAAGGTGATCATGGCGTTGGTGACCTGGGCGGCCAGCATGTTGGCGCTGCCCATCCAGAAGGCCAGGCTCTGGGCCAGGATCAAGATGCCCAGGAAGACGCAGGCGGCCATCACCGCGCCCAGGACGAAGCGCGCAAACCCATCCGGCGTGAGATAGCCGGAGGCCATGTAGCTGAAGATGCCGTAGACAAAGTCCCCTATCCCCGAGGCCACGCTCTGGCTGGCCAGGGTGTGGAGCAGGACCGGGCGGGGCAAACTCAAAAAGTAGTCCAGCCGCCCCTCGCTGATCACCTGGGAGAGGGTCAACACATTGCCAAAGAGATAGGTGGCAATCCCAAAGCCCGTGGCCACAATGCCAAAGAGCAGCATCATGTCCGGCAAGGCCCAGCCCCGGATCTCCTTGAAGCGGTCGAAGAAAAGTACCCAAAAGAGGAAATAGACCCCATTGTTCAGGATCATGCCGATGATCCCGGACAGGAAGGCGGCGCGATATTCCATGTGTTTGAGGAGGTTGGCCTTCCAGAGGGCCAATAGGAATGTAAATTCACGTCGGATCATTTCAAGACCACTTTCGGAATACAGGTAGGAGTTTGGGTGGGGCGGTGGGGTCGGATGTGGCAATCGCCTTCGACGATTGCCACATCCGACCCCACCGCCCCACCCAAACTCCTACGACAGTTACCCCCCATTGATCGACAACCACCGCATCCCCCGGTTAAACGCCCACGTCACCAGCCCGCCCAAGACCAGCAGCCAAACCCCTTGAAACAGGACCAACTGCCCAAACCGGCTCAAACTGGGGTCCACAAACAACCGGGCGGGACCGTAGACGGTGTAGGCAAAGGGCAAGGATTTGGCGATGGTTTGTAGCCATTGCGGGTAAAAATCCAACGGGATCAGCAGCCCGCCCAGGATGAAGAGGATTTTGCCGTAGATCCACTCGAAGGCGGCCACGTCCTCGGTGACGAAGGCGGCCAGGCCGATCAGGGCGCTGATGCAGAAGTCGATCAGCCAGGCCAGGCTCATGGCGACCAGGACCAGGGGCCAGCCGGCCGGGGAGGGGGGCGGCCCGGCCAAAACCCACACAATGGCCCCGCCAAAGAGCAGGTTGAAGCCCATGCGCAGCACGCTGTCCCCCATGCCCACGCTGGCCTGATAGAGCAGGAAGTTGTAGGGCTTGTTGAGCAGATAGGCCACGGAGCCATCCCGCACCTGCTGGGCGATCAGGCGGGCCAGGCGAGGACGGCTGAGGATGATGGTCTCGGCGATCATCAAGTACCACAGGGTGTCGCTCAAGGTCATGCCTGCGATCTGGGTGGCACCCACGGCCCCGTATGTCACCCGCCACAGTTGGGCGAAGATCCACAGAAAGAGCACAATGGTCACACCCCCCACGGCCAAGTCCCCGGCGTAGGCGATGTTGTTGATGGTTTGTGTTTTGAAGATGGCCCAGTATTTGGTCATGGTTGGTTGGGGATTTGGGAGTGGGGAGTGGGGATTGGGGATTGGGGGCGTTAAGCTCCCAACCAGCCAACCAACTTCCCTCTCCTTGTCTCCTTGTCTCCTTGTCTCCCCTTCTCCTTTTCTCCCACCTATGGCAGAAATTCAAACACCGCCGCGCCGTCTTGTTCGTAGATCAAGCGGGCGTGGGGGCTGTTGCGCAGACGGTCGATCTGGAAGCCGTTGCCCTCTCGGGGGCCGATGTAAAGATGGGTGACTCCGGCCGCGGCCAGGCGGGCGCGCAGGGCCGGGTCGTCCAGATCCGTGGCCGCGGCCAGGGCGGCCAGCATTTCATTGGCAGCGTCAAAGCTGGCCTGGTCCGTGCCGATGTTGTAGAGGGCGGTCGGCAACACGGAGCGGCGGTCGGTGAGGAGGGGCAGCCAGTAGCCCCCATCCACCCCGGCGTAGATGTCCCCCAGCCAGAGCCAAGGGCGGGTGGCAAAGAGGGCATCTTCCGGCACATTCTCCCGCACCCAGGCCAGGGCGGGCAGATCCGGCGGCCGGGCCAAGGTTGTCACCGGGTTGACCACACTGCCCATGCCCGGTCCGGCCCACGCCCCAATCCCCACGGCCACCAGTGCCGTCACCGGGAAAGCCCAGGCTTTGGGCGCCAGCCTTCCCAAGACCCAGGCCAACAGCCCCCCCCCGGCCAGGGCCAAGGGCACAAAGAGGGTGATCACCCCGGCGTTGTTGTTGGAAATACGCAGGGAGGGCAGACCGAAGACCTCCAGGTTGAGCAGAACCGCGGTCACCCCCACCCACGCCCACAGGATCAGGACCGGTCCCCACACCCGGCTCAGGTTTCGGCCTGATTCACGCATTATCTGCTCTAGCCGGGTCCGTGACCCGGCGGGTTGACGAATGGATCGCTGGGACGTCTCGTGTAGACCCGCCAGGTCACGGACCTGGCTAGAGCGGCTTTTTTGGGATCTATTTGCGCTGAAACCTACTAATAGTGCAACCCGGCGTATCTTTGCTCTAGCCGGGTCCGTGACCCGGCGGGTAGATTCCAAGATCTTCTGCGGCAGACCCGCCGGGTCACGGACCCGGCTAGAGCAGCTTCTTGCGGCGATCTTTGCGCTGTGGCGTAGTAGCATCCACCCGCTTACCCCCACCAGCAGTCCCAGCCAGATCCCGGCCCCGATCCGCACAGGTTGGGACGGATCTCCCCAGCCCAGGAGGCCGCTGAGTCCGCCTGTGGCCAGGGTGAAAAGTTCATGGTTGCGGGGAACCCAGACCAGGCCCCATTGGATCGCGTTGTAGTCGCTGAAGAGTGGGTTGGGGTCCACCACGGGCACGGGGGCGTAGAAGCGTTGGATCCACGAGCTGGAGACCAGCCGCCACAGCCACGGTCCGCTGATGGCTACAATTCCCAGACCGGCCAGGGTCCAGCGGCCAAAGCTGCGCCAACGCTCTTCCAGCACCACCGCCCCGGCCAGCACAATCCCCAGGGTGATGGCAAAGAAGGCCACCCGCACATGGATCAACACCAGCCCGCCGCCCAGGAGGATCACGGCCAGCAGATCCCCGGCTGTCATGCGCCGGGTGCGGTGCAGGCTCCACAGTTGGATCATGAAGGGGGCCATGATCAGCAGGCCGGAAAGCTGGGTGTAGCGGCCCCAGGAGACATAAAAAGCCGGATACCAGGAGACCAACACAGCCAGCACCGCGGCCAGCATCCCCGCCCGGCGGCTGTGAAAGAGGGTGCGGGCGGCGGCATAGACCATGATCAACGTTAGGCTGTTGAGCAGTTGACCAAAGTGGAGCATCAAGGAGGTCAACTGAAAAGGATCCGACCAGCCCAGCAGCCAGGCCAGCCAGGCGGCGTTGGCGTGATAGCCCCAATGATAGAGAAAGTTGTTGTTGGGCAGAAAGGGGGCGAAGGTGGCGGGCAGATGGCCGCCGTCCACAAAGATGCGCAGGATCATGGCGTGGTGAACGCTGTCCACCCAATTGGGCAGGACCAATTCCCGGATCTGGGCCAGGCGGCTGTTGACCGTGAGCAGGATCAGCGCGCCCCAGGCCAGGATCTCGACGCTATGGCGGCGCAGGCGCGCCAGCCATCCCCGCCAGCCAGCCGCCCACGGAGAGAGCAGGCAGCCCAGGCCAACCGCCCCCAGACCCAACACGGTGATCTGGGCGATTCGGGGGTGCCAACCCATTCCCAGGGTCGATGTCCATAAAAAAAGGATCGGCCACACAGCCAGCCCCAAGCCGATTTGAATGGCCGCGCTGTGCAGGGCGTCCGGTGTGGGCCGCAGCCCCAGCCGCACCAGTCCTTGATGAATTGCCACGCCGGGCAGCCACAACAGCCACAGCCCGGCCAGCCAGATGGTTAGGGTTTCAGTCATAGGTGGGATTGTAGGGGTTGGGGATTGGGGATTGGGGATTTGGGATTTGGATGAATGTGACATCCAAATCCCAAATCCCCAATCCCCAATCCCTACAAAGCTTTCTCCAAAATCCAGGCCAACTCCTCATCCGTCAGCACAATGGGGTTGCCCTGCATGCTGCTGGAGGGTTTGGCGGCGGCGATGATGCGGGGGAAATCGGCCTGGGTGACGCCGTAGGTGGCCAGGCCGGGGATGCCAAAGGTGGCGATCATTTCCTGGAGCCGGACCACGCCATCTTGGGGGGTGGCTTCCCGGCGTCCGGTGAGGATTTGGGCCACTTCGTGGTAGCGGCGCAGGTAGGGGCTGACGGGGGTGCGGGCCACCAAGACGTCCACGTTCATTTCCATCACGGCGGGCAGCAGGGCGGCGCAGATGGCCCCGTGGGGGGCGTCGAACAGCCCGCCCAGAGGACCGGCGAAGCCATGCACCGCACCCAGTTTGGCGTTGGCCAGAGCCAGCCCGCCACAGAGACTGGCCAGGGCCATCTCTTCCCTGGCCTCTGGATCTTCGCCGTCGTAAAAGGCCTGTTCCAGGGCATTGGCCGCCCGCCACAGCCCCTCTCGGCACAGCCCGTCGGTGAGGGGATTGGCGAAGGTGGAGACATAGGGTTCCATCACTTGGGTCAGGGCGTCCATCCCCGTGCTGGCGGTGAGGGCCGGGGGCAGATGCCAGGTCAGTTCTGGGTCCACAATGGCGAGGGTGGGCAGCATGGACGCGCTGCGCATACTCACCTTGACCCCATGCGCCGGGGAGGCCAGCACCGCGTTGCGGGTGACCTCCGCGCCCGTGCCGGCGGTGGTGGGGAGGGCGATGATGGGCAGGGCTGGGTGGGTCAGGGGCTGGCCCTGGCCGATCACCTCCAGATAGGTGAGGATGTCGGCCCGGTTGGTGGTGAGGGCGGCGATGGCCTTGCCGGCGTCCATCACGCTGCCGCCGCCCACGGCGATCACCAGGTCGCAGTCGGCGGATCGGGCCAGGGCGGCTCCCGCGGCCACGGTCTCCGTGGTCGGCTCCGCGGTGACGGAGAAGTGGGTCACGGTCAGCTTGTGTTTGGCCAGTTCCGGCTCCACGCAGCCCGCCCGTTGGGCATCCCGGCCAGTCACCAGCAGGACTCGGCTACCCAAGGCAGCGGCCAGAACGCCGACCTCGCAGGCCCGGCCTGGTCCAAAAATGATTCGATTGGCGGTCGCAAACTCAAATTTCATGGGGGTCTCCGGTTGGGAGATTAGTACCTAACCAGCGAAATCCTTGTTTTTTGTGCAAGAATTTTTACCACAAAGGACACAAAGAACACAAAGAGGGATTTATTCTTTTGAAATCTTTGTGTTCTCTGTGATCTTTGTG
>JAGNDO010000011.1 GCA_018003515.1 Caldilineaceae bacterium
AAAAGCCGGGGAGAGCGATTCTCTCCGGCTTTCTAGTTTTTGTTTGTAGCAGATGCCAAGTTTATATGGCGCTCATAGCTCAATTGGTAGAGCACTTGATTGTGGATCAAGAGGTTACGGGTTCAAGACCCGTTGAGCGCCCCTAGGGAAAATGACTCCTGTCCTATACTTGTGATAGGATAACGGTCATCCAGCTTTTATAGATTTCTGTCAATCAACAGAATGTGGTACCGAAAGATCCCAAGCGTCATTGCTTGGTTCTTAAGTACCTTGTATAATTGGTGAACGCGCAAGCGCCCACCGATTGTTAAGGTGCTGTATACATTAGGAGAAGCCGTCCCACCTGCCGCCAAGCTAAGAGGGGCGGCTTTTCCTATTCCTGGTGTAATCAGTTACCCGAAATGGTACTACTCTTCAGGCTGATTGACAAATTCAATCAGATCCTGGGTGGTGAGGGGACCGAGGGCCTTGGAGAAGAAGGCCAGAAGCAATCCCACGCTCCTCAACTCGATCCGCACCGGGAACTGGTGGGTCATGTAGTGGATGGTGGACGGGGCCAATCCTGCGGCCTTGGCCAGGTGAACGGCCAGTAACGGCTCGCCTGTGGCCTTGCGGTATGCCACCATCAACTCGTTCAAATGCCATCTGATTTCCATCGTCTGCCTCCTGTGACTTCCACATCTTTCTGCTTTTCGATACCCGAACATATGTTTTATTCGTGTTCGACAATCGTACCAGAAAAGCATGTTGGAAGCAACTGGAGATCCGAAGGAATCGGCTACTGTTCCACCTCTCCGCTGCTCAACCCCACATGCAGCAACTGCTTGAGCCGTTCCAACTCACCGATGGTGGTGAGTATGGCCACTTGTTGGGTGGTGACCGCGGGGGCGGCGGGACAGCCGTCACAGGTCTCGGAAAATTTGATCTGGGAGAGATCCAGGGCAACCCGCAGGACCGTGGCCTCGATGTCACGGATCAGGGTGCCGACCAGGCGGATGGACTCGCTGCGTTGGTCCAGTTGGTTGATGGCCTGGCGCACCTGGCTGGCCTGATGGCCGACAGCGCGCAGGCTGTAGCCGGTTTCGTCCAAAACAGAGCGATACTTGCGGGGCATACGAGGTACGTGAGACATAGAATTCCTCATCTTTGCTAAAAAAGAGGGCGGATACGGGATTGGGATTTTTCACCAATTGTTCCTTGACAATCCCAATCTGATAGGATACAATGTTGCGCACGGGCATTATACCCAGGTCAAAGCATGTTGTCAAGATGCAATTGTTGAAAAGCGAGAAATTGATCTGGGTATACTTTCCCGCACGAATGACCAACCAAACAGCACTACAGAAAGACGATTTGAAGGATATCCCCATGAGTGACCAGTTTGCCAGTTTGGCCACAAAACTAGACTTGCTCTTTGAATACATCACCCTGCCGGACGGCAAGCGCTTTGTCTATGACGACGTGGTGCGTCTGGGCGGCGTGGACCGGGGGGCGATCAGCCGCCTGCGTTCGGGCAAGAAGCTGGAACCCTCGTTTCAGACCATGGTCGGGCTGGCCGGGGCGTTCAACGTGCCATTGAGCTACTTTGGCACGGAGATGACCGATGACGAGGTGCGCCGTTTTCTGGCTGACTTTGCCAGCAACCAGGATGATAAAGTCCTGCGCCGAATCGAGACCAGGGAGCAGAACAGGCCCAACCAGGAAGCCGAAGCCATCGCCATGCGCGCCGCCTATCTGGATGAGGAGGGGCGGCGAACCGTGGCCGCCATGATCGACTATGTCCTGAAAAGCCAGGGCGTGACCGTTCCCTGGGAGAGCGAAGCGTAAGCCGCTAATTCGTCCATCCATAACCAATCCTGTCCAAGGTCGCTTGTCGGCTCTGGACTTCTTTTTGCCTATGACAACCATTCTCGACCGACCAAAATCGACTCCTCTGCCCGAACCGCCCGCCCATCCGCTCTGGGGCCACATGCGCCAGGCCCAGGCTGATCCTTTGGGCTTTCATCTCTCCCTTGGGGCATACGGCCCGGTGGTGGGCTACCGGGCCGGGCTGTGGCCGGTGATCTTTGTGCATCACCCGGAGGCCGTGGGCCATGTGCTTCAGGCCAACTATGCCAACTATTCCAAGGAGACCTTTGCCTATGCCCTGGTGCGCCGCAGCCTGGGGGATGGGCTGCTGACCACGGATGGGGAGCAGTGGCTCTCCCGCCGCCGGTTGATGCAGCCAGCCTTCCATCGACGGCGCATCGAGGGGCTGGCGACTCCTATGGTGGCAGCGGCGGAATCGGCATTGGCCCGCTGGCAGATTGGACAACCCCTGGAAATCGCCAGCGAGATGCGCCGCCTGACCCTGGATGTGGTAGGCCGCACCCTGTTCGGGGTGAACACCCTGGACCAGGCTGAACCGATTGGCGCAGCCCTGGCTACGGTGCTGGAGCAGAGCCTGGGCCAACTGCGCTCCCGCTGGATGTGGTTGTGGGGCTTGCTGGATACTCTGACCCCAGGCAGTCGCCGCTTTCATTCGGCTCGGCGAGAGTTGGACCAGGTGGTGGAGGCCATCATCGTCCGCAAGCGCGCCCAGCCCCAGGCGGAGAACGATCTGCTGGACCTGCTTCTGGCGGCCCGAGATGAGGAGAGCGGGGCAGCCCTTAGCGACGAGGAACTGCGCACGGAGGTGCTGACGTTGCTGGTAGCGGGCCACGAGACCACGGCCTTGGCCCTGACCTGGGCCTTCATCCTGCTGGCCCAACACCCGGACGTGGAAGATCGCCTGCGATCAGAACTGATTCAAACCTTGGCCGGGCGTACACCGACCATGGCCGACCTGACCGCCCTGCCTTATCTGGACCAGATGGTGAGTGAAGTATTGAGACTCTATCCGCCGGTGTGGGGCTTTAGCCGCCGGGCCATCGACGCTGACAAGATCATGGGCCACCCTATCCCTGCCCGCAGCCGAGTCATGATCTCCCCGTATGTGACTCATCGCCACCCGGATTTCTGGCCCGATCCCGACCGCTTTGACCCAGATCGGTTTACACCCAATCAGGCCGCCCTTCTCCCCCGCTTTGCCTACTTCCCCTTTGGCGGTGGGCCTCGACAGTGCATCGGCAACACCTTTGCCCTGACCGAAATCAAACTTGTGTTGGCCACGCTTCTCCCCCGGCTGCACCTGACCCTAGCCGACAACCGACCGATTGAGACCCTGGCCCAGGCCAGCCTCAGTCCTCGCTATCCTATATTCATGATCCCCAACCAACCCTAATCCAACGAGAAAACCCATGCCTAAATCACTGCGACTGTCCACGGTGGACAGCACGGTCCATGCCCGCATGCGTGCCGTCCTGTCCTCCATCCAACAAGAATTCGACTTCTCCACCTTCACCTGGGCTAGCTTTGTGGACTGGCTTTCCCAGCGCCAGGGCAAAGAGGTGCGCCTTGTGCCCGTACCGACCGCGTCCAGCACCCTCTTTGGTAGTTGGATCTCCACAGCGACAGCAGAGTTCATCTTCTATGATGCCGGCACCCTGCCCATGCACCAGATCCACATTCAACTCCACGAGATCGCCCACATGCTGTGCGGCCATAGCACCTTTCATGCAGATAGGGAGGGCTTGCCCCAGAGCCTGGAGGAGATCATGGCTTTGGCCGCGTCGGCGATGCGCATGCGCCATGTGGCCGAGAGTGAGACCGAGCAGGAGGCGGAGATCCTCACCGCCCTGATCCAGAGCGCAATCTTCAGCCATGGTCGCCAGGAGGCGTTGACCCGCTTTGACTTCCAGAACCACGATGAGGAGGTTCTGGTGTACATGATGGAGTTGGGCTGATGCGCACATTTTGGACATTGTTGGCCCTGGCGGCCATGGTAAGCGTGGGCGTCTTCAAGGGGCAGGTGATCTGGCGGCAGGCGTTGTGGCGGGACCCCAAGGTGCGCTCCCACCTGCTCTTCTGGGGAAATGGGGCCGTGGGCATGACCCTCCTTCTCGGTCCCGTAGCCGTGGCCGTGGATGGTTGGACGGGGATGAACAACCTGGCCTGGTTGCTGGCCTATCTCTTCCTGCTCTTGCCAGGCTATCTGGTGGGGGTGCAGTTGAGCGCCAGTTTTCCGACCAGGGGACCCCTGATCCGGTGGCTGTTGAAATGGGGCTTCCTGGCCACGACCGCTATCCTGATCCTGATCTACGCTGTGTGGCTGCGACCCAGTC
This sequence comes from Caldilineaceae bacterium, assembly GCA_018003515.1. Classification (GTDB taxonomy): domain Bacteria; phylum Chloroflexota; class Anaerolineae; order Caldilineales; family Caldilineaceae; genus JAGNDO01. The sequence goes on from JAGNDO010000011.1 coordinate 4,203, forward strand.
CTGAGTGGCCCCAGCGCACGGCCCGCAGCCTGGCCGACGTGGTTTTCATCGGTCTCTTCTTCACGGTGATCTCCACCCTGCCGCTCTTGACCCTGGCTCTGATCCGGGACTCATTCCGGCGCAAGCCCACCCTGGCCTTTCGCCTGCGCATGAGCGTGTCCGCGGTGGCCATGGTGACAGCGTTGGTCTGCTTTGGCAGCAAGATTGCCGGGGCGGTGGCGGCCTATGCCATGCCAACCTCGCCCTTGGGTGGACAGTTGGACCAATTGGCCTGGGTGGCCATGGGGGTGACGTCGATTGGATGGGTGGTGAGCATGTTGCCCAACCCGGTCTTTCTGGCGGCGGTGGGACCGGTCTTCTACGTGGGCAAACTGGTCACCATGCAGGAGCTGCGCTGGCTCTATCGACGGATAGTCGGCTTTGCCCGGCCCGTGGTGGCGTACGATCCCAGTTGGGGGGAGATGGCGTTGCGCCCGGACTTTCACCTCTACCGGTTGGCCATCGGCATCCTGGACGGGCGCAAGATGATCCAGGGGAAAGCGGCGGCCATGCGAAAACAGGGCGGGCTGGGCGGTGACGGCGCGTCCACTTTGGCCGTAGACTGGAGCAGGAGCCAGTGGTGGGAGGCGGAGGTGTTGGAGGCGCTGCTTCAACACCTGGCCGGCAAGGATTTGGATTCCCTGGCCGAGGAGTTGGTGGTTGTCTCTCGCCAGGCCAGGGAGTATTTGGGTGGGTGACGGGGACAAGAGACGAGAAAGGGGGGCGGATCCTGCGGGGTTCGCCCTCTTTTTGTTGAGCTTTGGTCTACCTACACCAAAGATGAGAGAGATGGGATAGATCCGTAAGAGTCCAAACGGGCAAAAATGCCGCAAATAGCCCCAATGGTCCATTGCGCGGATCCCGAATTCACGGTATGATGTCCTTGTCCCAAGAAACTCCATCCCGACACAATAGACGGCTTCCCAGACCTCATGGACTCAACTCACCGACTCGGAACAAACCCCATTCACCACCAGCCGGAATGCCCATGCGCCGCGCTTTCCTTTCGGGGAGGGGCGGTGTTTTCGTTTGCAAAGGAGATTGCCCCATGGCCCGTCCGCCTCTGACCGTCCCCGTCTACCAAATCCGTGTCACCCTCAGCCTACGAGAAGGAGCGGACGACGATCTGCTCGCCCTCTTGGCCGATGTGCCGTTCCGCAAGCGGGCGGCGACGGTGAAGGAGTGGATCCGTAAGGGGCTGGAGGCCGAGACCGAGAAACCTGGGTAAGGCTGGCTTTCCTGGCTAAAAATCTATTAGAAACCTGTCAGTGCCTTCCGCTCCGACGGAAAACGTGCCTGACTCTTACTCCCGAAGGACAGTCGACATGCGCTCATTAAACGATCTCCAACCCGGCGCAGTGGTACATGGTATTTTGGCCGGGCAGGCGGTGACCCTGGTCAGTGTCAAGTGGTATGGCAGTGACACGGTGGAAGCGGTCTTCAAAGATGCTGCGGGCAAGGCGGGGACCCAGTTGCTCTTTCGGTCGAACGAGCTGGATTTGGACCTGGTGACCGAGGGATTGCCCTGGAGTTTCGATGCGGACGGCGGTCTGTTGCGTCTGGTCTCCGAGGCCCGACGCATTCGCCTGGCCTATCTCTTTGACCCCTTCCTGGCCGTGCACGCCTCGGTGGTGGACCCCCTGCCCCATCAGATCACGGCGGTCTATGACCATATGCTGACCCGGCAGCCCCTGCGCTTTTTGCTGGCGGACGACCCCGGCGCGGGCAAGACCATCATGGCCGGGCTGTTGATCAAGGAGTTGATGATTCGGGGGGATGTGCGCCGCTGTTTGGTGGTCTGCCCTGGCAGTTTGGTAGAGCAGTGGCAGGATGAACTCTATCGCCGCTTCAATCTGCCCTTCGAGATTCTCTCCCGGGAGCGCATTGAAGGTGCCCGCTCCGGCAACATTTTCGACGAAGTGCCCCTGCTCATCACCCGGCTGGATCGGCTGGCCCGCAACGATGACTATCTGGCCAAGCTGGCCCGCACGGAATGGGATCTGGTGATCGTCGATGAGGCCCACAAGATGTCGGCCAGCTACTACGGCAACGAGATCAAGTATACCAAGCGCTATCGCCTGGGCCAGCAGCTTTCGGAGATCGCCCGCCACTTCCTGCTCATGACGGCCACGCCCCACAACGGCAAGGAGGAGGACTTTCAACTCTTCATGGCGCTGCTGGATGGGGACCGCTTTGAGGGCAAGTTCCGGGACGGCGTCCACACCTCGGACCCGTCGGACCTGATGCGGCGCATGGTCAAGGAGAAATTGGTCAAGTTTGACGGCACGCCCCTCTTCCCGGAGCGCATCGCCTATACCGTGCCCTATCGCCTTTCGGACTTGGAGGCCAAGCTCTATGAAGCCGTGACCGCCTACGTCAAAGAGGAGTTTAACCGGGCCGAGGCCTTGCAGGAAAATGGACGCAAAGGGACCGTCGGCTTCGCCCTCACCGTGTTGCAGCGGCGGCTGGCGTCGTCGCCGGAGGCCATCCACCAATCCCTGAAGCGGCGGCGGGAACGGTTGGAGCGGCGGTTGGCCGAGGCCCAACTGCTGGGCCGGGGACAGCAGTTGGATCTGCCCGACCTGCCGGATATAGGGGAGATGACGGATCTGTGGGAGAGCCTGGACGATGCCGACGACCTGCCCGCGGACGAGTGGGAGCAGGCCGAAGAGGCGTTGATGGACCGGGCCACGGCGGCCCGCACAGCGGAGGAACTGCGCACGGAGATCCGCATGTTGGCCCAGTTGGAGGCCCTGGCCCTGACTGTGCGCAACAGCGGCACGGACCGCAAGTGGGAGGAGCTATCTGGCCTGCTGCAACACCAGGATCGTATGTTCGACGCCCAGGGCAACCGGCGCAAACTGGTCATCTTCACCGAGCACCGGGATACGCTCAACTATTTGACCGAGAAGATCCGCTCGTTGATCGGGCGACCGGAAGCCGTGGTGACCATCCACGGCGGCATCGGGCGGGAGGCCCGCCGCCACACCCAGGAGGCTTTTACCCAGGACCCGGCGGTGCTGATTTTGGTGGCCACGGACGCGGCCGGGGAGGGCATCAACCTGCAACGGGCGCATTTGATGATCAACTACGATCTGCCCTGGAACCCCAACCGACTGGAGCAGCGCTTTGGCCGCATCCACCGCATCGGCCAGAGCGAGGTCTGCCATCTGTGGAATCTGGTGGCCGAGGAGACCCGAGAGGGCGATGTCTACTTGACCCTGCTGCGCAAGCTGGAGCGGGAACGGGCCTCCCTGGGCGGGGCGGTCTTTGATGTGTTGGGCATGGCCATCGACGGCAAACGGCTGCGGGATCTGCTGATCGAGGCCATACGCTATGGAGATCGACCGGATGTGCGGGCACGGTTGGACATGGTGGTGGAAGATGCCCTGGACGGCGAGCGCCTGCGCAGCCTGATCGAAGAACAGGCCCTGGCCCGGGACAGCATGGACATCAGCCAGGTGCAGCGCATCCGCCAGACCATGGAGCGCATGGAGGCCCGGCGGCTGCAACCCCACTATGTGTCGGCCTTTTTCAAGGCGGCCTTTCAGCGCCTGGGTGGCAGCATGCAGGAGCGGGAGAGCGGGCGCTACGAGATTACCCATGTGCCCGCGGCCATCCGGGAACGGGACCGGCAGATCGGCCTGGGCGGGGCCGGGGTGTTGCGCCGCTATGAGCGGGTCTGCTTCGAAAAGCAGTTGATCCACCTGCCGGGCAAACCGGAAGCGGCCTTCATCTGCCCCGGCCATCCCCTGCTGGATGCGGTGCTGGACCTGATTTTGGAGCGTCACCAGGGGCTATTGCGCCAGGGGGCGATCTTGGTGGACCCCAGCGACCGGGGCGAGACCTTGCGGGCGCTCTTCTATCTGGAGCACACGATCCAGGATGGGCGCACGGTGGCGGATGGCAGCCGCCGGGCCATCTCCAAACGCATGCACTTTGTGGAAGTGCCCCTGGCCCAGGGTGATGATCATCTTGGCCTGGGCCAGGCGGTCAACGCCGGACCGGCCCCCTATTTGGACTACGAACCCCTGGCCCCGGCGGACCAATCCCTGGTGCGGCCTTTGGTCGAACAGTTGACCGCGGGGCAGGATCTGGAAGGCTGGGCCGTGGCCCATGCCATCGCCACTTTGGTGCCCCGGCATGTGGACGAGGTGAGCCGGGAGCGGCGGCCCTTGATCGCCAAGACCGTGGCCGCGGTCAAAGAGCGGCTGACCCGGGAGATCCTCTATTGGGACCATCGGGCCGCGGATCTGCGGGACCAGGAGTTGGCGGGCAAGGTCAACGCCAAGCTGAACTCGCAAAAGGCACGCCAGCGGGCCGAGGAGTTGGAGGGGCGGCTGCATACCCGCTTGGCCGAGTTGGCCGATGAGGACAAGTTGGCCCCCCTGGCCCCGGTGGTGACCGGCGGCGCCCTGATCATCCCCGGCGGGTTGTTGGCCCGGCTGCGGGGAGAACGGGACCACACCCCGGCTCTCTTTGCCCGGGAGACCAAGCGGGTGGAGGAGGCGGGCATGATGGCGGTGATGGCCGCGGAGCGGGGATTGGGCTATAATCCTGTGGACGTCAGCGCCCAGAAGGTGGGCTACGACGTGGAATCCAGCGACCCGGCCCACCCGGACGCCCGCCTGCGCTTCATCGAGGTCAAGGGGCGCATCCTGGGGGCCGACACGGTGACGGTCAGCCGCAACGAGATCGTCTCGTCCTTCAACCAGCCAGAACAGTGGGTCTTGGCCCTGGTCAAGGTGCCGCCGTCGCCGGAGCTGGCCGAAGATGTCTATGTGCGGGAGGCACGGGTGGGCTATGGCCCGCCCCCCGGCTGCCAGGTGCGCTACGTGCGCCGCCCCTTCACCACCCAGCCAGATTTCAACGCCGTCAGCGTCAACTATGATCTGGACGGGTTGTGGCAAAAGGGGAGCGAGCCGACATAGCCCCACAGACCGAGTTTTTGGAAAAACTCGGTCTGTTCGTCGCAACGATTTGGGTGTGTTCAAAATCTGGAAGGCTGAGGAGTCGGCACCCCTTGGTGCCGACCGGTTCGCACCAGGGGGTGCGAACTCTGCATCCTTCGTGCCGTGTCAATACCAATTTTTGGAATAAGATGGTAAGTTGATGCAACGCCATCATTGAATAAAAAGGTGTTCCCAATGCCCACAAAAAAAGAACGCCGCGCCAAACGCAAGGCCAAACGTAGCGCCCCACCCAGACCGGCCCCAGGCCGAACCGTTGTTGAGTCCAAGGGCATGGGCCGCCTCTCCCGCCGGGTGGAGCGGGGTGTGCCTAACGCCAAGATTGTTCAGAACGCGCCCGGTCTGGAAAAGATGTCGGATGTGCTGAAGCGCTTTGTCGCTCCCTATGCAAAACGACTGGGTGCGAGGGACGATTCCTACCGCAAATTGGTGGCCGTGGCCATTGTGGCCTGGAACGCCGCCATTGTAGGACCGGACAAAGAGGCGGAGATGTTGGACGATGTAGAGAAAACCTTCCCGCCGGATCTGCGCCAGGATTTTCGCCAGATTGTCGAGGAGATGGTGGCCCGCAAAAAACGCCATTTTGCCAACAATCGCCGCCTGATCATCGACTGTGAAGTGACAGATCATGGCGACGAATACCATCTGGCCGTGATCTCCACCCCTGTCCCGTTGGATGAGATGGCGGCCCAGACCCAGAAATTGGGGGTGAGCAAAAAGCCTTCCCTCTGGGCGCGTATTCGTCGCCGCTTCTTCAAATCGTGATCAAGGATTGGAAAGAAGGCAAGCCAAATGTCCACCAAAAAAGAACGCCGAGCCAAACGCAAGGCCAAACGCCGCACCCCGCCCCAGAAACGGGCCGGATCGATGGCGAATGCCGTCAACCCAGCGGACGGGGAGGCCGAATCCATGCGCCGGATTGCCCAGCGGGCCGCGGAACGCTTTCCTGACATGGAAGCGATGCCCAGCCAGCCCGGCGAGGAGCGCATGTCCGAGGTGTTGGAACGCTTTGTCGATCCGTATGTTCGCCAAGCCCGGGACGACGCCGATTATCGCAAGCTGATGACCCTGGCCGTGGGGGCGTGGAACACATCCCTGTTGGAACCGGAGAAGCAGGCCGACTTCCTGGCCTCTTTGACCGGAATTCTGCCCTCACCCACGCGCCAGAAGGATCTGCGTGATATTCTGTTGGGGATGATCGAACGCAAAAAGCGCTTCTTCGCTGACAACCACCGCTTTATTCTGGAACACCAACTCACGCTTGTGGACGGCGAATTCCATCTGGCCGTCATCTCCACCCCGCCGCCCGACTCGACAGAAGAGGACGCTTGACCCTATGTCTCACCCCAAAAAGCTGATCGAAGTCGCCTTGCCCCTGGAAGCCATCAACAAGGAATCGGCCCGGGAGAAGTCTATCCGCCACGGCCACCCCAGTACCCTGCATCTGTGGTGGGCGCGGCGACCCTTGGCAGCGTGCCGGGCCGTGCTTTTCGCCCAGATGGTGGATGACCCCAGCAGCCACCCGGAGCTTTTCCCCACGGACGTGGAGCAGGAGGCCGAGCGCCAGCGGCTCTTCCGGCTGATCGAGGAGTTGGTGAAGTGGGAGAACATCAACAACCGCACCCTTCTGGACCAAGCCCACGCCGAGATCGTCAAATACGCGCCAGATGGGGTGCCGCCCCCGGTGTTGGACCCCTTTGCCGGGGGCGGATCCATTCCCCTGGAGGCCCAGCGCCTGGGTTTGGAGGCCCACGCCAGCGATCTCAACCCCGTGGCCGTGCTGATCAACAAAGCCCTGATCGAGATCCCGCCCAAGTTTGCCGGACAGCCGCCCATCAACCCCCAGAGCCGGGGGGAGGGCAAGCGGCGCACGGTGAGCCGGGTGTGGCAGGGCGCAGAGGGCTTGGCCGAGGATGTGCGCCACTATGGCCAGTGGATGCGGGACGAGGCCGAGCGACGCATCGGCCATCTCTACCCCACGGTGGCCGCGGTGCAGGAAGCGAATGGCGAATGGCGGCACGCTACCCAATCGGAAATCCAAAATCAAGCGTCCAAAATCCAAGAGCTGACCGTGATTGCCTGGCTGTGGGCCAGGACTGTGACTTGCCCCAACCCGGCCTGCGGGGCGCGGATGCCCTTGGTGCGTTCCTTCGACCTCTCCAAAAAGACGGGCAAGCGGGCCTGGGTGGAGCCGGTGGTGGACCGCTCGGTGCAGCCACCTTTGGTGCGCTTCAAGGTGAAGACCGGCAAGGGTAAAACGCCCGACGGCACGGTGGAGAGAACCGGGGCGACCTGCCTTTGCTGCAATACGCCGGTCCCCTTTGACCATGTTCGGGAAGAAGGCCGGTCCGGACGCATGGGCGCGCAGTTGATGACGATTGTGGCCCAAGGCGACCGCACACGTATCTATTTGCCGCCCACGCTGGAGCAGGAGGCCATCGCCGCCTCTGCCCAGCCTCAGAACGTGCCGGATACGAATCTGCCCGAACAAGCATTGGGCTTCCGGGTGCAGTTGTATGGCATGACTAAACACCGGGATCTGTTCACTGAAAGGCAACTAGTGATCCTATCCACATTCAGTGACCTGGTGTGGGAAGCTCGAGGAAGAGTTCATGTGGACGCTACATCTGCCGGGTTGCCGGCAGAATGGGCGGCGTCCTATGCAGATGGGGTGGCGACGTATTTGGCATTTGGATTATCAAAGACGGTTAATAGAAGCTCATCTCTTTGCACTTGGAAACTGACTGTCGAATGTCCGGGAGATCTGTTTGCCCGCCAGACTGTATCAATGGTTTGGGATTACTCCGAGAGCAATGCCTTACAGGGCACAACCGGATCTTTTGACAGCATGTTGAAGAATACAATTCGGGGTCTTGAAGTTGCGGATATCGGACGTGGAAAGACTGGATGGGTTGAACAACAGGACGCTCGAGCATTCATTTCTTCTGGAAACCAACCTGTGATTTCTACTGACCCTCCGTACTACGACAACGTGCCATATGCTGACCTTTCGGACGTGTTTTACACTTGGTTGCGACGATCGTTAGTGAACATCTACCCAGATCTGTTTGGTACGCTACTTGTTCCTAAACATGCGGAGTTAATAGCTGAGCCTTTTCGACAAGGGACGAGAGAAGCATCTCAAGAATACTTTGAAAAAGGTCTACAAGAATTTTTCAGCAGAACTAGGCAGGCCGCAAATCCGGATTATCCGGTTACAATTTATTATGCTTTCAAGCAGGCTGAGACAACTTTGGAACCGTCAAAAGGTGATGCGTCTTCGGCGTCCACGGGCTGGGAGACGATGCTTGAAGGATTGGTGAGTACTGGCTACGTGATAACTGGTACTTGGCCAATACGTACTGAACGCCAATCACGGACACGTAGTTTAGGCAGTAATGCGTTGGCAACCTCTGTCGTCCTGGTCTGCCGCATCCGCCCGGAGGGCGCGTCCCTGGCCACCCGCCGGGATTTTCTCTCCGCCCTGCAGCACGAACTTCCCGCGGCCCTGCGGGACTTGCAGCGGGGCAACATCGCGCCGGTGGATCTGGCCCAGGCCGCCATCGGGCCGGGCATGGCCATCTACAGTCGCTATCCCCGGGTCATCGAGGCCGACGGCTCCGCCATGCGCGTGCGCACAGCCCTGGCCCTGATCAACCAGGCCCTGGACGAATACCTCTCCGAGCAGGAAGGCGAGTTCGACGCCGACACCCGCTGGGCCCTGGCCTGGTTCGAGCAGTTCGCCTTCGACGAGGCCGAATACGGCATGGCCGAGACCCTCTCCAAGGCCAAGAACACCAGCGTCACCGGCATGGTCGAGGCGGGCATCCTCCACGCCAGGGCCGGCAAAGTCCGCCTCCTGCGCCGGGAAGAGCTCTCTGCGGACTGGAACCCGGCCAAGGACCGCCGCCCCACGGTCTGGGAAGCCACCCAGCACCTGATCCGGCGCATGGATGAGCAAGGCGAGCTGGCCGCCGCCGTCCTCCTGGCCCAGCTCGGTCCCCTGGCCGCGCCGGCCCGGGATTTGGCCTACCGGCTCTACACCCTCTGCGAGCGCAAAGGCTGGGCCAGCGAAGCCCTCCCCTACAACGCGTTGGTCGTCGCCTGGTCCGATGTGGGGCGGATGGCCGGGGAGCGGAAGGGCGAGGGGTCGGCGGTGCAGGGGCGGTTAGAATTGTAGGGGTTTCGTGGTACAATCGTTCCATGTCTGCCCCTTCTTCCAATCAAGCACGAGGTCAACCATGATCAGCAATATGCGTTTACAAAACTTCAAATCCTGGGCCGATACTGGGCCGATCCGCTTTGCGCCCATCACCGCCTTCTTTGGCACCAACAGTTCCGGCAAGACCAGTCTCTTGCAGGCGTTGTTGTTGATGAAGCAGACGGCGGAATCCACGGACCGCTCCCGCGTATTGCACCTTGGGGATGAGCGATCCTATGTGGATTTGGGTACGATCCATGACGTGATCTATGGACATACTCTGCCAGATGCGTTGAAATTTGAGTTGAGTTGGCGAATGGACAAACCTCTGCGCATCGGAAATCCCGAAGGAACGGGGACTTTATTTACGGTTCCCGGCCTTGATTTTCAGGTTCTCCTCTCCGCAGATCAAGATGGGGTCAGTGTTGAACAGTTTACCAATCAATTTCAAAGCAAGGATCAGACCTTCCGTTTCGGCATGGCGAGGGCACAGGCGAGCGAGAATGGAGCCAAGCAGCAAAGCAAATATGAACTGATTGGAGAGGGATACGACTTTAAGCGTAATCGAGGGCGGCCTTGGGAGTTGCCCGCCCCGGTGAAATTCTACGGATTTCCAGATCAGGTCAATGCCTACTATCAAAACACTGGTTTTCTGGCAGAATTTTCCCTGGCTCTGGAGCAGTTTTTGCAGAAAATCTACTATCTTGGGCCATTACGGGAATATCCTCATCGAATCTATGTTTGGGCCGGTGAACAACCCCAGGGTGTTGGGCAGCGGGGTGAACTGGCCATTCCAGCACTGCTGGCAGCCGACCGCCAGGGCGTCAAAATCAGCCCAGGTCCACGACGCAAAAAGGTCACTGTCACTGAACGGGTGGCCCAGTGGCTGAGAGAGCTTGGATTGATTCATAGTTTTTCCGTACGCCCGATTGCCGAAAATCGCAAAGAATACGAGGTACGGGTGAAGCAGACGGCCACATCCACTGAAGTTGCCTTGACTGACGTTGGATTTGGGGTTTCCCAAATTCTACCCATTCTTACCCTTTGTTACTATGCTCCTGAGGGATCTACTCTGATCCTGGAACAGCCGGAAATCCATCTACATCCATCGGTGCAGGCTGGGTTGGCCGATGTGTTCGTCGATGCCATTAAGACCCGTAAGATTCAGATTGTGGTGGAAAGCCACAGCGAGCATCTGTTGCGCCGACTCCAACGCCGGGTAGCGGAAGAAGCATTGGCGGCGAAGGACGCCTCCCTCTATTTTGTCTCGGCGCAAGCAGGACAGTCCCAGGTGGAGACACTGAATCTGGATCTGTTCGGCAACATCACCAACTGGCCGGAGAATTTTTTCGGCGATGAAATGGGCGATCTGATCGCCATGACCGAGGCTGCCATGGCCCGTCAAATCAAAGAGGTATGATCCCCCATGTATCTAGTCGTCGATACCAATGTCCCCAAGACGGCCAATGGCGATGAAACGCCCCAGGCACCCCCAGCGTGTGTGGCCGCTTGCGCTCGCAAACTGGCCGAGATCCGATCCAGTCATATCCTGGTTTTGGATAACGGTTGGCATATTTTGAAGGAATATATGGGCCAACTACGATCCAGCGGCCAGCCGGGACCAGGCGATGCGTTCCTGAAATGGGTTCTCAATAGCCAAAACAACCCTCGCCGATGTGTGCAAGTCCCCATCAGCCCCATTCCAGGCAGTAATTCATTTGCAGAGTTTCCCCACGACCCCGCTTTGGCCGGGTTCGACCCGTCGGACCACAAATTTGTGGCCGTGGCCCTGGCCCACCCCCAAACGCCACCCATCCTCAATGCTACCGACAGCGATTGGTGGCATCATCATGCCGCCCTGACTGCCCACAACCTGCACATAGAGTATCTGTGCCCGGATGTCATACCCGGCGCAATTTTCCCATCTTCAAATTCATAACGAGAGGACCCCCACATGGCACTCACCAACCGTGACCGCGTCGGCAAAGCCCTGGAACTGCTCCAGGCTGGCCTCACCCCCTACATCCAGCGGGAGATGGAGGCCGAATACAAGGGCCAGTGGCTGAAACAGGCCGGCTACAGCCTGCGCAACTTTGACGAATCCGACCCCCACTTCGACGCCCACGCCCTGCTCATGATCCTGTGGGATCAATGGAACGGGGTCTTTGGCCGCACCCTGGGCCACGCCGAGCGCAGCATGGTCAGCGAACTGCGGGAGGTGCGAAATGCCTGGGCGCACCAAAAGCTCTTCTCCACGGACGACGCCTACCGGGCCTTGGACAGCATGGCCCGGCTGCTCACGGCCATCTCCGCGCCCGAAGCCCGGGAGTTGGAGATCCAAAAACAGGATCTGCTGCGTCTGCGCTTTGCCGAGCAGGAGCGTCACGAACGGCGCAAGGCCAGCGCTTCGCCCATGGAGGGCCAACCCCAGGGCGGCCTCGCCCCCTGGCGGGAGATCGTCACCCCCCATCCCGATGTCTCCTCAGGCCGCTATCTCCAGGCCGAATTTGCCGCGGATCTGGCCGCGGTCTATCGGGGGGACGTGGGGGCCTCTGCCGAGTACAAAGACCCCAGGGAATTCTTTCGTCGCACCTATCTCACCGACGGGCTGCGGGGGCTGGTCAGCACCGCGGTCAAACGGCTCTCCGGTTTGGGGGGCGACCCGGTGGTGGAGTTGCAGACCAACTTCGGCGGCGGCAAGACCCACTCCATGTTGGCCCTCTATCATCTGGTCTCCGGGGTGCCCGCGGGGGATCTGGCCGGGGTGGAAGGCGTGCTGAACGAGTTGGGGATCAGCAGCGTGCCCAAGGCCAATGTGGCCGTCCTGGTGGGCACGGCCCTCTCCCCCGGCCAAGCCAACATCAAGCCCGATGGCCTCCGCACCAAGACCCTGTGGGGCGAGATGGCCTGGCAGTTGGGCGGCCCGGCCGGCTATGCCCTGGTGGCCCAGGCCGACGAATCCGGCGTCAACCCTGGCTCCAATGTGCTCTATGACCTCTTCACCCGTTTCGGCCCCAGCCTGATCCTGATCGACGAGTGGGTGGCCTTCCTGCGCCAACTCTACAAAAAGGACGATGGGTTGCCCGCCGGTTCCTTCGACGCCAACCTCTCCTTTGCCCAATCCCTCACCGAAGCGGTCAAGCAGGCCCCCGGCACCCTGCTGGTCGCCACCCTGCCCGCCTCGGATATCGAGATCGGCGGCGAAGGCGGGCGTCAGGCCCTGGCCCGCCTGCAAAACACCTTCAGCCGCACGGAATCCTCCTGGCGACCGGCCAGCGCCGAAGAGAGTTTTGAAATTGTGCGCCGCCGCCTCTTCCAGCCCATCGACGATCCCCGCAAGTTTGCGGCCCGAGATGCGGTGGTGGGCACCTTTGCCCGCTTCTATCGAGACCAGCCCCAGGAGTTCCCTCCCCTTTGCCGGGAAGCCGACTACGAACGACGCATGCAGGCTGCCTACCCGATCCACCCGGAACTCTTCGACCGTCTCTACAACGACTGGTCCACCCTGGAACGCTTTCAGCGCACCCGAGGCGTCCTGCGCCTGATGGCCGCGGTCATCCATGCCCTATGGGAACGCAACGATACCAGCCTGCTGATTCTGCCTGCCAGCATCCCCATGGACGACAGCCCGGTCCAGGCCGAGCTGACCCGGTATATGGAGGACAACTGGATCCCGGTCATCGAAAAGGATGTGGATGGCCCATCCTCTCTGCCTTTGGCCTTGGATCGGGAGCACCCCAACCTGGGCCGCTACTCCGCGGCCCGGCGGGTGGCCCGGACGATCTATATTGGATCTGCGCCTACGGTACGCACGAACAACCCTGGGTTGGACGACCGCAACATCAAGCTGGGGTGCGCCCAGCCGGGCGAGACCGTGGCCACCTTTGGGGATGCCCTGCGCCGCCTATCGGACAACGCCACGCATCTCTACGTCAACCGCAACCGTTACTGGTTCAGCACCCAGCCCAGCGTCACCCGTCTGGCCCAAGATCGGGCCGGCCAGGTGGAGAACGACATCGAAGTGGTGTGGGAGGAGATCCGGCGGCGGCTACGCCTGGAGCGCAGCCGGGGGGATCTGGCTGGCGTCCACAGCGTCCCGGCCTCCAGCGCAGACGTGCCGGACGAAACGGGGGTGCGCCTGGTGATCCTGGACCCCAAGTATCCCCACGCCCTGCGGGATGACAAAAGTGAGGCCCGCCAGGAGATCCGTACGATCTTCAGCCAGCGGGGCAATGCCCCCCGTATCTATCAGAACATGCTCGTCTTCCTGGCCCCGGACCGTAGCCGTCTGGCGGATCTACAAGAGGCCGTGGCCCAACACCTGGCCTGGAAATCCATCCACGACGAGCGGGAGAGCCTGAACCTGGACAGCTTCCAGCGCAACCAGGCCAGCACCCGAGCCGAGCAGGCGGACGAGACCGTAGGCGCCCGTATCAAAGAGAGCTATGTCTGGCTGATCGTGCCCGGTCAATCGGACCCGCGGGATCCGTCGACCCTGGCATGGCAAGAGCATCGTTTGCAGGGGCAGGAAGCCTTGGCCGTACGGGCTAGCCGTAAGCTGGTCAACAACGAGCAGTTGGTCACTGACTTTGCCCCCCTGCGTCTGCTTATGGAGATGGAGCGCTTCAACCTATGGCAGGGAGGCGACCATGTGGGCATCAAGCAGTTGTGGGAGTATTTCGCCCGCTACCCCTACCTCACCCGACTGCGGGACCAAGGGGTGCTGCTGGAGGCTGTGCGGGCTGGGGTCAGCCTGCTCACCTGGCGAGACAACTTCGCCTATGCCGGCAGTTGGGACGAAGAGCGCAAGCGCTATCTGAACCTGCTGGCGGGTTCGCCGGTCAGCGCCATTCCTATGGACAGCCACGGTGTCCTGGTTAAAGCCGAGCCAGCCCAACGTCAGTTGGACGTGGAAGCGGCAGTTGTACCACCAACACCGAAGGGGCCTTCTACAGACAAGCCGGGTGGACCGTCCCGACCGGGCGATCCGCCTCATGGTCCCACCCCGCCACAGCCTCGGGAGAAAAAGTTGCGCCGCTTCTACGGCAGCGTCACCCTCAACCCCATGCGCCTGGGCCGGGACGCCGGGGCCATCGGCGAAGAGATCTTGCAACATCTCTCCACCCTGGTGGGCGCGGATGTGAATGTGACCTTGGAGATCCATGTCAATGTGCCGGATGGGGTGCCGGATAACGTGGTACGCACGGTCAGCGAGAATGCACGCACTTTGAAATTTGATAACTTTGGATTCGAGGAGAGTTGAGATGACTGTTGATGAAGCTGAAAAACTACTGGTCAAGAGCGTAAAAGAGCAGGGTCACGGAATTGGTCTACGAGTCGAGGAGGTAGATGGGAAACGGCCATCGTTTCGCGTTGTGGGGACCCGGGTGGGGACCGTGGGCGAAGAGGGGCACTACGTCATCGTCATGAAGCGAGTCAGCCAGAATAGCGTCAAAATTCGGGATGATTTTGATCAGTTGTCTGACGCAGGTTTGGATTCGAGAGATCTGGTTGCCCTTGAGGCCATACGCGAATTTCGTCGAAAAATCGTGAAGATTGTGCCCAAGGCAAAGTGTGAACTTGTTGGAGGGACAGCCAACAGAGATCTTCCAAGGGGCAGTATTGAGCGGGAACTCAAGACTGCTGTCCATTTTGAAATTGTGGCTGCTGCCAAGCGCGTCGATGATGTTGTTGCCGCGTTGGTCAGTCTGGCGCAAGCTTTTCGGTAGGTCACCCCTAATCGGTTAATTCTTGAATCGCACCTGAACGGAGTATTTTGTGGCGAGACTCATTCCAAAAATCGATCCCAACACCATCCAAAATCCTGGCGAGCGTATCGTCGCAAAGGCACTGGTCGAGCAACTGCCGTCCACTTGCGTGGTTTATCACAGTTATCCTTGGCTGCGACCGGAAAGACATGACAAAACGGGACAGGACGTGTTGAGACCAGGAGAAGCTGATTTTGTCATAGTTGATCCTGAACAAGGCGTTTTGGTGCTTGAAGTCAAGGGCGGGGAGATCGCATACGATCCTCAAACCCATGAATGGTTTCGCACAAGGAACAATAAGGACTTTAAAGATCCTTTTGTTCAGGTTGCACGCAACAAGTACGCACTAGAAGACCGTATTGAGGCCCATAGCACTTTTAGCGGTAGCGGCAAGCTCGAAATCACAATTGGGTATGCTGTTGTTTTTCCAGACTGTCGATACGCAGGTACCTTTCCTGCCCATATCTCACCAGAGATCTTAATCGATGCTGACGCGATGCGTGACATGAAAAAAGCCATTAGCCGTGCATATAATGCATGGTGTCCTGTTTCCCGTGACCGGGTTAAGACCATACATCAATATGAACTTGACGCGATTTTTGAATCACTGAGTCCAGTCTTTCAACTCACGCCTGTTCTTTGGCGTACTATCGAAGACCAGGAAGAGCGGATAAAGCGCCTTACAAATGATCAATCCCGACTATTGGAGATGCTACGCAATCAGGATCGAGCCGCTATTGCTGGGGTCGCAGGCTCCGGCAAGACGATTCTCGCCTTAGCCCAAGCCCAGAGGTTTGCCAGGGCAGGATTGCGGACATTGTTGGTCTGCTACAATCGACTACTGGCTGACTGGCTAGTGCAACAGGTGCCCACTCAGTATCAACAGTTGATTACGGTCATCAACTATCACCGATTGGTCCGGGAAATGTGTCGGATCACAAAACTCCCGTTTCATGCATCATCCTTTGATCAGGATTTCTGGGATTTTGAATCACCCGAACTGTTGGAGCAAGCTGCTTCGATGGTATCCGACGCACAGCTTTTTCAGGCAATTGTTGTGGATGAAGGTCAGGATTTTCGGGAACTGTGGTGGATTGGGATTGAAAAACTATTCCAGAAAGCTGCCATTAAGCCCTCGTTCTATGTCTTCTACGATCCCAAGCAGGTGATTTATCAATCCAATATTTCGCTTCCCGCTGGATTGGGGAATCCTTTTGAGCTTCCGACGAACTGCCGCAATACTCGGGAAATTGCGGCATTCTGTGCAGAGATTGTGGATATTCCACTCGCTGTTCATGAAGATGCACCTGTTGGTATCAAACCCGGCTTTATAGAATGTCATCGGTCTGCCGATGTAGTCGGCGTGACGCAGAAGATTGTCCAGGACTGGTGCTTACGGGAAAGAGGGGGATTGGCCTTCAACCAGGTTGCAATTCTAGTACCCTCAGCTAAGACGGTCACATGGCCAGAAAAATTCGGCAACATTCCGTTAGTAACAGATCAGCAAGCATGGAGAGATGGAAAGGGGATTCTTGTTGAGACACATCGACGATTCAAGGGTCTTGAGGCGGATGCTATCGTCCTTGCGGGTATTCCAGTTCCGGGCGGCAACGAATTCTATTCCCAGGCGGATCACTACGTTGCCTCTTCCCGAGCCAAACACATGCTAGAAATAGTACGAATTAGTTAAAATCCGGAATGTAGGTCAAAGCAATGCCAACAAAGACCAAGGCAAGAGATTTGGCGCAAATATTGATGTGCTCTCCAGATCGAGCGCGCCAATTTGCCAACGAGGTGAACTGGTTACTGAAAGAACGCCAACAGCTGGCAATTTCGATTAACCAGATTTGTCTTGCCATGAACTCCCTAGATCCATTCACCGTCACACCTGACCGAGTTGCCGATTTTGTTATTGGCCCGAGGTTAAGAACCGTTCCAGTAATCCATGAATCAAATGGAGCAGGTGGACATCGAATCGATCAGGAGAACGACAGCGAGAACAAGGATGGCCTGATTGAGCTTGATAACTCGCATTCGGACCTCCCGGTTGGTCAATCTCAACAACACATCCCCGACCTGAGCAGTAGTAACGAGTCCAACGATGAGGGTGAGCTGCTTCCAGATCGAGCCGCATTGGGCGACCCGGATTCCATCCTGACGATTATCCTACGTGACGCGTCAGATAAAGTGACGTTCGATCAGATCGAAAAAGCGATGGTGCAAAGCGATCTGGATCCGATTGAAAATGAGGAAATCTATCTGTGGTTAATGACCCAGTTGGAAGCTCGAAATGTATCGATCGTAGACTCGTTACCCGATGAATCTTCAAATACTGAGAACGAAGTATCGGATATTGAAGCGCAACGCGCAGAAATCGATGAGGTTCTGCGCGAGATATTCGGCAACCATCAAGAGGATGATGGACAACTACTGACCTCGGAAGAGCAATTACGTCTGTTAGAAGTCGTGAGAGAAGGTCGCCGTGCTGAACAACAATTATTAGAGGAAAACGATCCTGATGACGCCAACGAACTTCACCGCATCGTGTTGGCCGGGAAACAAGCCCTTGATGAATTACTTATCCGTAATCGCCGATTGGTAGCATCGGTAGTTATCAAGCATGGAAAGCAGGCCAGGCATCTTACATTTGAAGACCTGATGCAAGAAGGTATGATTGGGCTGTGGCATGGCATTGAAAAATTCGACTTGGAAGTTGGCAGTCGAATGTCTACTTACGTCACTTGGTGGATTAGGCAAGCTATTTCGCGTGCAATTGCAGATTTAGATCGCACAATTCGATTGCCTGTTCATCTCTTTGATAAGATCAACAGATATTATGTAGTATCTCGTGAACTTGAAAAGCAGCTAGATAGTACTCCGTCTGATGTCGAAATCGCTCGAGAACTCGACCTCATATCTCCGAACATTGTTGCGGAGATGGAGAACGAACAGACTAATGGAATGCCGTTGTCTGATTTTGCTAGATACAGCATTGAGAAGGCTGTTAAAGTCGTTCACAACTACAAGCGTCTTGCCGATTTGCACCCAGTTAGTCTTGATTTACCTGTTGGGGCATCTGGAGAAACCACTCTGGGCGATCTTATTCCAAGTAATCAGTTTTTATCTCCGGAACAGCTTGTAGCACAATCGGATCTGCATGAAAAATTGAGCCTTGTGCTTGACGATCTGAGTGAGCGAGAACGGCAAGTGATAATTCGCCGGTTTGGGCTGGATGGCGATGAACCAAGCACTCTGGAAGCTCTTGGCGTGGAATTAGTCCTTACACGCGAGCGGATTCGTCAGATTGAAGCAAAGGCGCTACGCAAGTTAAGACATCCTCAGCGCTCAAGAAAACTTCGGGATTTTTTGACTGGGGATGAACGACAGTCTACAACAGAACGAGCACCAACTAACTTTAAAGCCAAGGAAATGATGATGAGTATTGTTGCTATGCGCTGTAAAAAGCATAACCGAGATCAACGATTGCCTTTCTCTTTAATCCAGGTCGTCGAGGATGAAACGGAAGGTCGTGTGATGCGTTCACTAACGGCTGACGGCAGTAACCTGCAAAAAGGGCCATGGGAAAGCTACAGGCGTCCCTTTAAGAGTGGACTTTACTGTCGCCATTGCTTAAATGAGGGAGAGCGCAACTCGTTAGAAGTCGATGTAGAAGACTGGCCAGATCTTGACCTTGCTGATCGTCCGATTATCTTCTTGGATCCTAAAGATGTGCGGGCACAGCAATTTGCTGAAATAATGCGAACTTCTTTTCCCTCGACCAGGCAGTATCAAAGGACCCTTGATGCAGTTCCAGCTAGTTTTGGAAAGAACAATGTCCTAGATAGGCTAACGCCATCATTGGTGCAGTCAATTCACGAAAGAGTTTTAGGCAAGTCGGGAAACCTATTCAGTTTTCAGGTCGAAGCGATCAGCGCCGTTCTAGAGGGCCACGACGTAATTGTGACCACACCAACTGCAAGTGGCAAGACATTGACATACTTGATTCCAATTCTTGACACTCTTCTGAAGGATCCGTCGGCAAACGCGCTATATCTATCACCGCTTGTAGCATTGACAGAGGATCAACTGGAAGCAGTCACAAACCTCGATGGTTCAGGAACAGATTGGCGAGCGAAGGGTGCTAGATTCTCCAACCATCGAGTATGCCGGAAACTTGAATTTGGACAACAATCGTTGACCGTTGCTAGGTATGATGGACAAGTTTCGCCTGGGGATCGGCAGTATATCCGTAAAGTTAAACCACAATATCTGCTGACGACACCTGATATGTTGCATTACGCCTTATTAAATGGGGCATTCGATGAGCGGCAATGGGCCTATTTCTTCGCCAAGTTAAAATATGTTGTTATCGACGAATTGCACACATACCGCGGGGTTTTTGGCGCATCATTTGCAAATTTACTTCGACGGTTGAAGCGAGTCTGTCGTTCGGTGGGTGGTGACCCTCAATTCATATGTGCGTCGGCCACGATTCAGAAACCCCAAGAAACAGTTGAACGCTTCATTGGCCGAAAGCCTGTTGTAATAGATGGTGCTGGTGCTGGTGCACCTCAAAATAAGCGAGAGTTTATTCTCTGGTCTACGCCAGCAAATGAAGACATCCGGGCTTTATCTACCCAAGCCAAAGATGTCTTACTGTTTACACTTCGCAATAAGATCCGCACGATAGCCTTTGGTCGATCAATAAGTGAGATCAATGATATTTATCGCTTTGTGTCTGCAGAACTTAAAGAAAGTGGTAGCAGTGAGATTCGAATTACTCCATTCATGCGTGAGCTAACCACAGTCGAAAAACGCAATATCATCGGGGAATTAAAGCAAGGGACGCTACATGGCGCTATTTCCACAACAGCGCTTTCAATGGGAATTGATATCGGAAGTTTGGCTGCAGCCGTGAT
The DNA here is from genome assembly GCA_018003515.1 of Caldilineaceae bacterium. Lineage (GTDB taxonomy): Bacteria > Chloroflexota > Anaerolineae > Caldilineales > Caldilineaceae > JAGNDO01. The sequence goes on from JAGNDO010000011.1 coordinate 24,100, forward strand.
CATTGGTTTTCCCGGTTCAATTGCAGATCTCTGGCAGCAGGCAGGAAGGGCAGGTCGATCTGGTGAAGGCGTTGTGATTCTTATTGCAGACAATAACCCGCTTGACCAATTTTTCGTAAATCATCCTGATGTGCTCTTTGATCTTGATGCAGAACCTGTTTATTTCAATCCTGACAACCCGTATATCGTGAGCGGACATCTTCTCTGCGCTGCTAGAGAAATGGATCTAGATCCTGTTGAAATCGAGAGTTTTGGCCCATCTAGCGCCATGATTGTCGAAGATCTCTTGGAAGAGGAGAAACTTGTTTACTCTGACAGTGGCAATTTGACGCTTTCAGATTCGATGCGGGCAAACTTCCCTAGCATTCCTTTACGCAATCTCAGTTTTTCAATTGATGTGATTACTGAAGAAAGTCGTGAAGTCATTGTCCAAGTAGATGCTGTTCGAGCACAAAAAGCCCTGCATCGATATGCCCATTATCAGCATATTAATAAGTATTATGAGGTTACCCGATATGACGTGGACCCAAAATCACAACAGGGGCGTATTTTGGTGAAAGAACTCGAAAATCCTGAGTACACAACAACGGCAAAAGTAGATCGAAATGTGACAATCATTCGAGCCTTGCGTAAACAGTCCTTTTCTGGTTTTTCGGCTTATTTTGGCGAGGTTCACTCCCAGACAGAAGTTTCTGGATATTATAGAGTTCCTCTATTCGCGCGTAATGAACCTTTTGAGTATCAGCACTTAGGGATGGCGGCACCACGGCCGATTGAGTACAATACTCACGGTCTATGGCTTACAATTTGGTCGCATATTTTGGAAGGCTTTACAGAAGAAGAGCAGACAGCGGGCTTATATTCCCTGACAGAGGCATTGCGTATGGCAATTGCCATTGAAGAACTTTGCGCACTCTCGGATCTTTCCTCGGTTTCTACTATTCACAGTCTCGACACCGAAATGCCAACAATTACAATTCATGATTCTATTCCTGGTGGGATCGGAATCACAGAAGCAGCATCAGCAAAAATGAATACAATTTTGTCGCGAGCATTATTGATTCTTGAAGAATGTCCATATTGTTCTGAACACCCAGAAAGTCTTGGATGTCCTTATTGTGTTACTGCTCAATATGGAGACGAAACGACCATTAATCGACAGATAGCTATTGACATCCTGAAGTCGATGATTGGATGAGTAAACTTTCTCCAATTCAAAGAATCAGAATAGCCACCCTTCAGCTGTCCTTGTGTTCAGGTTGACAGATTGTGAGAGGCTTGCGCGTCATACCCATGCAGCGCTCGCATCCGGCAGATTTGCCGAATTAACCGCTCCCCCGCCTCTCGATTCTCCACAACCGTCACGATCATTACCGCCGCCCGTGACCGTCCCCCGTGCACGCGCACAACCACCCACTTCCCGAAGAGGTTGGGCTGCATCCACACGCTGTAGGTGCGCCCGGCCCGGTGACCGTCACTGTGGTTGATGAAGTGATAGCTGTTCACCTTAATTCTCCTGTTTTTCGCATTTGACATACCAGAACGTTTGTGCTATTCTAGCCGACGAAAGGGAATTTCCGCAACCGGACTCCGGGCGGAAGTTCCCTTTTTGCGTTATTCGCCCGCCCCTGGATGGTGGACGGGCAGCCGAGGCCACAATCCTATATCCCGCACACGCTGCGACTGTCACCCCTGTTGTTCATTTCCCGCCTCGGCTGTCCGTCCATCCTCCGGTGGCACAATTTCATTCCACAAGGAGAGTAATCCCATGCCTTTTCGCACCTTCCTCTTTGGTACCGAAGCCGATATGGTGGAAAGGGGGTTGATCCTGGCTGCGATTGTCGTCGCCGCCGTCACCATCTGGAACACCCTGGGCAGCAAGCTGGCGTCCAAGTTGAGTACGGTCGTCAGCGCAGTGCAGTGACCGACAAGGAGACAGGGAGAAGGGGAGACAAGGAGGCCGATTCTCCTCGGCTCCTCCTCTCCCTGTCTCCTTGTCTCCCCATCTTCCTTCCCAAGTGAGCCAACCTCATGCCCAACCAAACTTCTTCCAAGCGTAAATCTACCTGGCTGACTGGCCGTTCCGGCGACATGATCGAGGGGGCGTTGGTGATGCCCTTGTTGGCGCTGGTCACCCTGGCCCTGGTCAACCTGGCGTTGGCCGGCTATGCGTCGGTGACGGCCAGCCATGCCGCCGCCTACGGTGCGCGCCTGGGATCTGTGGCCCAGGTCAACCCGGTGGGGATGGCCTATTCGTCCGCCCTGGGCATGGCCGAGGAGACGGGCGTGGGTGATTACGCTGTGCGGGCCTATGGCTCTGCGGCCCCCGGCGGCATTGTGTCCGTGGAGGTGTGGTGGAGCGTGCCCAATCTCTTCGGGCGGCTGATGCCTCTCTTTGGCCAGGACAACGAACCGCTGGAAGGGATAGCGGTGGCCACGTTCCGAAAAGAGGGATGGTAGGAAGGGCAGCAGTTAGCGGTCAGCAGTTAGCTTTGTGGTTGAGAAACGAGTGAGGTTGAGATGATCTTGCGGGTTGTACGAACAAAAGCTAATGGCTGCCTGCTGACGGCTATGGGCTGGCTGCGCAGCAGCGGGGGTGATCTCGTCTGGTCCTCCCTGCTGGTCATCGCTGTGCTGTTGCCCCTGGCGTCTTTGACCATCGACGTGCCCCGCTACTTGATTTTACGCACCCGATTGTCCCTGGCGGCGGATGCGGTGGCAGCGGGGACGGCCCGCTGTGTGGATGTGTCCCATTTCCAGAACACGGGGGAGAGTAGACTCAACCCCTTTTGCGTGGACCGCACAAGCCGAGATCTCTTTGCCGAGGCCACGACCGGCTTGACGGCCAATGGCTTTTCCCCCAGCCTGACCGGCGTCGCCATCGATGAGACCGCCGACACGATCACCGTGAGCGCGTCGGGCACGACCCGGCTCTTCTTCCAAACCACCCCGAATGTAACGGTCAACGTGGACAGCCGCAGCCGCTTCCGCATGGATGTGCGATAGCTGAAAGCTCTGAGCTTCTCAGCAGCGAAAGAAAGATCGTGACCGATGGAGATTGAGCTGGGCTGGCGAGAATGGAAGAACGGCTGGCTGATTGGCCTGGGCTGTTGGCTCGGCCTGCTGATGCTGATTGCTTTCTATTTCGTTGGTCGTTCGGTGACGCCGATTGTTGCCGGTGAGCCGATTTGGTTGACACCTGAGCGGTGGCAAGCGGCCCGGTTGGCCCGGCTGGCCCAGGCGGAAACCCTGAAGTTGTCCGCCGATTTGGATGCCCTGGCCACTTTATTGGACGCGGACATGCCCAACCCGGTGTCGGCCATGCTCCTGGCCCAGGCGGTGTACGCCCACCAGCGCACGGGGACCTCCGCCACGGCCACGGCCCGACAAGCGGCCATCGTTGCAGCGGAGATGGTCGCCCGTTACACCGCCGGTAGCGCCGATTTCACCAGTGCGGCCAACGCCCTGGATATCGCCTACCTTCGTCTCGCCCCTTTGGGCAGCCCGACCGCCGGACAGAGTGGCCCCTGATATGACCCAACATGCTGCCCTTCTCTCCGATTTTGCCCTCGCCCCCCACTCTGTCCGGTGGTCACCCCTTGTCCTTTTCTCGCACCCAGGGCCAACTCTACGACGAGGAGCGGCGGCTGCGTCTTCTGGCCGAGAGCCAGGTGCGCAGTCTGATCGGTGTCCTCACGGAGCTGGCCCTGGTCCTGGTTCCAGAGCCGGTGGAGGCACGCAGGCGGGACGATCCCTCCGCTTTCCGGCGCATGGAGGCCAAGGAGTGGCAGACGTTTTTCAGGGAGGAACTGGCGCGCAAGGCACAGAAACCGGCCTGGGTGCAATCTTCGACGCAGGAGCCGTCAGCCAAAGAGCTGTCAGCCAAAGAGCCGTCAGCAGTGGTGAGTTTGGAGCAACCGCCGTCGCCGGAACCCGACGACTCCGAACCCCAAACCCCGAATTCTTCCCCACAGCCAAAAACGCCAGAGCTGACTGCTCCTGGCTTTTTGCATCCCGTCACCTACACCCCCATCCCCCTGCCGTCCAAAGCCCCCAAGCCGTACAGTTGGAAGGGCGACGCCTGGCATCGGCGCATCCTGATCCTGGCCGTCTTTGCCACCACGGGCTGGGCCATGCGACTGGAAATGCTGGCCGCCGTGAGCAAGGCGGAAGGCATCGGGTCCAGCGCCGGGTCGCTGAAGCGCATGGTGGGGAAGCTGGTGAGCGAAGGCTATCTTCACCACGAGTCGGCCCGGTTGGGCGAGAGCACCCTGGCCCTACACTGGCTGACCGACACGGGCAAGCGGCTGGTCGAGTCCGTGGGCATCGTGCCCATCTCTTCCGAGTGGGAAGAACTGCTCACGTTGCACGGCGGAGAACGCCAATTGGGTCACGCCGTCCACTGCCTGACCGCCAGCCACCAGGCCCGGCAGCACGGATACGCCACCCAGGTCTGCCCGCCCGTCGCAGGCTCCGCCGCCCCGGACCTGCTCTTGGTGAAAGGCGACGAGCGTATCTACCTCGAAGTCGAGGCCGAGAGCGGCGAACCAGAGCGGCGCATGATCAAGTGGCGGAACCAGGCCGCCCTCCAAGGTTTCGTCGCCCTCTGTGCCCCCACGCCGGAGATGCGTTCCCGACTCGTGGCCGAGGCCATTGCCGCCAAGACCAAAGGCATGGCTACGGATTTGAAGACGGGGAGGGAGAAGGGCGACGAGTATTGGGTCGAGAGGTGGTGAAAATAGCCGTCAGTCGGAAGCTGATAGCTTTGTCGAAGACGACGTTTCTTCGACGGATGAACCATCGTCGAAGAAAGGCTCCGCCACCACCCCCTGACTGCTTCTGACTGAAAGCTCTGGTCCACCCAGTTGTCCATCCCAATCCAAAGGAGACCCCACCCCAATGAACGAAATCCACCTGCATGGCCGAGTCAAGACCGCCCCCTGGCGTTATGACGGCAACCTGTACACCCGTATCAGCGTGCAGCGCACGGCGGATCGCCCTGGGCGCACCCCCCAGACCGGGGGCAACTACGACTACGTGACCGTCCAATTCCCCGGCGGGGTGAGTCAGGGGCTGGATATCCGCCCCGGCCAATTTCTTACGGTCCACGGCTGGGTGCAGAGCCGAGACGTACATGAATCCCTGGCCGACTTCCTCAAGCGAGCCGCCCGGCGTCAGGAGGCGACCGTCCCCGATCTGGACCCGACCCTGGCCGACCAGCTCACGGTCCACCGCACCATGACCGAGGTGGTGGCGGACAGATGGCAGGTGAACAACAGCAATTAGCGAGAACAGCCGTCAGATTCGTGGTGAGGGATCACGGATGATCACGGTTTCCTATCCACAATTGAGTCCATTGGAAAGCCTTCAGCTTCGATGCTGATCGCTTCTCGTCTGCGTTTCAAAATCAAGCACCCCACAGGAGCCGCTCTGTCCAGAGTCGATTCTTGTGGGGTGTTTGCTTTTGACTCTCAGGCTGTCCGCCCGGAGTCAAAGGGTGGCTTCCCGCCGCCCAGGGCTATGTGTACCTTGACAACTGAATAGACGCACAACAACGTAGTTTTTCCATCCATCTTTTTCTTTCCACAGGAGGTTTTACCATGTACCAGATGTTAACCCTGATCGGCAACTTAGGATCTGATCCTGAGATGCGCGTGACCCCGACCGGCACGTCCGTCGCCTCTTTCACCCTGGCCGTGAACAAGACCTGGGTCACCCAGGACGGCGAGAAGAAGGAGAAGACGACCTGGTTCCGCATCACGGCGTGGCGCAAGCTGGCCGAGACGGCAGCGCAACATCTCGCCAAGGGCCGCCAGATCCTGGTGGTGGGCGAGGTCGAGGAAGCCAGCGCCTGGTCCGACCGGGACGGCAATCCCCGTGCCACCATCGAAGTGACCGCCACCTTGATCCGCTTCCTGGGCGGCAAGAACGGCGATCACGGCGGTGAGGACACGTTGCCGGAGTTCTAGACGAGATAGAGGTGGGAGATAGAGATAGAGGTGCGGGTGTGAACCCGATCTCTATCTCTATCTCTACACTCTACCAACCCCAACCCACACACAGGAGCCTCAACCATGCCAACCACCCAAACCACCCAGTACGTTGAAAATGCCGCTGTTCTGCTGCCCACGGTCGATGTGACCCATGAGGGCGAGCAGGAGGGCGTGCATACCTTCCAGGTGCGCAAGGGGGAGACGGTCTACCGTCCCACCTTTGCCGCCGCCACCCAGACATGGAGCTGTACCTGTCGGGACTTCCGCACGACTACGGGCACCTGCACCCATGTGGAACTGGTCAAGCTGTGGCGGGCGCAGACCACCCCGCCGCCGCCTGCCGGAGCCACCGGTGCGCCGCCCCCTCCGCCCAAGGTCAATGGCAAAGCTGCCCCGACCAATGGGAAAGCGGCCAAGGCCAACGGCAAAGTCAACGGCAAGGCCAACGGTAAAGCTCAGGCCAACGACACTGTGTCCGAGCCGCCTGCGCCGATCCCAGGCACGCCCGACTCGGTCTTCCCCGTCCCTGTGGTGGGGTTGACCGGCTGGAGCGTGGCCGTGGCTGAAGCCCTTCTGCGCCCCTTCCCGGCTGGGATGGTGGGCTGGAAGGCGCAAACCGTGACCAAACAGGGCGACCGAGCGTTGGCTGTGGCCTACGTGGATGCCCGCGCCGTCCAGGATCGTCTGGACGAAACCGTGGGTCCCGACGGCTGGAGCGACGAATACCGGCTGCTCTCGCAACAAGGCACCCCCTTCGGCAACGAGGTGGTGGTCCAGTGCCGACTGACGGTGCTGGGCATCACCAAGACCGATGTGGGGACCGGCGAAGATGCCAAGTCCGCCTACTCCGACGCCTTCAAGCGGGTTGCGGTAAAGCACGGTATTGGGCGCTATATCTACAGTCTGCCTCTCCAATGGGTGGACTACGATCCCCAGCGCAAGCAGCTCAAGTCGGTTCCGCCCCTGCCCCGATGGGCACAGCCAAGGTAGCCCACAGCGCACAGCCCTCAGCTTTGTGAACGAAGGATCTCCCGACAATGTCGGAATCTTCTTCGATCACAGGGCTTTCTGCTGACGGCTATCTGCTGTCAGTTTCACATACATGCGCCCACTGCGACCATTGTTTTCTGCGTCCACGCTGCGCGCCACTTCCTTCTTTCCAGGCCGTGGCCGCACACGGACCTGTCTACATAGTTTCACAAGGTACTGCCCTGAACCTAGAGGTGTCCTGACTTCGGTTGGGACACCTCTTTTGTTTTAGGGGCAGCAGTTAGCCGTTAGCCGACAGCGACGGCGATGCCGACCTTTCTTCGACGTAGAAACAGCCATCAGCCTCGAAGCCGTCAGCTTTCCTCGACGTGGGAACCAGCCCTTGAGCGGTTCCACCGTCGAAGAAACGCTCTGTTCGACAACGCTCATGGCTAATAGCTGATGGCTTTGGTCCCTATCTACACCCAACATGTCATTCACCCCACAGGAGTCTTACCCATGTCAACGATCACCAACCACCCATCCTGGCTGTGCGAACTGAGCCGTGAACCGGTGAGCGAGGCCGACTGTCTGGCCTGCGCCCGGCAGCGGCTGCAATCGGACTGTCCCTTCAATCCTGCCATCCTCAAGGCCCTGGCCGAGGCCAACGCCCCGGACGTGGGCTTGAGCGGCCTACACCAGATCGGCTATCCCGTCCTGCGGGTTTCCGGCCTGGTGGGCTGTGCCCGCAAGTCCTGGTATGGGCGCACGCGCAGTCCCATGCTGGAAACGCCATCGGAGCACTGGTCCCGGCTGCGAGGCACCATCTTCCATGCCGCCCTGGAATCTATGGGCGAGGGTCATGTGGAGCGACGGCTGACCGCCTTCCTCTACGACGACCAGGTGGCCGCCTTCATCACCGGGCGCATCGACGGCTACAACCCGGCCAACGGCGTGCTCACCGACTACAAGACCGCCATACGTCTGCCCAGTCGGGTTCGGCCTCACCACCAGCGCCAGCTCTGGCTCTATGCCTGGCTGCTCTGGAAGAACGGGGTCGGCCTGCCTGCGTCGATTCGGGTGATCTACATCCACATGCGGGCTATCCGCAGCTTCGATGCGGTGACGCCCACCGAGCAGGATCTGGCCGAGTTGGAGCGTTCCCTGCTCCAACGTCTGCACCTGATCCTGGCCGCCGAACCCCCCGCTGCCCGGCCTGAAGAGTCCTGGGAGTGCAAGTTCTGCGGCTATGCGGAATGTCCCATGCTCAAGGCGTTGGCGGGGGAACGGAATGGCAAAGCGGACGAAAGCCTTCAGGTTTAAGCCGTCAGCGACGGGAAGTGACCCTTTCTTCGACGCGTAGGTCGATCATTGTATCGGTTCCCTCGTCGAAGAAGCTGACTGCTCTGACGCTGAAAGCTCTGATCCACCCATCTCTCTATCTCTACACCCAACCCTCTACCTCAACCCACAGGAGCCACCACCATGCCAACCCTCTACGACCAACTTGCTCAAACCTACGCCGTGGAAGTCAAACGGGCCGACCGGGCCAAGGAGATCGTCGCCCACGGCGGCGTGACCGTCACCCACCTGGACGCAGCCTGCGTCCGGGCGGTGATCAGCGGCCACTATGCCGTGGAGATCGCCTCACCCGTTGGCGGGCCAATCATCGCCCAGTGCGACTGTCCCGATTACCAGCACGGCCAACACCGTATGCGCCCATGTAAACATATCCTGGCCCTGGCGTTGGAAGCCAGCGGTCAACCCCTCCCCGTTGTTCTCCCCGATCCAGATCCCATCTTTGACCCCCTGCCTGACCCCGACCCTGTGCCCCTTTCCTCGGAGATCCCCTTCCGGGAGCAGGTGCGTCGGGCCATCGGGCGGGCCATCGACGTCCTCTCCGCCCAGGTCTACACCGCCCTGGCCGCCGGGGAAGTTCCCTTCCTCATCGGCCCGACCGGTTGTGGCAAGACCTCGGCAGTGCGGGCCTTGGCCCTGGACCGGGGCTGGGGCTTCGAGGAGATCACCGGCTCCGCTTCCTGGGCCGACGCTGACCTGGTCGGTCTGCGCACGGACCACATGGAGCTGCCCGGCGTCTTCGCCCGAGCTTTCCAGCGGGGACGCAATGGCGAGGAGCTTCTTCTGTTCTTGGATGAGGCCACTCGTTTCAACATCCGGGCCATGGACCTGCTCATGCGCCCGCTTCAGGCAACCCCCGCCGCCATCGCCCGCAGTATGGGCCTTCCCGCCCAGGGCGAAGTGCGGCTGGTGGAAGCACCTCTGTGGGGCTTGGAGTGGGCACCCCTGGAAAAAGTGCGCCTGGTTCTGGCCGCCAACCCCTGGGGGGCAGCCATCGACCCGGCCCTGATCCGGCGGGTGTGGCCCATCCGGGTGGAGCTGGACACGGCTGTGGCGAGTTGTTTCGACAACCGCCTGGCCGACGCCATCACCGCCTCCTGGTCCGCCGTGGCCAATGGGGAGCTGCCTTTGCCCGTGGAGTATCAGGGCTTGAGCAGCGCCGCCCATCCCGGCGACACCTCCATCCTCACGGCCTACCTGTTACGCCTGTCCGTCATCGACCCCGCCGCCGCCGAAGGGTTCAGAACCATCGTCAAAGGCATCGGGATCAACATCTGAAAAAGCCCTCAGCCAAAAGCTTTCAGCGTCGCCGGAGGGGTGCCCGATTTTCACATCGGGCGCTTCTTCGACGGGCTGACTGCTTTGGGCTGACAGCTCAAAACCACAGGAGATTCCACCATGTCCAACCCAACGACCCCCACCCTTCAATCCGCCGCCAACCAGATCTTCTCGGTGGTGGCCCCGACCACGTCCCGGCTGGCCCGCATCCAGGTGAGCGTGAGCGACGAGGCGAGTACGGCGTCCACCGACGGCGTTATTGCCATCCGTATGCCCACCACCTTCTGCGGCGAAGCCGTGGCCGAGTCCGCGCCCATCGCCGTGGGGCTGTTGGCCCACGAGGTGGGTCACTTCCTGCAACCCCTGGCTGAAATCATCCAGGTGGAGCAGGAACACAATGTGCCCCATTGGTTGGCGAACGTTGCGCTCGACATCCACGATGAAACCCTCATGCAGCTCCTCTTCCCCGCCCTGGACACCCCGTTCTACGCCGTGCGCCGGGCGGTCAAGAATGCCCATGAGGCTGGCTATCGTCAGGCCATCGAGAGCGCATCCACCTTCACCCAGGCTGCGGCCAACCTGGCCCTGCAAGCCCGTTTCACCGACCCGGACGTGCCCTTCTCGTCTCTGATGCCCCTGCCTGCTGGCTGTCCCTTTGGCCAACGGGCGGACGCATTTCTGGCCGAGTTGCACGCCTTCGCCCATCTGCCCGCCCCCCGCCTGCCCGACGCCCTGCGCAAACTACTGCGCACCTTTCCCGAACTGGCCGAAACGCCAGCGCCGGAATTGCCCTTGGGCGACGGGGTGGTGTGGGTTGATGCAGCGGGACGAATCGGAGAAGGGGTGCTGGCTGAGGCACAGGCCCAAGCGTCCGCCTGGGGAAGTGGCGGTGGCGGCAATGCCTCTGTCGAAAAGCAGACCTTCCCGGTCAATGTCGCACCGCTCCCGGACGCCCTGCGCTATGCCTCGGCCATCCGACCCCGCTTCCAATCGGCACGGGGCGGCATCGAGGTCATCGCCCCCGGTCGCTTCGACCGACGGGCAGCGGCTCGGGGCGAGATCCCCTTTCGCCTGGCCGTCCAGGGCAAGGAAGTCCCAGCCCCCCGGTTGCTCCTGCTCCTGGATGTCAGCCCCAGCATGAATGCGGCGGTCCCCGGCACGGTGCAGGCCAAGAAGGAAGTGGCCCTCATCGCGGCGCAAGCTGTGGCGTTGGCCGTCACCCGCAGTGGCGGCGACGTGGTGGGCGTGCTCTTCGCCAGCCGGGCTGTCCAATCCCAGCGGGCGGACAGCTCCCCCCTCTTCGCCCCCACCGGTGCAGGCGGCGGCACCTGCTTCCGCTTCCTGCCCGGCCTGTGGCGAGCGTACCCGCACCATCGGGTGTTGCTCATCACCGACGGCGTGGGCAGCCTGCCCCCCATCGTCACCGCCGGCGACCGTGCCCGCACCAGCGCCATCGTCATCCCCGACGGCAACCCGGATCACGTCCGCACCCTGGCCGACCGCCTGGTCGTACTGGACGATGTCCGCAAGTTGCCTGCGGTGGTGGCGATGTTGGTGCAAAGAAGCGAGGTCGCATGAGCGAAAAAGGGTTCGGAGTTTGAAGTTGGAAGGGACCGGGGATAGTTCTTTTCCTCGACCAGAGTGGTTTCCTCGTCGAAGAAAGGGGCTGCCTCCGTCCCTCAAAACTCATCACCTCGAACTCCTCAACTATCCAATTCCCAATCTCACAGGAGCCTACAATGTTTTCCATGATCCTCATCACCATCGTCGCCTTCGTCTGTCTGGCCATCACCGCCCGGCAGATGAAGGAGCGTGATTGACCCAATCCAAAATCCAAAATCACCAATCCAAAATCCACAGGAGTCCGCCATGTCAGCATCTTACGCATCCACGTTGTTGCCCGTCTTCGCCTTTCTCTTTCTGGTCATCCTGATGGGGGTGACGGTGCTGTTCGTCATGGTAGGGACGTCCGTCCTGGCCACGGTTCGCCACTTGAGCCAACCTGCTGCCAAGGAGCGTCCGTCTACTACCCGTCGTACAGCGTCTTCCCGTTTTCCTCGTCCGGACATGACCGATGTCAACGATCCTGCCCTGGCCTGGCGTCACTTCCTGGACCAGGACAATGCTTCCCTGCATTGATGCAGATCCGCACATTAGTCCGCCTCGGCCTGGCTCACCGCCTGGCCACAAAAAACGCCCCCGTCATCTCGACGAGGGCGTTTCTTTTATGGGGTGCGGAGGGCGAGTTGCAGGCACAAAAAAAGAGTGTTGCTGTCACGCTTCCCCCGACAGTGGCTTCCAACCACAACGTGACAGACAACACTCTGAGGGTAGCATAGCACCCTTGCCAAAAACCCGCAAACCGCGTGTTTACACGTCTACACGCCTGATGACGGCTCTGGCGCTGACCGCTTTTTCCCTGTTTACATCCCCGCGATGACTTCTGGTTCCATATACCGACTGCTCCACTGGTGTGTAAACAGTCCCGGCGTGCCATTGAAAAGGCTGACCAGATCCGTGAAACGGCCCTGGCTCGCTCCGGCGTGGACACGAGCTTCCTGGGCGAAGCGGTGGGCTTGGGCAGGCGTCTCGGCGCAGAGGAGTACCTCTCCTTGCAAGCGGGCCAGATTGTGCCACTTGGCCACCCGTCGCCACGGCTCACCGCCTCGACGCTGCACCTCCACGAACAGCGTCTCCTCATCCTTGACCAACAGAACATCCGGCTCGGCAGGACCGTCCACGTCAGGGCAGACCTGGGCATCGTAGCCGAAGGTGCGGGCGTGGTGGGCGAAGGTGCAGACCGCGGCGGTATGGGCCAGTTGGGTGGACGTGTCGCCCCGGTGCAGTCGCTCCATGCGTTCCCATTCGGATTCGACCGGCGTCAGGCCAACCTCCGTGAGCAGAGAACGGGCCAGGGGCGTCAGGCGCACCAGAACGGCATTGACCGTGATGCGTACCCGCTGTTCTTCCCACAACCCGGCGGACGTGAGTTGGTGGAAGGCTCGCTTGGTTTGGCCGCTGTTGGGGTCCGCGCCCAGGCCGTAGCGGAAGGACCAGCCGCTCAGGGCCAGGGCAGCCAGGAGCCGGTACTCGGTCCAGGGTTGGGGACGGCGGGTGGCCCGCTTCACCGTAGAGAGGTGGGGAGCCAGGGCAGCAGGTAGGCCCAGGAAAGTGTGGGGATCGCTGGGCAGGCGGTCCAGCAGAGGGAGAAGGGTGTCGTGGTTCATGGGTTCCTTTCCAGAGTCCAGGCCCCTAGGGCCAGTGTGGACTTTGCCCCTAGGTCCAGGTGGACTCAGCTAGTTTGGGATAGGGCTTCCAGGCCCCTAAAGATGGAGTGGACTCTGCCCATAGGTCCACAACCCCTCCCCCCTTTTTCCAGAGTCCACGCAAAAAGGGGACAGCCCGCACGTGCGGATTGTCCCCATGGATGGGATTGTAGCCTATCTAAAAGCAGGAAGCAAGGAACCCATGTTCTGGTTGTCGAAAAGCTGTTTGACCTTTTCCCCGTTCCCTGCTACGCTATGCCCACTTCGCAAATCGTCGCATTCTCTTAAGCCGTACCTCACCTTTTGATTCCCACTAAAATAGATCCAGAATAGAAAGTGGACAGATCTCGGATAGGTCTGTCATGTTACAGTAGGCCCACCCTCCGTCGTCGCCGAGACCAGTCGAGCCGCCTATGTCTGCCCCATCCTACGCCAACTTCGTCCTCCTCATCACCCAATCGCCTCAGGGCTATCAAGCCAGGGTGATCGATTTTCCCTGCGGGGATGATGCCGTCGCGGACTTCACCCTGTCCCCGGAATGGATGGATCTGGGCGACTCCCTGTGGCGTACGCCCGGGGCCAGCCGTCACCTGGGCCTGGTCGAGGGCGAAACCCTCGATGCCACAGAATTGGGCCACCGTCTCTACGATGTCGTCTTCGCTGGTGAGGTGGGGACCTCGCTGGTGCGTAACCTGGAGCGGGCCGACAACCGCCTGCGTATCGTTCTGCGTCTGGACAAGGGTCTCGCCGCTCTGGCCGCCCTGCCCTGGGAGTTTCTCTACTCTTCCCATCTAAAACGCTATTTGTCTCCCTCTGCGGAGACGCCCTTTGTGCGCTACTTGGAGGTAGCTACCGGTGGACGCATGCAGCCTGCGCCGCCGCCCTTGGTGGTGTTGGGCGTGCTCTCCAATCCTGCCGGGGTCGAGTCGTTGGATGTGGAAAGGGAGTGGGCGCGGGTGCAGGATGCGGTGTCGACATTGGGGAAAGAACGGATTCGCCTGGAACGGGTGCCCGCCACCTGGACCGCTTTGCAGAGCCGTCTGCGCCAGGGAGGTGCCCACGTCCTCCACTTCATCGGTCATGGCGTCTTTGACGACGAAACAAACCAGGGCAGCCTGCTTTTTGAGGACGACTCCGGCCAGCCGACCTTGGTCTCGGCGGATCGGTTCAAAGTGCTGCTCCACGACCAAGCCGACCTGCGCCTAGTCTTCCTCAACGCCTGCGAGGGGGCCAAGGGCGGACGCAGCGACTTCTTCGCAGGGGTGGCCCAACAGTTGGTGCAGCAGGGGGTGCCCGCCGTGGTGGCCATGCAGTTCCCGGTCACCGACACCGCCGCCCTGACCTTGAGCCGGGAATTCTATAAAGCCCTAGCCGACGGCTACCCCGTGGACGCGGCCGTGGGCGAGGCGCGCAAGGCCATCTTCGGACTGGGCGATAGCCTGGAATGGGGCACCCCGGTTCTCTTCAGTCGCTCGCAGGACAACCGGCTGATCGAGCTGCCCGAAGGCGACTTCCACCCCATCATCCCCCGCCAGCCCTTCGAGCCGGAGACAGTGCTGATCCCTGCCGGTTCCTTTTCCTGGGTAGCACGGACCCCGCCGCGCCGTCTGGGGAAAGACCGCAGCACACGCTTCACCTGCCCACCTTTCGCCTGGGCAAGTGCCCGGTGAGTGGGCGCGAGTATACTGCTTTCGTCAAGGACAGGAAAGATCACCCGGCACCCCAGGGCTGGTTCAACCGGGAGCCGCCCCCCGACCACCAGGATCAACCCGTGACGGACGTGAGCTGGTACGATGCCCTGGCTTATTGTGACTGGCTGAGCAGGCAGACTGACCGGCGCTACACCCTGCCCAGCGAGGCGGAATGGGAGCGGGCCTGGGGCCAGAGCGGAATCCAGGATCTCCTGGGCGGGGTGCAGCAGTGGACGCGCTCCCTGTGGGGCACGCAGCCCCAGCAGCCCGACTTCGGCTACCCCTATTATCCTGCCGACGGGCGAGAGGTCACCGATCCCGCCAAGCTGCCCGTCCAAGCCCGCCTGGTCCATCGGGGTGGCTCCTTCAAGTCACCACCTGCGGATCTGCGTTGCACCGCCCGAGGCAACGCCCTGCCCGAAAGCAAAATCGCCTGGCGCGGGTTGCGCGTCGTGATGCACTTGGAGGAACCAAAATGAAGGACTTACGCCAGCAACGCCGGGCTCGACCTGGCCTGATCGAGAGCATCAAGAACGGGTTGGCCGTGCCTATTCTCTCCGACGAGGCGATCTTCGACCTGGTGTTGCCCGGCCATCCTTCCCTGACTCAGGCCTATGCAGGCTACACCGACTACCCGTTGGACGACAACGACAATCTGCCGCGTATGGCCCGCTTTTACAAACTGCAGCGCCAGAAGGAGGCAATGCTGAGGGGCGGCAACTTCCTGGTCAACGATCTGCGCGCCGACTACTTCGAGTTCGTCAAGAACTTTATCTACACCCATGCCGAACAGCAGGGTGCCGATCCTGACCTGCTGGCCGAAGCCGAAGCACAGTATTCCACAACGACGGTGACCGCGTTCGCCGCGCTGTTGGGCTACCCGCGCTTTGACCGCGGCGCAGAGGATCCACTGCAGGTGCTGTCTAATCTGCCCTTTCGCGTGCTGCTCACTACCAGCCCTTACACCTTTCTGGAGGCGGCGCTGGTCAAAGCTGGCAAAAGCCCGCGCACCGCGGTGATCCGCTGGCGGCAGGACCTGCGTGACCTGATCGGTGCGTCGATTGCCGAAGCGCCCGCCGGTCGGGAGAAGGACGCACCACTGGTCTGCCATCTCTTCGGGCTGGAGAGCCATTCCAGTTCCTTGGTGCTGACTGAGGACGACTACCTGGAATGTCTGGTGGACGTCAACCTGAAACGTGGGGTGGAAGGTAGCGACAGTGTGCCGGCCCAGGTGCGCCGGGCATTGAGCAGCGATCTGCTGGTGTTGGGTTTCAGCCTCAATAGTTGGGCCTTCCGCGCGCTCTACGCTGGTCTGATTAAATCGGATGACACCCAGGCCGAGAAGCGGGGCATCTGTGTACAGTTGCCGCCCAGCGAGGCCGAAAAGTCCTACTTGCACGACTATCTGCAGCGCGAAGCTCGTTTCGAGGTGATCTGGAGTGATTTGAGCCAATATGCTCAGGGCCTACGCAGTATCTAACAAGGAACCGCCATGACGACGCCCACCAGCGACAGCCAGACCAATCCCTATGTCGGCCCGCGCACATTCACCTCTACTGACCGCAGACGATTCTTTGGCCGGGACACGGAGGCAGCCAGTCTGCTGGCGCGCGTCGTGTCCGAGCGGCTGCTACTCTTCTATGCCCAGTCGGGCGCGGGAAAAAGCTCACTCATCAACGCCCGCCTCATCCCCGCCCTGCGCGAGGAGGAAGGCTTTAGCGTGCTGCCCGTAGGGCGCGTGGTCGGCCAGTTGCCCGTTGGCGTGGAAGCGGTGGACAATATCTTTCTCTTCAATCTTATGTCCAGCCTGGATCAGAGAGTCAACAACCCGGAGCGGTTGGCGCACCTGGGGTTGGTTGAATTCCTGAATCAGATAATCACTGACGACGGGCTGACCTGGCGCTACGAGCCGACCGGCGCTGAGATGGTGGAGACGCAGTCAGCGATTGAAGAAACCGAACTGCCCCCGCGTTTTGCCCTGATCATCGACCAGTTCGAGGAGATCATTACCGGCCATGCAGATCGTTGGCGTGAGCGTGAGGAGTTTTTTCGCCAGATCGACGCCGCCCTGCAGGCCAACCCTACCCTGTGGGTGGTGCTCAGCCTGCGCGAGGACTACGTGGCCGCCCTCGACCCCTATGCGCCGCTGACCTTCAACCGCCTGCGCGCCCGCTTCTATATGGAGCGCATGGGCGTGGCCGCCGCCCTGGACGCCATCCGCAAACCGGCCGATCTAGGTAGACGGCCTTTCGCACTTGGCGTGGCCGAAAAGCTGGTGGACGATCTGCGCCAGGTACGCGTCCCCGGCCAGGAGAGTACAGTGGCCGGTCAGCATGTGGAGCCGGTACAGTTGCAGGTGGTCTGCTATCAGATGTGGGAGAAGTTGGCGAAGGGAACAGAGGAAAGTCAGATCACTTTCAAGGATTTGGCGGAGGCTGGGGATGTCAACCAGGCGCTGATCCAGTTTTACGTAGAGACATTGGCCGCGGCGCTGGCCGACCCAGCTGCGGCCGGAATGAGCGAGCGGCAGTTGCGGGGCTGGTTCGACAAAAAATTAATCACCGAGGCAGGTACGCGCGGGTTGGTGCATCAGGGCGAGGTCGAGACCGGCGGCCTACCCAACGGCGTGGTGCGGGTACTGCAAAAGCAATTTCTGGTGCGGGCCGAGGCACGTGGTGATGGTGTCTGGATCGAGTTGGTGCATGACCGGTTGGTGGAGTCCGTGCGGGAATCTAATGCCGGTTGGCAGGCTAACTATTATAACCCTCTTGACGCAGCGACCAAATCTTGGATAGCAAATGGCCGGTCACCCAACCATCTACTGAGCGGTACTCAGTTGGTTCAAGCGCAAGCTTTTGCGAAAACCCACCACGGTGAGTTAACCCAGAATGAGCAGTCACTACTGACAGAAAGCGTGCGGGAGACAATAAGAAAGACCACATTGCGCCGCAGGATTGCCATTGTTACGGGGACTGTGATTATCACTCTATCCATCTTAAGCTTATGGGCACTGAGAAACGCAGCAAAAGCACAAGAACAAGCAAGGGTCGCCGATTCGCGTGCGCTTGCCGCTCAAGCAGTAAGCGATTTTGCGGTGGACCCAGAGAGAAGCATTTTACTTGCACTGGAGGCCCTAGAACGTGAATATACAGACGGGGCAGAACTTGCACTTCGTCGTGCACTGATTGTCTCTCGAATCGAACGACGATTTTCGGATGAAGGTAATGCCTTTTGGGATGTGGCGGTTGTTCCTGGAGATGCTATACGGTTGGCTGCGGGTGGGAGTGATAATACCATTACGCTGTGGAACACGACCAGTTTAACTTCAACAGTGCCAAGTGCCAGACTGCGTGGTCATACTGGTCAAATTCTAGGAATCGATGTTGATCCGTCAAGTAGCCGCTTGGCCTCCGCCAGTGCTGATGGCACGGCAAAGGTGTGGGATTTGGCAACCGAAGATGTCATATTCACGCTGGAAAATCATTTTGGGCCGGTGCGCGATGTTGAATTCAGCCCAGATGGCAGATTTCTAGCGACCGCCAGTCTTGATGGTTATATGCGGCTTTGGGACGCTGAAAATGGGAACCTCGTCTTTGAATCCGCCGCTGGTCATCAGGGTGAAGCGGTAAACGGTTTAGCCTATAGCCCAAACGGACAATTATTGGCAACTGGTGGTGACGATAATAATGTGACCGTCTGGCGTATTTTGGATCGTAGCGCTGTACCTCAATTAACCCTTCTTGGACACACAGACGGCATTTACGATGTCGCCTTTCATCCAAGCAAGCCGTTATTGGCGTCAGTTAGCCGTGACAAAACGACGAGGATATGGGATATTTCCGAAGATGCGGCTGCCACGTCACCAAAGCTCACTCTCTATGGTCACACAGATACCATTTTCGATGTCAGCTTCAGCACAAATGGGAGATGCTTGGCCACTGCCAGCCTGGATAGGACAGTCAAGCTTTGGGACACAGACAGTGGTCGGCTGCTCCAGACTCTTTCTGGACACGATGCTGACGTCTTTGGAGTCACCTTCTTGCCTGAATCTGGTATCCCAGAAGAAGCACCGACCCAACTTTGCGGGTTGGAACTTGCCACTGCGAGTTCTGATGGGACAATTCGCATCTGGAACATCGCTGCCAGTGGTGAACAACAACCTCTAGTCGGCCATACAGACGCAGTCGAGACTGTGGTATACAGTCCGGATGAGACTCTGCTGGCTACAGGTGGAAGCGATGGCGCGGCGATATTCTGGGATTCAAAGAGTGGGAAGCTCTTGTTCGAGCTACATGGACATGACGATCGGGTCAATCGAGTAGCTTTTAGTCCGGACGGCAAGATATTGGCAACCGCTAGTTACGACGGCACCGTCAAACTATGGAGCACCGCTACTGGAAAAAACCTTAGAACTCTGGTTGGACATGCCGATCGAGTGCAAGGAGTGGATTTTAGCCCCGACGGACGTACAATTGTTTCGGTCGGCTCGGACGGCAATATCATATTGTGGGACGCCGCATCTGGCGAAGTCACAGATAGCCTGTCCATCTACGAAGATGGGACTGAATTATATGATGTCGCCTTTGGTCCCAATGCAGCGTTTCTGGTAGTTGCAGGGGAGAACTACGAAGCAATTGTTATGGGGTTGAATCCACTTGATCTCCTGGCCGTCCTGCCGCATGACGACGCGGTCTACGATGTGGCTTTCAGTCCAGACGGCACACGTTTTGCTACGGCTAGCTGGGATGAAAAGACAAGGGTCTGGTCCGCTGTTACGCCCTGGGAATTGCAACAAACTTTGATTGGCCACGCCGACCGTGTGTTTGGAGTGGCTTTCAGTCGCGACGGCAAACGGCTGGCAACTGCGAGCGCAGATCAAACAGCAATCGTCTGGGACTCCGACACCGGCAACCTGCTTAAAATACTTCCCGGCGCTGGCGAAGAACTTAACAGCCCGGCGTTCAGTGCAGATGGCAATACCCTCGTTGTGGGTGGCGACGATGGCACTGTGCGCGTCTACCTGCTCCAATTGGATAATTTGATAGACGCTGCTCGATCCCGTCTAACTCGGAAATTGACAGCTTCAGAATGCGATATCTATCTTCACAGTACAGACTGCACGCCACGGAGGTAAGAAAATGATATCCAGATATCTTAGGTCGCTTTGTTTGTTACTCCTGACTACGCTGGCACTAGCCGCCTGCCAAGCCCAAGACGGCAAGCTGGTAGGATTGCCATCAATCTTGGTGGCTACTGTGCCGATCCCTAACTCGAACGCACTTGAGATCGGTGTTCGATCGGTGTCGGCACTCTCGGAAACAACAGCTTCGATCACAACCCCTGATGTGGCTCTAGCTGAGGCTACCCATGAATTAGAGCCAGGGATCCCAGAAACACAAGAGACTGCCGTTATTTCCGCAACCCCAGCCATCACAGGTACAACCATCACCTGGTTTCAGTTGCAGGATGCACCGGGCGAGGTCATCTTTAGCCCAGATGGACAAGTCCTAGCCTTCACCGATTTCTTAACCACAACAGTTTCGCTCTTGAATGTAGCAACGGGTGAACTCCTGCATGAACTTGAGGGTGCATCCTCGGTGGCTTCTTTTAGCCCAGATGGTCGAGCGGTTCTCACAACCGATGGTTATCTGTGGGATGTTGTCAGCGGTGAGTTCATACACATGCTGGGCAGCTTTCTTGATCTTCCTACGGTGGACTGGAGAAGAAGAACAGCCTCCTTCAGCCCAGATAGTCAAGTCATTGTGACTGTTGATAACGCACTCGATAATAGAAGGTTCTCCGGGTCCGTGCATGTGTGGAATACAGCCAGCGGTCAAGAGATGCTTGCACTGGACGGCGGTTTGTTAGGGGCGATAGTTCCCAATCGCGAATTGGTCGTCATCTTCTCAGGGCAAGATAGAACAAGAATCTGGTTCTCACAGCAAGACAAAATAAGATTCTGGGATGTGAAGACTGGTGAACAGACCCAGGAATTCCCAGGTGAGAGTGCCAGTATGAGTCCCGACACACGCAGTTTTGTCATCTTTGATGATAAGTCGTCGGTTATCGTACGAGATGGCGCAACCGGTGGCGAACTGCATAGACTGGACGGTGAGTGGAGAAGTGCGAGCCCCAACGGAAAATGGTTGGCCACATTTAACGATGGCCAGACATACCTCTGGGATGCAATTACCGGCGAACGCGTAGGTAGCTTTCCGGGCGATTGGCAGGCTTTTGTTCCTGATGAACGGCTGCTGGTCCAGAACATTGACGGTACGACTTCTTTGTGGGATATCGGCTCAACTCAGCAACTCGCCGTGATGAATGGGTACCTAGATAAAGATTGGCACTTATTCAGTTCTGACGGACGGCTTGTGGTTACTTTCCTTGACGAACAAGTGCTGTTGTGGAACGCCTTGTCTGGTCAGAAGATTGGCTCGCTTAAACGGCAGGAACCAGTCTTTAGCCCAAATGGACGAACAGTTGCCATGTATGATGAGAACGGAACTTATTTATGGGAAAGTTCCACCGGCCAGAGAGTCGGACCTCTGGTCGGATTTCGTCCGGTCTTCAGTCCTAATGGAGGAATTCTGGCAACATCTGACTCGGAAAACACCTATTTGTGGGACTCCGTGAGTGGTCAGCAGATTAGCAATCGGGAGGGAACAAAGCCTGTCTTTAGTCCTGACGGCCAATTCCTGCTAACTTCAAAGGATGCAGATATCTATTTGTGGAATACAGATAGTAGCCAGAGAATCGCAGTTCTAAATGGATATGGACCTGATTTCAGCCCTAATGGGAGATTAGTAATGTCTCACGATAGCGGCGTGTATCTTCTCTGGGATGCCATAACCGGGCAACCAGTTGGCCGCTCCAAGGGCTATCGGATGGACTTAAGTGCCGATGGACAGACAATGGCAATCTACGATAGTTCCACAACGGAGCTATGGGATACAGTGACAAACTCGAAGGTTGGGCCTATTGCTGGGGAGTGGCAGGGCTTTAGTCCCAATGGTCAATTAGCTGCGGTGGAGCTTTATGCGGAGCAGAGCTCCCAAGTATGGAATGTTGTAACCGGTCAGACGGTAGGCGTTTTTCCAGGGATTGGGGCACGGTTTAGTCCTGATGGGAAGATGCTCATCACAGACTCCGAACAGAATGACGAACGGGTCTTCTCTCTTTGGAGAATCGACACCCAAGAGAAGTTTGGAGAATCGAATGGTTTATGGGCAAAGTTCAGTTCCGATGGTCAGATCTCGGCCATTTACGATAAAAATCAGACTGATCTGTGGAGTCTGAACGAACGCAAAAAGATCGGAAGCCTTGCGGGCATGTTCAAAAATTTTAGTCCCGATAATCAGAAAGCTATCACTGAAAGCGATGGCATTCTGCACATATGGGATATCGCGAACGGGGAGGAAATTAGTCCCCTCCGAGAAACCTATCTCAGATATGACTCAGAAGGTCGGCTGATGACAACCGATACGGCCCCTACTACTACAGTGTATGATAGCAGCACGGGCCGTATAACCACCATTACGGAAGGCTTGCAGCCAGTATATAGTCCTAGTGGTAACAAGATTGCCATTTCCCATGATGGGATTACAGATATTTGGGACATTAAAGCTGGTAAGCTAATTCGCTCATTTGAAGGTTCTCTGGCGCAGTCCTGCTTGAAAGAACTCTGTTTTAGTCCCGACGAACGGCTAATTCTTACATCTTCTCATGACAGAGTTCACGTGTGGGAAATAGTCACTGACAAGGAAATCACCTCATTTCCAGGCCAAAAAGGCTTCTTCAGTCCAGACAATGAACGACTTGCAGTTGTCAATGAAATCGCTTTTAGCCCAAATGCAACTCCAATCCCTTTAATTCCATTCTTCAGAAATGAGAGACATCGCATAGAGACAAGCATTTATGCCATTAACACTGGAGAGAAGATAACCACAATCGAAACCAGCGTGCAGTTCACTCCCGATGGTCAATCGGTTTTTGCAGTGAGAGGGTCGTCGATCGACGTGTGGGATGCAACGACCGGCGAGAGGATCGAAAGGATATCACTGATTGAGGTTCCCCATGATCGTCGATGCAGTATCAGCTTCGATGTTAACTTTAGCCAGAGTGGATCCGAAGCGTACGTCACGGCCCATTATACCATTTGCAGGATGTCCGGTGGCGGCTCAGATCCTCTGCGACCCATCCGACCTATCAAGGCCACCAAAGTGGGCAGCACAACGCGGTCACCTTCACGGACTCCGACTCCAACTCGTGGGGGTCGATAACACTTGAAATCAAACTCTGAACATAGGGTCCAACTACAAGGTGATGCCATTGCCCTGTCTTAGAACCTTGAAGAGTAGCGGTTGGTGGCCAAGTTGCGGAATCAGAGAACAGTCCAGATACGGCCCGGGCTTGGAACGCATTGTTCTGGTTTGGTATTCTCTGGAAGCAGGCAGAACAAGTTTTGAGTGCTTGTGATCAAGCGGTAGTCTTTAGCGACGGGGGGCTATCCTACAGAGACAGCCGTAGCGTGGCTCGAGCCATGACCGGCGACTTCAAAGGGGCCATCGAAGACTTCGAGGTGTCCGTCGAAGTATATCAGTCCGAACAACGCCAGGAGTGGATCGACATGCTCAACGCTGGGAAGAATCCTTTTGATAACGAAGCCTTGTTAGAAGAATTGCGCCAATAGCTATCCATACAGGAGAACCCACACCCATGATCCTCATCACCGGCGGCACCGGCCTATCTGGTAGCTACGTGATCTATGAACTTCAACAGCGCAATCTGCTCGTGCGGGCGCTGGCTCGGGCCGAATCGGCCCCCAAGCTGGCGGCGTTGGGCGTGGAGGTGGCCATCGGCGACCTCACCGACCTGGACTCCCTGCGCCGGGCGTGCGAGGGGGTGACGGGCATCGTGCATGCCGCCTGCACCTTCACCGATTCGGCGGTGGACATCGCCGCCATGCAAGCCCTGTTGGACGGCTGGCGGCATGGCCCCTTCGTCTTCTTCAGCAGCCTGGATGCCTATAGCTATAGCAGCGCGCCGCTGATCAGCGAGCAGACACCCCTGGATGATACGGACAACGACTATGCCCACGGCAAGGTGGTGAGCGAAGGATTGCTGGCCGCCCAAGGTCGCACGGACTTCACCAGTCTGCGTGCTCCTCACATCTGGGCACCCCATCCCAAGGCACGGCGAAGATTGACCGCCCGCATCCAGGGCGACACGGTCCTGCTCCCCGGCGGGTCCGAGGCCGAGTGGTCCCACTACCGGGACGCCTGGATCGATGCCAGGGATCTGGCCTGGATTGTGGCCAAGTCTCTGGTCCGTCCCTTGGGCGGGGCCATGAACGTCCTGGCCGGCCACTTCGTCTGGCACGATCTGGTGGCCGAGGTGATCCGGCTCACCGGGTCGGCCTGCACCCTCATCCACCGTCCCCTGGCCGAGATGGACGAAGAGACCCGTCAGGCCATGCGCTTCCACGCCCAATCCTGGCGCTACGATGACAGCCGCCTGCGCGCCCATCTGGACTTCCACCCCTCCCGCACCTGGCAGCAGACTGTGACCGAGGTGTTGGGAACCGCCTGAATCAAACAAGGAAACCACCTGATGTCCACCGCCCATGTCAACGGCATCGACTTGCAATACGAAGAGGCCGGCAGCGGTCCGCCTCTGCTCCTGCTCCACGGCCTGGGGTCCAGTAGCCGGGACTGGGAACTGCAAGTGCCGGTCTTCGCCGCCACCCACCGGGTTATCACCTGTGATGTGCGGGGACATGGCCGCTCGGCCAAGCCGCCTGGCCCATACAGCGTGCCGCTCTTCGCCGCTGATGTGGCCGCCCTCCTGGGCCATCTGGACACCGGACCCGTCGCCGTGGTGGGCATCTCCATGGGCGGCATGATCGCCTTCCAACTGGCTGTGGACGTACCGGAGATGGTGGAGCGGCTGGTCATCGTCAACAGCGGACCGGAGCTGGTCCTGCGCACCTGGGGCGAGCGAATGCAGGCTTGGCAACGGCTGGCCCTGGTGCAACTCTTGGGCATGGGCGGTATGGCCCGCTTCCTGGCCCCTCGTCTCTTTCCCAAGCCGGAGCAGGAAGAGATCCGCCGCACCTTCACCGAACGCTGGCTGGAAAATGACAAGCGGGCCTACATCGCTTCTCTGCGCGCCCTGTTGGGCTGGAGCGTGGCCGACCGGCTGGGGGAGATCCGTTGCCCCATACTGGTCATCGCTGGAGACCAGGACTACACGCCCCTTTCCATCAAAGAAGCCTACGTGGCCCGACTGCCCCAGGCGGAGCTGGTGGTCATCCCCGACTCCAGCCACGCCACCCCCATCGACCAGCCGGAGGCCTTCAACCGGACGGTGGTGGAGTTTTTGAATCGATGAGATACGCCCGTGTTCTCAAAACAGAGATGAGGCTACCGTGATAGATCTTGACTGGTTGGATGTCACCCTTGGTGAGAGTCATGCTATTTTACGGCCCAGGATAGGGTCATATGACAAAGTGATGGAAAGTGAGTACAGAGAAGCGGTTGAAGAGCTTCTGGCTGCCGGTATTCACAAAATTGCTGTTGATTTGGACAGCGTATACGTGGCGTCTGACCAAATTGGTCTTGCCGTAGCCATTCCCGTGAAACAATTCGTCTTCTCCGTGGCGGATTCAAAGGGGATAGAGAGAAGCCAGGCGCTTGAGGCTTCAGGAGTCAGCGACTATCGACTTGTCTTCTTTTCAACCAAACCGCAGACATTGGCGAAGGTAATGATGTTTAAGTTTGACCGCCTCGCTGAATCCAACACCTGGCTACACTTCGTAGACGCTGAATCCAAGGCCCTGGCCCTTCTCGCTCTAACTGAATCGGATGAACGGTTGATAGTCCCGGATTCTGCTGTCTGAATATTTCAGCGCTGCCTTGGCGCGGGCAACCGCTACATGCCAAGTTGCAGGGCGATGATAGCCGTGCCAACTTGCCATCACTTGTGAAAATCTCGGCCTTGGCATACCATATGCCAAGGTTATCCCACTTATCTGTCGTCCCAACAAGGTTGCTCCTCCATGTCCCCTACCCACGATCAAGTGCTCGACTACCTCTACCGATTGGCCGATACCGTGTGCAAGGAGATCGACGACTTCCAGCCGGATCTGTTGGTGGTGCTGTATCACTCCGCACAGATCCCACTGGCCGCTGTCTCTGCTCTTTGGGCTGAAACCCGCACCCGACCCCTGCCGCCGGTCGTGCGCACCAACCTGGGTCAGGAGAAGTTCTCCGAGTACCGACATTCCTCTTCTTTCTTGGAGGAGTATAGCTACATGCCGGAACTTGTTGGGTGGCCGTCAATAGATGGACACTTCCTAGCTTGGCTGATTCAACAGAGCGACTTGGTTCAGGCTGTGCAGACGCAGGTGGAGGAGGTAGTTGGAAAGGAGAGAACAATCCGGCGCATCCTAGTCATCGACGATTTCCTCTATGGAGGAGGAACCAAGATGGTGAGCCTGGGCATTCTCCACCACCTTTTCCCAGGCACAGGGTGCCACCTCCTGGCCGGAAATCAGGATGGACTCCGTGAGCATTTCTCTGAAGAGTGGCTGGGACGATTCCATCCTGGCCTACTGGAGCGCATCAAGGCTGAGTGGAAGCCAGTTCCAGATCGCGGGGAACTACGCAGCCCTGATAGCGTCTTGCGCTGGTTGACCATGGGGACGATGGATGTGGAGTGGATATCCCCAGCCTGGGTGCCCATCACTGCCGAAAGCGAACGGTTGAGTCAACTATTGCCTTTTCTTCCGGCAGAGGAGTGGCTACGCTTGCCAGTCTGGATGTACGATGAGATCGGCGACCAGATCCGTCTTCGGGTGCAAACCGGCGTGCCCGAAACCGCAAAGCCTTTTACCTTGCGCCGTCACACGGTGGGAATGGCCTGCCGTATCATGGGGCTGGCCTGGCAGTACCGCCGGCTTGAGATCCCCGAAGTCGCGGAGCGTCTCGGTTTGCCTGAGGACAAGGCCAGAGAAGAATTGGACAAGCTGGTTTCCAGGGGATACCTGATCCGCTGCGTGCAGAGAGATCGGATCTGGTATGAGCTGCCTGGAGGCCCTGGCTTTTTGCTCTACGGTCCCATGCGCATCGATCCTGGCAACGAGATCACCCAGTATGCCGAAGCCATCAGCCTGCCTCTATCCATACCCTTTGCAGTGGAGTTTGCCCATACCGGTGACTACTATGGCGGCGCGCCCATCTTGGCTGTCATGCCAGATCTCCACGGAACTTCGGTTCCGGCCACACTTCTGCACATGGACCCCGCTGTTGATCTGGACCAGGACTTCATCGACTTTCTGATCTATCCACAGTGGGTGCTAGAACGAGACGAGGAGAAGTCTCTCACCTACCTGGAGGTCGCCTGGGAGGAAAAAGGGGTCATCGGCATTGACACCCTTGCTCATTTTCACGGCATGGATCGGACATTCTTCTTGGCTCCGGTTCCCAACTTGGCTTTCGTGATGGATCAAGAGATGAGCGAGGCTGAGAAAGGCCGTCGCCTGGCTGCCCTGGCCGTTGAGAGCCTGACCGAACTCACCTATCCATCCGGCACCGACGGCATCCGCTATCTGGTGGATGCAATTAACCAGGGCGTGGAGACGCCACTCACTACCGCCTATCGGGATGCCCTGCTGATCCTCGCTGACCATGCACCGGACCTGGTAACAGCTCGGGAACGCCTGGCCGCTCGCCGGGGATTGGGACATCTGCCCGTCTGGTCTATCGCTGATAACCGGTTCGCCTGAAAGAGAAAAGTGTCATGTCCAACACCCCCAACCAATATTGGACCAGCCTCGGCCATGCCGATTTTTGGTACACCGCCCAGATGAACTGTGCCCTCATTGACCACTTCCAGCCGGAGTTGATTATCGGCCTGGCCCACGGCGGCATCCTGCCCACCAAGGTGACCGAGACTGCCTGGTCTAGCCTCACGGATCGCCCTTTCCCACCGATCCTCTACACCAATTTAGGGCGGGAGAAGATCGACTACTACAAGGATTGGTGCAAGGTGAACGGTGGGCATCCTGGGTTTATCGGCGAGCAGTCCGGACTGGAGGGTATTTTGCACTTCCTGGACTGGTTACCCAGCCGGGTGGACTGGCAGGACGAGCTGTTGCACCAGATTGAGGCGACCTTGGGCGCGGATGTGGAGCCTGGTGTGATCATGGTCATCGATGAGATGGCGGCACTGGGCAACACCATGTTGCTCACCCTGGGCCTGCTGGAAATTCTCTATCCCATGGCCGAGACCCACTTTGTGGATCACGTCTATTTCCAGTGGCGTTCAGATCTGGGTCAGCTCTGGATGAAGGAACACCATCCCCAGGTGTTGGAGCATATCCTGGCCGAGGCGGAGCAGGGAGCGTGGGCAGATCTACATGCCATCTACCGAATCATGTCCGGCACAGAAGACATCGACCCTGTCTCCCTCTCCTTCCGCCCCTTGTCGCCGGAGAACGAGGATGTTCAGCGGCTGGTCAAGTATTTGCCTGCGGAGACATTGCTGTCCATGCCCGCCCAGACCGAGGCCACCGTGCTGGACGAGATCACCCAACTGGCCGCAGCGCGCACCATGCAGGATGCACGGGGTCGGGTCAGCTGGGAGTATGTGGGCCGGGCTAATCGCTTGGCCCCATACCGGCTCCTGCGCCACCTACGCAAGTGGGGGCAGATTACCCTATCTGAGGCAGCCCGTACTCTGGGTGTGAAGGAGGACGAGGTGAAGGAAGTGATGGAACACTTGGTGCCTCGTGTTCGCCACGAGGCCCGATACGGCAGGATGCGGGACGTGGACGCCAGCCCCACCCGCTCCGGATTGACCTATCACTTCGTTGAAGAGCCGGAGTGGGGCGAGCCGCCGGTGCGCCGCAGCAAGGGCGAGCAGATCAAGGCCATGCGCCGAGATCCCCGGCCTCGGCCTAGGGTCCAAAAGCAGACAAAAAAGTGAGCCAAACAATCGCCAAGGAGACGTTTCATGTCTGATACCCCCAGCCAAGAAAAGAGCAGTCAGCCAGGCATGTTTGGTTTTTGGGGCACGGCCCGGCACAATTGTGCACTCATCGACCGTTACCAAATCAATCTGATCGTGAGCCTCGCCCATGGCGGCATACTGTCGGCCAAGGTGACTGATGTGGCGTGGACGATAATGGCCGGCCAGCCCTGTCCACCCATCGTCTACACCAACATTGGGCAAGAGAAGAAGATGTACTATTACGAGTGGTGTAGGGCCAACGGCATTCAAGGCATATTGGATGAAATGGGACCAAGTCAAAAGCAGATTGATCAGTTCACCGCCTGGCTTCCCAATCAAGAGGCGTGGTTGGACGAATTGCGCAACCAGGTCGAAGCGGTTATGGGAGGGGGCGCTAGCCCCAAAGCCATCCTTGTGGTGGACGAGAGAGGCGTCTCGAAGGTTACCCTGATCCTTGCCAGCCGCCTGCTCACGCTTCTGTATCCTGAGTGCAAAATCACATGGTCAGACAGCCAAGATAATGGTTGGCGAGGTGAACTGGCCGATGTCTGGATGAAACGTCACTATCCAGACATCCTGGAGCGGATAGAGATGGATGACCGAGTGGGCAAACTGCGCCTGACTGGTTCTCAATCTCTCTGTCGAATTGCATCGGGCACTGAGGACATCGATTCTTTCTCCCTCTCTTTTCGCCCTTTGAGTGTGGAGAATGAATGCGTCCAGTTTCTCACCAAGTATCTCCCAGCTGAGGTGTGGCTGTCCATGCCCGGCGAGATGGAGGCACTTGTGTTGGACGAAGTGGCCGAGTTGGCGCGTCACGCCTCTCTGGCCGATGCACGATCACTGCTTGAAAGGCGCAATCAGGATTGGATTCCTGTTGATGAAGATGAGGAAGATCTGGATGACGAAAACGATTCTGTGGAGTGGGACATGGAGGCGTTTCTTGCCATCATCGCTCAATCAAAAAACGAACCGGATGGAGACGAACAAGCGAACCAGAAACGCAACCTTTGGGTGCCGGTCGGCCACGACTTTCGTCTCAATGCCGGCGAAGTCCAGCGTCAGGAGAACGTCCTCTCCGTTATCCCACCGGAAGTTTCCCTGTTCGACCAACTCTGTGCCTGGCTAATCGAGCAACCAGACCCGACCATCGGCTATCCAGCTTGGGCCTTGGGCATCGGCGCAACCGGCCTCTGCTTGCGCTGGGGCACCTACCTCTGCGTCCTCCTGGACGAGACGAAGCCTCTTGATCCCCGCATTGCTGAACCCGCAGCCAGCATGATCGACGACCAGGAGATGAAACGAATCAACCTGGAAGCCTCCGGAAATCTGGCCCGCCTGCTGGTTCGTTTGCACACGGATGAACCGGCCACCTGGGATCTCCTGCGCCGCGCCTACACCTATCTCCCCATGCCCCAGCGCCGGGTCACCCGAAACACAGAGAGCTGTGAGCAGATCCTGGGCAACTTGATCACCTTCCACCAGCAACACCCATCCAGCCCCCTGCCTGAGTATCCCTACCGCACCCTGGCCAACGCCATTATCAACCTGGCCTATCGCAACGGACCCATCGAAGAGATCCACGCTGGGAAGGCAGGGACTTATTCCCTGACCCATCGGCGCATGACCTCGCGCCAGGCCGGCAAGGTGATGCGGTTCACTGCCGAACGACTCACCGGCATTGTCGGAGCATGTGCCCTTTGGGATGACCGCTTCTCTCAGCTACCCCCCTGGCCCCAACGGGTGGTTGGGCTATCGTCGGCCTTCTTCTATCCCCGCGCATGGTCGCTCACGCAGGAGAGTGCGATCCTGACTTGGTGATAGGCCCACAGACTATTCGATTCAAGTCCGCTGCATCGTATGTTTGCCATGACCTGCAAAATCACGTAAAATACTTATATTCACTATAAGGAGTTTGCGTGATGGTCCAAAATGTCCACGAAAACAGACAACGCCTCTACGAGATCGCCGACGCCCAGGGCGGCTATTTCACCGCGGCTCAGGCCCTTTCTGCCGGATACGCCTACAGCCAGCAACACTTTCATCGCAACAGCGGAGCCTGGCTGACCGTGGGGCGAGGACTCTTCCGCCTGCGCGCCTATCCAGATGGTGACCGGGAGGATCTGATCCGCTGGTCTCTGTGGAGCCACAACCGGGCGGGCGTGCCCCAGGCCGTCGTCTCCCACGAAAGTGCCCTGACCGTACATGGACTGAGCGATGTGATGCCCGCCAACATTCATCTGACCGTGCCGTCCACTTTTCGCAAACGGGTGCCGCCGGGCTGCATTCTGCATCAAGACCATCTGAAGCCGGGTGATTGGGAAGAGCGGCTGGGCTATCGGGTCACCACGCCCCTGCGTACCCTGGTGGACGGGGCGGAGGGCACGCTGAGTCAGGAGCATCTGGCCCGGGCCGTGCAGGATGCCCTGGACCTAGGGATGGTACAACGGCAGGCTCTGGCTTCTGCGTCGTGCTCTGCGCAGGCCCGACAGCGTCTTGACCAAGCCATGCAGTATGCCAATATGATGCAGGAGCTATGATGATCGGCAGCTATGCAACGCCCCACGCTTTCCGCACCGCCCTGGAAGCCCGGCTGCGCAACCTCTCACTGGAGCAGGGCACGGATCTGCAACGACTCCGCCGGCAAGTCGCTTTCGAGCGGCTGTTGGCCCGGCTGTTCCGCGAGCAGGATGCCCGTTCGGCTGAGCTCACGTCGATGCCCTGGCTGCTCAAGGGCGGCTATGCCTTGGAGCTACGCCTGCCAGATCGGTCAAGGTCCACGGTGGATCTGGACTTTTCTGTACCCAACCCCGCAGGCTTCCCCTCTTTGACCGGTGACGACGAGACCTTGTCGGCGACCCAGGCGGTCTATGAATCCCTACAGCGTTCAGTCGATCACGAGATGGGCGACGGATTTCAGTTTGTTATTCGCCGTCCCAAGGTGGAGCAGACTGGTGCGCCCCAGGGCGGGTTCCGCTGTTCTGTGGAGGCTCGGTTGGCGGGGAGGGTCTTTGCCAGCTTCCATCTGGACATCGGTCTGGGGGATCCGGTCCTGACCGTGCCCGAGTGGATTGAAGGCAGCCATTTGTTGGACTTCGCAGACATCCCACCGGCGCGCATTGCCCTCTATCCCCTGTCCCAACACTTTGCCGAAAAGATCGCCGCCTACACATTTCCCTGGCAAGGCCGAGAGAACACACGGGTCAAGGATCTGGTCGATCTGGTGCTGCTCATCGATTCGGGCCTTCTGGAACCGACCGCGCTCAAGCGGGCGTTGGCAGCCACCTTTGCCTCACGCCCCGCCCAGAGGATTCCTGCCAACCTGCCCTCGCCGCCGCTTTCGTGGCAGGGGCCTTTCCAGCAGATGGCGGAGGAACTCCTGCTCCCCGTAGTCGATCTGGATGCCGCCT
This sequence comes from Caldilineaceae bacterium, assembly GCA_018003515.1. GTDB lineage: Bacteria > Chloroflexota > Anaerolineae > Caldilineales > Caldilineaceae > JAGNDO01. Next base: position 56,079 of record JAGNDO010000011.1, read on the forward strand.
ATGTCTTGGTCGAGGAATATTGGCAGCGTCATGGACTTGGCGGGTCTTGAGGCCGAAAGGCTGAAGTCAGCAGGCCGCTAGGCCGTCCAGCCGAGGCCGATAGGCCGACGATCCCCCGCAGGCCCAGCAGTCCCCGCTCCTCCGGTGGGGCCTGGACCCAGGCCGATAGGCCGCCAGGTCCGGCCACCCGAAGCGGGCGGTGGACAGGGGGCCGGAGGGGGGAAAGAAGCCGTCAGTCGAAAAAAGCGATCAGCCCATAGCCCAGTCTTTCTCTCCCCACGCCGAACCTCACTCCTCATTTGACAATAGAACATTAGTTCTATAAGATCACCCACACCCTCCGCTGCATCGTCCTCCTCATCGTACCCGTTGACCCACCCCATCCCAACCTGGAATTGTCCCATGGCCAACGCCAAACGTCGGCGGCTGGAGAGTACGGTCGCCGCCATTCAGCAGCGCTACGGGGTACGCGCCCTGCGCGTGGCCCGTGATCTGCCTAAAGTCTCCCTGCCCGCCACCATCGCCACGGGCTTTGCCGATTTGGACGCCATGACCGGCTGCCGGGGGGTGCCCCTGGGGGCCATCACCCTGCTCACCGGCCCCAGCACGTCGGGCAAGCTGACCGTGGCCTACAAAACCCTTGCAGCGGCCCAACAGAATGGCCGCCACCCCGTCGCCCTCATAGACCTAACCCACAGCACGGACCCGGATTATCTGGCCCGCTGCGGCGTGGATCTAGAACACCTGCTCCTGGTGCGCCCCGGTCCGGAGACGCCCATCGACACCCTGGTGTTGGATCTGGTGCGCAGTCGCCATTTGCGTTTGCTTTTCGTGGACAGCCTGGCAGATCTGCCGCCCCACATGGTGGCCCGCTGGGCACAAGGGCTGGACGGATTGGCCCTGGTCCTGCGGGAGGAGAACTGCGCCCTGCTCTGCGTGGACGAACCCGCACCTCCCTGGCGACGCTGGCTCAACCTGGACCCCGGTGTACCTCTGCGCCGCCGAGCTGCCCTGCACCTAGAGATGCAGCGGGAGCGCTGGCTTATCCAGGATGGGGATCTGGTCGGCTATCAGGCCCAGGCCCGGCTGCGCTATAGCCGCTGGCGTCCCGGCCATGCCACGGCTCCGGTTTCGATTCACTTTAACGGTACGGTCAAAGCAGCGGTTAGCTGGTGAGCAACCATTTGTCATGTCCATTCTCTGTTGTGTCATACCCAAATTGAATGAGGATCTCCACACCTTGTCCGCCGTGTTGGGGGAATGGGGATTGCCCGCAGAGTTGACCGATTGGGGCGGTTATGTGGATCTGTCCCGGATCACGCCGACCCGGTTGGAGGTGCGGGCGTTGGGCACGGAGTTGGGGCGAGGCGTGCGCATGGCCTCGGGTCGGGATGCGGCCCTGGGCTGGGCCATGCACAAGTTTACCGCTCGGGTGGCCGCTGCTCGTCCCGGCTCTCTGCGCATGGTGGACCCTGGCAAGGAGCGGGCCTTCCTGGCTCCCCTACCCATCACCCTGCTGCCCCTACCACCGGATGCTCAGGACACCCTGCGCTGGCTGGGTATCCGCACTCTGGGCCAGTTTGCCGATCTGCCCGCGGCCGGGGTGTGGGAACGTTTCGGCAAACCGGGCAAGCTGGCCCAACACTGGGCCAAAGGCGACGACGACCGGCCCGTCCAGCCCAGCCTGCGCGGCCTGCTCCCGCCGGTGACCGTGGACGTGGATCCGCCCACGGATTGGTTGCCCCTGGATGATCTCATGGCCGGGTTGGGGCCGACTCTGGCCGGGTTGGCCGACGAGCTGACAGGCATTCGCCATCTGCGCCTGGAATTGGCGTTCGTGACCGGGGACCCCTGCACCGTGGACTTGATCAATGTGGAACCCATGGACAGCCCATTCCAGCTTGCCCAGCGCATGACCCACAAATTGAACGCTCAGATCTGGCCGGGGGAACTCTCCGCTATCACGGCCACGGTGCTGGATGTGGGCGAATTGTGCCCGCCCCAACTCACCCTCTTTCCCCTGGACGAAAAGCCGCCTCTCCCTCTGGCCGAGATGGCGGACCCCCTCACTGGACGATACGGAGCCATCTTCCACCGGGCGCAGATCAGCGATCCCACCCATCCCCTGGCCGCAGGCCGCTGGCGGTTGACCACCCCATGATGACCCGACTGTGGCCCGAGGGCGACCCCATCGACGTGACATTGGACCGAGCGCAGGAACCGGCGGCCTTCGCCTGGCAGGGACGCACGCACCCCGTCCGGCGCATCCGCCAACGCTGGCAGGTGGACAGCGAATGGTGGTCGCCGTCAGGCCGGGTATGGCGGGACTATGTGGCTATCACCACCGGGGACGGGCTGCTCTGCGTGCTCTTCCACGACCGGCTGGCGGAGGCATGGTTTTTGGAGAAGGTCTATGATTGAGTACGCCGAACTCCACGCCCATAGCTACTTTTCGTTGTTGGATGGGGTATCGTCGCCGGAGGATCTGGTGGAACGGGCGGCGGCGTTGGGGCTGGCGGGATTGGCCCTGACGGATCATGACAGTTTGGCCGGAGCCGTGCGTTTTCACCGAGCCGCCCAGGATGCGGGGCTGCATCCGGTCATCGGCGCGGAGGTGACGTTGGCCGACGGTCATCATCTGACGCTGTTGGCGGAGAACCAGACAGGGTATACCAATTTGTGTCGAATGATCACGGCAAGTAGACAAGGAGCGGGGGAGGAGGAGGCATGGGTGGGAAAGGTTGATCCAGCGCTCAGTTGGTGGGATCTGGGGGCATACAGCACCGGGTTGATCGCCTTGACCGGCTGTCGGCGGGGACCTGTGGCGAGACGGCTATTGGCCGGGGATGAGGCCGGGGCGTTGGCGGCGGCAGGACAGTTGCGGGAGATCTTCGGGCCGGACCATCTCTTCGTCGAATTGCAGCACCAATTTCGCCCGGACGATGATCGGTTGGTGCGTCAATTGTTGGGCGTGGCCCGGCGACTGGATATGCCCGTGCTGGCCACCAACAATGTTCACTACGCCACGCCGGAGGATGCGCCCCTGCGGGATCTGCTGGTGGCCATCGACCATCTGCAAACCGTGGATGCCGCCCGCCGGGCCGGTCGTCTCTTCCCCAACCGCAGCTATGCCCTGACCTCCCCGGCAGAGATGGGTCGTCGTTTCAACGAGTGCCCCCAGGCTCTGCGCCACACGGTGCAAGTCGCCGAGAGATGCCAAATCTCCTTGGATTTTGGTAACCGACGGCTCCCCCATTTTTCCACCCCAACGGGCCAAAGCGAATTCGAGCTACTCTACGAGCTTTGCCACACGGCCCTGCCCAAACGCTATCCCACCCTGATCCCGGCGGTACTCTCCCAGCTTGCCCACGAGTTGAGCGTGATCGACGGGGCCGGGCTGGCCGGGTATTTCCTGATCGTGTGGGACATCATGCGCTTTGCCCGCGCCCAGGGCATCCGCTGCCAGGGCCGGGGATCTGCGGCCAACTCCTTGGTCGCCTATCTTTTGGGCATCACCGCTGTGGACCCCCTGGCCCACAACCTGCTCTTCGAGCGCTTCCTCAGCCCGGACAAATTCACCGCCCCAGACATCGACCTGGACTTCGCCGCCGACCGCCGGGAAGAGGTGATCCAATACGTCTACGCCCGCTACGGCCCCGCCCACACGGCCATGGTCTGCAATGTGGTCACCTTTCGGGAGCGCAGTGCCATCCGGGATTGGGAGCGGGCAATGGGTGTCGGGGATTGGGGAGCAATTGACGCATCCTTGCCCGTCGTAATTCGCCCCTCACCTCAATCTCTAATCGGCCTCCCCCGTCATCTTTCCATCCACAGCGGGGGGATGTTGGTGACCGGTCCGTCCTTGGTGGAAGTCGTGCCCTTGGAACCGGCCACCATGCCGGGGCGGGTGGTGGTGCAGTGGGACAAGCACAGCGTGGAGGATGCGGGGCTGATCAAGATCGACCTGCTCAGTCTGCGTACCCTGGGCATGATCACTGAGGCGCTGGACCACATCGCCGCCACGGGTGGGGAGGTGCCGGATCTGGACGCCTTGCCTCTGGACGACCCGGCCATCTTCGCCCTGTTGCAGCGGGGGGACACCATCGGCGCCTTCCAGGTGGAGAGCCGGGCGCAACAGCAGATGCTGCCCCGGCTGCGGCCCGAGCGCTTCGAGGACATCATCATCGAGGTGGCCATTGTGCGGCCCGGCCCCATCCAGGGCGGAGCCGTTCACCCCTACCTGCGTCGCCGGGCCGGGTTGGAGCCGGTCACCTACGCCCATCCCTGCCTGGAACCGGTGCTGGCTGAGACCTTGGGTGTACTGCTCTTTCAGGAACAGGCTCTGCGGGTGGCCGTGGCTGCCGCGGACTTCACCCCCGGCGAGGCGGACCTCCTGCGCCGTGCCCTCTCTCGGGCCAAGGACGAGGCGGATCTCCTGCCAATGCGAGAGCGCTTCGTGCAGGGGGCGTTGGCCAAGAACATCAACGAAGTGGACGCCCACGCCGTCTTCGACCAGTTGGCGGGTTTTGCAGGCTACGGCTTTTGCAAATCCCACGCCGCCGGGTTCGCCCTGATCGCCTACCAGACTTTGTGGCTCAAGCGCTACCATCACCCCGCCTTTGCCTGTGCCCTGCTCAACCACCAGCCCATGGGCTTCTACTCCCCGGAGGTATTGGTCGGAGATGCCCAGCGCCACGGAGTCATCTTCCTGCCCGTGGAGGTGAACCGAAGTGGATGGAAATGTGGGATGGAGAAAATACAGAAGAGGTGGGGCGTGCGCATGGGCTTGCAAGGGGTGAAAGGATTGGGAGAGGCGGCTTGGGGGCGCATCGAGGCGGGCCGGGCGGCGGGACCGTTCGACGATCTGGCCGACTTCTGCCGCCGTACCCGGCTGCCCCAGGATCGAGTCACGGCGCTGATTCGGGTCGGGGCCATGGACGCGTTCGGCGAGCGGCGGCAGTTGCTCTGGCAGTTGGGTAGCCTGGACTATCGTCCCCAAAGTCTGGAGATGACCGTGGCCGAGGAGCCGGTGGATCTGCCGGAACTGGACGACCTAGTCCGCACTTTGTGGGAGTATGAACTACTGGGCCTCTCCACAGACAGCCATTTGCTGGCCCATCACCGGCCTGCCCTGCGCCGGGCCGGGGTGTCCGCCACCTGGGAGGTCAAGCAGGCCGAGGCCGGGCGACGGATGCGGGTAGCGGGATTGGCCGTGATCCGGCAGCGTCCGGCCACGGCCAAGGGCATGGTCTTTCTGTCGTTGGAGGATGAGAGCGGTCTGCTGGACGTGGTGATTCGACCCGATGTCTACGAACGGGTGCGTGGGGTGATCCACGCCCATCCACTGTTATTGGTCAGTGGGCTAGTCCAGCGGGCGGGGAGGTCGGTCAGCCTGTTGGCCGGGAAGGTGATGGGCTTGGGGAGATGATTTAGCCCATCAGTTTTCGAAAACCCCCAAAAAAGCTTCAAAACCCTATTGACAACACCGTTGAAAACGTTTACAATTAGATTATCCATTTATTCAACTGAAAATAGGTCGCTTCATGGCAAGTATTGTAGATGTTGCCGACGCTGCAGGCGTCTCGATTGCTACAGTCTCTCGCGTTTTCTCAAAGAAACCGCATGTTCGGCCTGAACTTCAGGCGCGGGTCCTGGCGGCGGCAGCCTCTTTGGGCTATCAGCCCAGCCGGGTGGCGCGTAGCCTGCGGTTACAACGATCCCAGGTATTTGGGTTAATCATCTCCGATATTCAGAACCCCTTCTTCACGGCGCTTGTGCGGGCGGTCGAAGATGTGGCCCAGCAACACCAGTATGCTGTCTTTCTTTGCAATTCTGATGAAAATGTTGAAAAAGAAAAGCTGTATATCGACCTGATGGAAGCGGAACAAGTGGCCGGGGTGATCATAACGCCGACTGTCGAAAATAGCTCTTCTTGCCAGTGGCTGATCGAAGCGGGGATTCCTGTTGTTGCCGTGGATCGGCGTTTGCCCGGTGTCGCCGTTGACACTGTTTTGGTGGACAACCACGCTGCCAGTCAACTGCTGATCGATCATCTGATCGCCGATGGGCACCGCGCCATTGCTGCAATCGTCGGTCCCCCAACGTCCACCACAGGCCACGAACGGCTGGAAGGCTACCTGGCTTCGTTCCAGGCCCACGGGTTCCCGGTTGAGAACAGCTATATCTGCCAGGGAACCCCGACTGAAGCGGTGGGTGAGCAGTTTGCGTATGACCTGCTGGATAGCCAGCCCCGACCCACGGCGATCTTTGCCGGGAACAATGCCCTGGCTGCTGGCGCACTACGTGCCATCCGTCGGCGCAAGCTGCGCATCCCCGATGATGTGGCTTTGGTCGCCTTTGACGAAGTGCCGTGGATGTCGTTGGTGGAACCGCAACTGACCGTGATCCGCCAGCCGGTCTATGAGATCGGACGCATGGCCGCCAACCTGCTGCTGGAACGTCTTGCGGACAGCACCGCGCCGCCCAAAGAGTTTGTCTTGCCCGTCACGCTGCAAATTCGTCAATCGTGCACACACCACCCCGACGGACAGCATACGACCTAGCCGCCACACCAAAACAAATCCCCCCCGTTCGATTCTTTTTTGTACCGATCAAAAATCCATCCCTTGCCGTCTGTTTTCAGGCGCGCACATGGCTCAGAGAGGAAGCAATAACTCATGGCTACCAAGACTGATCGATTCTCAAACCTGCCCCGCTACCGTGACCTGCCGATTGATAAATCAATGCCCCCCAACTCCGCTTGGGGCGTCTTTGGTGACGACGATCAGGTGGGCACCATCAACTTGCTCACGCCAGAACGCGTGGCCCACGCCGCAACGCTTGTCCAGAAGGGCAGTGTCTTTTCGCTCAACTGGGACATGGAAAAGCCTGGCCCGCCTATCCTGGGCCGTACCCTCATGCACCATCACATCATCGACCTGACGCCGGGCACGGATGCCAGTGAGTGGGGCACGGACGACTATTACGACGGCTATTGGCCCCAGTCCTCCACCCAGTGGGATGCGCTGAGCCATATGCCCAACCCAGATTATGGCTACTATAATGGGGTCCAACGTGAGGACATCACCGGGCAACCGGGCAGCAAGAATGGCATCGAGAACTGGGCCCGCCGGGGGATCGCCGGACGCTTCGTCTTGGCCGATGTCGCCGCCTATCTGGCCGCCCAGGGAACGCCCATCGACGGGGCCAAGCGGGTCGAGATCCCCATCGAGACCGTCCAGGCTGCTCTTGATGCCCAGGGCACCAAGCTGCAGGGAGGCGATATCCTGTTGCTGCGCATGGGCTGGATCGGCTGGTACGAACAGGCGTCCATGGAAACCCGCATCGCCATATCGAAGCTAGGCGGTCCGGAGCTGCAAGCGCCTGGTCTCTCGGCCGATGAATCGACCCTGGAATGGCTGTGGGACAACCATGTGGCCGCGGTGGCGTGCGATGTGCCCGCTCTGGAAGCCATGCCCTATACGCCGACGGTCGCCGGTTTTCTACATTACCGCATTATCCCCCTCTTGGGGATGGCTGTAGGCGAAATGTTTGCGTTGGATGCCCTGGCCGCGGATTGTGCACGGGATGGGGTCTATGAAGGGCTTTTCACCGCGGCCCCCCTCAATAAATTGGGGGGTTCTGGTTCGCCAGGCAATGCACTGGCATTGAAGTAACGTCATCGACGGCGCGGCTGCCCCCACCTGGCATCGATTGCGCTATCTGTCGTTTGGTCGTTTGTCATTCAACCTGAAAGGTAAGGAGAAGCATGATGAAGAAATGGTCAGTTCTTACACTGTTGTTGATTGTCGCCCTGGTTTTGGGCGCTTGCGCAGTTGCCGCGCCAGCGGCACCCGCCGCCGCACCGGCCGCTGAACAACCTGCGGCTGCGCCTGCCGAGGCCCCTCTGCTGTTAGGGCTTGTTTCGATCACCCCCTCCGATTCCAGTAATGCCCGCTTTATCAAGGGCGCAACCGATGCCGCCGAGAAGTTGGGCTGGGAAGTCAGTGTCATCGATGCCCGTGGCAGCGCAGATGAGGCCAATGCCGCCTTCCAGAACTTGGCCCAGCGGGGCGCTGGCGCCATCATCGACTTGGTCTTCCCCACCACCTCCTTGGGCGCAGGGTTGGCTGCAGCCAGGGCCGCCAACATCCCCGTCGCCACATGGGGCGGTGGACTTGGTGACGGTGTAGTTGCCACAAACGGCACGGGCGGTCCCCAGGCCACGGAGGTTGTCAAGCAGATGGTGGCCGAAATGGATGGCAAGGGCGAAATCTTGGCCTTGACCTACCACACCGGCCAGGTCTGCCGAGAGCGCGAGGAAGTGCTTGATGCGATCGTCGCTGAATACCCGGAGATCACCGTCACCAAGAACGAAGTGCCGATTCCTGGTTACATCCAAGCCGGCGCACAGTTTGCCTCGGCCTGGCTGGCCGGACGCCCGGAAGGGTCCGCAAATCTGGCCGTCTGGGGCTGTTGGGACGATCCCGCCCTGGGCGCCATCTCAACCCTCAAGCAGCAGAACCGCCCGGATGTCAAAGTCTATGGCCAGAACGGCAATGTGGACGCCATTGTGGCCGTGCAGGATGGCTGGATGACCGCCACTGCCTGGGCAGCCGTTGAAGTTGAGGGTCAGGTGATGGTGGAAACCCTGGTTGAGGCCATGGCCGCCGGCGCCAGTTGGGAGCCCAAGGCCGTGGAAGTGCCCGTCATTGTGGTCAACAAAGATACGATTGCCGGCTTCCTGGCCGACCATCCCGAAGCCATCGACCCCAATGCGTTGCAGTAGTAAGTAGTCGATCCATCATCCGCCCCGCCCTGGCAAGCTCGCCAGGGCGGGGCGGCGTCACACTGGACTGGAAAAAGCTTATGTCCCAAGTGATTCCGTTTTTGAAAGTGGAAGACCTTGTCAAGAATTTTGGCGGTGTCCGAGCCTTGAAGGGTGTTGATCTGGACATCGTGCCCGGTGAGATACATGGTCTTGTGGGGGCCAACGGGGCGGGCAAATCGACGCTCATCCGTTGTCTTGCTGGCCTGGTGGAGGCAGATGGGGGCAGCATTCTGATCGATGATGCGCCGGTACATATTGCTAACCCCCAAGAGGCTCAGCGCTTGGGGTTGAGCTTTATCCACCAAGAGCTGAATTTTGTGCCCAAGTTTTCGGCGCTTCAGAACATGCTCCTGGGCCTGCCCAAACCCACAAGGGGCTCGCTCATCGACTGGAACGCTGCCCGCAAACAGGTGGAACCGACCGCAGCCCGGCTCGGCTTCACTTTTCGCCTGGACACGCCCACCCACGAACTCACTGTCGCCGAACAGTGGCTGATCTCCATCGGTCGCTCTCTGCTCCACAAGTCCCGCCTGATCGCCATGGACGAGCCGACCGCTTCACTCTCCATGGCGGAGAGCGAGCGGTTGTTCCGCATCATTCGTGAACTCTCGGCGGAGGGTATCTCGATCCTCTATGTCTCCCACCGCTTGGACGAAATCCTCGATCTGTGCCATCGGGTCACCGTCTTCAAAGATGGGGCGCGGGTGTTGTCCACCGAGCGGGAAGGGCTGACAAAGTCCGCCCTGGTTAATGCTATTGTGGGCAGCGAAGTTGCCCCAAGCAATGGCACCTCGAGTGCGCCTCCCGATTTGCCGACAATCTTGGAAGTGCGCAATCTGCGACGCGGCCACTTTGTGCGGGATGTCTCTTTCTCTCTGCACGAGGGAGAGGTGCTTGGCTTGGCCGGATTGGTTGGATCCGGGCGGACCGAACTTGTGCGCATGGTCTTTGGCGCGGACAAGCCGGATTCTGGCGAGATTCTCATGGATGGAAAACGGATCACCCTCAACAGCCCCCATGATGCGGTGCGCCAAGGGATCGCCCTGGTGCCCGAAGAGCGACGATCCCAGGGGTTGCTTCTCAGTCAGAGCGTCTCCTTCAATATCAATTTGCCGACCCTGGAGGCCCTGCGCACGGTCAAAGGACTACCCTTCATCAGCCTTGGGGTTGGGGACAAACGGGCCAAATCCATCGTCGAGCGGCTCCAGGTCAAGACCGGATCGATCCACACACCCGTGCGCAACTTGAGCGGCGGCAACCAGCAAAAGGTTGTTATCGGCAAGTGGCTCACCCAGTCTATGAAAGTAATCATTTTGGATGAACCCTCTCGGGGCGTGGATGTGGGGGCCCGGGGTGAAATTCACACCATCGTGCGCTCCCTGGCTTCTCAAGGTGCCGGGGTGATCGTCATTTCATCTGAGGTGGAGGAGTTGCCCGGTTTGTGTGACCGGGTGCTTGTGATGGTGGAAGGCAGAATCGTCGGCGCCCTGGTTGGGGCTGAAATCACAAAAGAGGCGTTGCTCCAAATGAGCTATGCCCATGCGCAAGAAACAGGTGAAATCGTATGAGCAACTCAAACGCCAATCAACCATCCGCCTCGGCAGAACAGGCTGGTCGATCCAGTACGCAGCGCCAGGCGTGGCTGGGCTTTGTGGCCAAATATGGCAGCATCATGGGCATGATTATCATGATTGCCCTCTTTTCCATTGCTGCCCCCAAAGCCTTTCCTACTCTGAATAACTTTCTCAACGTTCTAAATCAGGCATCCCTGACCGCTATAATTGCTGGCGGGTTGACCGTTGCCATCATCGTCGGGGAACTGGACCTGAGTATTGGCTTCAACGCTAGCCTGGCTGGCGTGCTGGTCACGGGATTGATGGTGAAGCAGGGGCTTCCGGTGCCTGTCGCCATCATGCTGGTGCTGGTCGTCGGCGTGGTGATCGGGATCGTCAATGGCTACATTGTGACCAAATTAGGCGTCAACTCGGTGATTGCCACCCTTGGCACGGGCAGTATTCTGGTCGGCCTGACCTTCGCCTATTCGACGGGCGTGCCTATTGCCTCCGGTGTTCCCAAAAGCTTCACGGCGATTGCGTTGAATCGAGTCGGCGGTGTGCCCAACAACGTGATTATCATGTTTGTCGTGCTGTTCATCCTGTGGATCTTGGTGAACCGCACAGATCTCGGCCAACAGATCCAGGCCGTCGGCGGCAACATCGAAGCCGCCCGCCTCTCAGGCATCCGCGTGGACCGGGTCAAGATCATCGCCTTCGCTGTTGCTGGTATGTACGCCTCGTTGACCGGTATCCTGCTGGCCTCCTTGATCGGCAGCGGCACAGCGAGTGCGGGGGATTCCTACCTGCTCAACGCCTTCGCCGCCGCCTTTCTCGGCTCCGCCACCTTGAAAGATGGCGAGTTTCACATCCCCGGCACTTTTATTGGCGTCATGATCATCGGCATCGGTTTCAACGGGCTGGCCATTTTTGGAGCGCCCACCTTCTATCAATACTTCTTCCAAGGCGTAATCCTGATCCTGGCGGTGGGGTTGAGTACGGTGGCGCGTCGGTTGGCGGACCGCTAGACCCACGTGGTTGGGTCAACCCAGGCGAGAGATCCCAGCGGTTCCCCCCGCGTGCAAGCGAGAATTCAACTTTTTTGTATGGACCTCCTCGTGTCAGGGACATGAGGAGGTCCATCGGTTGGCCTTGAGTGAATCTTACTGTCTTTGAAGGGCGAAGATAAGGACCCAAAACGCGATGAGTCAGGGGTTTAGGGCCATTTGACGAATCCGAAAGTCCAGTCGAAAGTCCAAAGATAGGATGTTGGGGCGAATGTCGCATTCATCGATAACGTCCTACTCAACGATCTGTAGTTTGAAGGTTAATTGATCACACCTTTCAAACCTCGAACTCACAACCCCTTTTACCTCTCCAATACCTCCGAATCTCCGACTTGCACATTTGTTCTATTTTCGTTACAATGTCGCACAAAATAGTCGTACAAACCATCTTGTACGACGCATTTTTTCCGCCGAACCCACCCAGCCCTTCGGTGGATGAGCGGATTTTTCTCGATTATCGCCCCTAAACCCCGTCGCACAATGTTTCCCGCAGGAGGCAAGCCCATGTTTGCAGACCAGATCACCACTTTCGTGACCACCAAGCACAGCGCCAATACCCGTGACCGCTACGCCGCGGCCCTGGCCGAGTTCCACACCTGGTACGTGGACACCTACGGCGAGGAGCCGGAGATCGCCCTGCTCACCGCTGAGGAGGTGCGGGAGTGGACCGGCCATCTGCGCACAGTGAAGCGGCTGGGGGCATCGTCGGTCAACCTGCGCCTGGCCGCATTGCGGGGACTGGTCCGCCACAATGGCCGCAAGCTGGCGGTGAAGGGGGTCAAGCAGCAGAAGGGGGACGTAGATCCCCTGACCGGTCGGGAGTTGGGACGGCTCCTGGCCGCCGTGGAGGGCACGGACTGGCTGGCCAAGCGGGACACAGCGATCCTCAGCATCATGGCCCGAGCCGGTCTGCGGGTGAGCGAGGTGGTCTTTCTGCGTCGGGACGATGTGACCCTTTCCGCCCGCAAGGGAGAGGTCTTTGTCCAGGGAGGCAAGGGGGAGAAGGATCGCACGGTGCCTCTGGGTGGCCAGGTACGCACGGATCTGCAAGCCTATCGAGACATCCGCCCCTTCAAGGACGAAGTGGTCTTCTTCCTCAGCCGCACGGGTAATCCCCTGGCCAGCCGGGACGTGCAGCGCATGGTGGCATCGGCGGCCCGCAAGGCGGGCATCCCCAAAGCAGTGACGCCCCATCTCCTGCGCCACACCTTCGCCACCCGTCTCCTGCGCCGGGGCGAGACGGACCTGGCCACGTTGTCGGATCTATTGGGCCATGAGAATCTCAGCACCACGGCTCGATATCTGCATCCTGACCGGCAGCAGGTGGCCAATATGGTGGAGGAGTTGTAGATACACAGACCCAGTTACAAAGATACAAACGTACAAACGTGAGGGTTGACGTGGGGAGGCGATACGGATATAATCAACTATAGTTAATTATTATTATATCGGATTAGTGAAACCCATGAACACAGCCACCCAAACAGCTCTCCACTACTTCAGCCGTCATCCGGTCCTGCGTACCCAGGATGCTCTGACCCTGGGCATCCACCCCCGCACCCTCTACGCTCTGCGGGACAGCGGCCAGATCGAGCAACTGAGTCGGGGTCTCTTCACCCTGGCGGATAGCCCGCCCCTGGCCCATCCTGACCTGGTGATTGTGGCCCAGCGAGTGCCCCAGGCCATCATCGCCACCATCTCAGCGGCGGCCTTTCACGACCTCACCACCCAGATCCCGCACGCTGTCCACATCGCCCTGCCCGCCTTCCGCCATGCTCCGGTACTGGACTTTCCACCCCTGGAGATCTACCGGGTCTCGGAGCCTACCTACAGCGCCGGGGCGGAGGAACATGTACTGGACGCCGTGATGGTCCCCATCTACGGCCCAGAGAAGACCGTGGCCGACCTGCTCAAGTTTCGTAGCCGGGTGGGGCTGGATGTGGCCATGGAAGCCCTCAAACGCTACCTGGCCCGCTCGGATCGCAATCTGGACCGCCTGCTCTACTTCGCCCGCATCTGCCGGGTGACCGGGGTGCTGCGCCCCTATCTGGAAGCCCTGACATGAAGAAAAATCGAAAGGAGTGGTTCTCTTGCTCAATCCAACCGAAGTGAGTTCGTGGATTCCCGACGATCAGTTAGTCATTGTTGTGGCAGGCAGGTGGGCACAGCCAGTCGCCCTGCGCCACGGTCTGTACATCTGCCAGGACGAGCGTAGCTTCAGGGCGGCTCGCCACATAGCTATTTACGCCGACGGTCAGATTCGTTACCTCTTCGAGATTATGGGGCCGCCCTTCAACCACTGCAATCCGGAAAATATGCCCCTGCTGGCCGGTATCAAGGGCTATGAATTTGAAGCAGAGGCCCATCAAGTGATGCATCTGGGCAACATGCGAGAAATTGGCCCCATCCGCAACGATCTGACCAGTCAAAGTGGTAGACGCATTGCCTTCACCCAGGGCCAGCGCTATACATCCTTGAGCAAGATCCTCACAGCGCACACCACCACGGAGTTGATCCACCCATGACCATCCGCTTCTACCGAGTCCGAGACCCCAACGGGGAACTGAGCAACCATTCCGCCCACGGCTTTGAGTTAGACGGTCTCTTCTGGCCGACTATCGAGCACTACTACCAAGCTCAGAAGTTTGCTGGCACACCCCATGCCGAAACTATTCGCCAGGCTCCCCGGCCTATGGATGCCAAGCGTCTGGGCCAAACCACGGACTTCCCCCTGCGTGCAGACTGGGAAGAGGTGAAGGAAGCCATCTTGCTCCGAGCTACCCTGGCCAAGTACGAGACCCACGCCGATGTGCGGGCGGTTCTCCTGACCACGGGCGATGAGGAGTTGGTGGAGGCTTCGCCCACAGACTACTATTGGGGGTGCGGAGCGAATGGCACGGGTCTGAATCGGTATGGGCATGTGTTGATGCAGGTACGGGCACTGTTGCGAGAGAACTACGCTGACGCCTGATCCTGCAGTACCGAAAGATCACGAGATCCGCTCTGTACCCCAGCCTATGGTTTGCTGGTAGATCTCCTCCCTTTTTTCGAGAATTGACAATAGGTTAGGTCGGTGATGCTGCGGTGCGTTTCTGTGCGAACTGATGCATATGCACTAATTGCATGGTGCAATTGCATTATTGACAGGGGGTGTAAAATGTAGACATGCTCAATCTGGAGTCGGTTCCAACGGAGGGAACAATGATGCCCCCAAGACTCTTTGACTTAGTCGATTTCGTTCCTCTTCAGATTGCCTCCCTGATGGCTTCTTGGCCTAGGGTAATGGCTTGCTTCGAAACATCCTCTCCTCCAGACACGCTCGTCATCTTCAATCCTTACCGTCGATCTGCCAACACCTATACGATTCACTGCATTCGGCATTCCCTATTTGAGGTATAGGTCACGGATAGAGTTTGCCTGTGGCCTGCTTCCGTAAAGCGCTTTGGAGAGAATCTATAACACATAGGGAGATCACCATCATGCGACGCAAGTTCACGTTATTGACGCTCACGCTTGTCATGCTAAGCCTGTTGGGTGTCTCCGCAATGGTCGGAGACACCCAATCGGCCCAGGCCCAGACCCCCGATCCGCTGCTTCCCGGCAAACTTGCCATCTATTACGGCTTTCCCAGCGCGGTAAACGGGGCAACGAACATCGACGCGGCGGTGGCGACCTTCAGCGCCTACGATGCCGTGATCTTCGGCGATACCCTGCAATTGCCCCAATACAACGCCGATGATCCGAATGCCAATAATCCGAACTACGACAAAGCCTGCACCCAGAATAGCCACTACGACCACAACAATACGGTGGCGATTATCCAGAACCTGAAGCTGACCGGGGCAGGCACAGATGTCTACGGCTACATCTCCATCGGCGGTGACAATACGGCCCGTCAGTGCTCCCCAAATGTCAATACGCCCTTGACCCTTGACGAGATCAAGCGCTTTGTGGATCTTTGGGCGGGGATGGGAGTGGCCGGTGTCTTCTACGACGAGGCAGGCTACGATTTTGGCACATCCCGGCAGCGCCAGAACGACGCCATTGATTATGCCCATGCCAACAATCTGAAGGTCTTCATCAATGCCTGGAATATAGAAGACCTCTTCAGCCCTGGCGTGGATCCCGTCTACAACCCTGCCGGTCTATCAACCCATCTGGGGGCAGCGGATATCGCGTTGTTGGAGAGCTATCAGATCATCCAGGGAGCCTATCACAACCCTGGATTCTGGCAGGATCGGGCGGATAAGGCCCTCACGTTCAAGCGCCATTTCGGCGTTCAGATCGCCACGGTGACCACTGCTTCGGATACGGCCGAGGATTGCGGTTTCGACCAAGGCCGGTTGGACTATGCCTGGTGGTCGACGATGCTCTATGGCTTCGATCTCATGGGGTGGGGAGAGGGAGCCAACTTCTCCGCAGCCGGGGCCTGCAACGGTCATCTGCCCCTGCGCACTCGGCCCGTACCGACCGTGGGCGATAACTTTGCCTCCCCATCTGTGGCCCACGATCTGGCCGTGCACAGGCGCACCACGGATCTAGGGGTGATCGAGGTCAATTCTACCCTGAAAACGGGTAGCTTCACTTTGGGATTCCCTGGGGTCTCTGCCTCGGGCCAACCCGTTCCTGCGCCCGCAGGGATGCTCGGCTGGTGGCCCGGAGACGGCAGCGCCCAGGACAGCGTCGGCTTCCATCACGGGCGGCTCTCCGTGGACAAATTCTGGTTTGCGCCGGGCAAGGTTGGGCTGGCCTTCAGCTTTGATGGGGCCAACGACGCCATCGCCTTGGGCAGCGGCCCGGCGGTGGTCGGGGCCGGTTCGTTCAGCGTGGAGGGCTGGGTCAAGACCCAGGATGACGAGGGCATGATCCTGCAACAGCGGGACGAAACGCCCAGCGGTTATCTGGGCGAGTATTTCATCGGCATCGGCGGGGGCGTACCCGGCCAGCTTTGCTGGACCACCTACGGCATTGGAGCCAGTGAGGGCTACGGCTTCAACCTATGCGCGCCGGGTGCCATCAACGACGGCTATTGGCATCACATGGCGGTCGTGCGGGAGGTGAACGGATCGGGGGCGAACTACGCCCGGATCTATGTTGACGGCGATCTGGTCGCCAGCCAGGCAATCGTCGATGTCAAGACCTTGAACCCCATCGGTGTCTACCTGGGCGCGGACATCCGGGATGCCATCCTGGTGGGAGCCGCCCAGGGCAAGTATTTCAATGGGCTGTTGGACGAGATCAGCATTGTCGGCCAAGCCCTCTCCCCTGCGGAGGTGCGGTCAATCTTCCTGGCCGGCAGTGCTGGCAAGGAGAAGCCTGCTGCCCACGCTGTCTGGGTCTTCTCTGACGAAGTGAGCAATTCGACGGCTCGGACCCAACTGGTTAGCCGCAGTGCGGCCAGCGGCGTGAACACCCTTTATGTGAGCCTCTATAGCTCCACCCCCAACGGAGCCGGTCGCTTGATGTTCGATGACACTGCTATCGCCGACCTGATTCAGCGTGCTCACGTAGCGGGTATCGAAGTTTGGGCCGCATACGGTGCACCGGATTGGCCGCAACTGGGTTGCGCTCTGGGCGCCTTCCCTCTCCAACGCATGCAGGAAGTGATCGACTTCAACGCGGCCAAACCGACTACGACTCTGGACGGCGTCATGTTGGATGTCGAGTCATCCGAGGGTCTGGATTCGAGCAGCCGCCAGGCGCTCCTGGCCCTGTACGAATGCAGCTTGGACATGCTCAAGCCTGCCGGTGTGGGCATGCAGACAGCCATCCGCTTCTTCTGGGATGAGACGGTCGAGTATCCACTGACCACCCGCATCAGCCAGAAGGTCTACGAGCATGTCCTCGACATGGACCTGCACAAGGTCGTGGTCATGGGCTACCGGGATTTCGCCGGCAGCGGTTGTCCAGACGACGGTATCATCTGCCTGGACCAGGACGAGGTCGTCTATGCCGGTGCCCAGGGCAAGCCGGGGGTGGTCCTGGCCGGTGCCGAGACCGGAGTGTGCGATGCGGAATGCGGCGGAGACGGGGTCACCTTCCTCCAGGAGGGGCAGGCGGTGCTGAACCGGGAAGCCGCCTGTGTGGCTGAACATTTCGCCGGTGATCCTGGTTTTGGCGGCTTTGCCATCCACCGCTATGACGACACCTATCTCTCCGGGTCAGCCGCATGGCCAGCCACCAACCCCGACTTTCCAGGCAGTTGTCATGCCGTCTGGGTGCCCACCACAACCTATCAATTGAGCGATGACCTCTTCCCCAATCCAGAGCGGGGCTTTCTCTACGCCAAGGAAACACATTCTGGCAACAACTACGCTCCCCTTGACGAAACGATGCTTCGCACCTATCGCCAAGATCAGGGCATCACCCTGATCAAGCGCTACTTCTATCTGGACGATTTCGTCAGCGCCCCCATCAGCCAGACTTATCTGGATCTGATGCAGGCTGACTTCGATAGCCTACGGAGAGCGGGATTGAAGGCCGTCGTCCGCTTCGCCTATGCCAATTCCAAAATGACCCCGACCTATGGCGACGCAGACAAACTGCATATCCTGGCCCATCTGACCCAATTGAAGCCGATTATCGAGGCCAATCAGGACGTTATCGCCGTGGTGGAGGCTGGTTTCATCGGGAATTGGGGCGAATGGTTCTACACGGACAATTTTGTGGCGGACCCGTACAATCCAGGTGAGATCACGGATGAAGATTACGCAAACCGGTGGGAGGTGCTGGAAAAAATTCTGAATGTGCTGCCCCCAGAGCGTTCGGTCCAACTGCGCACACCCTTCTACAAATACAAAGTCTTCGACACCCTGGCCGGATGGCCTGCCACGCCCCTGGCCTTGCCCGCGGCGGACGCACACAATGGCAGCGATTTGGCTCGCACCGGCCATCACAACGACTGTTTCTTGGGCAGCGACACCGACGCCGGCACCTTCGGCGCGCTGGTGCCCATTGCCGAGGACAAGAACTATCTGGCCGCCGAAACCCAATATGTGCCCATGGGCGGCGAGGTCTGCGATCCGGATCCGGATGCGGTCCAATCTCAGATTCGTTTTAGCTGCACCGACGCCCTGGCCGAACTGGAACGCTTTCACTGGTCCTATCTGAATGTGGAGACGGGGAACTACGGCCTGGAAGTCTACAACGGCTGGAATGAGGCCGGCTGTCTGGCAGAGATTCAACGCCGTCTGGGCTATCGCCTGACCCTGACCCAGGGGACTTACCCTGACGAGGTGATCCGGGGAAATGAAATGACCGTCCACATTGAGTTGCAGAACGTGGGCTGGGCATCTCCGCTTAACCCGCGACCGGTGCAGTTAGTGCTTCGGCACAAGCTCGGCGGTGTGATCTACACGGAGCCGCTGCCAACGGATCCTCGCTTTTGGCTGGCAGACAATGCGGCGACCTATTCAATCGATCACACATTCCTCACGGACCCCACCATGCCCGTCGGTGTCTATGAGTTGTTGCTCAACCTGCCGGACCCAGAGCCAATCTTGGCCGGACGGCCCGACTATGCCATCCGACTGGCCAACCAGGGCGTCTGGGAAGCGGATACCGGGTACAACAATCTGCGGCACACAGTGATCATGAGCAATGGGTCAAGCGACGTCGTCCCGCCCACAGTCAGTCAAGTTGACACCGTGGCCGACACAGGGGATGGCGTGCTGGGCGAAGGCGAGACGACGGGCGCCGCCATCAACCAGCTTCGGGTGATCTACAGCGAGGATGTCAGGAACACCGGGGCGACTGACGCGGAGAGCGTGATCAATCCGGCCAACTATAGACTTTTCGGAGCCAACCTTGGTGCGATAGGGATCGATAGCGTGGCCTACGATGGGGGCAATCACACGGCTATTCTGACCCTCAACGACGGCAACCCGCTGCCTGAAGACTCGTACATCTTTACCGTCGTCGGCAATGCCATTGAAGACTTGGTCGGCAACAAACTGGACGGCGACGGCAACGGAATCGGGGGGGATGACTTCGTCCTGCACTTTGCTGTGGTCAACTGGTCGCCGGACTGTTCGGCTGCTGTGCCCAGCGTGGCGGCCATCTGGCCGGTCAATCATAAGTTTGTGGCCGTCAATGTCCTGGGGGTGACCGATCCCCAGAGCGATCCGCTGACCATCACCATCACCGGCATTTGGCAGGACGAACCTGTGGACACGGATGGCGACGGCAAACACATGCCCGACGGCCAAGGCATCGGCACGTCCACTGCTCAGGTGCGGGCTGAACGGACTGGGGGCGGAAATGGCCGGCTCTATCACATTGACTTCGTGGCGGATGACGGAAACGGCGGCAGTTGTGCTGGCGAAGTTCAGGTGGGCGTACCTCACGACAAGAAAGACACGCCGGTGGATGATGGTAGGCTGTATGACTCAACATTGGTACCGTAAATCAAACCTGTCGGACATGGTTCGGTGTGATGCAGATCAAGAATGAATTTGACCTTCTCATCTCTGCAACTCTGGATGGATACGCGGTTCGTTTGGTCAGTTCTCCCAGAGGTTCTTTACCCGCGCAACCTTTTGCTCATCCCTGGGCAGGGGTAGAGCTAGATAGCGTCATTGCTCAACTCATACAGCATGACGAGCACGGTGCCGGCCGTCGTCAAGGCACAGTCAAGAAATTAGGCGGTCAACTCTACGATTCCCTATTTAGGGGAGAGTTGCGAGTGAGCCTGGCCCGTTGTCGGGATGAGGCTGCACGGCAGGGCCTTCCTCTGCGTATCAAATTACGCCTTCACGAAGTTCCAGACCTAGCCCGTCTGCCTTGGGAATTTCTCTATGATGCCAGCCGGGATGCATTTCTTGCCCTGGACGACCAAACACCCTTGATCTATGACCTGGAACTGGCCGAAGCCGTGAATCCGATTGCAGTGACTCCGCCTCTGCACATTCTGTCTGTCATCAGCAATCCTGCCGAACTAGGCCTTGCCCTTGATGTGGAATCGGAATGGGATAATCTGCAAAGCAGCCTATCCGATCTTGTCCGTCTAAGGCAAGTAACGATTGAGCGGCTGGCTGAACCCTCGTTGGCAGCCTTGCAGCGGACGTTAAGTCGCGAGGCGATACACATTTTCAACTTTATAGGGCATGGCCAGTTTGCCGAATCGGACACAGACGTGTCGGGTGGACAAGGGTTGCTCATCTTCCAGGATGCCCTGGGGGGCGCTGAGCCAGTGGAGGCCGAACGGCTAGGTCGCCTTCTTCATAATGCTCGTTCCTTGCGGTTAGCTGTTCTCAACACCTGCGAAGGCGCGCGTACTAACCATACCGATCCTTTCAGCGGTGTGGCCCAAACTCTCCTGCGCCAAGGCTTGCCGGCGGTCATCGCCATGCAATTCCCCATCACAGACCAAGCTGCTTTAACCTTTTCCCATGAGTTCTATGCCAGTCTGGCCGACGGTCATCCAGTAGACCGGGCACTGACCAGTGCTCGGATAGCTATGTATGCCCAGCACTTTAGCAGTGAATGGGGTGCGCCCCGGCTCTTCATGCGGACTGCGGATGGTCACTTATGGCTGTCACCAGAACCAGAATTAAAGCCTGGAAAAGCCATGTCGGCCAAGACGAGCGATCCAGCACGGGACGCCTTTGAGTCAGATACTGCCCGCCGATCGCCCGCCACAAACATACCTTTCCCGCTCACCAGCTTTGTGGGGCGGACACGAGAATTGGTCGATATTCAAAACCGTTTGAGCCAAATCCGGCTGTTGACTCTGGTTGGACCTGGCGGTTGTGGAAAAACCAGACTGGCACAACATGCAGCACACCAACTGATTGACCGCTATCCAGACGGCGTATGGTATATCAATCTAGCGACCGTGACAGATTCGCAGCTAGTTACTCGGACAGTCGCCGCCGTACTCGGCGTGAAGGAACAAGTCGGACTTTCTCTCAACGAGACCCTGGTGGCATTTCTGCACACAAAACAGATGTTGTTGTTCGTGGACAACTGTGAACACTTGATTCGCTCTTCAGCAACCCTGCTGACTACCCTGTTGGAGGCAGCGCCATGGATTGATGTGTTGGTGGCAACCCGGGAAAATCTGCACGTTCCAGGGGAAACCGTCTTACCAGTGCATCCTCTCGCTCTGCCAGATGAAAAGACCACCCTGGATCCAGACACGGTTGCACAATCCGAGGCCATACAATTATTCATCGAACGGGCCAGGATGGTTGACCCTACGTTCGAACTCACCTTGACTGATCTGAAGATCATTACCCGTGTATGTCGGCATCTGGACGGACTGCCGTTGGCAATTGAACTAGCTGCCGCCAGGCTTCGTCATATGTCGCTCACCGAGATGGCGTCTCGCATCGAAGATCGATTTCGATTGCTAACGGGGGGGATCCGAGTGTCACAACCTTATCATCAGACATTGCGGGCCGCGATTGATTGGAGCTTTGATCTGTTGTCGGCTCAAGAGCGGCAGTTTCTCACCCAGCTCTCTGTATTTGCCGGTCCATTCACTATTCAGGCAATGGAGTCTGTCTGTGTCGTGGACGATCTTGATCAGCTTGACCTGCTGTCACAGTTGGTCGACAAATCCTTGGTTCAAGTAGACCGGTTGGCAGGAGAGCAGCGGCGGTATCACCTTTTGGAGACATTGCGTCAATATGCCGGGGAAAAGTTGCTCGCAGCCAGAGAATCACTTCCTACGCAGGAGCGGCATGCCACCTACTATTTGTCAGTTGCCGAGGAGGCTGCCACACAGATGGGCGGAGCGCAGCAATCAGAGTGGCTTAGTCTGGAGAGGATAGAATATGAAAACCTCCGGGCTGCACTTCAGTGGTATGTCGACATGGCCGGAAGCGAACACCATGATCATCTTCAATTGGCTGAGCGAGGCTTACGTATGGTGGTGGCGCTTCAGCCTTTTTGGAAGATTCAGGGCTTTCTTTCCGAGGGACGAGACTGGCTGGCATGTATGCTCTCTTTGCCTGGGGCCAATCCTACGACGGAGATCTACGCACAGGCACTCACTGGGGCAGGTGAACTGGCCGAGGTCCAAGGGGATTACGAGGATGCGCAGGGCCAGTATCAACAAAGTCTGGCGATTATGCAGACCCTAAATCTCCCCGCTGGGATTGCCAAAACATTCAATCATCTAGGGAATATCGCACGACATCAAGGCGATGCCTCAAGAGCGCAAAGCTACTACGAAGAAAGTCTGGCGATTCGCAGAAAACTGAACGATCTAAAGGGTCTCGCCGCGACCTTGAACGGGCTGGGGAATGTCTTTTGGATGCAGGGGGATTACCCTGCTGCTCAAGAGAGTTACGAACAGAGTCTGGACTTGGTGCGCAAACTCGGTGATAACCAGGCGGTATCGGTTTCGCTGAATAACCTTGGCAATCTTCTGGTTGAACAAGGCAACTATGGCGCAGCTCATCAGTATCTGAGCGACGGTGTTGAAATTGCCCAGAGCCTGGGTGATAAACAGGGTTTGGCCTATGGCTTGGGTAATTTGGGCAATATCGATATTTATTTAGGTGACCTTGCGGAGGCGCGTCGTCGGCATATACAGAGTTTGACATTGCTTCAAGAGTTGGGTGATCAGGCGGCTATGCTGGTGTCTTTTGACGCTTTTGCCCAGATCTTCCGGTTAAGCGGAATGGTCGGGCAATCGGTCATGCTCTTCAGTGCAAGAGAGTCGTTGCGCACCAACATCGGGGAGATACTACATGATAAGCAGCAAACTGAAATGAACGAGGCCGTCGGGGATTTGCAGGATGCCCTGGGCCAAGAGGCTTTTTCCACTGCCTGGGAATTTGGTCAAAGCATGTCATGGGAAGATGCTGTTGCCTGCGCTTTTGGTCTATTTCCAGGTTGATGTTTGGGTAGTATCGCAGGTCCACACGTGGGAAAGGAGAACAACTGATATGCTGACCAACCATTGTTTGCCCACATGCGCAGGGCTGACAAAGAGGGCAATCCGTCCTCTATTGCTTCTCGCAACTCTGTTGGTTGGTTTCTATGTGCTGCTTGTCCTAGCTGCACAGCCCGTCTGGGCTGAGGAGAAACCGGCTAGCAATGATGGGCCAAATGACAACTCGCACATCTGGGTCCATTACACCAATGGGAATGATATCCATGACCTTGCCCTGGACGCCCAAAAAGGAGTCATTTGGGCGGCAACAGATGGAGGCGTGGTGCGTTGGGATATCGAGCTTAACACCTATACCAAGTACACTCTTTTGGACGGTTTGGTTCATAACATTGTCTATGCTGTAGTTTTGGACCACGTCGGTAACGTATGGTTTGGGACACAAGGCGGTGTGAGCCAATTAACAACGGACGGGAAATGGATTGCCCACCCGGCGGTTGATCAGCAAGTCAATGCATTATTTGTCGATAGCGATAACCATGTTTGGGCAGGCACTCCATATTACGGAGCATTTGAGTATAACGGCAGCCAATGGGAACAGCATTACGACAAGGGATCTCTGGACAACGCAGGCCAATTGCGAGATCTGGCCGTCGATATAGCGGGCAACTTGTGGATTGGTACTGAGCTAGGGGGCGTTGTGCGACGCACGTCGGCGAACGAATGGCGTGTCTTCACATCTGCAAACTCGCCGTTGCCCGGCAATGAGGTGTCGTCAATCGCAATCGATCCGTCCGGCATCAAGTGGTTTGGCACAGACGGACAAGGCCTAGTTCAGTTGTCTGCAGATGATAGCCAGTGGACGAATATTCCGGTTACAACGGGTAATTGCCAGGATAACAGTATCAGCAATTTGACCCTGGACGTTGGCGGCAGTCTCTGGTTTTCCAATGGTTACTGTATCATGCGCAAAGCGCCCAATCTACCCCCAGAAACCATCGTAGCGGGACAGGGGGCTGATGCTATTGTAGTGGCCGAAGGAGGAATACTCTGGTACGGTTGGGATGGACTTAATCGGCTGGCAAGCGATAATTCCCTTACCGAGTATCGCACTCAGGATGGTCTTTCCTCTAACGTGGTGCTGGATATCGTTGTGGATCCTCTGGATAATCTCTGGTTTGGGGTCAGAGGGGGCAATGTAAGCCGACTGGGTGCGGACGGAAGATGGCGACAGTATGATGTGGGCTTCGGCAGCATTCAGTCCATGGCAGTTGATGGGGACAATAGCCTGTGGTTGGGAACGGAAAGCAATGATGTCAATGGTGGCGTAATCCACATTTCGCAGGAAGGTGCTGTGCTTGAGACACACACGCCTGAAAACTCGCCGCTTTCCAGCACAAATGTAAAAGCCATCGTCGTTCCGGCCAGTGGAGACAAATGGTTTGGCACAGACAATGGCCTGGACCGGCTTACTCCTGGCAACAATTGGATAACCTACACTGCCGAAATGTTGGGCCTCAACGATACAGAAATCACAGCCCTTGCCGTGGAAACTAGCACACAAAACATCTGGATCGGTACCTTTGCTGGCGGCATCAGCCTTTTTGATCCTGTGCAGAACCAGTCAGTCATCACCTACACTACAGCAAATAGCCCCCTTCCCAGTAACCAGATCGAGGCTATTTTTGTGGATAGC
This sequence comes from Caldilineaceae bacterium, assembly GCA_018003515.1. Lineage (GTDB taxonomy): Bacteria > Chloroflexota > Anaerolineae > Caldilineales > Caldilineaceae > JAGNDO01. The sequence continues at coordinate 81,067 of JAGNDO010000011.1, forward strand.
CAAGGCAACAGGTGGTTTGGTTATGATGGAGGGGCCAGCCGTCTGATCGATTCTGGCGCGTGGACTCACTTCGATCTTAACGGACCGGATGTTCAGGCCATTACCGAAGATGCAGACGGAACCATTTGGTTTGGCATCTATCCGAATGGGACTGCCCATATTGATGCAAATGATGTGATGACTGCCTTTACCTCAATCGACGGGTTGGGTGACGGGAATGTACATGCCATTGCACTTGGCCCGGACAATTCCCTTTGGTTTGGAACCGATGGCGGATTGGCGCAATATACCCAGTCCGAACCGCCATCACCTCAGGATCCGGAAAACTGTGCATCGGCTACGCCGATTGGTCTGAATACATCGGTCTTGGCTGAAATCTCTAGCGCTGACGATGACGACTACTATCGTTTCACGGTGACTGAAAGATTTAGCCGTATCGAGATGACGGTGACAGATATGGGGGAGGCGGATCGGCTGGCGGTCTATCTCTCAACTACGTGTAACGCCAGTGGGTTTGTGCGGGACATGGGTTTCGTACGGGATATGGGCGAACTGCGCCTGACCATCGACGCTTTAACACAGACTGGAACCTATTATCTGCTGGTGGAGGGCCGACATGGCAACCAAACCTATCCGATTCCCTATCGGCTGCGAGTTGGCTCCACAGCAATTGATCCCAATGCGGTGAGAACATTGATAGTCACCCATGCGCCCAGGGTTGAAAGCCTGTTTGGTGAATCCGATGCCTGGCTGGAGAAACTGAGCGCATTGGCCGGGCAGTCGACGGTCGGCGGATTGGTTGTGACGAATCTCAAAGAAGAGACCAGTGATATTGTGCGAAATGCATATATCGCCTGGGAAGACAGTCAACCCGAGAACAATACGGCCAGAGCTAATACTCTGGCATTAGCGATTCGAGATTGGGTATGGCAAGAAAAGCAAACCAAGTGGCCCAATCTTCAGTATGTAGTGATTGCTGGCGATGATCGGGTAATCCCCTACTACCGGCTGCCAATTACCCGTTCCATGTCCATTGATGATGGTTGGCTGACGGAAACAGTGTATATGGCTGAAGGTACAATTAATGCGACTTCGAGCATTGGCACTGCATTGCTTGCTGATCGAACCTTGACTGACGACGTCTATGCAGTGCCCCGATCTCTTTCCTTGCCGGGTGGCGGGGAGATATTTGTTCCAGAGTTGTCCGTCGGCAGGCTTGTAGAGTCCCCCGGAGACATGATGGCTGTAATCGATCAGTTCATCTCTCTCAGCGGAACATTGACCATAAGTCGAAGTCTCGTCGCCGGGTACGATTTCATGCAGGATGCACCCCAAAAGGGTGATGAGCTCCTCGCACAGGCTGGTCTGTCGGCAGGGGACAGAACCCGACTACTCGCTCAAGACGGTACTTGGACCGGTGCCGGTCAATTGGAAAACCCTCTCTTCTCTGCGGGGCGCAACAACAATCTGGCGTATTTGGCGGTTCACGCCAATCATCATCAGTATGGCTCACCCGTTGCCGGAGATAGTCTGGATGCCGGCGCAATCCAGGCCATGCCTATCGATGCGGATGGCCAGTTGATCTACACCTTGGCATGTCATGGTGGCCTCAATGTTCCGGGGGTGGGGAGCGAGAAACCCCTAGATTTCCCACAGGTATGGATGCAACGGGGAGCGTCCTATGTGGGCAGCACGGGCTGGGCCTATGGCATGGAAAATGTGCTGGCCTATCAGGAAGTCTTAATGACGGAGTTTACACGCTTGCTGGCCCAAGGCGCTGGGTCATCTCTGGGCGATGCGTTGGTGTTGGCCAAGCAGACCTATTTCAAGACCCATGAGATGAACCATTTTCATGCCAAAACGTTGGCTGGCACTGTGCTTTATGGATTGCCAATGCTTCATGTGCGCGTACAAGGGGCGGTGGGAGATTCAGCAGGAAAACAGCAAAGATCTGTTGACGAGGCAATCTATTTGACGCCGACCGAGTTGACCGAAGTCACTTCCGATGTTTGGCTGAAACCCGGCAGCGTTTACCCTTTCACTGACTTGAAATTGGTGACGGTTACGCTCACTAATACCCCTTACAGTTACTACACCTTCAGCGATCAAAAACCTCTGGCCGAAGGTGGTATGCCTGTACAACCCAAATTGACCATATCCCCTGCGGTAATCGATCGTGACAGCCAGGTCCTGCGGCTGCGGGGCGCAGTTTTTCTTGGCGCAAAATACAAGGATTTGCCCGACTTCAATCCCTTAGTGGAGACTGCTGGATCGTTGACTTTTACTGAACCGGCACCACAAGATTTATCGAACGATTTGCCATCAGGATGGTACCCATCAAAGGTGTTCTCTCTTCGGCAACTTGTGCGAGCACCGAACACGGGAACCGTTTTGGTTGGACCAGAATCGCCCACGCTACTTATGTATGGAGGGCAATATGAGAGCCTTCGTCACATTGAGCGACTCTATTCGCAGATTATCCTTGACGAATACTATTCTGCGTCCACAGATCGAGAGCCGCCACAGATTCAATCGGTACACTTCCAAGATTCCTGCGCTCAATCAACCGTTACCGTAATGGCAGCCGACTCATCGGGTATCCAGCGAGTCGTAGCGGCATACACAGATGATAGGGGAGAGTGGAGGAGCCTCGACTTTACCCAAAAGCCAAGTGGCGAATTTGTCGGTATACTGCCTGCCCACGCAGATCGGTTCGTCCAAGTGGTTGACAATGGCGGCAATGTCACGAGCAGCGAGACAAGCAGTGTAAACGGGCGTTGCCTCTATCTGCCCGCCATCCTTGACTAGAGGAATCGTGGTCATCGAAGGCGGATGTTACGACATTGCTGGAACGCTGAGTCACTTGACTATCTTCGCCGTGATGCAGCAAGCGGATTGTGGCCCGTTACTGTTGCGATAGGGTAAGCAACAAGAGGGCGGGATCCTCGGATCTCGCTCTCTTGCTTTCACCACCATCCCACCACCATCCATCCCACCACCCCCAAGTATAATCCCACCGCCGCTGGTACGCTCACACTTCTGCGTTTCCACACCCACAACCCCGCAAACATCCCGACTAAGACCATCACGCCCATTTTCAACGCCATCGGACTCACCGCCGCCAACACCACGGCGATTTTGCCATCCGTCGCGCATCTGCCAGGCGGCCCAGCAGCGCCACGAGGATGGTGAGGAACGACCTTGTGTTCGGCTATCTGGACGCTAATTTCGACGACTTTACCGGGCTGGCCGCCTTCTTGGGCCACGCCAGTCAGAACACGGTGACGATCTACCATCTTTACCGTTCAAGCCCCAGCAGCGGATACATGGACTCGATGGATGTATGGTAGGCCGGCCACCCATCAGGCTCAATCGCCCAGTTGGAGAGGACGACGAGGGCCAGATCATCGTCAGGCGCCACAAGCAGATGGGTATTCACGCCTGGAGTCCCGCCGGCATGGCCAAAGATAAGGTGATCTCCAACCGAGCCGACTTGCCAGCCCAGGGCATATTTGGCTGTGGCGAGACTGAAAATATCCGTGGGGGCGTTGGGGGCTGGACCGATTGTGGTTGAAATCATCTTGTCGAACTGTTCCTGACCGAGTACCTGCCTGCCATCCAACTCGCCTCGGTTGAGGCTGAACATGGCGAATCGGACCATGTCTTCGCACGAAGCATGCAAGGTACATGCCGCTTGTGTTCGTGGATCGCACGGTATCTCCTCGCTGACGACCACGCTTCCGCTGGCATCGGTGATGTGCCGGGTGGCCAACAGGGTCGGGTCTGCTTTTTCAGGAACAAAGGTGGCGTGGGTCATGCCCAAGGGTTCCAGGATATGGGTCTGCATATATGTCTCGTAGTCCATGCCGGAGACTGTGGCGATGATGTCGCCCAACACGGCATATCCCACGCCCGAATAGATCCACCCTTGGCCTGGATAGAAGGCTAGATATTGGTCGGCCAGGTCTGTAACCGCTTGACCCATGGGATCCTCGGTGGGCACATAGTCGTGGCCGAAGTCATCTTTGAGGCCCGATGTGTGGTTGAGCAACTGATGGACTGTCATGCCCACATAGTTCGTACCCTGCATGGTGAAGTCCGGTAGATATTTGGTCACTCGCGCTTCCAGATCGATTTTGCCCTGCTCCACCAACTGCATGATGGCCACAGCGGTCAGGATCTTGCTGACTGAGGCCATCTGAAAGACGGTTTGGGGGGTAATGGGCGTCTCTGTGCCCACCTTTGCCACCCCAATGCCTCGGCTGTAAGCCACCGCGCCATCTTTGACGATACACATGGCCATGCCCGGCACCTGGTTTTCAGTCATGTGCTGGTTCAGGATGGCTTCGATCTGGGTGACTGTGTCGGCGTCGAGGGATGGCGGCGTTGCTGTTGGCGAAACTGGGGCAAGTGTGGGGGCTGCGCAGGAGGGCAACATTGATGCAACGGGCAGGACAGACAGAACAAAAGTAAGTGGCTTCGGGGTGCGCATTCTCATACCTCCTTGAGTTATGGGCATATCAATTTGGACTCGACAACTCTATACCATCTCTATTGCTGACCCACCTGGGTCAGAAAACCGGTGATGTGAGGAAGTGCCTGTTCGCTGAGCATGAAGCCCTGAGCGTGATCCAGACCGGGCATTGCAGCCAACGTTGCGTTTGGCAAAATCCTGGTGAGGGGAATCATATCCGGATAGAAGGGATCTTTGGTGCCCACCAGAAGCAGGACGGGCATCTCTGTGGTTGCCAGGGCGGTAGTCAGATCCTCCGAATTGAGTCCTCTTGAAGCCAGTGCCACCGCTTCGAGATCGGCTGACGCATAGGTTGAGAAGATCTCCGGGTGCCAGACATTCAAGACCTTGGCAAAATCTTCCACATTATGGGCCAGTGTCTCGGCTCCGCCACCGAGGACCTGGGTTGCCCACGCACCGTCATCCCATACTGTCGGAATATGCCCGCCGATGACGAAGGAGTGAAACCGCTCTGGGGCATACTTTGCCAATGCCCAACCCAGTCGAGCCCCCAGGGAATAGCCGAAATAGTGGGCCTTGTCGATGCCAAGTAGATCGAGCACGGCTACAATGTCCCCCGCCTGGACTTCGGCGGCATAGGCTGTGGGATCATGGGGCTTGTCACTGCGACCGTGGCCGCGCATGTCGACCATGATTAATTGGTAGTCTTCTTTCAACGCATCCACATAGCCAAACATGTGCCAGTCTGCCGTGCTGCCTCCCGCCCAGTGAACCAGCACCAGTGGCGGCCCGTTGCCCTCCACTTCGTAGTAGATGCGGACGCCATCATGATCGGCGAAGCCGGAGGGAAGGACATCCTGCGCTGGCGCCGATGCCGGTGAAACACAGGACATCAACAATCCCGCCAGGAACAGGATGGACAGAAAAAAAGCAAAAGGTTCCGGGGTGTGCATTGTCTTCTCCTTGTGCGATAGCACATCAATTCGGATCTCAGCGCCTGATCGCTGAACAAACGCTGATTTTTCCCATGCCTGGGCCGGTGGGATTCCCCCGGCATGGAAAAACTTTAAATGTGCCGGCACGATTGGCGGTATGCCGCAGGGTACACCTCTCTTAGATGGGATCCGCCATCGTCTGGATCCGCCTACCTATTCGGAACTGGCGGCCAGTAGCATTCTCAGCACATCGACAGCCACGTCCGATGCGTAGTAGGCCCCGGTGATCTCCGCATTGCCGATGGCCATCACCGCCAGCCCTGCCTCTGGGGCCACGCTCATCTGGCCCTGGAAGCCGTACTCTCGGCCAAAGGTGGAATAGAGCGGTGTGCCGGCGTCGTCGCTGACAAACCACCCCATTCCCCATTCTAACATGACTTTGGTCGGATTGGCCACGCCAAAGGGGAAGTCGCCAAAGGGTGATGGCTCGCTCTCCCCCCACATTTGGGAGAATGCATCGTCGGACAGAATGGACACGCCGTCCAGGTCACCCCGGTTCAGGCTGACCTGGGCAAGGCGGGCCATGTCCCCAATACTGGCCATCAAGTTGTTGGCCGCGCCAAAGGGCCGGTGGTAGGGGTAGTGGCCTGATAGAACAGCTTTGCCCGCCTGCTTGAGGTGGGGTTGGGCCATCAGCCCGGCATCCAATTCGTCCAACAGAAAGCTGCTGTGGGTCATGCCCAGGGTCGACAGAATATGCTCCTGCATATACGTCTCGAAATCCTGGCCGCTGACTTTGGCGATCACGTCGCCCAGAAGCGTGTAGGCCACGTCGCTCCACTCCTGTTGCGTGCCGGGGGCGAAGAGCAGCGGCTTGTCCGCCAACCCGCGTACATGGCGCTCCAACGCGCCGGGGTCAACTTGGGGCTGGAAGGTGGTCCAGTCCGCCATGCGGTCACCGCTGTCCGCCAACCCGGAACGCTGCTGCAGGATATGGCGCACGGTGATGTCGGTGTAGCGCTCGTCGGCGAGTTGGAAATAGGGCAGATAGTCGGTGATGGGCGCGTCCAGATCGATCTTGCCCTGCTCCACCAGTTGCATCACCGCAAAAGTAGTGGAGGCAAAGGTACTCTCTGCCCACAGGAATGGCGTGTCCGCAGTGACCGGCGCGCCGGTTTCCACATCGGCAACGCCAAAGCCCTGGGCGTAGACGATCTCGCCGTCCTGGACCACAGCCACGCCCATCCCAGGCACGACGCTCCCCTTCATGGCTTCCTCGACGATGGACTCGATCTCAGCCACGGTCTCCGCGGGCAGAGATGCGGTTGCATCGTACCCCTCCGCCTGATACTCGATGCCGGGGAAGCTGACATGCTCTGGGGCCAGGGCGGCGGCGGCGGTGGCATCACCGGTCAACTCCGCCAGGAGGAAGGCTGTGACGAAGTGGTTGATCAGGTCGTGGGCACGGTCCATATCCCAGACCGAATCGGAGCAACCCCAGAAGAACTCGTCCACCATCCAGGGGGTCGCTTGGCACTGATTGCCGAATACCATGTGCCCCGCGCCGTTGAGGGTGACCAGTCCCTTGTTGACGCTGCCTGCATTTTCATAGATTGGGTAGGTTGTGACCTCTGGGACATTCACGGAATCGCTGGAGCCCGCCATTAAGAGAAGTGGTGTGTCCATGGCCGCTACGCCTTCAAACTCTGCGCCCCAGATGTCACCGTCGGGTGTGAGGGCAACCACTGCGTCCACCCGCGGGTCGTTGAGCAGCGGCCACATCCCATCGGGAACCGATTCTAGCCCTACCATTTCGGAAATCTCCGCCAAATGGGGGACGAAATGGTTGCAGTCTGTGTCTTCATGCTCGGCCACAAACTCGGGGTTGGCGGCACACCAGCCGAAATCAAAACGGGCACCGCCCGCCGTCAATGCAGACCAGCCGCCGGACGACCAACCGGCCACCGCCACATGCTCCATGTCGATCATACCAGTCCAGCCGCTATCTGCTGTGTGGATCGTCTCCGCATAGTCGATCAGGGTGCTTGTGTCCAGAATCCTCGCTGGGGCTCCCCGCCACAGGTCCCCGGGAAACTCGCCTCGCGGATCGGCTGCGATCACCACAAAGCCTTGGGATACCAGATGCTCAACCAGATAGCTGTTCATCTGACGCCAGGCTGCACCGCCCGTCATGAAGATGACCAGCGGATAGGGGCCTTCATCAATAGCCGGGCTGGCATCCCGAATTGCCCGACCCAGTACAGGCAGTCCTGGGAAATATCCATTCGCTTCACTGATGGTATAGGTCATCTCTTGCAGCTTGTTGGTTGAGTTTTTTGCCGGATACCAGATGGTGCCAGTGATCAGATCTTCTCCGTTCTCGATCGTGAAGTCCTGGGCACCAACGGCATTGGGCCCGCGGACACCATAGACAGGCGCATCGGGTCGTAGTCCTTTCGATTCGGATGCAGACATCGCTTCCGGTGCTGCCCCGTATCCCATCTCCCGATATTCGATGCCGGGGAAGCTGACCTGATTCGTCGCCAGGGCGGCGGCGGCTTCCTCGTCACCCTTCAGCTCTGCCTGGAAAAAGGCGGTGGTGAAGTGGTTGATCAAGTCGTGGGCACGGTCCGTGTCCCACACAGGATCGGTGCAAAACATGGGGAAGCCAATCTCAACAATACTGGGTGAGTCGGCACAGCTGCTGAAGAACAGAAGATGCTCGCCTTGTGCAAGGGCGACCTCAGCCTTGCGGGGAGAAGAAACGCTTTCGTAGGGATTCCCCATTAGGACGCTGGGATCGGCTTCCGCCTCGCCGCCGCCGTGGAAGAAGAGAATCGGGATGTCCACATAGGCCAACCCTTCGCTGCCAAGTGTCGCCGTTGGGCCGGACATGGGCACGGCGGCAACGATGCGTTCGTCCTTGATGCTTGGCCACAACCCAGCGGGGATTTCAGCGAGCCCGGTAAATTCTGCCATCTCCGCCTCGTTCTCCAGGATATCCACACAGCCAAAATCGAGAGCTTCCACATGGCGGGGATCCGCTGCGCACCATTCCCGCAGCGTGACCAGATCCTTGCGAGCGCCGGCCACCTCCATGGATGTCAGCGCGCCCATGGACCACCCTGCGACACCGACTTTCTCGGTCGCAATCAAGCCAGGCAGATCGCCATCATCAGCACTCAGCGTCTCAGCAAAGTCGATCTGTCGGGTGACCTCTTGGGGACGCCGGATCACTGCCTCGTAGGCCATGGGGCCAAAGGCCGTGCTCCAATTGTCTTCATGATCTGCGGAGATCACCACAAAGCCCCGGGAGGCCAGATGCTCGGTGAAGTAGGGCACTTCCTGGGCCATGGACCAGTGGGCGTGGCTGTAGACGATCAGGGGATAGGGTCCGCCGCTGAGATCCGGCTCGGCATCCATAAGCCCATGGCCCAGCACAGAGAAGGGCGGGATTTCACCCGGCTGGAATTGCTGTTCGTAGATCATCTCCCCGGTCTCTCCGTCCGGGTTGAGGGCCGGATACCAGACGCTGGCGGTCAGCTCTCGGTCATTTTCACTTTCCGCCGGGATGGTGAAATAGCGCACACCCACGGCATAAGGGCCGTCAATGGCGTAGGGCGGCGCATCAAAGCGGATGCCCTGGGGCGGCGACTCCTCTGCCGCGGTCTGGGCGAACAGGGCTGCCGGGACCAAGGTGCCGGCCAGCAGCGAAACGACGATCAACAGAGAAAGAAAGCGCATGGGTTTGGGGTATGACATGGGTTTACCTCCGTGGTTGATTGAAAATGCTACGCTTTGCGTGGGTCCTCTTCTATCGGTGATGCACATTCTGGCTCGCATTCTGGCGCGCCCACCGGGGCGCACACTCGCTGCAAAAAGACGAACAACTCCTCTAATCCGGCGAAGCCGATGCGTTCTCCGCTGGTCGGGTCTTCCAAGGATGAGCGCCAGACCGGGGCTTCATGGTTGGCCTCCCGCCACAGACGGAGCAGATAGGAACGATAGGGCGCTGTATTTCCGCTCATTTTGTTTCTCCCGGGCCGTGCGCTGAAAGTCGGCGGTCGTCCACGGCACAGACATGCCATCGTGTTGGGGGCTTATCTGTACCCGTATTCTAGCGAATGTGTCTAAAAAATCTCTCAAAAGACTCTCAAAACGGTTGAAATTGACCCTAAAAAGGACTATACTGGGTCTGACCCTCGGCTGGCTTTTTTGAAGTTGATGCCAGGAGATCACCCCCATGCATTGTCTTTGCCTGCGGCTGTTCGACACCTTCTCCGCCACCCTGGACGGCCAGACACCCATCCCCTTTGACTACGACAAGGTGCGGGCGCTGCTGGCGTTTCTGGCGTTTGAACATGGCCGCCCCCTCCGCCGGGACGCGCTGTGCGGTCTGCTCTGGCCCGAAGATGACCAGACCCGCGCCCGCCAGAGCCTGAGCCAGGCCCTCTATAGCCTGCGCCAGTCCTTTCGGCGCGCCGGCACTGACGCCACCTTCATCCTCGCCAACCGCACAGAGGTGCAATTGGACCCCGCCGCAAGCTGGCAGGCCGACACCAACAGCTTTCAGCAATTGATCCGGGCCGGTTTCGACGTGCCGGATGCCCAGGAGAAAGCCGCCCTGTTGGAAGAGGCAATCGGCCACTACGCCGGTCCTTTCCTGGCCGGCTTTGCCCTGCCCGACAGCAGCGCCTGGGATGAATGGGTCCTGTTGCAGCGGGAGCGGCTGCACCGCCTGGCCGCGGACGCTCTGCGCAGTCTGGTGCACCATTACGGGGAGCAGAGCGATCTGGAGGGGGCGCTGCAGTGGGCGCAGCGGCAGGTGGAGATTGATCCGTGGCAAGAGGAAGGTCATCGGGCGGTGATGGGGCTGCTGGCCGGGCTGGGGCGACGCAGCGAGGCGCTGGCCCAGTTCGAGATCTGCCGACGCACCCTGCGCCAAGAACTGGACGTGGAACCGACCGCGCAAACATGGACCCTTTACCACACCTTGCGGGACGGTGGCATGGTCGCCGATGCCGTAGCCGATGCGGGTTCAACGCAGAAGGAGCGGCCACGTCTGCCCCTACCTCGGGCTGGCTTTCTGGGACGGGAGACGGAGCTGGAACAGATCCGGCGGCGGCTGGCAGACCCGGCCTGCCGCCTGATCACCATCGTCGGCATGGGCGGCATGGGCAAGACCCAATTGGCTTTGCGTGCTGCCCACGCCCAGCAGGCGAACTTTGCCGCCGGTGTCGCCTTCGTGCCCCTGGTCGGTGCGACCACAACCGAGGATGTGGTCGCCGCCATCCACACCGGCCTGGGCCGATCGGCCACGGCGGCGGACGCTCAACTGGCCGCAACCCTGCGCCCCCTGCATCTGCTCCTGGTGTTGGACAACTGCGAACACTTGACCGACAGTCTGGGGCTGCTGGCGCGACTGTTGGAAGAAGCGCCCCGCCTCAAAATTCTGGCTACATCGCGACAACGGCTGAATTTGGCAGAGGAATGGCTGATGCCCCTGGAAGGGCTGTCATTGCCGCACGCCCCAGATTCGGGCGGTGTCCCAGCCGATACGGACACCCTTAACGCCTTCGCTGCGACTCAGCTCTTTGTCAACTGTCTGCGCCGGGTGCGGCCCGGCCCCCAGTTGACCCCCCAGGACGTTGCCCACATCGTCGCCATTTGTCGCCAGGTGGACGGTATGCCCCTGGCGCTAGAGTTGACTGCCTCCTGGCGGCGGATTCTGCCATTGGAAGAGATCGTTGCCCAGATCGACCACGCGCTGGACTTGCCGTCCGCCGCCACCAGCGACATCCCGACCCGCCACCGCAACATTCGGGCCGCTTTCGACGGTTCTTGGAAGCTGCTCACGCCCCAAGCGGCCGCCTGCTTGCGCCAGCTTGCGGTCTTCCGCGGCGGCTTCACCCTTGCCGCCGCCCAAAGCGTAGCCGACGCGGATCTGGCGGATCTGGCCGACCTGGTGGACCGCTGCTGGCTACGCATGGACGAAACCGGCCGCTACGATCTGCACGAATTGGTGCGCCAGTATTGTGCCGAGCGGCTGGCGGACGCACCGGCCCAGGTGGATCAGGCTGTGCGCAGCCGCCACGCCGCCTTCTACGCCGCCTTCCTCAACGAGCACGAAGCGGACTACAATCGGAGAAGCCAGACGTTGGCCGAGATCACTGTGGAAATCGGGAACATCGAGACCGCCTGGCGCTGGGTCACTGTCCACGGGGATGCGGCGACCATCTATCCGTTTTATTTGGGATTGTATTTCATCGGCGATATGTGGGGATGGATGGGGTTGGTGCAGCCGCTCTTTACCCAAGGTGTGGCGCGCCTCAAAAGCCGTCTGTACGACGAAGAGCTGGGTGCAGACGAATTGGACGCCACGGCTCTCCTGATCGTCCATATTCAAGAGGCATTGGGGAACATGTTTTTGTCCCGTGGGCACGTCACCCCGGCCTTGGCCTGTTTTCGGGATAGCGAGATCCTGATCCAGCAGGTCGCCCCTAGCGAGGACCGGCAGTTTATTTGGAGCTATTTGCAGCTCGGCCAAGCCCTGGCGTCCTTCCATCAAGGCCACTATGGTGAGGCGGAGGGCCTTCTGCGCGAGCGCTTCATTCCCTATTGGGAAGGGGCGAACAGCGCGCGTTACGCTTCGCCGGAATTTTCGCTGGCCCACGGGTATGGACTGCTGGGGCTTGTTCTGGTCAGCCGGGGAGAGTACGGGGCGGCCTGCCCGATCTTGCAGCGCAGCCTGGACCTGCGCCAGCGCATGGGGGAGAAGCGCTTTCGGGGCGGATTGTACGGCAGTCTGGCCCGAGCCTATGCTGGTCAGGGCAAGACCGCACAGGCTCTGGAAGCGGCGCAGGAGGGCGTCCGCCTGAGCCGGGCGTTCGGCGATCGGATCAATTTAGGCGTTGCGTTGGGGATATGGGGTGGGTTGCTGCTGCGCGATGGCCAGATCGACGCCGGCCGTGCCTGTTTCGAGGAGGCGCACATGTTGGCTGTGGAGACAGCCAATCCGGCCAGGACTGCTTGGAGCAGCGTCGGGCTGGCCTCCGTGGCCCTGGCCGATGGCCGCGTGGATGATGCTCTGCGCCTGACGGCAGAGGCCCGCACCTGTTACGAAGAGGAAGGGTTGGAGTCGGTCGATCTGTGGAGCGAGATCTTGCTGCTCCAAGGCAGGTGCGCTATGACGACAGATCTACGGCAAGCCGCTGCGACCCACTTCCAATGCGTGTTGGACCAGCCCCACGTCTCACCCCCATACCACCGGACCGCCCAGGCCGCTCTGGTCGATTGTGGCCTGCCATGACTACATTGACCGGCTGTATGTTTGTCACCCCATGATTGCAGCCACAATCATCCCCAAGTACAACCCCACCGCCGCCGGCACACTCACACTCCTGCGCTTCCACACCCACAACCCCGCAAACATCCCAACCAGGACCGCCACGCCCATCCCCAACGCCATCGGACTGACCGCACTCAGCGCCACAGCGATCTTGCCGTCCGCCGCGCCCATGGTGTGCATCTGCCAGGCGGCCCAGCAGCCGACGAAGACGGCGAAGGTGAGGATCAGCCGATCGCTTCCACCCAACCACAGGGCCACCGGCCAGGCCAGGACGAAGGCGGGCAGGGTCAGCCAGTTTGATATACGTCGGGTACGATAATCTTGTAGTGCGCACGGAAGTAACCAGAGTACGAGCAGAAAATTCATGGTGATGAGCTTTCAGCACGGCGGCTGTTGCCGCCTATCAGCGGTCAGCTTGTGCAGTGGAATGGTGGCGAGATACGATGGACCCGAAAGCTGATAGGACGCCGCAGGCGTCTGGGCTGATGGCTGATGGCGTGCTGGTCACAGCACTTGCAGCACCGGCCACATCAACGGCACCAGCATCAAGAACAGAAAGGGCAGAAAGAAGAACAGCACACTGGGCACGGCCAGACGGCTGTCCAACGCCTCGGCTTCCCGCAGGGCACGGTCTTTGAACTCGATAATGAGAGTCTTGGCCAGCCCTTCCATCAGTTCCGGTCCGGCGGCTCCTTTGCGGGCGGCCAGGTCGATCTGGGCGGCGAAGGCGCGCAGGGCGGGCAGGTCGTAGGCGGAGACCGTGCGGACGAGGGCACCGTCCTTGCTACCCCGGCCAAAGATGGGACGACCTGTGGCCCGTGCATCCTCGGCCACTTTGCGCACCAGCACTGCCAGGGGACCACCCCACTCGGCGGCCCGCTCCAACGCCTTGTCCGGCGGGTTGCCTGCGGCCATCTCTGCGGCCAAGAGCGCCGTGAGTTCGGGGAGGGAGCGCTGGACCCGGCGCTTGACCCGGTTGGCCTGGCTGCGCAGGCGGGCGAAGGGGACGACGGCCCCGACGATGCCCAGTAGCCCAGCGATGGGCGCACCGGTGACCACGGCCAGGACCATCCCCAACCCGGCGAAGGCTAAACTCAAGCCCACGGTCTGGGCAGGAGAGGGAACCACCCCGTCCAAAGCCAGCCAACGGCGTTGGGCGTCGAAGCTCACCCGCTCGGCCAGGCCGGGCAGGCGGGCCAAAGCAGAGGCCCCCATGCGCTCCACGGCGTCCGGGGCAGCGGCGTCGAGATAGTCGGCCAACGACCGGGCGGCGGAGGGGCTGAAGGAGAAGCGAGAAGCAGTCATGGCGACCATGAGGGCGGCAGAGATCGAGGTGAGGATGATCAGTGTTGTGTGCGGCATGAGTATCTCCGAAGCAGGTAGCCCACAGCCATCAGGGGCAGCGGAGGCAGGGTTGGCAGTAAAACAGGATGCAATGGCGGTAATGGTTCGTTTGAGTAGTCGTCAGCTTTGTGCAATGGGGGCGGATGTGCCGTTCGGGTTATGGGTCCGGTGTCGAAGAAAGGATCACTTCGGGCAGGCTGAAGGCTGAGTAGCGGAGGGCTATACTGCCCGTTTCCTCGACGGATGTACCATTCGGGGTGTGGTTCCAGCGTCGAAGAAAGGTTCATCTCGCCGCCGCTGACGGCTTTTTTTGCTGACGGCTGTTTTACTCCATCGCCTCCTCAATCATCCCATTCAGCCACAGATAGCCGAAGCCCATGGTGCCGAGGCAGGCGGCGGCGATGAGTTGGACCATCGGCTCCCGGAAGCCCATCTGCACGCTGGGGGAGGAGAGCAGGAGCAGCAGAATGCCGCCGATGATGGCCAGCATGGTGAGGACGGCGCTGCGGGCGGCCTCGGCCTTGGACCCGGCCACGGCCCGAGCTTCCAGGATGGCGGACAGTTCCGACGCCGTGGTGGAGAAGGCACGGGTGAAGCCGCTGCCCCCGGTCTCGAAGAAGCGGCGCAGTTGGAAGAGGACCAGGGCCAGGGACGGCGATAACTCGGCGGCGTCGGCTTGGGCGGAGATCATGGCTTGTGGCCCGGCAGAGCGCAAATCCGTGAGCAGACGCTGCATCCAGGCGGCCAGGGGCGAGCCGTCGGGCAGGGTGTCGGTGACTTCCTGAAGAGCGGCCTGGGGAGATTGGGTGACGAGCAGGGTTCCGGCCAGACGGCTGACGAAGGTGGGCAGTTCCTGCTCCACCTGCACCCGGAAGGCCCGCCAGCGGCTTTGCAGCATGGAGTGGGCGAGGACGGCGGTCAACGCCCCGCCCCCGGCGGAAGGCAGGAGGGGGAAGCCCAGGAGCATCAAGCCCAGGGCGGGAAGCACCCCGGACGCAAGGCGAATCCCCACCAGCCAGCGAGGGTCCAGCGGCAGACCCAGGGAGAGCAGGATCACCGCCGACGGATCCACGGCCAGGGGACGGGGCGCATCCGCCTGCACATCCAGGTAATCGGCCAGGGTGCGGCTGACCGACGTGCCGAACGAGAGATTCAATCGACGGGCGATCATGGTCACGGTCATGGCGGCGGAGAAAGCAGCGGCGAGGGGCAAGATGGTGTTCATGGATGGCTCCGAATGGTAAATTGAGATTTGAGGTTTCGATATGGCCTGTGGGCCTACTCAACCCAAGAAATGAAAAAGTGTTAATGCGTGGTAGCGGACGGATCGGGTTAAATGGAACGAATGGAAGGGCAAGACTCAACACTAAAACTTCTCCATTCTCAAATTTCCATTAGCGGCGTTTCTTCGACAGCGCAGCCATTTCTTCCTCGCTCGGCGACCACAACGCCCGAAACTCCACCCGACTCCCGGACAGCCCGACCACTTCCCACACGCCCAGGGCGACCCGCTTGCCCTCCCGCCAGCCCACCTGGACCACCAGGTCGATGGCCTGGGCGAAGAGACCTTTGGCCGCCTCGAATTTGACCCCGGCATCGGCGAAGAGGATCACGCCCAGGCGGAAGACGGCTTCCTCCGGCCCCTCGGCGTGAAAGGTGGTCAGCCCGGCGTGGTCAGACATGAGGGCACGGAAGAGGGAGAGGGCCGCATTCCCCGTGCGCACCTCGCCCACGATCACATGGCTGGGGGCCAGACGCATGGCGTCGTCCACGCCGTCGCTGACCGTGTAGGCGGGCACGTCGGAACCGGGGGGAGCGGGGCGGGCTTCCAGGGTGGTCACGTTGGGATGGGGCAGCCAGATCTCCTCCGGGTCTTCCACCTTGACGATGCGGGCGTCGTCGTCGATGCCGTGGCAGAGGGCGGAGAGCAGCGTGGTCTTGCCCGTGGCGGTGCCGCCGACGACCAATATCCGCAGCCGTCCGGCGACGGCGGCCAGCAGGCCATCCATCACCACTTGCGGAAAGACGCCCCATTCCACAATCTGCTGCGGTTTCACCGGCGTCGGCTCGAAGAGGCGCAGGGCGATGGCCGGGTAGCCGTCCCCGCTGGCGATGGCCGGATGGACGACCTTGACCCGTGCGCCGCCGAAACCCAGTTCCTTGTCACGGGGCAGCTTGGCGTCCACCGTGGGCGTGGCTTCCGTGCAGGCCCGGCCTTGGGGAGCCAGCAATGCCTCTACCGTTCGCCAGGCTTCCGCCGGGGAGGGATGCAGGTCCAACTTGTCGAAGGCCATGCTGCCCTTGGGCCGTCCCCAGACCGAGCCGTCGGCATTCAACAAAAGATCCGTATATTTGGAGGCGTTGGGCGGCATCAGGCCATCCAGAAAGCCCAGACCACCGACTCGGGCCAGCACTTGGGCCAGAATCGCCTGGCTGTCAGGTGTAGGCAACCCTAATCGTCGGGCCGCCGTCTGCAAGGCCAAGTCCGCCCGCTTGCCCAGTTCCCGCCGGTTGCGCAGGATGGACAAGGGTAGGCCCGCCAAATCTCGACAAGTTTCATTGATCAAAGAGGCGGACTGTTCAGGGGTTAACGCAGGGGAGTAGGATGTCCACGACATGGGGGTCTCCAGTTGTGTTGATTGGTGGCAGCGATGATTGAGCCGACGAGCTTTCAGCCGACAGACTCGGCTGCGGGGCGCTTCTTCGACGGATGTGCCGGGAGTGATAGCGGTTCCACCGTCGAAGGAAGGACGAGTCGCCGCCGCTGACGTTTTTTTGACGCTATCTTCGACGGGCAATCTTGTCGGGTCATGGTTTCACCGTCGAAGATAGGATCTCCTCACACAGTCTGATGGCTTTCGGGCTTCTTGATCACACCCAGCGCACCTCTCCTCGAAAACAGACCAAGCCGCCGAGACTGACGGCTTCTTACCTCAAACTCTCACCCGGATCGGCCCCAGCGAGTACACCTTCCCCGTCGGCACACTGGGCACAACGTTGGCGGTCTGGCCCAATAGAAGATCACCGAGTGATCGTACTGTGCGGCGCAACGGCTCGGAGTGCAGATACGCAGGCCGCTTGCGGTTGAGGGCTTCCTCGATGGCCGGGTCGTCGTCCAGGACGGCGGCCAGGGGTGGGAAGTCCCGGCGCTGGGCCTTGCCGGCGCGCAGGATCTCCTCCGGGGTCAGGCTGACCGGGCGCACCCGGTTGAGGACCAGATGCACGGCGTCGGACGGGATTCGGTGGCGTCCGGCTAGGAGATCGTTGAGGAGCCGCACGGCTTCCACGGCGTGGAGCGCACCGGGCAGGGTAGGCGTGCCCACCAGGAGCAATGTGTTGGCGGCGCGCAGGGCAGCGGCGGCCAGCTCCGGCGACGAGACATCGAAGACGACCACCGCATAGCCCGCCTGAGCCGCACTGTCGGCCAGACCGGGCAGGCCGGAGCGGGGATCTTCGGCGGAGGGGGCGAAGGTTTGCAGGGCCACGGGGTCGAAGAAACCGGCCAGTACGTCCAGGCCGTCCAGCCGCTGCACGGACGAGCGCAATCCTTCCGGCGACGGGTCTGTGCGCCAGGCGGCCAACGTCGGGTCCGGGCGCAGGCCCAGGGAGAGGGGCAGGGGGTCGGGTGCGCCCAGGCCAACCAGGAGGGTGGGCAGGCGGCGAGCAGCGGACTCCATGGCCAACGCAGCGGCCAGGGTGGATTTGCCCACGCCCCCCTGCAAGCTCCACACGGCGATGCGCCGGTGGCCGATGATGGCCGGTCCCGCGCCGTTGCGTTCCGGGAAGGTCAACCCCACGGCCCGACGACGGGCGGCGGCATGTTCGGTCAGCCGGGCGGCCAGGAGCGGGAAAGGGGCGTCGCCCACCAAGGTCTCCCGCACGCCGGAGATGGCCCGCACGGCCTCGATGTGGGACTGGCCGATGCCCACGGGCAGGATAGCGACAGCGAAACCAGGGTAATCCGTGAGGGCGGCGGCCAGGGCGTCCGGGCCGGAGAACAATCCAGCGTCCACCAGCAGGGCGTCGGGCTGAAGGGCCAGCCGCTCTCCCAGTTGGCCGGGGTCCGTGGCCAGGGCCAGCACCTGAAAGCGGCCATCGGTGACAAAGGCATGATACCAGCCGTTGGCCCGGTCCGCCGGGGCGGCCAGGACGAGGGTGAGGGGTGGGGAGGCGTCGAGGGTCCAGTTGTTGGGCATATGGGTGGGTCCTGTGGAAAGAGTGATGAGTTCTGAGTTCGGAGGGTGTGGGAAGAGGGCCATCAGCTGTCAGCCAAGGAGCTTTGTCGAAGGGACGATTCTTCGACGGCGGAGCCAGAGTGGGTCACGGTTCCGGCGCCGAAGAAAGGGTCAGCCACCGAGTCTGAAGGCTCAGGCGCTGAAGGCTATCTGTTCGTCACATCGACGACGCTGGGCGGTATCAGATCCGACAACCTCACGCCCACACTCGATACAACCTCGGCCCCGTCGGGCATCAACACCAACGTGAACGAAGACCCCGCCGCATTCAGCGCAGCCAGCAGTTCCACCGGCGACACCCGCACCATCTTCGACTCCGGCGTCGGCTCGGTCGGGATGATCAACCCGGCCAGGGGATCGGCGTCCGTCTCCATTTCTTCCTGTCTCCCCTGCTCCTCTTCTTCATACCGCACTTCCACCACGCCCGTGGGCACGGCCAGAACGATGACGCCCTTGTCCAGGTTGACTTGCGCCGCTCCGGACGTACCGCTTCCGTCCACGGTGACCAGGTCCGAGGCGGGCTGGGCCTGGAAGGTGGGCGGCACGTAGACCACCCGCACGTTGTCCAGCACGGCCTTGGCGAAGCCCAGGGTGTCCCGTTCTTCCAGGGTGGCCACCACGCCAACCCTCATGCCGGGGCGCAGGAGACCGGCCAATCCCGTGTCCGCCTGCACCTGGACGGCCACGCCCCGCTCGTCGGGAGCCAGGGCCACCGCCGGTCCCAGGTGGCGAGGGGTGACGGCTTCCCCGGCGAAGCGCTCTCCTTGAGTTTGGCTTTTTGGCGAGGGGGGTAGAAAACGGGACGCATTTGGTGTAAAGTATGTTTGTAGGCAGCAAACACACAATTACACGAAAGGACATCCCAAATGAATACTACCGAAGACGCC
>JAGNDO010000136.1 GCA_018003515.1 Caldilineaceae bacterium
GGTCGCTCTTGCAGCACCAAGGCCAGGGCGTCGATGGCCGTGAGGGGGTCAAACCAATCCCACAGGCCGCCGGCCCACAAAATCACTTTGGTGTCCGGGCCAATGCCGGGGACCACGCCTTTGAGGACGGGGCGATCTTGGGTTGGGGGGGGGTCGGGCAGGCCGAAGGGGACCACGTCGATCAGACGGCGCAGGGTGGGGTCGGCGGCCAGGGTGTGGGGGTTGACCCGGCCCAAGGCCGAGAGCGCGCCCAGCCAATAGTCCCGTTGCTTTTCGTCGGCGCACAGGATGAAGTCCGCGGCCCGCAGTTGCAGGTTGAGGCTGCGCCGATAGCCCTCATGGGGAGCGAACTGTTCGGCCAAGGGCAGATGGCTGCGCTGGACAAGCCCGGCCAAGAGGAAGGGATCGTAGGCATCGATCACCAGGGGTGCGGGCTGTTCGGCCAAAAAGGGATAGATCGTGAGGACCGACCCCAGGGTGACGATGGTGCGGGCGGAGGCGGCCAGTCGGCGCAGATCGGTGCTGTCCGCGCAGAGATGGACTGTGGCCGCAAAGTCCGGTTGAGGCGGCGGGCCGGTCATCTTCACAAAGGGGGGCACGGCCAAGATCACCGGCATCTCCCGGCTGAGGACGCGGGCGAATTCCCAAAAGCGGATGCCGGGACCGGCCATGTGGGGGCCGATGATGTCGTTGGCGACCAAGAGGACGGGTGCGTTGTTCATGGGGGTAGTATACCTTGTCCGGCATGGTTTGAAAACGTGCCGCCAGCTTTGACATGGCCCACGGGTGGGCGTATACTCGGAGGCAAGTGAATAAGCTGTCCTGCAACTGGCGAACCGGCGGGAGATCATCCCGGCGGCGTGGAGACCCACAAGGGAGCAGGGCGGCATGAGGAGAGATCGCCACACGTCGCTCGCCTGGGCTGGCAGTCGGACACATTTTGTGTTCGGCTGCTTTTTTGTTTGACGAGCTTTCCGGAAGGTGTTTGGTTGAGTGATGGGTTGGGTTGAGCTTCCGGAAAGCGTGACAGATTATTCGATCCAGCTTGGTCCAGCCCGCTGATTGCCCAATCTCTAAATCGCTCAATCTCAACGATTTCATATTTCTAAGGAGACATTTCCATGCCCCATGCTTTACTTTCCGTATCCGACAAGACCGGTTTGGTGGATTTTGCCCGCAGCCTCCACGACGCCGGGGTGAAGCTGATCGCCAGCGGCGGCACAGCCAAGGCATTGGCCGGGGCCGGTCTGCCCGTCACCCTGGTGGAGGAGATCACCGGCTTCCCCGAAATTCTGGGCGGGCGGGTGAAGACCTTGCAGCCAGCCGTCCACGGGGGCATCCTGGCCCGGCGCACGCCGGAGCATCTGGCCGAGTTGGCCGCCCACGGGATTGCGCCCATCGATCTGGTGGTGGTGAATCTGTATCCCTTCCAGAAGACCGTGGCCCAGGCGGATGTGGCCGAGGCTACGGCGGTGGAAGAGATCGACATCGGCGGGGTGGCCTTGCTGCGGGCGGCGGCCAAGAATTTCGAGTCCGTGACCGTGGTCAGCGACCCGGCGGACTATGGCGACGTGGCCGGGGCCTTCGGGGCCGGCGGCACGGATGTGGCCCAGCGCCGGGCCCTGGCCCTCAAAGCCTTCCGCCACACCGCGGAATATGATGCGGCCATCGCTACCTATTTTACTGCCCAAGTCGAGGATGCCCCCCTGCCCCAGCGGGTGAATTTGGTGCTGGATCAGGCCCAGATCTGCCGGTACGGCGAGAATCCCCATCAGCAAGGGGGCTATTACACCTATGCCGGGGAGGAAGCGCCCTTCACCGTTCTGCATGGCAAGGAGATGAGCTACAACAATTGGCTGGATCTGGATGGCAGTTGGCAGGCCGCCCAAGACTTCCCGGAGCCGACCGTGGCCATCATCAAACACAGCAACCCCTGCGGTCTGGCCAGCGGGGCCACCCTGGCCGAAGCCTATGCCAAGGCCCTGGCCTCGGACCCGGTCAGCGCTTTCGGCAGCATCATCTCGGTCAACCGGCCCTTTGACGCCGAGCTGGCCGAGCGCATGAGTTCCCTCTTTGTGGAGGTGGTGGCCGCGGCGGAATACACGCCGGAAGCCTTGGAGATTCTGAAAGCCAAGAAGAATCTGCGCATCCTGCAAGCCCGGCCCGGCGCGCTGTTGCGCCCGTTGAGCGTGCGCAGCGTCTTCGGCGGGGTGTTGATCCAAGAGGTCGATGTCAGCCAGGCCGACATGGACCCGGCGGGCTGGCAGATCGTCAGCCAGCGCCAACCCACCCCGGAGCAGATGGCCGATTTGGCCTTTGCGTGGCGGGTGGCCCGGCATGTGAAGAGCAACGCCATCGTCTTTGTGGCCAACCAGGCCACCGTGGGCGTGGGCGCGGGCCAGATGAGTCGGGTGGACTCGGTGATGTTGGCCGGGCACAAGGCCGGGGCAGCGGCCCGGGGGGCTGTGATGGCCTCGGACGCCTTCTTCCCCTTCCCGGATGGCATCGAGGCGGCGGCCAAGCACGGCATCACCGCGCTGGTGCAGCCCGGCGGCTCCATTCGGGACGACGGGGTGATCGAAGCCGTGGATCGGCTGGGGCTGGTTATGGTCGTGACCGGGACTCGGCATTTCCGCCATTGATCCGAAAAATCTTTCACCCGCTCAGAGTGGATTGGTTCCCGGGTGTAACTTTTGGGCAATAAAGTCATCTAATATCAGTGACATTTGTGCTTGTGTTATAACGAACTGTGACAGATAATAGTAGACAAGAAAATCTGTTGCGGGTAGATTTGCACGCTGGCTGGTGAAAATTGACGCTTGATTCTTTGAAAGGGAGGTTAGTTGCGATGAAAATTGTCATGGATCGAGGATATTGTGATGCAAGCCTGTCCTTCTGCGCTCGCTGTTCGGCCACCTTCTTCCAGAAGCCCATGGGGACAGATCGGCAGTGTGTGGTGGCCGTGGAGGATGATGGCCACGAAAATATGTTGCACTTCGTCATCCGCTCCGATGAGCGGGTACTTGAATTCGACCTGACTGAGGATCTTCAGGAAGGGCTGTCCTTGGAAGGCTGGGAATTCCTCAGCGACTTTGACCCAGCTCTCTTCCGCACCGGGGCAGCGGATCGCTGGCGCGCCATCGGCAGGTTATCCACCGAGCATAGCCACAAATAGGGTTCCCCCAGGGTTACCCGAAAACGCCGGCCTGGCCCAGCCCGACCCGCCTCTTCCTCTTTTGAATTTCGCATAGATCCAAACACACAGACGCACCGCCCAATGTGGGCAGGTGCGTCTGTGTGTTTGAGGCCACTTCTGGTATACTTGGGGCCATTCGCCTCACGTCGTCAGCTACCCAGGTTTGCCATGCGCCTCAATTCTTTTCGTCCGGCCAAAAAGGCCAAGGATTCAACGAATTCCCCAAAGGAAGTCCCTTGGCCGGGGGATGGGGTGGACGGCTTTATCGCCGCGGTGAGCCGCATGGCCGCCCAAGTCCCGCCAGGCAGCGCGGGCCAGCGCAGCTTCATTTTAGAGGCCAGTGATGCCTTCGCCTTCATCCGCCTTCAAGACATGGGCCATCCCTTGCGTTTCTTGAAGCAGATGGCGGGGAAGCCTCCCCAGCAGTTTGGGCCGGACGGCTTCCGGGCCGATGTGGTGGACGACCAGAACCCGGCCCGCCACTACATGGCCTTTGTCTTCTTGGGATTCTGGTTGCCAAAATGGCTGGCCGTGATGGGGTTGTGGCTGTGGGAGGTGGCGGGCAGTGTGCGCTATGGGTATTGGGCCAGCAAAGACATGCAGATGGGCTATATCGGCATCCGCCACGGACGGGCGGTGCGCAACAGTGGCCCAACCGTCCTGCCGGGGTTGATCGCCGCAGAATTGGCCGCACCGTCTGAAAAAGAGAATGAAAAGAGGGATAATCGTGAACGATAGCGCCACGGCGGATCTGATTGCCCGACTGAGCGAACGGGCTACCCTGGGCCTGCCCGGTCATTTGGGCCTCCAGGTGGTGGACGCGGAAAGTGGCCGTTGCGAATTGGCCATGCCCCTGGCCGAGTATCATGTGGCCCCCAACGGCTATTTGCACGCTGGCTCCGTGGTCACCCTGGCAGACACGGCCTGCGGCTTTGGCTGTGTGGTCAGCCTGCCCACCGAGGCCAATGGCTTCACCACCATCGAACTGAAGACCAACTTTCTTGGCACGGCCACCCAAGGCACCCTGCGCTGTGTCGCCAAAATGGAACATGGCGGCAGCCGCACCCAGGTGTGGGATGCCACCGTCTATGCCGAGGACGGCAAACGCATCGCCCTCTTCCGCTGCACCCAGATGATCTTGTACCCGAAGAGTTGAAGGGGTGAGCGGGTGAAGGGGTGATTCCTTCTCTTTCACCCCTTCACCCGCTCACCCCTTCACCCGTTCACACACCAATCCTAACTCACAAATCTAAACGCCAAGAGGTGCGCCATGCAAGTTGTGCAAACTATTTCCGACCGAGTGCTGTCCAATGTGCGCCAGGTGATCGTGGGCAAGGATCAGGAGATCCAACTGACCCTGCTGGCCTTGCTGTGCGAGGGCCATCTGCTGATCGAGGATGTGCCGGGCGTGGGCAAGACCATGCTGGCCCGGGCCATTGCCCGCAGCATCGGCTGCTCCTTCCGCCGCATCCAGTTCACCCCGGACATGCTGCCCAGCGATGTGACCGGCGTGAGCGTCTTCAATCAGAAGAGCATGGAATTTGAGTTCCGCCCTGGCCCGGTCATGGCGCAGATTGTGCTGACCGATGAGATCAACCGGGCCACGCCCAAGACCCAGTCCGCCTTGTTGGAGGCCATGGAAGAGCGCCAGGTGACCGTGGACGGCATCACCCGCAAGATGGCCCGGCCTTTCCTGGTGCTGGCCACCCAGAACCCCATCGAATACGAAGGCACCTTTCCCCTGCCCGAAGCCCAGGTAGACCGCTTCATGATGCGCATCCGTCTGGGCTATCCGGGCAAGCAGGATGAGATCAACGTCCTCAGCCGTCAGGCGGACCATCACCCCATCGAGGATGTGGAGCAGGTGGTGAGTCTGGCCGAACTGCTGGCCGCCCAGGATGCCATCAAGGCGGTCTATGTGGACGACCTGGTCAAGGAGTATATCGTGGATCTGGTCACCGCTACCCGCAACCATGCGGACATCTATTTGGGGGCCAGTCCCCGGGGCAGCCTGGCCCTGTTCAAGACCAGCCGGGCCTGGGCCGCCCTGCAAGGCCGAGACTATGTGCTGCCCGACGACATCAAACTGTTGGCCGAGGTGACCCTGGCCCACCGGCTGATCGTCAGCCCCTCCGCCCGTATCAAAAACGTGGATCCCCGCCAGATCATCGAAGATATTTTGAAGAGCGTGCCCGTGCCGGGGGCGAAGGCCCGGGTACGATAGGCAGGATATCGAGTGTCGAGTATCGAGTATTTTTGTGTGGTACTGGATGCTCGATGCTTGAAACGTCCCCTTGATTCGCCACCCAATACTCGATACACGACACTCGATACACTATAACGCCCATGCGCGATCTCTTCTCATCCCGGCTCATTGCCCTGCTGGTTGCCATTGTGGCGACTTGGGGGCTTGCCCTCAATACCGGCCAACCGTTGATCTTCAACATGGCCTATCTACTCAGCGCCGTGCTGGTGACCAGCTATCTGTGGGCGCTGTTCAGCGTGCGCACGGTGGAGATCAACCGCTTCACCCGGGCTCGGCGCAGCCAGGTGGGGCAAATGACCGAAGAGGCCTTTGAGATCAACAACCAGGGGCGGTTGCCCAAGCTGTGGCTGGAACTGGAAGATTTTTCCGAACTGCCCTACCATCAGTGCAGCCAGGTGGTGAGCGGTCTGCGGCCCCGCACCCGGCGGCGCTGGCAGGTGCGCACCTTTTGCCAGGTGCGGGGCCGCTTTCGTTTGGGGCCAATGATTCTACGCAGCGGGGATCCCCTGGGTCTCTTTGTGGTGGAACATGCCATCCCGGCCACCAGCAGCATGGTGGTCTATCCGGCCACGGTGGATCTGCCCGCCTTCCAGCCGGCCGTGGCCGACCTCTCCGGCGGGGAAGCCATCAGCCGCCGCACCCATTATGTCACCACCAATGTCTCCACCGTGCGGGAATATGCCCCTGGCGACAGCTTCAACCGCATCCACTGGCGCTCCACCGCCCGCACCGGACGGCTGATGACCAAGGAATTTGAGCTGGATCCCACCGCCGATGTGTGGCTCTTTTTGGATCTCTCTCAAGGGGCGGAGGTCGGGCTACCCTGGCGTGCGCAACCGCCGGAAACCGGCATTTTCGCCCTCACCCCTGGCCGGCGGCGAGAAGTGCCTCTTCCCCCGGTCACCACAGAATATATTGTGACCGCCACAGCCAGCATTGCCCGCCATTTCTTGGCCCGCAACCGGGCCGTTGGGCTGGTCAGCCGAGGCCAGACCCGGGAGATCATCCAAACCGACCGGGGGGAACGGCAACTTTCCAAAATTTTGGAGACTTTGGCCGTGGTGGAGGCCAAGGGGCACATCCCCTTTGGCCAGCTGATCGCCACAGAAGCCGTGCGCCTCAGCCGCAACGACACCATCCTGGCCATCAGCGCCGACCCGGACCCCAGTTGGGCCAGGGCCTTGCGCGAGATGCGCCGGCGCGGGGTTCACAGCACAGCCGTGGTGGTGGATGGACGCAGCTTTACCCCCGGCCCCAGCTATGGCAACCTTTTTAATGAGCTGGAAGTCACGGGCATCCCCCGCTATCTGCTACGCCGGGATCAACCCATCGACCACGCCCTCAGCCGCCAAGCCACGGTGGCGGATCTGACGTAAAAAAGCGGCATAAAAAAGGCGGGGCCGGATCGAAACGATCCGGCCCCGCCTTTTTTGTTTCACTTTTACGTCAATATTATGCGCTTTGACGCACGATCAATTCCGCCGGGAAGATCATGGGGGAGACGGCCTCTTCGGTCACCATATCGCCCTCTTTGGCCTCGATGATCTGCATGAGCAGATCCACCGCCTTGCGTACCCGCTCCGCCATGCGCTGACAGACCGTGGTAAGGGGGGGCGAGGCCAGCCGGGCATCGGGCAGATCGTCAAAGCCGATGACGGCCAGATCCCCAGGCACGGCAAGGCCCCGAGTTTTGGCCGCAGCCAGGATGCCCAAGGCCCGCACATCGTTGGTACACAGCAGAGCCGTAGGCCGGGGCGATAGGGCCATCACCGCATCCAAAGACTCGGCCCCCGCCGACAACAACCCGGCCGTGGGCACCTCTTGCAAGCTGTTAGGATCCAATCCAAACTCAGCCATCGCCTGCCGATAGCCGGCCATACGCCGCTCCATACGGGGGATGGGCGCATTGCCGGGCCGGGGGCCCAAGGCCGCCACGGCGATGCGCCGATGGCCCTGGGCCAACAGATGTTTGGCCGCCGCGTACGCGCCGCCCACATCATCCAGGTTGAGCTGCAAGGCCTGGATACGCTCATCCCCGTCCAACATGACCACGGGGCGGGTGGTGGTTTCGGCAAAGACGCTCAGGGGATGGTCCCGGTGGATGGCCACCATCACAAAGCCGTCCACGGCGATGGTGTCCAGATTGGTGGCGGCTTTTTCCGAATGGGCCGGGATCAGCAGCATGTGCATGTTGTGGTCATCGCACACCGCCCCCATTTCGCCCAGGACGATGTTGAAAAAGGGATCTCGCAACATCCAATGCAGGCTGGACGGCATGACAAAGCCCACCGTATGGGTGCGGCCCGTGGCCAGGGTGCGGGCCACGGGATGGGGCTGATAGCCCAAAATCGCCGCCGTACTCAGGATGCGGTCACGGGTGGCCGTGCTGAGTTGATGGGGAGCATTATAGGCAAACGAGACCGCGGTCGGGGAGACCCCCGCCTCACGGGCCACATCGCGCAAGGTCATGCGTTTTTTCTTGATCACGCCTGTTTTTCTCCTGTGATCGGAAATTGGGGGGG
>JAGNDO010000060.1:0-10386 GCA_018003515.1 Caldilineaceae bacterium
GCCTTCGACCGGGAGGAGACGCCGGAGAATGTGGGCGAATGGCGCTGGCTGGCCGACCACGAGGCCGAGCAGCTCTTTGCCCCCCACTTGGAGATCATCGAGATCCGCCAAGCCACCCCCGCCCCCCGCCCCTGTCGCTGGTATTTGATGCGGAAGCCGGGGGGTTAGGGATTGGGGATTAGGGATTGGGGATTGGGGGTGCATTGCGACCGAATCCCCAATCCCCAATCCCTAACCCCCAATCCCAACCTCCATCAAATTTCCACACCTCCATGCTATTCTGGACTGACTATGAGCCAAACGATTCTTGTTGTAGACGATGATGCCAATATCGTGCGCCTGGTGCGTAGCTATTTGGAGCAGGCCGGCTATGCCGTGCAGACCGCGTCCGACGGCAAGACGGCCCTCCAAGCCGTGCGCACGGTGCGCCCGGATCTGGTGGTGCTGGATCTGATGCTGCCGGAGATGGACGGTTTGACCGTCACCCGCACCCTGCGGGCGGACCCGGCCCTGGCCGCCACCCCCATCCTCATGCTCACGGCCCGGGTGGAGGATGTGGACCGCATCCTTGGTCTGGAGATGGGGGCGGATGATTATGTCACCAAGCCCTTCAACCCCAGGGAGGTGCTGGCCCGAGTCAAGGCCATTTTGCGCCGCATCCAGGCCCCGCCGGCCACAGCCCAGCCCATCCTGCGGGTGGGGGATCTGGAGATTGACCCCACCACCCACGCCTTTGCCCAGGCCGGGCAGATCTTGGACCTGACCCCCAGCGAGTTCGACCTGATCTATCTGCTCATGCGTCACCCCGGTCGGGCCTTCACCCGCACAGAGTTGATCGAGGAGGGACTGGGCTACGAATACGCCGGGTTGGAGCGCACCATCGACAGCCACATCAAAAACCTGCGCCGCAAGATCGAACCTGACCCCCGCAACCCCATCCACATCGAAACTGTGTTTGGCATCGGCTATCGTCTTAGTAAATAGGGATTGGGGATTGGGGATTGGGAATTAGGGATTGGGTTAGCTTGCATCAGGTCACAATCCCCCAATCCCCAATCCCCCAATCCCCAATCCCCAACCCCCAATCCCGGATTCCAATGAACCTACTCACCAAAGTCCTTCTCACCCTCATACTCGTCATTGCCGTGGGCCTGTTGACGGTCAGTTTGCTGATCGGGCGCAGCGCCACGTCGGCCTATCAGGGCTACTTGGGCGAAGCCATCAGCGAGCGCCTGGTGCAGATGGCCGACGAGTCCTCCCGGATCTACGACCAGACCGGCTCTTGGGAGAGCATTCAGGACTATTTGGACCAATCCAGCAACACCTACCGGGGCATGGGCAGCGGGGTCGGCATGATGGGCCAACGGGGGCGGGGACCGAATGGCCAGACCCAATCTACGGCCAGCCGGGTACTCTTTGTGGTGGATGCCGTCACAGGCCAGGCCCTGACCTTCCCCGCGGTCCAGCCGGTTGACCCGGATGTACTGGCCGTGGGCGCGCCCGTGTGGGTCAACGGCGTGGAGATCGCCCGGGTCGTGGACACCCGGGACAGCCAATCGGCCATCCAAGCCGCCATCGGCCCGGCAGAGCAGACCTTTTTGAACCGCATGAACCAGGCGCTGGTCATCTCTTCCGTGGTCGCCGGGTTGGTGGCCTTGCTGGTGGGCAGCCTGCTGGCCTACAGCATGCTCAAGCCCCTGAGCGCCCTGGAAGAAGGGGTGATGGCCGTGGCCCAGGGCAAACTGGATACCCAGGTGCCCGTGCATGGCCGGGACGAGATCGGCCAATTGGCCGCCGGCTTCAACCGCATGGCCGCCAATCTGCATCGCCAGGAAACCCTGCGCCAACGCATGGTGGCCGACATCGCCCATGAACTGCGCACCCCCCTCAGCGTGGTCCAAGGCAACTTGCAGGCCCTGCTGGACGGCGTCTACCCCCTGGAAAAGAGCGAGATCAGCACCATCTATGACGAAACCCGCGTCCTCTCCCGGCTGATCCAGGATCTCCACGAACTGGCCCAGGCCGAGGCGGGCAACCTGCCCCTGGTCATGCAACAGCTGGCCGTGGACGATGTGGTGACCCACATGGCCGCCCTCTTCCGCCCCCTGGCCGAGGAGCGCGCCATCCGCATTACCACCCAGACGCCCCCCACCTCCCCCATTCCCCTCCTGGCTTTGGGCGATGCGGATCGGGTACAGCAAATTTTGCACAACCTGATGGGCAACGGGCTGCGCCACACCCCAGCCGCCGGCACCCTGAGACTGACCGCCCAGGTCATGGCGGATGGGAAGGTGACTGGGACTGGGACTGGGGGTGGGACTGGGGTGTTTGTGGGGAGAAAGGAGACAAAGGGAGGCGGTATTGCTCATGATGGCTATGCGAAGTTTGTTCGTTTTAGTGTAACCGACAGCGGACCGGGCATTCCATCAGCGGACCTGCCCCACATTTTTGACCGTTTCTATCGAGGCGATCCCAGCCGCAGCCGGGAGGGCGACGCCCAAACCGAACGTCACACCAGTGGAGCCGGACTGGGACTGGCCATCGTCAAGGCCCTGGTGGAGGCCCAAGGCGGGCGCGTAGGGGTGGACAGCCAGCCCGGTCACGGGGCTACGTTCTGGTTTGATCTACCGACGGGGGCGTGATGAGTAAGGAGTAATGAGTATTGGGGGCGGGCAAAATTTTCGCGCCACACTTATTGCTCCTTACTCCTTCCATTCACCCACCGGTCCAGGCTGGCCTGGCGGCGGGTGCGCAGGGCGGCGACCATTTGGGCCAGTTCTTGAAGGCGGGGATCGTTCTTTGCGGAGGGGTCTGTGTAGTCAGTGCTGTCCGGGATCAGGGTGTCGGACTTGCCTTTGGTGGCCGTGGGCGATTTGAGCGGATCCAGATTGGGGGGCTGTGTTGTGTTTGTTGACATGGATAGTTCTCGCTTTTTTTTGTGGACCAGGGCCTTGCGCATACCCTGGCAATTGTACTCTTCTATCGTGACAAGATCGTTGCACGGCTGAATCACCCCGCAAGCCAGGAGATGATCAGACAGTTAATCAACTCCGCCTCCTCTGCTTTGGCGACACTTTGCGCTCAATCTGTGCAGTTTGTTTGGGAAAACCTGCCACAAGCTGTATAATTCCTCTGTCTCGATCCCTTCTCGTCGCCCCCTCCTGGCTTCCCGAGAGTCATCATTCACTCCCCGCCCCCTGCCCCCCAAACTTTGAGGGGAAACTGTCCACCACCTTCCCCAGCATTGGGAGCCGAGGGGTGAATGCTTATTCCCGATGCACCACCGCACCCCACTCCACCAACACCACACGAGGTCTCATGCGCTTAAAGCTGGCTCTGCTCGGTTCATTCCAAGGCTTTTTCCAGGGGACCCCTTCTGCTGGTAAAGCACCCGATGCATCGCCAGATCCGATTCCCTTCCCCACCGAACGATCCCGGCTTTTACTTGCCTATCTTGCCAGCCATCCTGACGTGGAACACAGCCGGGAGCTGTTGGCAATCCAATTTTGGCCAGACACCGAGGCCGCCCAGGCCCGCAAGAATCTGCGCACAGAGCTAAACCGTCTGCGCAGCGCCATCCAGGACGGCGAAAGCCACTCACCGTTCATCCTGGCCAGCCGCCACAACCTCAGCGTTGACCCGCGCCAGGCCGTCATCGACACCCAACAATTCGACAACCTGATCGATGCCAACCGTAAACACATGCATGATGCTGTGGAGCGCTGTCCCGCATGTCTGGAACGTATGCGCCAGGCCATTGAACTGTACCGGGGACCATTTTTGGAGAGTGTGGTATCTATCGACTCACCTGACCTTGAAAGCTGGCTGACGACCAATCGCAGACACTATCAGGGGTTGGTCGTTCAATTTGTCGGCCATCTGCACCACAATTTTGAGCGAGAAGGGGATCTGGCCCAGGCCCAGGCCTATGCCCAACACCAACTGACCTTGGAGGCGTGGAACGAGGATGCCCACCGCGCCTTGATGCGCATCTTCCTGCGCCAGGGCCAACGCGCGGCAGCGATGCATCAGTATGAAAACTGTCGTCGGATCATGGCCGAAGCCTTGGATGCTGAACCCAGCGAGGAGACCCAGACACTCTATCAGCGCATTCGCGCCCAAGAGGTGATCCCGACCACCAAGGATATGACCTCCCCCTATGTTGGATTGCGGGCCTTCACCAGCGCCGACGCGAACAATTTCTTTGGGCGGGTCAAGATCATCCAGCGTCTGCATGAGTCGATCCAGACCCATGACCTGATGGCCGTCCTGGGACCGTCGGGCAGTGGCAAGTCTTCGGTGATCCATGCGGGACTCCTCCCCAGACTGGCAGGCCGGGCCGCGCCCAAAGGCAAGAATTCTGCCATTCAGTGGACGCCCATCAGTTTTCGCCCAGGGGATACGCCTTTCCGCAACCTGGCCCTGGCCTTGGCCCCCCACTGCAACATGCAACCCGCTGCCTTGGTCCCAGAGCTAAGGGCAGGCACTCGCAAGTTGACCGATCTGGTGGACGAAATCACTGCACCCGCTCCCGCCTCCTCGCCTCCCCCCACTTCGTCCGATCACCCGGTCCCAGAACGCCGGCTGCTGCTGGTCATCGACCAATTCGAAGAGCTTTTCAGCCTCTGTTCGGATGCAGAGATCCGCCAGGCTTTTTTGGATCTAATCCTGCAACCGAGTTTGGACGCCGGTCGCGGGCCAAAAACCGGAAGAGCGCTGACCATTTTGGTGACCGTACGCGCCGATTTCATGGGCTATCTGCTCTCCCAAGGCACCATGGCCGACCTGTTGCAGGACGCCACCACCATCCTGGGGCCTATGCAACCAGACGAGATGCGCCAGGTCATCGAGCAACCGGCGTGGCAGAAGGGCGTGATGTTTGAACCGGGTCTGGTGCTGCGTCTGCTTGCGGATGTGGGGAGTGCCCCGGGTAGCCTGCCCCTGTTGGAATTCGCCCTCTCCCAATTGTGGGCCAACCGCCAGGATGGTTGGATCACCCACGCGGCCTACGAGAAAAATGGCGGGGTGGCCGGTGCCCTGACCAAGTATGCCAACGGCATCTATGCCAACCTTTCGCCCCAAGAACAGGTGCGCACCCGCTACATCTTCCCCCAGTTGATCCAGCCTGGCCAAGGCACGGCAGACACCCGCCGCCTGGCCACCCGCGCGGAAATCGGAGAGAACGATTGGCCCCTTGTCCACAAGCTGGCCGATGCCCGGCTGGTGGTGACCGGACGCAACACCGAGGGCAACGAGACCGTTGAGGTGATCCACGAAGCCCTGATCCTGGAATGGGATCTCCTGCGCCAGTGGATCGAGATCGATCGCACCTTCCGCGTCTGGCAGCAACGGCTGCGCATCCTGCTGGCTGAATGGCGACTGGCTGGACGGGACGAGAGCGCCCTGCTGCGGGGCGGCTTTCTGACCGACTCGGAAGAATGGCTGGCCCGCCAAGGAGAGAGTTTCTCTGCGCATGAGCGGGGCTTTATCACCGCCAGTGTCCAACATCGAGACGACGAGAGTGCGGCCATTGAAGCTCGACGCCAGAGTACCTTGGTGACGGCCCAGAGCCTGGCCCGCCACGAAGCCCAATCCAGTCGGCGGCTGCGGCGGCTGGTGATTGGGCTGGTGGGCCTGGCCTTTGTACTCATTGCCACGGCCTTTTATACCTGGCAATTGCAGGGCCAAGCCCAACTCCACGCGGTTCAGGCCGAAGAGAGCGCCCATCTGGCCCTCGCTCGCCAACTGAGCGCCCAATCCCTTCAGGCAATGGATACCCTGGTCGATCGGGGCGTCCTGCTCAGCCTGGAATCCCTGGCCCGCACCCCGGACCCCACGGACATCACCAGCCTGCTCACCGGGTTGAAGCTTGACCCCATGTTGATCACCTTTTTGCATGGTCACAGCAACGAAACTGGCCTGGTGGCTTTTTCCCAAGATGGAACCGCCCTCTTCTCTGGGGATGTTCAGGGCACGGCCTTTGTCTGGTCCATGCAAGATCCCACGGCCCCAGGCCGGCCCATTTCCATCACAAATGCAGTCAGCCCGACTGCTACGGCCCTGCTCCCCGCCACCGGCATCTTGACCCTCCAGCCGACTACCCAGCGTCTGGTTTACAGAACCGAGCGCGGCTTTGGCCTGTGGGATCTGGAAAAAGCGGTCACACTTGTTCAACATGATGTGCCCAACAAGATGCGGGTGGTGACTTTCTCTGGAGATGGTAGCCGCCTGGTGGTGGATGACAGCACCGAGGAGCTATGGGTCTACGATGCCCTCACCGGCGCGCTGCTCACCGGTCCCCAACTGCATCCGCCCCGCACAACCCTGTGCGCCGTCAACGGGGACGCCAGCCGACTGGCCTTGAAGGGCAGCGATGGCAGCGAAGCCACCCTTTCGATCTGGGACACGACCGCCCAAGAGACTCTCGCCCCGCCCCAGGGTGGGCACATTGACGACATCCAAGCCTGCACCTTCAGCCCAGATAACAACCGTCTGGCCACCGCCGGTTTTGACGGTACGGTCCGTCTGTGGGACGCGGCCACGGGGTTACAGATGGGAAGTCCCCGGACGGGCCATCAGGGGCGGGTGTTGGCCGTGGCCTTCAGTCCCGACGGAACCCGCATGGTCAGCGGCGACACGGCCAACCAGATCATCTTGTGGGAGACCGAGAGCGGGGCCAAGTTGGGTCTACCCCTGGTCGGCCATGAGAACTGGATCCGCAGCCTGGTTTTTAGTCCCGATGGGCGCATGTTGGCCAGCGGTGATGCCAGCGGCAAAATCGCCCTGTGGGACATGGCGGCCCGGCAGATTTTGAACGGCCATACTGCCCGTGTGCGCAGCGTGGCCCTTTCTCCGGATGAAAGCACCCTGCTCACCAGCAGCTTTGACGGCCACCTTGTGCTATGGGATGCGCGTACGGGCGAGAAGTTGCGGGATATCGAGACCGCCCACCCCAACTCGATCATCCAAGTCGGCTATAGCCCGGATGGCCGCACGCTGGCCTCTTTGGACGCCGGTGGCTTTGTGATCCTGTGGGAGACCCAGACATGGACGCCCCGTTTTGATCCCATGCCCGCCCATCAAACCGTGTTGATCGGCTTGGCCTTTACCCCAGACAGCAAGTGGATGGCCACGGGGGATTTCTCCGGCCAGATCCGCCTGTGGGATGTGGCGGCTGGGGAAGCGGTCGGCGAACCGATCCAGGCCCACAAAGACGAATGGGCGCTCTCACTGGCCTTCAGCCCGGACGGCACTTTGCTGGCCTCTGGCAGCACGGACAGCACCATCCGCCTCTGGTCCCTGCCGGACCTGGCCCCCGTGGGCGAACCCCTGATCGGGCACACAAACTGGGTCAACGTGCTATTGTTCGAGCCAGATGGGAAGACGCTGATTTCGGGCAGCAATGACCAGACGATTCGGCGCTGGGATGTGGCCACGGGCCAGCCCTTGGGCGAAGCCATCGAAGGGGACCGGAGCCAGATTTGGGGGTTGACCCTGCTGGAGAAGGAGAGCGGCCCGGTGTTGGTTTCCTTGGGCAGCACGGGCAATGTGCAATGGTGGGATTGGCGCACCCAGTTGCCCCTGGGTCCAGCCCTGCGCACGGCCATCGAAACCGAATCCATGGCCATCACCCGCAGCGGAGATCGCTTCTATCTGGGCACCTTTGACGGCACGGCCCAGATGTGGCAGGTGGCCGCCCTGCCCTGGCCGCAACGGGCCTGCCTGCTCGCCAACCGCAACTTGAGCGCAGAAGAGTGGCGCACATTCCTGCGCGGAATCCCCTATGCCGCCACCTGCCCATGACGCAAGAGCGTAAAAACCCAAGGCTTTTCCTCTCACGCCCTCTGTGGTTAAATCTCTGTGGCTAAGTCTCCAAAGCACAATGTCACCCAGCACGAAGCATGCTGAGTGACATTGTGGGGCCGCCGGGTGATACAGCATGCGCTGTGATTAGGAAGATCTGCGGGGCGTGACCTGCACACCATAACAGGCTACCGTCTCAACACCGTCACAAATCCTCGCCCAAAAACCCTTCAAAGCACCCATTATGCAGAATTCGCCCAAATTCATTGAGATCCATGAAAACTATTTGTGACTACACGAAAACACATGTCGATTTTCTGGCCCCTTCGCCTATAGCCGCTTTCGTCCATAGCCTATTCGGGAGATTCGGTGTAAAATTGAAAAATTGAAAAGTGTTGCGTGTTGCGTAAATAGGTGAAACGTGACAGGTGACACGCATCGTTTCATGCAACACCCTTCACATCCAAGAGCAACATTTATGTCCACCGATACGGCTACTACAAAATCCAAGATCAAGTTTACCCTGGGCAAGGTGCCGCCGCCGGCCCGTTATTTCTTGCACCCCGTGATCATGCTGCGGGCGTACAAACCGGAGAACTTTCGGGGGGATCTGACTGCCGGGGTGACCGTAGGGGTGATCTTGCTGCCCCAGGCTATCGCCTTTGCGTTGATCGCCGGGCTGCCACCTCAGATGGGGCTGTATGCGGCCATCGTGGGGGCCGTCCTGGGCGGGCTGTGGGGATCCTCAAATCATCTGCACACAGGCCCCACCAACACGGCGTCGCTCTTGGTCTTCTCGGTGCTTTCGCCCCTCTTTCTTGTGGGGTCGCCGGAATACATCACCGCCGCCGGGTTGATGGCGCTGATGGTGGGCCTGTTTCGGCTGGGGGTGGGGGTGGCCCGTCTGGGCATCCTGGCCAACTTTGTCTCGGATTCGGTGATTGTGGGCTTTACGGCGGGGGCTGGGGTATTGATCGCAGTGGGTCAATTGCCCAATCTGTTTCGAGTCAGCCCGGAGGCAGGCAGCAATGTCTTTACAAATCTTTGGTATTTGGTCCAAGCCCTGCCCCTCTCCCACTTCCCCAGCTTGATCTTGGGCGTGGTAGCCATTGTGATTTTGATCCTGCTCAAACGCTATCGTCCCAAACTGCCTGCCCCCCTGGTGGTGATGGTGGTTGGGGCCGGCGCGGTCGCACTCTTGGGGCTGGACGCAAATGGGGTAAAGATCATCGGCGATCTGCCCCGCTCTCTGCCGCCCCTCACCGCTCTGCCCCTCTTTGACCTGGCCCTGATCGGCCAGCTCTCCTCCGGTGCCCTGGCCCTGGGAGCCATCGGCCTGGTGGAGGCGGCCTCGATTGCCCGCTCGATTGCCGTACGCAGCGGCCAGCGTTTGGACAGCAACCAAGAATTTGTGGGCCAAGGCTTGGCCAGCATCGGTGCCGCTTTCTTTGCCGGCTATCCGCTCTCTGGCTCCTTCAATCGCTCGGCGGTCAATTACGAGGCTGGTGCCCATACGCCCGTGGCCTCGATTGTCTCCGGCGTCTTTACCTTGCTGGCCATGTTACTGCTGGGACCGGCCGCGGCCTATATCCCCAAGGCTGCCCTGGCCGCCGTGCTGGTGGTGATCGCCTACGGCATGATCGATCAAAAGGAGATGGTGCGCATCTGGCACTCCAGCCGCCAGGACGCGGCCATTATGCTGACCACCTTGATGGCCACCCTGCTGTTGCCCCTGCAATTTGCCGTCATGACCGGCATTCTCATGTCCCTGGCCAATTATATTTTGCAGACCAGCACCCCCCAGGTGGTCTCCGTGCTGCCCACGGACGACTTCAAACACTTTTTGCACCAGCCGGAGAAGCCGCCCTGCCCCCAGTTGGGGATCATCACCGTGGTGGGGGATCTCTATTTTGGGGCGGTCAACCATGTGGAGGAGCTGATCCGCGCCCACATGGAACGGCATCCGGGCCAGCGCTTCCTGCTTTTGCGTATGCAAAATGTCAACCGCATGGACATCAGCGGCATCCACATGCTGGAATCCGTGGTGCGTACCTATGCGGAGGTGGGGGGCGAGGTCTACTTTATGAAAGTAAAAGGCCCCATCCACCAACTGATGGATGCCACGG
This sequence comes from Caldilineaceae bacterium, assembly GCA_018003515.1. Taxonomy (GTDB): domain Bacteria; phylum Chloroflexota; class Anaerolineae; order Caldilineales; family Caldilineaceae; genus JAGNDO01. The sequence goes on from JAGNDO010000060.1 coordinate 9,930, forward strand.
GTTTCTCCGCCGCGGTGGGGGACGACCACTTTCTGATCGAGGAGGAGTCCATCACCCACATGTTTTATCGGGTGTTGGACCCGGCGGTCTGTATCTATGAATGCGAGGTGCGGGCGTTCAAAGAGTGCCAAAACCTACCCAAATCCACCACCCCAAACCAGTTGCCCCTGCACGCTCACCCCCATCTGCCCGTGCGGCACGTCACCCCGTTGGAGCTATGGCAAGAGTTGCATTGGGGCATCGGCCAGCCCGAAGTGATCGACGTGCGGGAAGAGCGAGAGTTTATCCGCGGCCACATCCGCCAGGCCCAACTGATCCCCATGTCCCGTTTCGACCCGGCAAAGCTGCGCCTGGGCAAAGAGAAGAACATCGTCCTGGTCTGTCGCAGCGGCAGACGCAGCGATCGGGTGGCCCAGGCCCTGCAACAGGCAGGATTCAACCACGTGCGCACGTTGAC
>JAGNDO010000060.1:10486-31592 GCA_018003515.1 Caldilineaceae bacterium
GTAGCCACCGAGGTGATGTATGAGTGGCTCAACCATATCAGCATGGATGGCACGATTGCGGTCAGTGAGCGGCCCAGGCTGGGCCGCGAGACCATCCTGGCCGCGGGACGCACGGTGGGAGATGGCACCGGGCCGGTCATGGATGTGGTGGTGGATGCGGTGGATGGGGTCGGGCTGCTGGTGGAGGGGCAGCCGGGGGCGATTTCTGCGGTCTGCATGTTGCCGGCCGGCCATCTGTGGAAGCCGACCCAGGCCACGTATATGGAGAAAATTGTGGTCAACCGGACCGTGGGCGCGGCCCTGGTGCCCGAATGTCTTGACGCCCCAGCGGCCTGGACCCTGGCCCTGATCGCCAGGGTGGTGGGCAAGCCCGTGCGGGATCTGGTGGTTTTTGTCCTGGATCGCCCCCGCCACCACAGCTTGATCGACGACATTCGGCGGGCCGGGGCCCGGGCACAGATTCACCACGACGGGGATGTGGCCGGTGCCCTGCTGGCGGCCTCCCCCCAGAGCAAAGTGGATGTGCTTATGGGGGTGGGCGGCTTCTCTGAGGGGGTCTTGGCCGCCTGCGCGGTGCGCGCGATGGGCGGGGCCATGTTGGGCCGCATGGCCCCGGTGGATGAGGCCGAAAAGAGCGAACTGAAGAGCCTGGGGTTTGATCCCAACCAGATCCTCACAGAACGGGAGATTGTGAGTACGGACCAGATCTATTTTGCCGCCACCGGGGTCACGGACGGCATGTTGTTGGACGGCGTCAGCTTCCAAGGCAACTGGGCCCAAACCCACTCCATGGTGATCCGGGGCGAATCGGGTATCCGGCGCATGATCTACACCGAACATTTGCTGGACGAAGTGGCGGCGGACGAGAGGCAGTGGTGAGGGGGTGAGGGGGTGAGGATTTTTGACACTGAATCCAACACGGACTATACTACTTGACGCAATACGCATTACGCATACACAAACGACGATGCACCGGAGGAGTACCCGCCGACGAGTGCCAGAGAGATGGGTTCGCAGGCTGCAAGACCCATCCACTGCCGCAGCGGGGAAAGTCGCCGGGAAGGTCGAGGGACGCCAACCCAGAGAAATCTGGCAGTAGCCCCCTCCGGGTTCGCCCGTTATAGCGCTGAGAGAGCAGAAAAGCAGCAGTTAGCCGGTAGCCGGTAGCCCTTGAACAAAGGGACTATCTGGGCAACAGCTAACTGCTATCGGCTAACAGCTAATTTCTGCTAAACAAGGTGGTACCGCGGAGTCGCTTCGTCCTTGAGATGAAGCGACTTTTTTTTATTTCACGGAGACAAACCCATGACCGACACCCAGATGCCCAAGGCATACAACCCCAAAGAGAGCGAAGAGATCCTGTACGAATGGTGGGAAAAGGAAGGCTTCTTCCGCCCGGAGACCCAGAGCGAATTGGGCCAGGTGGACCCGGACGCCACCCCCTTTGTGATCTCCATGCCGCCGCCCAATGTCACCGGCGCGCTGCATCTGGGCCACGCCATCACCAGCAGCGTGGAGGACATGCTGACCCGCTACAACCGCATGGCCGGCCGCCCCACCCTGTGGGTGCCGGGCACGGACCATGCCGGCATCGCCACCCAAAATGTGGTGGAGCGCAAGCTGGAAGAGCAGGGCGTCACCCGCCAGGACCTGGGCCGGGAGCGCTTTGTGCGGGAGGTGTGGGACTGGAAAGACGAATATCACAGCCGCATCTCCGGCCAGCAGCGGCGCATGGGCATCTCCTGCGATTGGCAGCGGGAGCGCTTCACCCTGGACGATGGGTTGAGCGACGCGGTGCTGGAAGCCTTTATCCAGCTTTACAACAAGGGGCTGATCTACAAGGCCAACTACCTGGTCAACTGGTGCCCCCGCTGCCAAAGCGCCATCAGCGATCTGGAAGTGGAACACGAAGAGGTGGCTGGCAAGTTTTACACCTTCCGCTATCCGTTAAAAGAAGGCGGATTTCTCGAAGTCAGCACCACCCGGCCAGAGACCATTTTGGGTGATACGGCCGTGGCCGTGCATCCCGACGACGAGCGCTATAAAGATGTGATCGGCAAGACCGCCCTGGTACCCATGCTCAACCGGGAGATCCCGGTGATCGCCGACGAGTATGTGGACCCGGCCTTTGGCACGGGCGCGCTCAAGGTGACGCCGGGCCACGATCCCAACGATTACGAGATCGGCAAGCGCCATCACCTGCCCTTTATCAACATCCTGAACAAGGACGGCACCCTGGACGAAGAGGCCGGCCCCTACAACGGCATGGACCGCTTCGCCGCCCGCAAGCAGTTGTGGGCCGATATGCAGGCCGCCGGGCTGGTGGTCAGCCAGCGGGATCATGTGCATCAGGTGGGCCACTGTCAGCGCTGTCACACGGTGGTCGAGCCTCTGCTCAGTGACCAATGGTGGGTGAAAATGCAGCCCCTGGCCGAGCCAGCCCTGGAAGCCGTGCGCAACGGGGAGATCAAGATCATCCCCGAACGCTTCGAGAAGATTTACTTCCACTGGCTGGAAAATATCCGGGATTGGTGCATCAGCCGTCAATTGTGGTGGGGCCACCGCATCCCCATCTGGTACGGGCCGGATGGCCAGGTCTTCGCCGCCCGCAACGAGAGCGACGCCTTGGAGCAGGCCATCGTCCACTATGGCGCGCCCACCAAGCTGAAGCAGGACCCGGACGTGCTGGACACCTGGTTTAGCAGCGGGTTGTGGCCCTTCAGCACCCTGGGCTGGCCCAACCAGACCCAGGATCTGGAGACCTTCTACCCCACGGAGGTGATGGAGACCGGCTACGACATCATCTTCTTCTGGGTGGCGCGCATGATCATGATGGGGATTGAGTTTACGGGCCAAGTGCCGTTCAAATATGTCTACCTGCACGGGCTGGTCCGAGACGAGCAGGGGCGCAAGATGAGCAAGAGCCTGGGCAATGCGCTTGACCCCCTGGATCTGATCCGGGACTACGGCACGGACGCCCTGCGCTTCAGCCTGCTGACCGGGGGCACGCCGGGCAACGACATGAAGCTGAGCCTGACCCGCGTCGAGGCCAACCGCAACTTTGCCAACAAGGTGTGGAACGCCGCCCGCTTTGTGATTATGAATCTGCAAGAGGCCACCCTGCCCATGCAGGTCGAGACGAACGACTTCTTCACCACCTACGCCCTGCCCGCGGACGACCAACTGGATCTGGCGGATCGGTGGATTCTGAGCCGACTGGAAAATGTGCGCCGGGAAAGCACCCGGCTGGTGGACAGTTGGCAGTTGGGCGAGGCCGGTCGCCAGCTCTATGATTTCCTGTGGGGCGAGTATTGCGATTGGTATATCGAGGCGTGCAAAGTGCGGCTCTATGGCGAGGATGCCCAGGCCGCCCAGGCTGCCCGACAGGTGCTGGCCCATGTGTTGGAGCAGAGTCTGCGCTTGCTCCATCCCTTCATGCCCTTTGTCACCGAGGCCATCTGGCAAAATCTGCCGGGGATGACGGCCCACAGCCCCTCGCTGATGATCTGCCGCTGGCCCCAGGCTTCCGGCAAGCAGGATGCCCAGGCCGAGGACAACTTCGCCCGTATTCAGGAATTGGTGCGGGCCATCCGCAACGCCCGCAGCGAATACAACGTGGAGACCGCCCGCTGGATCAGCGCCCAGATCAGCGCCGGGGAACACACGGCCATGCTGCGGGCCAACCTGCCCATCCTGCTCAGTCTGGCCCGGCTGGATGGGGAGCGCACGGTGGTGGAGAGCGAGATGGCGGCCCCGGCCAAAGCCGTCAGCCTGACCGTGGGGGGGATGACCGCCCACCTGCCCCTGGCCGGCCTGGTGGATCTGGACGCCGAACGCCAGCGCATGGTCAAGGAGATCGCCAACATCGACCAGCAGATGGACCGCATCCACAACCTGCTGGGCAACCCTGGCTTTGTCAAAAAGGCCCCGGAATCCGTGGTGCAGCGGGAACAGGCCAAACTGGCCGAACTGACCGAGCAAAAGGCGCAGATCGGCGAACGGCTGGCGGATCTGGAAGGATAGGGGAAAAAACAGAACGCTGATTTACCGGATTTTGCTCGTTCCCACGCCCCCTCCCTCGTTCCCACGCTCCGCGTGGGAATGCAGGCTGGCGCTCTGCGCCACGGGACGCAGAGCGTCCATTCGGCGTTCCCAGGGGCGGGGGAGCGTGGGAGGGGCGGGGGAACGAGGGAGGATTTACCGGATTTTGCTCGTTCCCACGCTCCGCGTGGGAACGCAGGCTGGCGCTCTGCGCCACGGGACGCAGAGCGTCCGTTCGGCGTTCCCACGCAGAGCGTGGGAACGAGGGACGCGGAGCGTGGGAACGAGGGAGGGGCGGGGGGCAGAGGCCGTCTTTTTGTGATTATTTTGACAATCGCGAGGGGCCCATGCTATAATCCGGCCTTATTGCGAACACTGAGACGTTCGGCTTTTCTCAAAAGTCGAACGTCTTTGCTACCAACCCTTGCGAAGCGTCAACCAGCCCCATGCAGGATTGTCTAGTAGGCCAAAGCATACTATACTAGGGGACGTTGTACGCTTGCCGTATCTCCAAATTTAGTCCATGTTTGTCCAACCCGATCGTTTGACCCAGATATAGCAGATCAAGCCAGAGCATTTTCCTCTGGCAAAGTCCATTTGCCCCTCCCCTAGTCGAGAGTGGCACTGTCAATTCAGTCATGTATTGCCTGAAAGGAGGCTGGAGCCGGTATGCCAGAGTTAACCGTCGTTCAGCAGAGAATCTTGGAAGCCAAACGCCGCGCCGCCGAAAAACGCGGCGAAGTCTTTGATCCGGAAAAAGAGGCCGCTGCCCAGGCCGCCAAAGCCGCAGCAAAGGCAGAGGTAAAGGTTGAGACTGAGGCAAAAGTCGAGGCTCCGGTCATGGCAGAGGTGAAGGCCGAAGTCAAGACCGTTGCCCCCCCAGCCAAGGCGGAGGTCGCACCGGCTGTGGATCGGATTGCCGCGGCCAAGGCCAGCGCAGCCGCCAAACGGCCCGTCGCCTCCGTCGGGAACGATACGCCAGCAGCCAAGCCCGTGTCTCGACCTGCCATGACCGCAGGCCCAGCCGGTAGCCAGGCCGCAGAGGAACCCGCTGGTCAGTCCGGCATCAACCGCCGGGAATTTTTGACCTATTCCTGGGGTGCTGCCTTGGGATTGATTGCGGCCCAGGGCGGCTTTGCCACCTTTGAGTTCTTGTACCCCAAGTTCAAAGAAGGCGAGTTTGGCGGCAAGTTTATTCTAGGCGCAGCTTCGTCCATGCCCACCATCGGCACCCCGCCCAAGGCCGAGGTGGGTGGCAAGTTCTGGCTGGTTCAGACAGACGAGGGGATCAAGGCCCTCTATATGGTCTGCACCCACTTGGGCTGCCTGTACAAATGGGAAGCGTCCAACAGCCGTTTTGAATGTCCGTGTCACGGCTCCAAGTTCACCGCCGAAGGCCTCTATATTGAAGGTCCGGCTCCCCGATCTCTGGACCAGTTCTCCGTGGAAGTGCTTGAAGGCGAAGAGATCGTGTCTCAAACCACGGATACGCCGGAAGCCATTGTGCCCGCAGCGTTGCCTTCCCCGGGCGCAGTCGTGGTTGTCAACACGGGCAAGAAGATTCTCGGCAAGGCCCATAGCTAAACCGGATCGTCAGCCCTGACTATCGTTATCCATCATCAAGGCAAGTTCAGTTATTGTCCTTGCACCAACCCTTTAGTGGTCCAGCTCTGCTAACCTGCTAAGGAGATCGTGACCTTATGGCCGTACAACAAGATGCCCCTAAGAAGGGTTTCGTCGCCACAGCTTCGGCGGCGTTCGAAGATGTCTTCACCCGAGTCACCGCCGGCATCAGCCCAGGTGACTTTCGGAGCATGGTGCGTGGCGAGCCGCCGGGCCGCCCGAACCCGCGTCTCAAGCCCCATTCCGAGACCTTCCTGCTTCACATCAAGCCAACCTATTACCACGAGAGCGTGACCCGCTTCACCCACACCTTCCGGTTGGGGCTGCTCTCCACGTACATCTACTTTGTAGAGGTGATCACCGGCTTGATCCTGATGGTTTGGTACGCCCCCTCCCCGGAGCGGGCCTATCCAGACATGATCCGGCTGTTGAGCAACGTGCCCTTTGGCCAGTTCATGCGGGATCTGCACCGGCTGGGTGCAGAGGTGATGGTGGTGGTGGTGACGGCCCACATGGTGAGAACGTATCTGACCGGGAGCTATAAAGCGCCCCGGCAGTTTACCTGGTTCACCGGGGTAATTTTGCTGGTGGTCACCCTCTTCCTCAGCTTCTCGGGCTATCTGCTGCCCTGGGATCAGTTGGCTTTCTGGGCTGTCACCATCGGCACCTCCATGGCCGAAGCCGTCCCCCCGACCATCGTGGGCGAAACCGTCAACCTGCTGGCGCGGGGCGCCCCGGATATTGGGGCCAACGGTCTGTTGCGCTTCTATTTGCTGCATGTGATCTTCCTGCCCTTGGTGCTTTTCCTCTTCTTCTTTGTGCATTATTACAAGGTTGTGCATTTTGGCATCAGCCTGCCCGCCAATGAAGAAGAAGTGGGCCAGGACACGGCCAACCGGGTGCCGGCGGATCGGCGGGTCTATTTCCTGCCCGATGTCTTTATCGACGAAACCGCGGTACTGATCGGCTTCACGGCCTTGCTGGTCTTCTTGACCGCCTTCTTCTTCCAAGCCCCCTTGGAAAATATAGCCAACCCCCAATCTACGCCCCTGCACACCGTGGCTCCCTGGTACTTCTATTGGCTCCAGGGTATGCTGAAAGTGGCGGACAAGATGTGGGCCGGCGTGATTCTGCCCGGCGTCCTGCTGGTGTTGCTGATGGGCATCCCGTACCTGGATCGCAATCCCAGCCGGCGGGGCAGTGACCGGCGGGTGGCCATCATCAGCGGCATCGTGGCCGGTGTGGTCATGGTTATCCTGAGCTGGATGGGTACGCCCCAATACGCCGTCTCGGCTGCACCGGCCGTGGAAATCGTCCAGGAGATGATTCCCGAAGAAGGGGCCGGCCTGGTGCGAGAGATCGGCTATGCGCATCTACCCGTGGGCGTCTATGACACCCGGCAAGAACCGGCAGAGATGGACGCTGAGTTTGCCGAAATCTACCATGCGTATGTTCACAGCATGGCCGCCTACGACGAAGCGGACCGAGAGTTCAATCAGGCCTACGGCATCCTGCGCATCACCCAGGATCAACCGAGCCTGAAGCGGATCGATTGGGAAATCCATTGGCTCAGTTCTCAGGGCGAGGCGGAAGAGTTCGACAAGCACTTCTTCGTCCACGAGGATGCCTATTATTGGGAACAGTATGGCCTGAAGAAACACAATCCGTGGACCATTCTGCTGTCCACCCTGGGCCTCGCACCCGCTGGGGAGTAACTTAAATTGACCAAGTATCTGTACATCCGCTCACCTATTCTCAAGATCCTGATCGGCATTGCCTCTCTGTTGATCGCCTTTGCGGTCATCTTGCTGACCACGATCACTGAAGATCCGCGTATGGAGCTTCAGACCCTGAACTGGGAGGCCCGTTCCATCGAAAACGGCGCGGCCCTCTATGCCAACAACTGCACCTCCTGTCACGGGGCAGATGGTAAAGGCTTGCCTGGGGTCGCTCCGGCTCTGCAAAGCCACTACTTCTTCACCCAACGTGTCAGTGATGTTGGGTATCTCGGTTCCCTGGACTCCTATGTCCTGTTGACCATCGCCGCCGGTCGCCCCAGCAAGGCCAAGACCCAATGGGCGCAAGTCATGCCCACCTGGGGCAATGCCTACGGCGGTCCCATGCGGGCTGACCAGGTGCAGCAAGTGGCCGACTACGTGATGAACTTCCGGGATGCCGCCCTGGCCCAGACCGCCGAAGAGGATCCCTGGCAAGCCTTCCGGGACGTGACCAAGGCCCCAGAGGCCCAGACCATCGGCGACTTTGTGCCTGCCGAAGCGGTCGAAGTCTCCACCGGCCCGCGCACCCCGGCGGAGTTGTGGGGTGCCGGCGTCAACGGCATGGCCTGCCTGGGCTGTCACAACCTGGCCCTGGACCAGACCGCGGACAGCCGTGGTCCTGTCGGTCCCAACATGAAGAATCTGTACGAACGAGCCGGCAGCGTGGTCCCCGGCATGGACGCCCAGACCTATGTCCATACCAGCATCGTTGACCCCAACGCCCACCTGGCCGACGGCTATGTCGGCGGCATCATGACCGCCAACTTCGCCGAGCGCATGAGCGAAGACGAGATCAACAGTCTGGTAGAGTGGTTGCTGGATCCGGACCGGGTGGAGTAAGCGCTCGGTTGGGTGGACAAAGTTGGATCAAAAAGGACGTCGGCTTGCGAGCCGACGTCCTTTTTTTGACCTATGCTTGGGCGCTACTGATACCGCTTGAAACTATACTGTAGCGCCAGTTTGGCCTTCTCCTCTTGGGGCAGGGCGGTGAAGTACCCCTTCCAGCCGGGGCAGAAGTTGATATGCCAGCGCCAGAAGCGGCCGGCCAGGGAGGTGGGGGCGGCATCATATTTGGCCCGCAAGCTGCAATTTGCACACGATTGATTCGCCATTTACATTCTCCATTTGTTTGGTGGGTTGGGTGGTGGATTTTGGTTTTGTCCGGCCAGGGATCAAAAATCCCGTGACCGCATAGACCCATTTTACTCCTGAAAACCCTTGGTCGCAAGAGGGAAATTGGGTATCTTCTCAATAAACCGGGGCTGACCAACCCAGAAGTTCGACTTCTGGCAAAAGTCGAACTTCTTCGGGGGGAATCATGCCAGCAAGTGCCTATTCTGGCAAAAGGGGGATTTGGGAGCAGAGTTTGGGGATGGGGAAACTGCGGATTGAGAGAAATGTGATAGGGGCGTGATAGATGTTTGAGAGATCAGGAAGCGGGTTTTGGGTGTAGAATAGGGGGGACCGGAAGTGGTGTGAAGATAATCAAAGGCTGCTGTTTGTTCAACGAAGATTTTCTTGGAGAAAGCCATAAAAAGGAGGCCTGAAATGAAAACCAAGTCGTTCGTATCTCTCGTACTCGTTCTTAGTTTTCTTTTGATAGTTCCGCCTGCTGATTCCAGGGCGGATCAAGAGAGTCCCGTCTTTAGTTGGACTACCTGCGGATCTTGTCCAGGAAGCCCAGAGGTCAGCATATCAGGCGATACGATTAGGATGGGCATTGCGAACCGCTTAGAAACGTCTGAGCAAGATCAAGGTTATCATGGGGCGGCGGCGCTGTTGACACCGGCGAGCCAATATGTGATTAGCTTTGACTACGATCTGTATAGTTGGGATTCATATCTGCCCATGACGGAAGCCGGTAAAGGCTATTGGGATTCCTTTTCGGTAAGTGTTGCGGCAAAGCCGATGTGGCAGTCAGCGTTGGCAGATCCGATCACACCGAACAGTGTAGGGGGACTTGCTTTTATTTGGGGTGGGATCAAGTGGGGCGATCACGTCCTGAAGCATGTCAGTGGCAGCAGAACAGCGGTGGTCACTGGAAATCCGTCGGGCAGTAACTATCTAAGTGTTGTTCTTGACACAAACTCGGAACCACAAACTGATCGGCGGTATCCCTCCTGGGGCACTATCAAGATCACTGGCGTAAAGACAAGCGCCGATGTCGGGAATTTGAGAAGCCAGGCAGCAGGGATTGCCAAGACTGTGGTGGGAGGCGAGTATCTTTGGGGGGGGAAGGGGTGGAGTTGGACGAATCCGAAGGAGTATGTCAGCACCACAAAGATTTTGAACGATGGATACTATTACTATCGGGCCGCAGACAAACAGGTTGTTCTGGGCAAGGGGCTGGACTGTTCCGGCCTGATCCTTTGGGCATATAACAAGGCCGCAGGGTCGGCTAAGTATCCAGGGTATCCTATATCCCAGGAGGGGGCGCAGGGACAGCGGGATAGTAGCACGACGGTTATCAGCGAAGGGGAGCTACAGCCTGGAGATTTGATGTTTTTTGCGGGTTCGCCGACAGGGACGAGTATCACCCATGTGGCCATGTATGTGGGGGGAAGCGATTCGAGTCAAAATGTGGTGGAGGCAGCCAATCCATCAAAGGGGATCATCTATTCGAGCAAGGATCAGCGCAAGGCTGCAAAGGAATTTCGGGGCTATGGGCGGGTAACCATCGGGCAATCACCCTTGCTTGTGCAGACTCATTCGCCAGTGAGTTTAGTTGTGACAGATCCAGACGGTTTCTCAATATCAAGTGACACGATAACATTTACTGGACAAGAGTATGTGCGAGGGATCCCGGGTGTTCTGTACTATACAACGGACGAAAATGGAGACGATCTGGTCTATGCGCCGGTCTTGAAAGCAGGCACCTACACCATTAAGGTTGTCCCGAAGCCAGGCGCAAGCCCAAATGACACCTATGGGTTGGAAGTATTCGGCGCAGCGAAATTGATTGACTTGGCGACAGATGTGCCAATCAGCCAGATACCCCAGGAGAATTACAAGATATCGGCAGGTGGCGGAGAAGTAAACCCGGCGGCGAACCGGATCTATTTGCCCATGGTGAGTCGCCCGGATCCGATTGTCAATGTGGTGCAGAATGGGAATTTTGAGCAGGGGGCTGGCGTCGGCTGGTCGCAGTATTCGGCCCAGGGGTGGTCATTGATATTGGATACCGACCACCTGCTGGTTGATCCGCACAGTGGGGCGTGGGCAGCATGGTTGGGGGGAGATGACAATGAGATATCGGTGCTGTGGCAGGACTTGAAAGTACCGATCCAACGCACGACGTTACAGTTCTCCTATTGGATTGCTTCAGACGATTACTGTGGGTACGACTATGGTGGTGTAATTATCAATGGGACAGTGGTGGATGTGTTCGATCTGTGTGAGACCGCCAATACGTATGGTTGGGCAGTACGCCGGGTTAGTTTGGCCCAGTATGCCGGGCAGACGGTGACGTTGGATATTCGAACCGAGACGGATAGTTCCGTCAACAGTAATCTGTTTGTGGATGATGTGACGCTGGGGACGGTGTCGGCTGCGCAAGAGGCTGTGCCTGGGAGAGAAGGGCGGGGTGATGGGGTGATCATGGATCGGAATCCGAGCCAGGGGAAGGTTGGCTCGATAAAGGAGAACCAAGAGATGGGAGAAGCAGGCAGGCCTCAGCGGCTGTTACCGCAGCATGTGAAGCCGTGACGGGGGTGAAGCGAACATAAGTAAGCGGTTGCATGTGGGCGTGGATTGGGGTATGATGAAGACACTTCGATCCATTCTGACCTTGAACCCAGCGACAGTCCCCCATGGCCCGTGTACGCCACTTGAAAGATCCATAAAAGCACAGCGCCGACCGGGCCCGGTCGGCGCTGTTTGGTTTGGCTCAGTCTGTTTACGGTTGGCGGGGCTGTCTTTATGCTGACATGGAGAAGGTAAAATATTAGGGACCGCACACTCTTCGTAAATGAAGCGGTATTTCCCTTTGGCAAGAACGATCCACAAGAGAAGGATTGGTTGATGGATAACGGGGTACACGGGTCAATTGTCAGTTTTATCTGGGGCGTGGCGGATGATGTGCTGCGGGATGTGTATGTGCGAGGCAAGTATCGGGATGTGATCCTGCCTATGACGGTGATCCGGCGGCTGGATGTGGTGCTGGAGCCGACGAAGGCGGATGTGCTGGCCATGAAGCAGCGGTTGGATGGGGCCGGCATCGCCAACCAGGATGTGGCCCTGCGCAACGCATCGGGGCAGGCCTTTTACAATGCATCGCCCTTCACCTTGCGGGATCTGCGGTCGCGGGCCAAGAGCCAGCAGTTGCAGGCGGATTTTGAGGCCTATTTGGATGGTTTTTCGCCCAATGTGCAGGAGATCCTGGAGAAGTTCAAATTCCGCAACCAGATCCCGACCCTGGTGCAGGCGGACATTTTGGGCAGCCTGATCGAGAAGTTTCTGGACCGGTCCATCAACCTGGGACCAGACCCAGCGCTAAATTTCGACGGCAGTGTACGGCTGGCGGGACTGGACAACCACAACATGGGCACGGTCTTCGAGGAGCTGATCCGGCGCTTCAACGAGGAGAACAACGAGGAGGCCGGGGAACACTGGACACCCCGGGATGTGGTGCGCTTGATGGCGGAGCTGATCTTCCGCCCGATCGCCAACCAGATCGAGTCGGCCACCTATCTGGTCTATGATGACACGTGCGGAACGGGAGGCATGCTGACGGTGGCGGAACAGCGGCTGCTTCAGTTGGCCCAAGAACACGGCAAGACGCCCTCCATCCACCTCTTTGGCCAGGAGATCAACCCGGAGACCTATGCGATTGCCAAGGCGGATCTGCTGTTGAAGGGGGAAGGGGACGAGGCGGAGAACATCGTGCTTGGCTCCACCCTCTCCCAGGACGCCCACATGGCCAAGCGCTTTGACTTTATGCTGTGCAATCCGCCCTATGGCAAGAGCTGGAAGACAGACCTGGAGCGCATGGGGGGCAAAAAGGAGATGCGGGACCCGCGCTTTGTGATCGAGCACGGGGGCGACCCGGAGTATAGCCTGGTCCCCCGATCCAGCGACGGGCAACTGCTCTTTTTGGTGAACAAGCTGCACAAGATGAAACACAACACGGTCCTGGGTAGCCGGATTGCCGAGGTACACAACGGATCCTCGCTCTTCACCGGGGACGCGGGCCAGGGGGAGAGCAACATCCGGCGCTGGATCATCGAGAACGACTGGCTGGAGGCGATCATCGCCCTGCCCTTGAATATGTTCTACAACACGGGGATCGCCACCTATATTTGGGTGGTGAGCAACCGCAAGCCGGCCCAGCGCCGGGGCAAGGTGCAGTTGATCGACGCCAGCGCCTGGTCTCAACCCCTGCGCAAGAACCTAGGCAAAAAGAACTGCGAGATGAGGGATGAGGAGATCCAGCGCATTATGGAAAGCTTCCTGGCCTTTGACGAGGGCGGGGAGAGCGAGACGAGCAAGATCTTCCCCAACGCGGCCTTTGGCTATTGGAAGGTGACCGTGGAGCGGCCCCTGCGCTTGCGGGTGGACCTGGGGGCGGGGGCCCTGCGGCGGCTGCGAGTGGCTTGCGCCGAGGCCGGGGAGAGCGACCTGGCCGACGGGGTGGAGCGAGCGGCGGCGGTGTTGGGGCCGGGTCCGCATGGGGACTACAATGCCTTCGTGGCGGCCCTGGGCCAGGACGAGGCGTGCCCCAAGCTAACCTCCAAACGGGTCAAGCTGGTGCAAGGGGCGGTGACCGAGACGGACGAGGCGGCCCTGCCGGTGATCAAGAAGGTACATAGCCCCAAGAAGATGGGGGCGGACCCCCTGCGAGGGTTGTACGCGATGACGGTGGACGGCAAGCCGGCCATCGTGGAGTACGAAGCCGACACGTCTTTGCGGGACACGGAGCAGGTGCCCCTGTTGGAAGAGGGGGGCATTGACGCCTTCCTGGCCCGGGAAGTGCTGCCCCACGTGGCGGACGCCTGGATGGACGCCAGCAAGACCCAGATCGGCTACGAGATCAGCTTTACCCGCTACTTTTACAAACCTCAACCCCTGCGCACGTTGGCTGAGATCCGGGCGGATGTGCTGGCCCTGGAGCAGGAGACAGAGGGGTTGTTGGATGAGATTTTGGGCATCTAACGCGATTGGTACTTGACAACGGTAATTATTGAGATAAAGTAGAGGCAGCAGACCCGCCAAGCCTCTACTCTTTCCGAGAGCAAGCTCAAATCGGCGGGTTTTTCTTTTTTGTACTATACGTTGTGGACCCAGCAATCCATCCGGAGAGACGATCTGCATGAAGATGACCCTGCCCCCCTACCCACAGACCAAAGAGAGCGGCGTGCCCTGGCTGGGGGAGATCCCCGCGCATTGGGAACTTCCCCGATTAGGCTCCGTATTGCGTGAGCGAGGAGAAACGAATGACAAGGGTGAAGTCGAGCAAGTTCTTTCGGTCTTGCGTGATATCGGGGTTATTCGTTACGAAGACAAGGGAAATATTGGCAACAAGAAATCCGAGGATACCAGGAGATACAAAGTCGTTCACATTGATGACATTGTAGTCAATAGTATGAATGTGATCATAGGTTCTGTTGGCCTTTCTCGGTACAAAGGCTGCTTAAGCCCCGTTTATTATGTGTTGACACCCAGATCAAAAGATACCGATCCAACTTATCTGAATTGTGTCTTCAAAATGAAGCCGTTCCAGCAGAGTCTGGTTCGACTTGGTAATGGAATTCTTGCACATCGGATGCGGATTCCTATGGAAAAACTAAAGGCAGAACCGATCCCCCTCCCACCCCTCTCCGAGCAGACGGCCATCGCCCGGTATCTAGACTATGTGGACCGGCGGGTGCGCCGGTACATCAAGGCCAAGCGGCGGCTGATCGAGGTGCTGACCGAGCAGAAGCAGGCCATCATCTACCAGGCGGTGACCCGAGGGCTGGACCCAGATGTGCCCATGAAGGAGTCCGGCGTCCCGTGGCTGGGGGAGGTGCCGGCGCATTGGGAGGTTAAACGTCTTAAGCACTTATCCCCAGAAATCACAGTTGGCGTTGTTGTAAACCCTTCATCCTATTTTTCTGATAGCGGCATACCGATGCTCCTCGGGAATAACGTGCGGCCGGGTCGTTTCAAGTTAGACAATGTTCGCCGCATCAGCCCTGAGAGCAACAAAGTGCTCAAAAAGAGCCAGATCTATGCTGGTGATATTATTGTCGTTCGCGTGGGCGCTCCTGGCGTAGCAGCGGTAGTGCCTGATGAAATGGATGGGTATAACTGCGCGTCAATGATGATCATTCGCCGCGGTCGAGAAGTGGAATCCAAATGGATTGAGCATCTATTCAACTCCCCTGTGATGTCGCACCAAATTGATCTAGTGAAGTACGGAGCTGCACAGAAACAGTTCAATATCGCACATATAGTCGAGTTTTTGGTCTTAGTTCCGGGATTGGAAGAACAGCGAAAAATACTTGCTCAACTTGATCACCAGATCAACGCTTTTGACTTGGCGCTGCATAGATTTACGAGTGAAATCGACCTCATCCGCGAGTACCGCACCCGCCTGATCGCCGACGTGGTGACGGGCAAGGTGGATGTGCGGGGGGTGGCGGCGTCCTTGGGGGAAGAGGCGGGCTTCGACATGCCTCTCGACAAGCTCGAGGACCGCTCAGCCGACCAGGATGAGGCATGGGATGAGGAGGAGGCGTTGGACGCGGACGACGGTGAGGAGATGGGCGAGGAGGTGGAAGCGTGACGCCTCGATTTACCATCACCCACCCCATCACCCAGGGACTGGCCCGGATCGAGCGGGCCCGGGGCTTTCTGGAGGCGGCCCAGCTTTCGGACAACTGGGTGCGCCAGATGAGCGAGCGGGCCTTGCTGCTGGAGGCCCACCACACCACCCACATCGAGGGCACTCGGCTGACCCTGGCCGAGGCCGCCCAAGCCTTTGCCGGAGAGAACGTGCCCCAAGCGGACGCCGACGACATTCGGGAACTGCTCAACTACCGGGAAGCCTTTAACCTGGTCTCGGACTATCTGGGATCGGGCGCGGCCATCAGCGAAGGGCTGATCCGGGAGATCCACAAGCGGCTGGTGGCCGGGGTGCGAGGGGAGCGGGCCAAGCCCGGCGAATATCGGCGGATGCAGAACTACATCGCCAACTCCCTCAGCGGCGAGATCATCTACACGCCGCCGCCTGCCGGGGACGTGCCGGGGTTGATGCAGGATCTGGTGGCGTGGATGAACGACCCCGGCCCGGTGCATCCGGTCCTGGCCAGCGGCATTGCCCAATTTCAGTTGGTGCACATCCATCCCTTTGTGGACGGCAACGGGCGCACCTCCCGGCTACTCTCCACCCTTTCCCTCTATCGGGCCGGCTACGACTTCAAACGGCTGTTCACCCTCAGCGAGTATTACGACCGAGACCGCTCTGCGTTCTACACCGCCCTGCAGAGCGTGCGCGAGACGGACTTGGACCTGACCGGCTGGCTGGAATACTTCATCACCGGCCTGGACACGCAACTGGCCGAAGTGAAGGAGCGGGGCAGGCAGGCCATCCAGGTGGATGTGCTGGCCCAGGAGCATGGCCTCAACGTCCGGCAGGTGGCGGCTCTGCGCTATGTGATGCAACAGGGCCACCTGACCATTCAGACGTTGGAAACATTAGTCCCCGGTATCAGCCGACGCACTTTGCAAAGAGATCTCAAAGCTATGATTGAAAAGGGGATCGTCACAGTAGAAGGGGCGACCCATCAGTTGATCTATCGTTTGCCAGCAGCGGATTGATCGCTTTGGCATATTTGCGACATGGTTTGCGACATGTTTGCGACACGGTTTGCGACACGGTTCAGAGGGGAAGGAAATCGTGGCAAAGATCATGTATAATAATGGACAATCAACTGGCCCCATTTCCCCTTGCTAACAGCACAAATGCAGCGTAACCCAGAATGCAGGAGTCCTTCATGAGTCGATCCAGCCAACCACCACTTCAATTTGCCTCTCAGCCTGCTCCGCCCCGTATCGAATATTTGAAGGTGGAAAACTTCCGGGCGCTTCGATCTGTCGAACTGCGAGAACTGACACCTATGACCGTCCTGCTGGGGCCAAACGGTAGCGGCAAGTCAACCGTTTTTGACATTTTTAGTTTTCTGTCAGAGTGCTTCCAGCAAGGGTTGCGCTACGCCTGGGATCGCAGAGGGCGGGCCAGGGAATTGCGTAGCCGTGGGGCCGAAGGTCCCATCGTTTTTGAGTTAAAATATCGAGAACGCAAGGGGCTGCCGCTGATCACCTATCATCTGGCCATCGATGAAGGCAGCAAAGGCCCAGTGGTGGCAGAGGAATGGTTGCAGTGGCGGCGCGGGTCCCAAGGCAAGCCATTTAGATTTCTGGAATATCAAAATGGCGATGGCCGAGCTGTCAGCGGTGAAACCCCGGATGAACAAGATCAACGGGTGGAGATTCCCCTGCGCTCGCCAGACCTGATCGCCGTCAACACCTTGGGCCAATTTGCCGATCATCCCCGAGTGGCTGCCCTACGGGAGTTCATCACCGACTGGTATGTCTCGTATCTCTCCATTGACGACACCCGCAATCAGCCCGAAGCCGGTCCCCAGGAAAAGCTCTCCCGCACGGGAGACAATCTGGCCAATGTGGTGCAGTATCTGAAAGAGCAGCACCCAGAGCGGTTGGAGGCTATCTTCGAGCAACTGCGCCAGCGGGTACCCCGGTTGGAGCGGGTAGAGGCAGATCCCATGCCCGACGGGCGACTGCTTTTGCGCATCAAAGACGCCCCGTTTGAGCAACCTGTCCTGTCTCGCTTTGCCTCCGACGGTACGTTGAAGATGTTGGCCTATTTGGTACTGCTCAACGATCCCCAGCCGCCGCGATTTATCGGGATCGAAGAGCCGGAGAATTTCTTGCATCCGCGTCTCTTGCCCGGTCTTGCCGAAGAATGCCGAGCCGCCAGCGAACGCACCCAACTGTTTGTTACCTCCCATTCGCCGGACTTTCTCAACGGCATGCGGGCAGAGGAAGTACGTGCCCTGTATCGGGACGAGCAAGGCTACACGCAGTCGGTGCGGGTGGCAGATATTCCCGGCATTCCCGAATTCATGCAGGCGGGGGCCTCCTTGGGCCATCTGTGGCTTGAGGGTCATTTTGGCTTGGGCGACCCCTTGGTCAACGCCGGCGCGCCGCTCAACGGGAGATTTCGCCCATGAGCGTCAGTGTTGTCGATCGTTCCTGAACAAAACCGGTCCCACAGCTTCCAAACATTACGAGCGGCGCTGACGCAGCTTGTCCAATCGTAGCTATTTTCTTCCCGCATTTCCTCATTCCACCCAGGAAAGATCCCCATGTCCCCAACAGATACCAGCGAAGCCGGCCTGGAAAGCACCATCATTTCCGCGCTGACCGGTCTGCCCGTTCACTACACAACTGATGCCAAAGCAGCCAAAGAGGCCCCGGTTCCCTACGGCGGGGCGGGCTATGTGTTGGGCGATGCCCAGGACCATGACCGAGAATTCGGCGTGGATGTGCCCAAGCTGCTGGACTTCCTGGACGCCACCCAACCCCAAGTGATGGAGTTGCTGGGGCTAGGCGAGGACGGCCCCAGGCGGCGCAAGTTCCTGGCCCGGCTGCAAGGGGAGATCAGCAAGCGGGGGATCATCGATGTCCTGCGCAAGGGGATCAGCCACTATCCGGCCAACGACATCCGCCTCTTCTACGGCACACCCTCGGCGGGGAATGTCTTGGCCGTGGAACGCTACGCCACCAACATCTTCAGCATCACCCGGCAACTGCGCTATAGCCAGGACCAGACCCGCTTGGCCCTGGACCTCTGTCTCTTCCTCAACGGCCTGCCCGTGGCCACCTTTGAACTGAAAAACCGACTGACCAAACAGACGGTCCACGATGCGGTGGCCCAATACAAAAAGGACCGAGATCCCCGTGAGCTACTCTTTCAGTTTGGGCGGTGCATGGTGCATTTTGCCGTGGACGACCAGGAGGTGCGCTTCTGCACGGCGTTGAAGGGGGACGCGTCCTGGTTTCTGCCCTTCAACCTGGGCTATAACGACGGGGCGGGCAACCCGCCCAACCCGCATGGCATCAAGACCGACTATCTGTGGAAGCAGATCCTGACCAAAGCCAGCCTGACCGACATCATCGAGAACTATGCCCAGGTGGTGGAGAAGAAGGACGAGCGCACGGGGCGCAAGAGCAAGACACAGATCTGGCCCCGGTATCATCAGTTGAAGGTGGTGCGGCGGCTGTTGGCCGATGTGCGGGCCCAGGGGGTGGGCCAGCGCTATCTGATCCAACATTCGGCGGGCAGCGGCAAGAGCAACTCGATTGCCTGGCTGGCCCATCAACTGGTGGGGCTGGAGCAGGAGAGCCAGGCCCTCTTTGACTCGGTGATCGTGGTGACGGACCGACTGGTGCTGGACAAACAGATCAAGGACACGATCAAGCAGTTCGCCCAGGTCTCGGCCACGGTGGGCCATGCCCAGCGATCCGGCCTGCTGCGGGACTTTTTGGCGGCGGGCAAGAAGATCATCATCACCACGGTGCAGAAGTTTCCCTTCATCCTGGACGAGATCGGCAACGAGCACCGGAGGCACAAATTCGCCATCCTGATCGACGAGGCCCATTCCAGCCAGAGCGGGCGCACGGCGGCCAAAATGAACATCGCCCTGGCCGAAGGGGGCGGGGCGGAAGAGGACGAGAGCTTCGAAGACACCATCAACCGGGTGATCGAATCCCGCAAGATGCTGCCCAACGCCAGCTACTTCGCCTTCACGGCCACGCCCAAGAACAAGACCTTGGAGATCTTCGGTGTTGCCTATGCGGAGGCCGGCGAGGCCAAACACAGGGCCTATGACAGCTATACCATGAAACAGGCGATCCAGGAGGGTTTTATCCTGGATGTGCTGGGCAGCTACACCCCGGTGGAGAGCTACTATCGGCTGATGAAGACCGTGGTGGACGACCCGGAATATGACAGCAAGAAGGCCCAACGCAAGCTGCGGCGCTATGTGGAAGGGCACGAATATGCCATCCGCCAGAAGGCCGAGATCATGGTAGATCACTTTCATGACCAGGTACTGGCCCGGCAGTTGATCGGCGGCCAGGCCCGGGCCATGGTGATCACTGGCGGCATCTTGCGGGCCATGGACTATTACCACGCCATTGAGACCTATCTGCGGGCGCGGCACAGCCCCTATCGGGCCATCGTCGCCTTCTCCGGTGAACACGAATATGGCGGCCAGAAGGTGACCGAGGCCAGCCTGAACGGCTTCCCCAGCAGCCAGATCGAAGAGCAGATCCGCAAAGATCCCTACCGCTTCCTGGTGGTGGCGGACAAGTTCCAGACCGGCTATGACGAACCCCTGCTGCACACCATGTATGTGGACAAAGCGCTGTCGGGCATCAAGGCGGTGCAGACCCTCTCCCGGCTGAACCGGGCCCACCCCAAGAAGCACAGCACCTTTGTGCTGGACTTTGTCAACGACGAAGAGACCATCCGGGCGGCCTTTGAGGATTACTACCGCACCACGATCCTGAGCGGACAGACGGACCCCAACAAGCTGAACGACCTGAAGGCGGACCTGGACGGATACCAGGTCTACGTCTGGCCCCAGGTGGAACAGTTGGTGGCCCTGTATGTGGGCGGGGCTGAGCGGGAGCAGTTGGACCCGTTGCTGGATGTGTGCGTGCCGCCTTATCTGGAACTGGACGAGGACGGACAGGTGGACTTCAAGGGCAAGGCCAAGGGCTTTGTGCGCACCTACGGCTTCTTGGCGGCCATCCTACCCATTGCCAGTGCGGAGTGGGAGATGCTGGCCACCTTCCTGAACTTCCTGATCCCCAAGCTGCCGGCCCCGGTGGAGGAGGATCTGTCCAAGGGCATCTTGGAAGCCATCGACATGGAGAGCTATCGGGTGGAGGTGCAGTCGGCCATCACCATTGTCCTGGCCGACGAAGAGGGAGAGGTGGAACCGGTGCCCACTGGAGGCAGCGGCTTCCTGCCCGATCCAGAGTTGGACCGGTTGAGCAACATCATCCGCACCTTCAACGATCTCTTCGGCAACGTCGCCTGGTCGGACCGGGACAAGATCGCCCAGGTGATTGCGCAGGAAATCCCGCCCAAGGTGGCGGCGAACCAGAAATATCAGAACGCCATGCGCCATTCGGACAAGCAGAACGCCCGCATCGAGCACGACAAGGTGCTGCAAGGGGTGCTGGTGGATCTGATGTCGGTGCAGATCGAGCTGTTCAAGGAGTATCAGGACAACCCGTCCTTCAAGAAGTGGCTGGAAGAGACGGTCTTTGCAGAGACGTATGTGGCGGGTGCGCCAAAAGGAGACACCCCATGATCGACGAAGCACGCATGCAAGAGCTATACGACGAAGCGATCATCGACTGCTATGGCGAGGAAGAGGAGTTTGCCGGATTGATGGCCTGCCTGGGCGACAATGTCACCTTTCCTCTTATGGCGACGTTAGCCGGGACAAAGGTGGAGGTCCTTGGGCTGGATGAGGCGGCCAGCAATCCGTACCGAGGCATCCGGGCCAAAATCCGGCGTGACGGCAAAGAGTACTTGGCCAGTCTGGCCGACTTGATTTTCGACAACCCCGACGAAACCAGCGCCG
>JAGNDO010000061.1 GCA_018003515.1 Caldilineaceae bacterium
CCCCCAATCCCCAACCCCTAACTTCCGCTGATCTCGAACAACGTGATCTCTGGCGGGCTGAGGAAGCGGACGCGGGGGGCGGCTAGGCCTTCCATGCCGATGCCCCGGCTGACGTAGAGGGTGGTGCCCTCTTTGTCATAGCGGCCCATTTCGTAGCGCTTGCCCAGGGCGGAGGCGGTGAGGAGCGCCCCGTAGCCGGGCAGACGCACCTGTCCGCCGTGGGTGTGGCCGCAGAGGTAGAGGTCGATGTTGTGGGTTGGGGCGTGGTCCATCAGCTCGGGCGAATGGTAGAGCAGGATGCGGAAGGCGTCTGCGTCGGCCTTGGCCGCGATCTCGGCCAGGGTGAGGGCGTCCCGCTGGATGTTGTGGTGGCATTCCACGCCGATCAGGGCCAGGCTGTGGTCTCGGTCCAGGCGGATGGGGGCGACCTGGTCCCGGAGCAGGGTGGTCTTGGTGTTGACGAAATAGGGCGGCACGTGGAAATCTACAAAGGGGGTACCCAGCACGCCAAAGACGCCGTGGGGTGCCTTGAGCTTGCGCAAAAAGTGCTTCACCTCGGAGAGGGTCTCCTTGTCCGAGCGGTAGGAGGTGTTGACATAATCGCCCGTGATCAAAATGAGATCCGCGGCGGCCTCTTGGATCAACGTCACCATGCGCTCTTCCCGCTCGCCCCAGCGCTCCAAGTGCAGATCCGAGAGGTGGAGGATGCGCAGGGTCTGGCCGAGGGGTAGTTTGGGCGAGGTGAGGGCGACCGTGGTGCGGGTGATGCGCAACGGCTCTTCCAGCGCGCCCCACACCAGGGCCAGGGAGGCCAGGATGTTGATAAAGACGGCGATGCCCAAGGCGGCGTTGGCGGGCATGGCCAAGGCCAGGGGCGCGGCCAAAATCAAGATGATCAACCTGGGCAATTGCAAGGGAAAGAACTGGATCTGGGGCGGGCCAAAGGAGACCCGCAGCTTGGGGGCGGCGGTGATCACCAACAGATCCGTGCCGCCAAAGAGCAGGGCCACGATCACCACGGGTACCCAGTCCCAACTGCGGGTGAAGCCCCACCAGATCCCGGCCACCAGGCCGATCAGCCCCAGATCGATCAGGATCAACCGCCACAAAGGCCAATCCACCGGGCGGGTAGCGAATTCGATCACCCGGTAGAGGGTGCTTTCTTCACCTAGATCTGGCGGCAGGTCGGGCGGGCTGGTATCGGGACGGGACATGGAAAAGGGACCTCAGGGCTGGTGGATGGGCGGAATGGGAGACGCCGATGCTATGGTCCCAATGATACCACATATTGCTGGAAGTGATGGCTTCCCGCAGGACGATCCGGCGCGCAGAGGCGACGTCCACTTGCGCTGACGCCGCCTCTGGTCATGCCGTGTCTGTCGTGTTCGTCTGGGCTACCGGCTGATCATGGGCAGGTAGATGAACTTGTCCAGCACGACGTTTCTCCACTGGTAATCCTCAACCTCACCGCCAAAGACGCCGAATTTGTGGCCCATGGCGACCTGATCGCTACAGGTGCCGTCCCGATCCCAGTCGGGTTGCAAACTCGTGCCCGTATGGTGTGAAACCACGGACATACCCAACGAACCAAATTTATGGTTAGCGCGGATAAGTCCTGGGTTAACCAAGGTTGGTTAATTGGGTACGCCGCCCGCCCCACCCTGAAAGGAATGGGGCGGATAGCTTGACCCAAGACTTATCCGCGCTAACAATTTATGTGAGCCTGGTCACAAATGGGCGGGTACGAGGCGTGACACGTGAAGCCGGTAAGTCCTTTTCATGTGTCACGCCTCAAGGTTTACTGTGAGGCGTTGAGGAAGGTAGCCATAGCTTGGAGTACCGGGGCCGGACACTCTTCGTGGGGGACATGGCCGCAGGCTGGGATGACGACCAACTCGGCGGTGGGGAGTTCACCGGCCAGACGCACGCTCTGTTCTGTGGGCACAATGCGGTCATCGTCCCCGGTGATGACCAGCACGGGCAGGGTGAAGCGATCCAGGTTTTTGGCCAGGCCGGATGCGCGACTGGCCGCGGTCAAGTTCCACAGCGCCCGATCCCAGTTGTCCGCCTGAAGCGGCTTCGTATAGCCAGCCCATGTCTCCGGCGTGATCTGGGCCGGGTCATGCCAGGCCGAGCGGGCGAAATCCAGCCCCCAGCCTTGGATGCGCCGGGCGATCAGGGGGCCGATGTGCTGCATCTGGGGGGTGTTGAGCAGGGGGCGCACAAAGCTGGGCGCGCCGCCCCCGGCATAGACCGCCGGGTCCAGCAAGATCAACCCCTGCACCCGCTCCGAGCGGGTCAGAGCCGCCATCATGGAGACCGTACCCCCGGCCGAGTTGCCCACCAGGATGGCCTGCCCGATCCCCAGCTCGTCCATCAGCCCGATGACCAGATCCACCTGGGCATCCGGGCTGTAGGGGCTGCCCCCGGTCCAGTCCGCCGGGTTCCACTCTACGGGCCGCTCGGTCAAGCCAAAGGCCGGGCGGTCAAAGGCGATCACTCGGTGGCCCATCTGCGCCAGGGGGTCCATCACCTCGTGCCAGGTGAAGAGGCTGGCCCCAAAGCCGTGGAGCAAGATCAGGGTCGGTTCCCCCTGGCCCACCTCTTTATAATGCACGGTCAGCCCGTTCACCGCCACAAAGCGGCTATCCGGGTCGGCCAGATCCGCCGCCGGCACCGTGTCCGTGAGCGGGGGGACAGGCCAGAGCAAGGGGCCGACGGCCACAAGCAGCAGCAGCACAATCACTGTCCACAAGAGGACTTTGGGCCATCTGCGGGGAGAGTTGGACATGATGGGTCAAGCCTTTCTGTGGCACGAGTGGGGAGGAGTGGTTTCTACCCCACGATCTCTGGGCAAATGTGAATTGTGCGATTAAAAATCGCACCTACTGTAGACTGGGGCGGAACACGCAATCCAAAATCCCCAATCCCCAACCCCCTACAACTTCCCCGGCTCCTGTTTGAACTCGAAGGCCAGCCGCTCCATGTTCTCCTCGAACTCGTCCTCGTCGGTCATGTCCAGCATATAGCGGAAGCGGAATTTGAGGGCCGGGTGACAGGGCTCTTTCAAGGCCAGGAGAACCCGATTCGAGCTTTCTTCTAAACTCAAATGGGCGGCCATTGTGGCTTGGAAATCGGCGAAACTGCTCTCCAAAAAGCCGGGGCTGAGGATGACCAACGTGTAGCGGCTGCGCTCAATGCCCGCTTGCCAGGCGTCGATCTGGCTGGCCCCCATCATGCCGGGGATGTAGTCCGGAGTGAGTACGGTCAGCCCCTGGGCCTTCAACCCTTTGGCCAGCACCTTCTTCACCCACACCTGATCCGCCGACTTCTGCCCTGTATGAGCGGGCAGCATGTGGTGGACGATGAAGACGTCGGCCTGGAAGGGGTCCGACGGGGATTCCGCAGGGATCGGGGTGGGGGGCAGGGCCACGGGATAGCGGGCCACGGGGAAGTTCTCCTCGATCTCGGCCTTGAGGATTGGGTGCTGTTGCGGCTGATCCGCCACCACCTTGGGCTGCACATAGCTGAAGAGGTCCAGAATCCGGATCACCCCGCTGACGCCGATGGCCCCGCCCTTCAGCCCGGCTACCAGATGGCCGGTGAAGAGGCTGTTCTCGGCGTCGGCCATCACAAAGGAGTATTCGCTGCTGCGAGATGAGGCCAGGATCACCCGCCCCCGGCCTGATTTCAACTTGTCATAATAGTTCTCCGACAGCCCCGATTTGGCATCGACAGCCTGGCTTGCTCCGGCCTGCCCGATGCCGCCGGAATGACAGGCGTCAAAGATCACCAACAGCTTGCGGGCGGGCAGACTTTGCAGCACCTTTGTGAACTCATCCCCGGAAATGGCGGTGGCGGCCAACTGCTCCTCGCTGGTATAGACCACATCCACGGGCAGCAGATACTCCCCGCGCTGGGGACCGTCGCTCACCTGTCCGCCGTGGCCGGTGAAGTAGATGAAGACCGTGGAGTCAGCGTCCGTGCGGGCGACCAGGCGCTGAAAGGCGGCCCGCATCGTCTCCTGGGTGGCGTGATGGTCCAGCAGCATCTCCACATTGGCCGGGGGATAGGCGCACAACTTCGGGTCTGCCAGCACATCCCGGACCAGTCCGGCATCCGCCAGCACACTCTCCGGCAGAGCCGGGATCTGTTGATAATTGGCGATCCCCACGATCAGCGCATGGGCATTTTCCATTGAGGGCATAGGAGCGGTCTCCTTTCGGGTGAGGGGGGGGTGATTAGTTGATGATTGGTTGATACGCCGTGCGTGAGATTTGGCGAGTCGGCACACGGGCCACAAACTACTTTCGCCATTCGCCATTCGCCATTCGCCATTCTACCGCCCCGTAAACATAGCACGTTGCTCCGGCGAAAGCAAAGGCACATTTTGGGCCTTGACATAGTCCAGCAGCACATCAAAATCCGTCTGGAAGACCATCAGCGACCCATCCGCGGCGCTGGCGGCCAGGCGCAGATCGTCGGGACTCCAACTCAGCTTCCAAAAGCCCTTCACCGGTCCCGGCGGTCCGGTGAAGGTGGTGGTGGGCAGGAAGCTCTGGGCGTCCCACATCTGGACCGTGGCATCGTCCGAGGCCGTGGCCAGTCGGGTGCCGTCGTGGCTCCACGCCAGGTCGTTGACGCCGCTTTCGTGGCGCAAGATCGCCGCCGGGGTGACTTCGCCATCCCCAGGGGCCAGGGTCTGGGTGTCCCAGATCTTCACCAACCCATCTTGGGACGCGCTGCCCACAAAGCGGCTCTGCCTGTCCCAATCCAACCCCCACACAATGCCCGTGTGGGCGGGGATGGCCCGGATCTGGGCCTGGCTCTGGGCATCCCACAGGGTGACGGTGCCGGCCCGATCCCCCACGGCCAGGGTGCGGCCATCGGGACTCCAGGCCACGCTCTGCGCGCCCACGGCGCTGTCCGCCACGGCGAACTGGGCGGTTGTGGTCAGCCGGGCGCTGTCCCAGATGGCGGCGCTGCCATCCCAAGAGACGGTGATCAGGGCCTGGCCGTCGGGCCGCCAGGCCAGTTGGGCAATGCGTTCCGCCGCCCCGATCACGGTCTGCATTTGCCCCCGCTCCCACAGCCCCAAATTGCCTGCCGTATCGCTAAAGACGAAACGTTCCCCCCCGGGTGCCCAGGCCACATCCCGCAGGCCGTTCGCCTGGGTGAAGACGGCTGTGTTGACCAAGGAGCCGGTTGCCTCCCAGACCCGCAAAAGGCCATCCCCCCCCGGCGGTGATGATCCAGTGGCCCGCCGGGTTCCAGTCCACGGCCACCAGGGCCGAATCGTGGGCCGGGTAGATCTGGATGCTGGGATGGACGCCGATCTGCCACAGACTCACGCTGCCATCCATGCTGGCCGAAGCCACGGTCTGGCCGCCCCCAGCTTGGTTCTCACCCTTTGCCCCCACCCAGACCGCCGCGGTGACCCAATCCTTGTGCCCGGTCAGCACGCGCAGAATCTTGCCCGTGGCCACATCCCACACCCGCACCAGATTGTCCCCGGCCGCGCTGGCCAGGGTGCGGCCATCCGGGCTCCAGTTCACATCGTAGATCCAGGTACCATCTTTGTCGATCAGCATATCGCTGCTGGCCTGGGTCTGCATGTTCCAGATGCGCACGCTGGAATCCGCCGAGCTGGAGGCCAGCCATGCCCCGTCCGGGCTGAAATCCACGCTGAGTACATAGCTGCGGTGGCCTTCCAGGCGGATGGGGGCGGCTGCTGTGTGAACCCCCGGCCCCAGGGCAAAAAGATCCGTGCGCGGCCAGACCCCCACCAGCTGATCGTCCGCAGCAAAGGCCAAATAGTCCCCGCTTGGGCTCCACGCCACATCGTTGATCTCGCCCACCCCCCCATCCACCGTCAAAAAGGGCTGTCCGCTAGCCATATTCCACAGGCTTACCATGCCATCCTGCCCGCTTGAGGCCAACCATCTGCCGTCCGGGCTAAAGGCCAACGCATAGACCCAGCCATCATGGCCGGCCAGAAGCCGATCCGGCTTTAAGGTCGGCGAATAGATGGCGGACACGTCCCACAGATAGATCTTGCCATCCAACCCGCCCCCGGCCACCCAGCGTCCGTCCGCGCTCCACGCCACCCCCCGCAGCCGCTCTCCCCCACCGGTCAGGATGGTCAAGGTCTGGGCCGATCCCATGCTCCAAATACGCAGGGTGCCGTCATACCCGGCGGAAACCAGGCGCGTCCCGTCCGGGCTGACGGCCAGCCCCCGCACGGAAGCGGTGTGGCCCTCCAGGGTGGTGGAA
The DNA here is from genome assembly GCA_018003515.1 of Caldilineaceae bacterium. Lineage (GTDB taxonomy): Bacteria > Chloroflexota > Anaerolineae > Caldilineales > Caldilineaceae > JAGNDO01. Next base: position 6,274 of record JAGNDO010000061.1, read on the forward strand.
CGATAGGTGGAGAGCAGCACCCGGCGCAGGGTGTTTTCGGTGATCGTGTCCCGATCCGTGGTCAGGGCGGTCCAGGCCAGGGCGATGGCGGTCTCCGGGTCGTATTGCATGGATTGGACGGCCTGGCTGGCCAGTAGATGGGCCTCGTTGGTGACCCGGGCCGCCTCGGCGATGTCATAGGCCACCAGGGTTTCGGCCTGGGCCTGGTCCGCGGCCCGGCGGGCCAGATCCGCCTGGTTGCGCAGATAGAGGGCGCGGAAGGCCAGCACCACGGTGATCAGGGCGATCACCCCCATCACCGCGGAGAGGCGGCGCATGCGTCTGGCCGCCTTGGCTTCAACCGCTTCCCGGCGCAGGGCTTCCTCGGCCAATTTTTGGGCGGCCAACACCTTCTCCTGCCGGGCCTGCTCGGCGGCCAGGGCGGCCGCGTTCACCGTCTCCCGGCTGCGCTGGGCCAGTTCTTGAAGCAGGGTGCTGAAGCCGGCGTCCTTGCCGGCCGGCCCGGCCATCCAGCGCTCGGCCTCCAAAAGCTGCACCTCGTCCAACAGCCCCCCGCCCTCTTTGCCCAGGCGCTGCCACTCTTGGGCCTGTTGCTCCAGGCGCCGCCGCACCACCTCCCCATCCCGGCGCTGGTGGATCCAGCGGCCCAGGGTGGGCCAGCCGCTGATCAGGGCCTCGTGGGCGATATCCACCTTTTTGGCAATGGCCCCGGCCTCCCCGGTCAGGGTCAGCAGCCGGTGGTCCACCAAGTGTTGCAGGGTGCGCTGAAAGATGCGGGGATCGTCGTTCTCCGATTGCAGATCATAGGAAAATTGCTGGCGGCGGGTATCCTTGCGCCCCTGGCCAAACTGGATCATGCGCAGCAGAATGCGCCGGGCCGCCTCCTGTTCCGGGGCGGAGAGCGCGGCCAGGGCCGCATCCGCCCGCCGGGCCATAGCCACTTGCAGCCCGCTCACCTGACCGCTCTCCCCATATTCCTTGCGCCCCAAAACCAACGACTCGTAGGCGTGCAAAGAGAGATAGCGGCGCTGGATGCGTTGCCAGAGCAGCACCAGGGTCTCCTGGATCAGGGGCAAGGCCCCCGGCTCCCCGGCCCCGTCGCTCAACAACTGCTCCACCAGATCGGACTGAATGTAGACCCCCAGCTTCTCCGCAGGCTGCATGATGGCCTGGCGCAGATTGGCCGGGGACATGGGCGGCACCTCCATGCGGTGGGCCTGAATCTGGGGCCACAGGGCCGACGCCATCAGATCGGCGTAGAAATCCGCCCGCACGGTGGCGATCACATAGCAGTCCGGGTGGGCGGCCAGGCGTAGCAGATCCTGTTGAAAAAGGGCGATTTCCGTCGTTTTGGGGTCGGCGGCCTCTTCGCCATCGGTAGGATCTTTTGGGGCGTCCGACGTGGGGGCGGTGGTGAAAAGTTCCTCATATTGGTCCACGATCACCAACAGGCGGCGCGGGGAGGGAGGGGATTGGGTAGCTGGCTGGGCCTGGGCACCGGGGGACGAATCGGAGATTTCGGCAAAAGCTTGATCCAGCAGTTGCCGGGTTTGGGTCTGCGGCGGCGCGGCCCGCAGATTGGCCCGGGGTGTGCTGCCTGGGCGGAAGATATGCACGTGCCACATCCCCGCCCCAAGGCTGGCGTTGCGGTGCAGGGCCGGAATCACCCCGGCGAAGACCAGGGAGCTTTTGCCCGACCCGGACGGCCCGATCACCATCAAAAAGGGGTGCAGGCGCAGCCGTTGCAGGATCTCCTCGATCTCCTGATCCCGGCCATAGAACCGATCGCTCTGCTCCATGCTGAAGGGCAACATGCCCGGATAGGGGCAGTCGGGCAAAGGGGGCGGGCCGGGGATGGGATAGTTGAGGCTTTCGCACAGGCGTTCGACCGCCTCTTGCCAGTCATCCACATCCGTGGCGTCCAAAGCCACCAGTTGCGAGAGCCGGGGCGGCAAGGGCGTGGGTTTGAGTATCAGGGGGATCAGGGGCCACGTCCCCGATTCCAGCCCAAAGTTCTGGGCCATGATGTCCAAAAAGCCGCCAAACTGGTCCGCCATATAGGCCGGGGAGAGTACCAACAGGATGCGCTTGCACCGCATCACCGCCCGCTCAAACTCCAACAGCCGGGGCGCACCCAGGGCAAAGGCGGCCTGGGAATGCACCTTCACCCCGGCCGCGTCCAGGGCATCCTGCAAATAGCCCTCCACCCATGTGCGGTCATCGTCGGCATAGGAAATAAAGAGATCGAAGCTGGGGTTTGGATCTGGGCCAGGGCGCGCAGCCGACCCCCTGGGGCCAGTGATTTCCACAATTGCTTCGGGCATGGTGGGGCTTGCCTCCGGTGGGCAACAACGAAGACCGGGCCAACCTGGCCGGGTCTGGGGCAACAATGACGGCACAAACGGGCAAGCCCCATCTGCCCCGGGAGGGCATCAGGCGAGGGGAGAAGCAAACAATATTGTCAAGATTGTGGGCCGTGGCTCAATTCTAACCCCAGGCGGGCGAGGCGTCAAGGTGAGGCAATACACCCTCAAATATCCTCGAATTTGCCAGCCAAATAGATCCATGCTATACTTTTCGTCGTTGCCAAGGTCCACCGCAACGAAAACAGAGGCCGATGGGGAATAGTTTAATCGGCAGAACAGCTGATTCTGGATCAGCCAGTTGGGGTTCAAATCCCTGTTCCCCAGCCAAAAGAAGTGGGTAGCTCTGTCAACAGTAATTTGACAGAGCTACCCACTTAAGTCGAAGCGAACCGATTTTCAACTAAAATTGTGGATTGGTTTCGTGGTACAATGCAGAAAGCCAAGCCTCGTTGCTTGGTTTCTACGTACCTTGTATAATGGGTGGACGCGTAAGCGCCACCGATTGTTAAGGTGCGGTATAAGTCTAGGAGAAGCCGTCCCGTATGCCGCCAAGCTATTCAGGGGCGGCTTTTCCTATTCCTGATGCAATCACTTACCCGAAATGGTACTACTCTTCAGGCTGATTGACAAATTCAATCAGATCCTGGGTGGTGAGGGGACCGAGGGCCTGGGAGAAGAAGGCCAGGAGCAATCCTACGCTCCTCAACTCGATCCGTACCGGGAACTGGTGGGTCATGTAGTGGATGGTGGACGGGGCCAATCCTGCGGACTTGGCCAGGTGGACGGCCAGTAGCGGCTCGCCTGTGGCCTTTCGGTATGCCACCATCAACTCGTTCAAATGCCATCTGATTTCCATCGTCTGCCTCCTGTGGCCTCCACATCTGTCTGCTTTTCGATACCCGAACATATGTTTTATTCGTGTTCGACAATCGTACCAGAAAAGCATTTGGGAAGCAACTGGAGATCCGAAGGAATCTGGCTACTGTTCCACCTCTCCGCTGCTCAACCCCACATGCAGCAACTGCTTGAGCCGTTCCAGTTCACCGATGGTGGTGAGGATGGCTACTTGTTGGGTGGTGACCGCGGGGGCGGCGGGGCAGCCGTCACAGGTCTCGGAGAATTTGATCTGGGAGAGATCCAGGGCGACCCGAAGGACCGTGGCCTCGATGTCACGGATCAGGGTGCCGATCAGGCGGATGGACTCGCTGCGTTGGTCCAGTTGGTTGATGGCCTGGCGCACCTGGCTGGCCTGATGGCCCACAGCGCGCAGGCTGTAGCCGGTTTCGTCCAAAACAGAGCGATACTTGCGGGGCATACGAGGTATGTGAGACATAGAATTCCTCATCCTTGCTAAAAAAGAGGGCGGATACGGGATTGGGATTTTTCACCAATTGTTCCTTGACAATCCCAATCTGATAGGATATAATGTTGCTCACGGGCATTATACCCAGGTCAAAGCATGTTGTCAAGGTGCAATTGTCAAAAAATGAGAAATCGATCTGGGTATACTTTTCCCGCACGAATGACCCACCAAACAGCACTATAGAAAGACGATTTGAAGGACATCCCCATGAGTGACCAGTTCGCCAGCTTGGCCACAAAACTAGATCTGCTCTTTGAATACATCACCCTGCCGGATGGCAAACGCTTTGTCTATGACGACGTGGTGCGTCTGGGCGGCGTGGACCGGGGGGCCATCAGTCGCCTGCGTTCGGGCAAGAAGCTGGAACCCTCGTTTCAGACTATGGTCGGGCTGGCCGGGGCGTTCAACGTGCCATTGAGCTACTTTGGCACGGAGATGACCGATGACGAGGTGCGCCGTTTTCTGGCTGACTTTGCCAGCAACCAGGATGATAAAGTCCTGCGCCGCATCGAGGCCAGGGAGCAGAACAGGCCCAACCAGGAGGCCGAGGCCATTGCCATGCGCGCCTCCTATCTGGATGAAGAGGGGCGGCGTACAGTGGCCGCCATGATCGACTATGTCCTGAAAAGTCAGGGCGTGACCGTGCCCTGGGAGAGCGAAGCGTAAGCCGCTGGTTTGTCTCCCCATAACCAATCTTGTCCAAAGTCGCTTGTCGGCTCTGGACTTCTTTTTGCCTATGACAACCATTCTTGACCGACCCAAATCCAATCGCTTGCCCGAACCGCCCGCCCATCCGCTTTGGGGCCACATGCGCCAGGCCCAGGCCGATCCTCTGGGCTTTCATCTCTCACTGGGGGCATACGGCCCAGTGGTGGGTTATCGGGCCGGGCTGTGGCCGGTGATCTTTGTGCATCACCCGGAGGCGGTGGGCCATGTGCTTCAGGCCAACTACGCCAACTATTCCAAGGAGACCTTTGCCTATGCCCTGGTGCGCCGTAGCTTGGGGGATGGGCTGTTGACCACGGACGGGGAGCGCTGGCTCTCCCGCCGCCGGTTGATGCAGCCCGCTTTTCATCGCAAACGCATTGAGGGGCTGGCCCCGCCCATGGTGGCGGCGGCAGAAGCGGCCCTGGCCCGCTGGCAAATGGGGCAGCCCCTGGAGATTGCCGGGGAGATGCGCCGCCTGACCCTGGATGTGGTAGGACGCACGCTCTTTGGCGTCAACACCCTGGACCAGGCTGAGCCGGTGGGGGCGGCGTTGACCACGGTGCTGGAGCAGAGTCTGGGCCAACTGCGATCCCGGTGGATGTGGCTGTGGGGCTTGCTGGACACCCTGACCCCAGGCAGTCGCCGCTTCCACACGGCTCGGCGAGAGTTGGACCAGGTGGTAGAGGCCATCATCGCCCGCAAGCGCGCCCAGCCCCAGGCTGAAAATGACCTGCTGGATCTGCTTCTGGCGGCCCGAGATGAGGAGAGTGGGGCTGGCCTCAGCGACGAGGAACTGCGCACGGAGGTGTTGACCCTCTTGGTGGCTGGTCACGAGACCACGGCGTTGGCGTTGACCTGGGCCGTCATTCTGCTGGCCCAGCACCCAGATCTGGAACAGCGTCTGCGGGCCGAACTGAACAGCACCCTGGCCGGGCGCACCCCCACCATGGCCGACCTGGCGGATCTGCCCTATCTTGACCAGGTGGTGAGTGAAGTGCTGCGACTCTATCCGCCGGTGTGGGGCTTTAGCCGTCGGGCCATCAATGCTGACGAGATCATGGGCCACCCTATCCCCGCCCGCAGTCGGGTCATGATCTCCCCGTATGTCACTCATCGCCACCCGGATTTCTGGCCCGATCCCGACCGCTTTGACCCAGATCGGTTTACACCCAATCAGGCCGCCCTTCTCCCCCGCTTTGCCTATTTTCCCTTTGGCGGCGGCCCTCGACAGTGCATCGGCAACACCTTTGCCCTGACCGAGATCAAGCTGGTGCTGGCTACCCTCCTCCCCCGGCTGCACCTGACCCTTGCCGACAACCGACGGATTGAGACCCTGGCCCAGGCCAGCCTCAGTCCTCGCTATCCTATATTCATGATCCCCAACCAACCCTAATCCAACGAGAAGACCCATGCCTAAATCACTGCGACTGTCCACGGAGGACAGCACGGTCCATGCTCGCATGCGTGCCGTCCTGTCCTCCATCCAACAAGAGTTTGACTTCTCCACCTTCACCTGGCCGGGCTTTGTGGACTGGCTATCCCAGCGCCAGGGCAAACAGGTGCTCCTTGTACCCATCCCCACGGAGTCCAGCAGCCTCTTCGGAGGATGGATCTCCACGGCGGCGGCGGAGTTCATCTTCTTCGATAAAGGCACCCTGCCCATGCACCAGATCCACATCCAACTCCACGAGATCGCCCACATGTTGTGCGGCCACAGCACCTTTCACGCCGACCAGGAGCACATGTCCCAGAGCCAGGAGGAGATCATGGCTTTGGCCGCGTCGGCGATGCGCATGCGCCATGTGGCCGAGAGTGAGACCGAGCAGGAGGCGGAGATCCTCACCGCCCTGATCCAGAGTGCAATCTTCAGCCACGGCCGTCAGGAGGCGTTGACCCGCTTTGACTTTCAGAACCACGATGAGGAGGTTCTGGTATACATGATGGAGTTGGGCTGATGCGCACATTCTGGACATTGTTGGCCCTGGCGGCCATGGTAAGCGTCGGCATCTTCAAGGGGCAGGTGATCTGGCGGCAGGCGCTGTGGCGGGACCCCAAGGTGCGCTCCCACCTGATCTTCTGGGGAAATGGGGCCGTGGGCATGACCCTCCTTCTTGGCCCTGTGGCCGTGGCCGTGGATGGCTGGACGGGGATGAACAACCTGGCCTGGCTACTGGCCTATCTTTTCCTGCTCCTGCCAGGCTATTTGGTGGGGGTGCAGTTGAGCGCCAGTTTCCCGACCAGGGGACCCCTGATCCGAGGGCTGTTGAAATGGGGCTTTCTGGCCACAACCGCTATCCTGATCCTGATCTACGCTGTGTGGCTGCGGCCCAGCCCTGAGTGGCCTCAGCGCACGGCCCGTAGCCTGACCGACGTGCTTTTCATCAGCCTCTTCTTCACGGTGATCTCCACCCTTCCGCTCCTGACCCTGGCCCTGATCCGGGACTCATTCCGGCGCAAGCCCACCCTGGCCTTTCGCCTGCGCATGAGCGTGTCGGCGGTGGCCATGGTGACGGCGTCGATCTGCTTTGGCAGCAAGATCGCCGGGGCGGTGGCGGCCTATGCCATGCCAACCTCGCCCTTGGGTGGACAGTTGGACCAATTGGCGTGGGTAGCCATGGGGGTGACGTCGATTGGATGGGTGGTGAGTATGTTGCCCAACCCGGTCTTTTTGGCGGCGGTGGGGCCGGTCCTATACGTTAGCAAACTGATCACCATGCAGGAGCTGCGCTGGCTCTATCGACGGATAGTCGGCTTTGCTCGGCCCGTGGTGGCGTACGATCCCACCTGGGGGGAGATGGCGTTGCGCCCGGACTTTCACCTTTACCGGTTGGCCATCGGCATCCTGGACGGGCGCAAGATGATCCAAGGGAAAGCGGCGGCCATGCGCAAACAGGGCGGGCTGGGCGGCGACGGCGCGTCCACTTTGGCCGTAGACTGGACCAAGAGCCAGTGGTGGGAGGCGGAGGTGTTGGAGGCGCTGCTTCAATCCCTGGCCGGCGAGGATCTGGACTCCCTGGCCGGGGAGTTGGTGGTTGTTTCTCGCGATGCCAGGAAGTTGGTGGGTTAGGTGGGGAAGGCAAGATGAGAGAAAGGGGGGCGGATCCTGCGGGGTTCGTCCTCTTTTTTGTTGGGTTGTGGATTTCACAAATGGCCCCATTCATCCGTTGCGCAGATCCCGAAACTGCGGTATTATCCAATGGCCCAAACAACTTCATCCCGACACAAGAGACGGCTTCTCCGACCTCATGGACTCAAACCACCGACTCAGCAAATCCATCACCCAAATGCCAGAATGTCCACGCACCGCGCTGCCCCTTCGGGGAGGCGCGGCGTTTTCGTTTGTGAATAAACGATGACCGAATCGCGCTCTGTCGTACCTGTCTGTGTTATGACCCTGACCTAGCCGCAGACCCCGAAAGGAAGCCTACCCTGACCATGTCTATTCCTCCTGAACCCGGCCAGATTGTGCAGGTTCGTAATCTGCGCTTTGTGGTCGCTGACGTGAACCGGGGCACGTTGCCCCTGGGACCCCTGGCCGAAGGGTTGAATCGCGGCCAGCATTTGGTCAGCCTGACCTCCATCGAGGATGATGCGCTGGGTGAAGAGCTTCAGGTCGTGTGGGAACTGGAGCCGGGGGCACGGGTGCTGGACGATGCCAACCTGGCCGATCTCTCCGGCTTCGATGACCCGGCGCGGCTGGATGCATTTCTAGATGCAGTGCGTTGGGGAGCGGCCTCTTCGGCGGATGTACGGGCCTTGTGGGCACCCTTCCGCTCCGGCGTGGACATCAAGGACTACCAGCTTGACCCCTTGGTGCGGGCCATCCAGATGCCTCGGGTCAACCTGCTGATCGCGGACGATGTGGGCTTTGGCAAGACCGTTGAGGCTGGCCTGGTGCTTCAGGAGATGCTGATCCGTCACCGGGCGCGACGGGTGCTGATCATCTGCCCGGCGGCGTTGCAGATTCATTGGCGGGACCAGATGCGTGAGAAGTTTGGCTTGGAGTTCCGTATTGTGGACAGCACCCTGCTCAAGCAATTGCGCCGAGAACGGGGGCTGCACGTCAACCCCTGGAGCCACTTCCCTCGTCTGATTACCTCCATTGATTTCGTCAAACGAGACCGCCCCATGCGCCTGCTGCGGGAGGTGCTGCCCGCCGAGGGCGAGTCGGTCTATCCCCGCCACATCGATATGCTGATCGTGGACGAGGCCCACAATGTAGCCCCAGCCGGACGCGGCCACTATGCCGTCGATTCCCTGCGCACTCAGGCCATCCGGGCCATCACGCCCCACTGCGAACACCGCCTGTTTTTGACCGCCACGCCCCACAATGGCTATCAGGAGAGCTTCACCGCCCTGCTGGAACTGATCGACAATCAGCGCTTTGCCCGGGGCGTGGAACCGGACGAGGCCCAGAAGCGGGCGATCATGGTGCGGCGCATGAAGCAGGAGTTGGTGGGATGGGACGGCCAGCCCCTCTTCCCAGCCCGCCAGTTGTGCCCCTTGGAGGTGGCCTATACGGACGAGGAGCGGCAGGCCCACGGCTGGCTGCAAGAATACGCGCGCCTGCGCCGCCGACATGTGAACCCAAGCGGCGCCCCGTCCCTCTTTGGCCATGACGACGCCGCAACGGATGACGGGGACGGCGGCGGTGTGCGCACCCAGCAGTACGCGGCTGAATTTGTGCTCAAACTGCTCAAGAAGCGCATGTTCTCGTCGCCGGCTGCCTTTGCCGCCACCCTGGAACAGCACCGGCGCACGGTGACCGCCGGACGCAGTGCGGAAGAAGCCAAGAAGGTGCGCCCCCCATCCCCCGGCATCCTGCGTCAGATGATCAGCCGGGTGGAAGAGGAATACGCCGAAGATGAGGTTGTGGAGGAGGCCACCCTGGATGCGGTGGAAGGGGCCTCTCGCCTGTGGCCGGTGCTGTCGCCCGAGGAGAGCTCGCTACTTGACCGGTTGAGCGCGTGGGCCAATGGGGCGGCCCAACGCCCGGACAGCAAGGCGCGCCGGTTGATCGATTGGGTGACGGCCACCGTGCGCCCGGAGGGGATCTGGAACGATGAGCGGGTGATCATTTTCACCGAGTATCGGGCCACGCAGAATTGGCTGCAAACCTTGCTGGCTGCGGCGGGGTTAGCAGGGCAGGAGCGGCTGTTGCTGCTCTACGGCGGTATGCCCACGGACGAGCGGGAGCGCATCAAGGCCGCCTTCCTGGCCGACCCCAAGAGCAGCCCGGTGCGTATTCTGCTGGCCACGGACGCGGCGTCCGAGGGCATTGACTTGCAGCGCCATTGCCACCAGCTTGTGCATGTGGAGATCCCTTGGAACCCCAATCGGCTGGAGCAGCGCAATGGGCGTATTGACCGCTACGGCCAGACCCACACCCCCCTGATCTATCATTTTGTGGGCAAAGGGTATGCCGAGCGCAGCCAGAATTCGAGTTTGGCCCCCAGTGAATTGGAGGCAGACCTGGAGTTTTTGGCTCGGGTGGTGGAGAAGGTGGACCAGATGCGGGAGGATCTGGGCACGGTGGGCGAGGTGATCGCCGACAGTGTGGTGGCGGCCATGTTGGATGGGCGGCGGGTGCTGGACATGGGCATGGCCGAACGGCGGATTGACCCCGTGCGCCGCCAGTTGAAGTTTGAGCGCAATCTGCGGGAACAGATCGACCGCTTGAGCCAGCAGCTTGCCGAAAGCCGGTTGAGTCTGCACTTGTCGCCGGAGAATATCAAGGCCGTGGTGGATGTGGCCTTGCAATTGAGCGGCCAGCCCCCTTTGCGGCCGGCCCAGGATCCCATTTTGCTAGCGGACGCGCCGCCCCGGCTGTGGCGGCTGCCCCTGCTTTCCGGCTCCTGGCAGCGGGCGTTGGAGGGGCTGCGCCATCCCCACACCCAGGCGGTGCGCCCGGTCACCTTTGACAACGCCATGGCCAGCGGGCGGGATGACGTTGTGCTGGTCCACCTCAATCACCCCCTGGTTCAGATCAGCATGCGCCTGCTGCGAGCGGAGGTTTGGGCCAACCACGGCCAGCGGGGGCTGCACCGAGCCACCACGCGCACGGTGCCCCGGCATCTCTACGCCACGCCCGCGGTGGTGGCCCATGCCCGGCTGGTGATCGTAGGGGGAGATAGCCAACGTCTGCACGAGGAGCTTCTGACCGCAGGCGGCGAGATCCGGGAAGGGCGCTTCCGGCGCATGAATGTGGGCCAGGTGCGGGATCTGTTGGATGCGGGGTCCGACCAGCCCGCGCCGGAGCGGGTGCAGGAGCAGCTTCTCAACTTGTGGCCCGCCCTGCGCCCATCCCTGATGCAGTCTCTGGAAGTGCGATCTGCCGACCGCACCCAGAGTTTGCAGGCGCAATTGGCCGAGCGGGCTGCCAAGGAGGCTGCGGACATCCGCTCTGTGCTGGAAGAGTTGGCCCGCAGCATCACAGCGGAGCTGAACGAGCCGGAGGTTGTGCAGTTGTCCCTGAACCTGTGGCCCCAGACCGAACGGGAGCAGTTTCAGCGCAACCAGGCCGCCCTGCGCAAACGACTGACCGAGATTCCCGGCGAGATCGAGGCCGAAACCCAGCGCGTCCTGGCCCGTTTTGCCGACCCCCAGGCCCGGCTCTTTCCCGTGGCGGTGACCTTCTTGGCACCAGAAGGGTTGGAATAGGCGGATAAAATGGAAACAGACATGATCCTATTCTACATTGACGAAAGCGGCACCGGTCTGAAGGATAAACAAAGCCCCTATTTCGTACTCTCGGCAACAGCTATTCCGGCTGACGCTGAACAGGAAATGGCCGCAAGGGTCATTGCTCTAAAACGGGAACTTGTGCGTTGGGCAAAGCCGGAAGATTTTGAGATCAAGGGAAGGGATCTGCGGCGAGGGGAGAAGTTGTTCAGCAGCCTCGACTGGGAGGAGAGGGTAGACGCAATCATGAAGGTCGCCAGTCTTCTGGCGAATAGCCCATGCCGGATTTTTACCGTCCAGGTTGACACGCGGGATCTGCCTGAATACATCTCGTCGGATGCAGATCTCTATCGTATCGCCTTTTGGCGATTACTGGACGTCATTGAGCACGAATTGTCCCAAAGCAATCGCCCCGGCATGTTGCTCATGGATGCCAGATCGGATCTTCACTCAAGCGTACAGGACAGGCGCACGGTTGAGGCCTATCAAGACTGGTCGCGTGGGCATTCCAACCAAGTTCACATTGTTGGCGTTCCTTGGTTTGGTTTTAGCGCCTTTTATTCTGGTCTGCAATTGGCAGATTTTGCAGCCTACTTGGTTGATTTCGTCGCCAACGAGACAGCGCACGCTCAGCAGTCCAACCTAAAACGACGAAGTCCTTTGATGGAGGCCTTCGGACTGTTTGCTCACAAAGTTGAGGTATACAAGATCCCGTGAAATAAAAAGCAAAGGTCCCGTTACGCTGACGCAACAGGACCTGTGCTTTCTGTTTGGCAGGCGCATGGCGTTTCATCCATGCTATGCGTCCCCGTACAGTCCAGGGCACCTTACCTATGCATAGTATAGGTGATTATGGTGCAGGCGTCAACCACCATTTTTCGGTAAGATCCTGTTTTTCTGAGGTTCCTATGTCCATCGCCCCACATCACGCCGAATGGCTCTCTTTGCTGGAAATCTCCGGCCCGTTTCTCTCTTTGGAGACGCTGGTCGCTGTCTTTCCCCAGGGGATTGAGCATGATAACCCGGCTCTGCGCCGCCAGTTGCGCCAGGTCTATGAGGAGTGGCTGGACAGCCAGGGTGGTCTGCGCCCGGACCCGGCGCTGCACGCGGCCTGGGTGGACTATGTGCTGACCCAGGTGTTGGAGCTGCCGGAAGCGGTGGTGAAACGTGGAGCGGATCTGCCCGCGGCCTGGCGGGTGGAGTTGGCCGAGCATGGCGAGACTTTGGCCCCGGATCTGGCTGTGGTCGATCCCCAAGACGGCACGGCCCGGCTGATCGTGCAGATTGTGCCCCCTGGCCAGAAGTTGGAGAGCGACTTGGCCGGACGCCCGTGGAAGGCCACCCCGGCCACCCGCATGCAGACCCTGCTCTATGCCGTGGACGCGCCCCTGGGGCTGGTGACCAACGGCGAGCAGTGGATGCTGGTCTATGCCCCCCGCAACGCAACGGCCGGCTATATCTCCTGGTTTGCCAATCTGTGGCTGGAGGAACCCCTGACCCTGCGGGCCTGGATCAGCCTGCTCAACGCCTATCGCTTCTTTGGCGTGCTGGACGACGCCACCCTGGCGGCCATGCTGCGGCGCAGCGCGGACGACCAGGCCGAGGTGACGGACCAGCTTGGCTATCAGGTGCGCCGGGCGGTGGAGCAGTTGGTGCATGCCATCGATGTGGCCGACCGGGACGCCGGCAGCCAACTGCTGGCCAACGTGGACGAGGCCCAGCTCTACGAGGCTGCCATCACGGTGATGATGCGTCTGGTCTTCCTCTTTTGCGCCGAGGAGCGGGATCTCTTCCCCTTGGCCGACGAACTCTACAACAGCCACTATGCGGCCACTCCCCTGCGTACCCTGCTGCGGGCCGCGGCGGATGAGTATGGCGAAGAGGTGATCGAGCGGCGCACGGATGCCTGGTGCCGTCTGCTGGCCACGACCCGGGCCATCTATGCCGGGGTGCAGCACGAGGATCTGCGCTTGCCCGCCTATGGCAGCGACCTTTTTGACCCGGACCGCTTCCCCTTTTTGGAGGGACGGCCCACGGGCACCCACTGGATGGACAGCCCGGCCCAGCCTTTGCCCATCAACAACCGCACGGTGCTGCATCTGCTGGAATCTCTGCAACTGCTCCAGGTCAAAGCCCCCGGCGGCGAACGCCAGAGCCGCCGCCTCAGCTTCCGGGCCTTGGACATCGAGCAGATCGGCCATGTCTACGAGGGCTTGCTGGACCATCAGGCGGCTCGGGCCGGGGAGCCGATTTTGGGGCTGGCGGGCACCAAGGATCGGGAGCCGGAGACGCCCCTGGGACTGTTGGACGAGCGGGCCGCCGGGGGGACGCCCGACGCGCCCACGCCGGATTTCCTGGCTTTTCTCAAACAGGAGACGGGGCGGTCGCCCTCGGCTTTGCAGAAGGGGTTGACCACCGGAGCCGACCCCCTGTGGCAGGCCCGGCTGTTGGCCGCCTGCTCTGGGGACGAGGCGCTCTTCCGGCGCATCTTGCCCTATGCCGGGCTGGTGCGGGCGGATGATCTGGACCGGCCCGTGGTGATCCTGCCCGGCAGCGTCTATGTCACCGCAGGGGCGGATCGGCGCAGCACGGGCGCCCACTACACCCAGCGCATCCTCACCGAACCGATTGTGCAGCATACCCTGGAACCCCTGGTCTACACAGGCCCGGCGGAGGGATTGCCCAGGGAGCAGTGGAAACTGCGCCCGGCCGCCCAGTTGGTGCGGCTGAAGATCTGCGACATGGCTATGGGGTCCGGGGCCTTTCTGGTCCAGGTCTGCCGCTATCTGGCCGACCGCATTTTGGAGGCGTTGGAACAGGAGGGCTTCTTTGGCCCCAAGGCCCGCCGGGGCGCGGACGGGGAGGGCCTCTTCGCCGGGCTGCGGGCCGCGGAGGAGGGGGAGGAGCGCACGATCCTGGCCCGGCGGCTGGTGGCGGAGCGCTGTCTGTATGGGGTGGACAAGAATCCCCTGGCCGTGGAGATGGCCAAGCTCTCCCTGTGGCTGATCACCATGGACAAGGGGCGGGCCTTCAGCTTTTTGGACCATGCGCTCAAGTGCGGGGATTCGTTGGTGGGCATCCACAGCCTGGACCAGTTGCGCACGTGGAGCCTGGAGGGGGCGGGGGAGCGGCAGTTTGGCACCCTGGAGATCGACACCATCATCGGCAAGATGATCCGGCAGCGGCTGGAGATCGAGAGGTTGCCGGTCAACGACATCGAGGACCAGCAGCTCAAGGCCTATCTGCTGGCGGACGCCGAGGCCATTACCCACGATTTGAAGCGCTCGGCGGATCTGTTGATCGCCTCCTATTTCAACGACCTGAACAAGAGCGACCAGGCCACCCTGCGCCAGGCCCTGCTGGCCGCGGCCCGGGACGGCGCGGATGTGGAGGCAAAATGGCAGGCCCATGCCGACCTGGGCGACTTGCAGCCCTTCCACTGGCCCTTGGAGTTTCCCGAAGTTTTTCTGAGTGAGGGACGGACGGGGTTTGATGGATATGTGGGGAATCCGCCGTTTATTGGGGGGCGGCGAATCCGAGGGACGTTGGGTGACAATTACCGGGTCTATTTGGATGCGGCTTGGCCCGATGGCAGCGGGAACGCAGATTACAGCGCCTATTTCTTTCTTCAAGCATTCGCCAATCTGCGCGCTGGGGGCAACTTGGGTCTGATTGCCACGAATACGATTGCCCAAGGCGATACCCGGCTGACCGGATTGGCGAAAATTGAAGAGATGGGCGGGACAATTTTCCGGGCGACCAACAATAAACCCTGGCCCGGTCTGGCTGCGGTGGTGGTGAACGTGGTGCATATTGCCAAAGGCCGGATACAGCCGCCCTTTGCGTTGGATGATATGTCCGTACGTTTTATTTCCAGTCAACTTGACGCCAATAGAGTCATTGGAGAGCCATTTACTCTAGCTGCAAATTCTGGACTTAGTTTTCAAGGATCGCTGACACGCGGGATGGGCTTTATCATTGAACCGGAAGATGCGCAGTCCCTTCTGGCCGAAGATCCGAAAAATGCAGATGTTGTTAAGCCCTATTTGAACGGTCAAGATCTGAACAGCGGTTCCGATCAATTTCCCACCCGTTGGGTGATAGATTTTCAAAACTGGCCGTTGGTGAAAGCCGAAATGTATCCTGGACCGATGCGTATTCTGGAAGAACGCGTCTATCCAGAGCGGATGGGCACGGCAAAAAACAGAAAAACCTATGAAAAGATCTGGTGGCAATTTTGGCGACCACGCGTCGAACTCTACGCTACCATCGCTCCCTTGAAACGTGTATTAGTGTGCGCAATCGTAACCAAATATCTTAACTTTTCGTTTCTGCCGATCGATTGGGTTTTTGCGCACAAGTGCTGCGTCATTGCCTCTGACGGTGATAACTTTTTCTCGATTTTACAATCAAGCTTGCACGAGGTTTGGTCTTGGCATCGTAGTTCGACGTTGGGCGGAAGCACCCTGAACTACTCGCCGACCGACTGCTTCGAGACTTTTCCCTTTCCCGAATCGCCCAATCTCCAATCGCCCAATCTCCAATCCCTGGGCGAAGCCTACCACGCCCACCGAGCCGCCACCATGCACACCCGGCAGGAGGGCCTTACCACCACCTACAACCGCTTCCACGATCCCGACGAATCCGCCGCGGACATCGTCCGCCTGCGCCAGCTTCACGTGGAGATGGACCACGCCGTCGCCGCGTCCTACGGCTGGGGCGACCTGGCCCTGGGCCATGGCTTCCACGAAACCGCCCAGGGCGTGCGCTACACCATCAGCGAGTCCGCCCGTCGGGAGGTGTTGGGGCGTCTGCTGGCGTTGAATCATGCACGGTACGCGGAGGAGGTCGAGGCGGGGCTGCATGACAAGAAGGGGAAAGGGAAGGCAAAAGGCAAAAGGCAAAAGGTAAAGGGTAAAAAGGATGCCCCGGACGGGCAGTTGGGGTTGTTTTGAGAGCGTCTCTTTGCGTCTTGGCTTGAAAGATTAGGGAAAGTGGACCATGGGCGACCGACATCTTAACCTGTTCTACAGTTACAACCAGGACAACCAGTTAATTGAGAACAACCTGACTCGGGCCTGGATTGTGACTTTGGGCTTTTTGTCCGGCCCGGCGCGGGATGCCTGGCTACGCTTGTTGCTGCAGGAACCCTTCGCCCAGATCGGTCAGAATGTGGATGCGTTTCCTGCCTTTGACAACGCCCGCTGTGCCCTGCAAGGTTGGATGGACCCAGAGGATACGCAATGCGTTTCCCGATCTTACGTGCTCACCATTGCCGGGGATGCGCTGGACCTTTCTGCGGAAGAGGGCGATTCGTATCCGTCGATCCCGGATGGCTGGATCTTCGACATGAGCGCGGGCTATTGTCTGCTTGTCGAAGCCAAGCTGCATGGCAATCCGCTGGACGAGGCGCAGGTCGTCGCCCATGCCAAAGATTGGTTGGGCCTGTCTACATCTGCGCTGAAAGGCCGTCTGCTGGCCGTGTCGTGGTTGGACGTGGCCCGTTCTATCGAGGAGATCAAGGAAGCACAGGCGCTCACCCAACAAGAAAGTGCCATCCTTAACCATTTGGCTGAATTTCTGGGCTTCTACGGCTACCATCTCTTCCATGGGTTTCACCTGTCCAGCCTGAAACCGCCACCGAGATTTGAGCTGCGCCGATCCAAAACGCGTCCATTCGCCCATTTCACCACACTTGATCACCCACCAAATTTCCACTTGATCACATCTGCATAGGAGGAACAAACATGACTTCAGAAAAAGGCCATGAAGCACGGCAATACGCAGATGAGAAAAACCGACTGATTGAGAATATGGTCTGGTTCAATCAGTTTCTGCGGGATTCAAAGGAACTTTTGAACCGCATGGCTCGGCTGATCAAACCAGAAATTGGTGGGGAATCGCCGTTCTATTATTACCCGAAATCCAACTTCACACCGGCTATTCCAGACTATTTCTATATGGGGATGGATGGCGAGGGGCAAACCTTGCATATCTACGTGGTCTTGCGGCCCGGTATTCTGAATCAGAAGGTCTTTGAGCAAGAACCATCGTTTGTGGTGATCAGGATGTTCAAATCTGGATATAAAGGATATGCCACAGCACGCGGGTTGCCTGTGATTTCTGGCTATCAAAGTGCCGAGGTATTCCAGACAGCACCATACGTTTCAGGGAAGTATGAAGACGGCATCCCTTTTCAGTCATTCCAAATGTCTCTGGATCCGTTTGTCGACGCAGAGAATGCGGATGTGGATGCGGTGATACGGCGGGAGTTGATCGATCGGTTCAAGACACTTCCAGATCTGTCCGCCTGAGAAGGGGAAGATGAATCTGCGGGGTAGTTGGGGTTGTGAGGGGTTGACGTCAAACTGCCTTATTCAACTATCATGGTGAATGAAAGGAAACGCTGATGGGATCGATTGACTTTGCAGGCATTCGGTTTCAGATTGAGACCATTCTAGCGGAAGATGTTTCTGCCTATTTCGTCTGCGTAACGGGTGACTTGCTCTGCTATTGCGATGACGAGGAAGATCGACCACAAGTTGCCGGTAATATCGAACTCTACCTCATCCATGCGGACGATGCCCGCGCCCACGGCCATGAAGCGGAAGATCTCTTTGACCAGATGCAGGAATCGTACGACTGTTATCATCTGATCTTCGACGTGGAAACCGGCGATTTTCGAGAGTCGTTCACCGCTGCCTTTGACGAACCCGCTGGCTGGAATATTCTCATGTTCCACCGCCTGGAAGTCTTGCCCGCTTTTCGCGGCTATCGCCTGGGGTTGGCAGCCATCGACCGGGCCATCGAGATCTTTGGGCGGGGATGTGGCTACGCCGTGTTGAAGGCAGTGCCCTTGCAAGTTGAGCCACTGGACAGTCCAGAGAAAGCGCGTTGGCACGAAACCATGCAGTTGGCGAACTTCCCCGAAGACGAGGCAGTGGCCCGCGCTCAACTCCAAACCCACTACGCTCGATTGGGCTTCCGGTCGATCTTCGGCACGGATTGGATGGCATCGAACCTGGCCTATCAGCGTCCCGATTTGGTCGAGATTGGCTTTTCGCTTTGACAGTGCGACTCACGTGAATCGACTATAGGCTCACCGAAACCAGGGCCACAAAGGAGAGTCCCATGTACGATGAAAAACGAGTTGCCCAGCTGGACCCGATCCGGGCGGCCATTCATGGGGCCGGGCTGCCCTTGGTGAAAATACGCAAGCTGAACACCATCCTCAACGCGCTGGAGGTGCAGCTTGAAGAGGGCGGGGACAGCCCGGAGGTCAACGACCTGTTGCTGATGGCTTTGCGCCAAGCTGTCGATTTTCACCTTGGCCCGGACCGAGGCCGGTCCATCTTAACCGCCATCGGCCGCTTTGCCGTCACCGAGAAGAAGCGTCTTCCCGACCGATAGTCCCTTTCCGGAGCCCGTTATGGCTGACATTGTGTCCAACCCCGATGTTGAATCGCCCCAAGCTGCCCCGCCCACGGTCACCTGTGCTCAGTGTGGCTGCACGTCTCCCCTGACCATGTACTTTCGCAAGCAGCGGGGCAAGCACTACTGTCCCCGCTGCATGGGGGAGCGGGCCGGTCGGAGCATGGTCAACCAGATTTTGTTGGTGTTGGCTTTTGGCCTGATCCTCTCCCTCCTGCGCAGCCAGGGCACGGGCGGTTTCGATTTCTCCGGCCTGATTGAAGTGGGCCTCTTCCTGGCGCTGATCTTCGTCACGGTCATCGGCCACGAATTGATCCACGGGCTGGCGGCCTGGCTGCTGGGCGGGCGGGTCTATGAACTGGCCCTGGGCGTGGGCGAGGTCCGGCGCAGCGTGTGGTGGCGGGGTGTGCGCTTTGCCCTGCGCCGCCAACTGTTCATGGGCATCGCCGTCTGCGTCTTCCCCCGGCGTTCGGGCCTGCGCCTGCGCCGGGCGCTCTACCTGATGGCTCCCCTGGCTGCCCAGATCGCCCTGGTCATCTTCCTGTGGAACCGTCCCGGTCTCCGGGCCGACGTGGCGGGCTACGACCTGCGTATCATGCTGATCATCGCCAACGGCTGGCTGATTATGGGCAATCTCTTCCCCTGGAAGTTCAACGAGATCCTGGCCACGGACGGCTACCGCCTGCTGGAACTGGTGCGCGGGCGCAAGACGGTGGACGAACTGCACGAGCAGTTCTTCCTGGTTGATGGGGTGTATGCGCAGGAGCGGGAGGATTATGCCGCCATGGCTGCTGCGGCGGCGGCCGGTCTTGCCCTCTATCCCAACGCCGGCCAACTCAAGAACCTGCAAGCCGCCGCCCTCTTTAGCGAGGAACGGTTTGGCGAAGCCCTGACCCTGTTTGACCAGTTCCTGACCGAGGGTGGCGACGAAACCCCGCTGCCTGTGCGGGCGCTGTGGCTTAGCAACCAGGCCGGGGCCACCTTCTTCGAACACCTGCTGGGCGGCGACATCACCCCGGCCCGGTTGGACGTGGCCCACGCCGCCGTGGCAGAAGCCTACTCCCTGATCCCGTGGGTCACCCCGGTGGAGGTGGTGGTCGCCCTCTCCGCCCTGGCGCAAGGGCACATCCAGGACGCCCTGGCCGGCTTTCAGCAAGCCATACCCTATCAGCACAAAGTCAATGACCGGGCCGAACTCCTGCTTCTCGTGGCCCTGGCCCACCATCACCTCGGCCAGGGCGACGCCGCCCGGTCCGCGCTGGGGCAGGCCCGGACGCTGGAGACGAAGGAAAGCCGCATCCGGGCGTATGTGGAGGGGTTGGTGGGGGGTGGGTGAAAAGGGGATGGTTGGGGGTATATTGAATCACAAAAATGAAAACGAGATGACATAACTATGGTGCAACAATATATTCCTATCCTGATTGTTGAATCCGAACATGTATTGGATGCTTGGATTTGGTTGTATTCTGAAATTAATGAGAGACCCACATCACCTGGTAGTGTATGTACATACGACCAGAAGAAATGGGGACACGATGGTAATGTAAATCCTCTTTTACAAAGTGCTGAACACAGACGAGCTATTGGGACGTTGTATCTGCTATCCCAACTTCATCGTGATTTTCAATCTGTATATCAACTCGTTACGGATGGGATCCCTAGGGAAATATCTATTCGCACCAGTTTCATTGAACCTGATATTCAGAAGTTGATAAGCGATGATAAACGGTTTCGATGGGCTTTGTCTGAGCACCTAGCCTTCTGGGTCTCGTTGGCAGTGACGGCGAAGACTCCAGGGGTTGGCCAGCATACTCGGTCACTTCCAAACTACCTTCCCGAGGACAAAGGGGCAGACGGTATTTCTGCGACAATTCCGCTAAACTCAAGTGTAATCGACATCATAGAGTATCACTCGGTGAAGAACTCGATCGACGATCCATCAAGCCTAATTGCCACTGATACCTTCAGACGCAGTGGCCAATTATCTAGTTCTAGGCGAAAACTCTTTGACGAATTCTGGTGCTTCATGCACGAGAATCTGGGATTTAGCCGATTAGATGAGCTTTTGGATAAAGTATGCGCCCGTCTTCAGCCATCAGCCAATGATGAGATTCGGTCTGCGTTGTTTGCACAATGTCGATTCAATGCAACTGTGGTAGCAAACGATGTTTTTGCTGATGCCCGCCTGTTTGAGGGATACCAGTACATTGTTGCTGATGCAAGTAGATGTGTTGCAACATACATTGGGGCTTCCGATTGGGTAGCTTTTGCCGAGGAAGTCAGGATCGAAATACAAAGCCTGTTGAAGGTGGCCGGGGTCTGGTCTGTTTAAGGTAAGGAAATAACAAGTGTATTCACAATACTTGCAGGACAATATTGCCGTACTGAGTTCGGCGGCTGATTTACCAGTTGATTCAATATCGCTTCTGAACGATTCGATGGCCTGCTTTCTTGAAATAATGGGACGGACAATAGATGCTGAATGTGATCCTCACGGCGATTTGCTGACTATCTCAATCCGAATGTTATTACTTGATGACGCTGTCGCAAAACTGGACCAAGGTGATGTAACTGATCGAATCCACTATTTGATTGGGATGGTATTTGAGCAGACCGGGGAGCTGATTGCTAGGATAAAATTCAGAAACAGTGAGGGTGGTACTAGCATCCCACCTCTAGAGAATGACCATTGGTATAGATTGGTCTTGTCCTTGTTGCATTATTTAGCTGGTGGCCATCGCGTTCATGCCCTTAGTGTACGGCGACAACTTGAACAATTCTCAATGCGTCTTGCGCCAAATGAGTATGCTCGTGAATATCAGGACGCTACTCAAGTATTTCTCCGATTATTTTCAGGACAAACGCGGGATGCGAACTCACAACTGGATAATCACTGGCATCAACTTGTACAGCAAGATCGCCAGCCACAGAACTCACAAGAAAAGCGTATTCAACGGTTATCTCTTCGCATTGTTGAACGAAGACGCAATATGCTTCGGGAGCTAGGCCAACATGACGAAGGAAACTGGCTTGCAACTCATGCTGAAATCAACGAGTCTTCTGCTATATTATTTTGGTCGTTATATTTGCGAAGGCTACAACAAAGAGGAATTACCACATTTACCGCTGAACAGAGAGGAGGTGGTTTTTCCACTTGGCTTGGCACTGAACAGAATTTGGTTGTTGCACTACCGACAGGTTCTGGGAAGACAATTATTGGTGAATTGTTGACTGCATTAGCATTGACAAGAGGTAAGCATGTTGTGTGGCTTGTTCCACTTCGATCTCTTGTTCGCCAAACCCGTTGGGAGTTGGTCAATGCTTTTTCTGGAATGGGCGTTAGTGTAACTGAGCTACCAACAACCGAAGACTTTATACCACTTTTTGCAGACGATGCTTTGGGTTACCGTTCAATCTCGGTATGCACACCGGAGAAAATGGGTGGTCTACTAAGATCTAACCCGGATGCAGCCGCCAGTGTTGGCTTAGTGGTGTTCGACGAGGCTCAACTGCTCGTGCAGCGTGATGCACGTGCAAGTACGGCAGAGTCCGTCCTTAGGCAGATCTTCAGAATTGCACCAAGTTGTCGATTTGCCCTTATGACCGCATTTATGAATGAGTTAAATGTCCTGCAACTGTTTCTTGACCGACTTGCACCTAGTTCCGAAAGTTGTCTTACGATGGTGTCAGATGCAAGGCCTACGCGACGCATTTACGGGATTCTCACAGATGAACGAAATCTGCAAGATGGCACTTCCAGTCCGACTATGCTTCTCTATCCCGCGGGCCTGCAAACGGAGGCAGGTACTACAAGCAGGCCGTTTAGAATAATGCTTACCGATATACGATCAAGGGCTCGCCAAATGACACCACTTGATTTATGTAATCACTTGGCACGAAAAACCACCTTGACTAGTCTACGATCAGTACTGTTTGTTTCTAGAAAGGACTCAACTGAAGTACATGCCCGAAGGCTCACAACTCGCATATCCACTAGGCGATCAGAGGATGCATTGACGATATATGAGCGTGCGAGATTACAGTTGGAACTGGGAAGGCCGTCAGTTCTTGATGAAACTGTATCCGCAGGAATTGCCCCATACAATGCTGGACTTTCAACTCTTGAACAACACATGGTTGAAAGACTGGTGAAATCTGGCAGGGTTCGTACAGTTGTAGCGACCACCGGCTTGGCGCAAGGCGTCAATCTGCCTTTTGATAT
The DNA here is from genome assembly GCA_018003515.1 of Caldilineaceae bacterium. Taxonomy (GTDB): domain Bacteria; phylum Chloroflexota; class Anaerolineae; order Caldilineales; family Caldilineaceae; genus JAGNDO01. Next base: position 29,045 of record JAGNDO010000061.1, read on the forward strand.
CTCGATCGTTTCGTTTCTTTCTCGGAACAATCCAAAGACTAACCGTTCAGAACCGCTCGGTGCTGCCGAAATTCAGAATATGCTTGGGAGGGCGGGACGTGCTGGCTACGTATCTGACGGAATGTGCCTTATAGCTATCCCTTCGAGTGGAAGAGAGTCCGTGGATGTTTTAGATTCTCAACGTCGCCAATTCTTCTCCACCCAACCACCCTCATCTGGAGATATTGGATTCTTACGTCTACTGCGAAGCGTCATGACTGTTGGGATTGATCAGCCGAGTTGGTTGCTTGAATTGGCAGAACCCAGTTTTAGTGAAACGGAAGCTGTTATTTCATTCACACTTCAATCGATTGAAGATGAAACTGAGTTCACGAGCGCAATATTGTCTCGATTTTCCGATTTTCCATCGTTGCAGGCGATATCTACCCAAGAACTGCTTGATGCAGCAAACGCTTTCGGAGTGCTAGCCAATAACATTGTCGCGGTATGTGACGGCGACAGGATTCTGCTAGAGGCACTCAAGCGGACCGGGATGCCTGTTGAAGTTTTGCGGCATTTCTTGGCCCGATTAAGAACCGGCAATAGTCCGAGAGGTTTTAATCATGATGGAAAACTGGTCTGGGCGGACACTCTAGTGGAAGAAGCGCTTGTGTCTGTCTCGACACGCGCCTGGTACGTCGAGATGATGGATAGGCAACGGCTCAATCCTAGAGCGATAATGTCTGCTGTGCAACGTTGGCGTTCCGGGCAGACAATCGCTGAAATCGAGACGAGTTGGCGTGAAAGTAGTGTTGGTTATCAGGAGCGCACTCTACATATCGAGCTTGGTAAATTCCTAAAGCATTCGTTGTCGATTTGGGCACAGTTTTGGGGAGCGCTTTCAGTATGTCATGAGCTTCTGTCGGCCGAGGAAGGGTTACCCGCAGATGAGACAATACGTTTGCTTCAAGCTTTTGTTCGAGAAGGCGTATCAAGCATGCAGGAGTTGGTGTGGCTACGATCTTTTGATTACCTAGACCGAGTACTTGCCCATCGATTAGCAAGTCTTCACGTGATACCGCCAAATTATCAAGCAATTCGTCAGTTCATTGCACATGAACAAGAATTGTGGCGACAAAGTCCCGAATACTTTCCAAGAGAGTTGAATGACAATGAACGACTTGCACTCTCTGCAGCGATTAGCGATTTGTTCAATGTTACCTAGGTAATAAGTCGAACAGATCGCCCCGATCGTAAATTTCTAAACTCGCATACCGAACGGATACCCCACATGCCCACCACCCCATCCGACCTACGCACCCAACTCCTTGACCTGATCCGCCACGACCTGCTCGGCCCGGCCGATGGCCCGGACGAGATTGTGGACGAACCCAGCGTGCGCGGCCGCTACATTCTGGGCGTCCTCGCTCCCTTGGGCCAGCCCAGTCTCCTGGATGATGTGGAGAATCTGGGCGAGGACCAGACCGCCCTGGACGACGCCTCCCTGGACGACGAAGAGGACGGTCCCGCCGACACCACGCCCCGGCGCACCACGGGCATGATGCCCACCTCCATCGGCCTTACCTTCACGGTGGATGGGGATGTGTCCGCTTTTCATGTAGCCGCCCGCTGGGGACGCTACCTGCGCCGGGACCATCCCGACCCGGAGAAGGTCAACAAGCGTGGCGTGCGTCGCCGGGTCTGGCAGCGCACGGCTATGCAGGGCGTTTCCGTGCCCATCCCGCTTCAGGTTGGGCAGATCGAGCCGTGGTTACCGTCGATGGAAGCCCCAGGTGTGGTCGTGCGCGGCCAGGTGCGCCGCCGGGACGACGAGTGGAGCGTGACCCTCTACCTGACCAACGCCCAGACCGAACCCAAGGCCCGCAGTCAGGAGGGCCGGGATTCCGCCTGGGTCTTCCAGCCCGAATTGGAAGTGACCGGAGTGGATGGCGCGCCCATCTTCAGCAAGCACATGCGTATGCGCCAGACGGGCACGGTGGAGGCCGAAGATCTGAGCATGGACATGGCCTATCGTCACGAAACTGAGTTCGCCGTGGGCCACGGCGTGGCGGTCCACGCGCAGGTGGCCCCAGGCACATCCGGGCAGGCCGTGGCGCTCACCACCCGGGTCATCCCCGACTACGAGGTCGGACGCACCACGCCGCCCACCTTGGCAGATCTGCCCGCCCTGGCCGACGTGGCGCTGGACATGCAGACCCTCTCTGACCTGGACGATGCCGGGCTTGTCGCTGCGCTCACCCCCCTGACCGATGCCTATGCCGTCTGGATTGACGGCCAGGAAACCGCCGCCATTTCCCCGGATCTTCTGGCATACGGCCAGGTCTTGCCCCAGGTGATCGCCAACATGCGCAGCAACCTGGCCCGCATCCGGGCCGGCATCGACCTGCTGGGCCAGGATCCCCAGGCCGCGGAGGCCTTCCGCTTTGCCAACCGAGCCATGGCCCAACAGCGGGTGCGCACCCTCTTCACCGAGCGCAAACGACGAGGCCAGCCCACGGAGCTCGCCGATCTGGACCTGCCCGTCAACCGCAGTTGGT
>JAGNDO010000062.1:0-14775 GCA_018003515.1 Caldilineaceae bacterium
CTCAACCCTTGGTGTCCGGGCGGGTTTGCTGCCCAACAGTCCCCCGTCCCACCCGCCTTCCCCGGTTTCTCCTCCTTTCGCCCGCCTTGTTTTCTCTCAACCCTTGGGTTTTATGGCCCCCCCCCCCCCCCCCATTTTTGCTGCACCCCTTGAGGTGGATGCCCCTCTAAGCCAGCAGCCCACGCTTCAATCTTCCGATCTTCAGCCTTCCACGCTGCCAGCTTCCACGCTTGACTCGTCCAATCCCGATGACATTCCCATCCCTGGCATGGGCGACAACCCGCCTCCGCCAGCGGATGAGCCGTCCCCGGCCCCGGAGATCTTTGTGGCCGCGGTGGCCCTGAACTTGACCACAGACCGCTACATTTTGGGTGACGGGGATGAAGCTACCCTGACCGTGACGGTGCAGCGCAACTTGGCCGAGAGCGTGGCCGGGATAACCCTGACTCTGGTGATGCCCCCGGAACTGCGCACAAACGGCGACCTGACCTGGACCTTGCCCGAACTGGCGGAGGAGGAGATTTTTTCCCGCACGGTGCAGGTGGGCGTGGCGCAGAGCAACGGCCAGGCAGTCTACGAAATCCTGGCCCAGGTGAGCAGCCCAGGCAGCAAGGATGCGGTGACGAGCGTGCCCCTGATCCTGCGCACCCAGGCAGCCGGCGCACCCAACCGGCCCCAGGAAGCGACCGCCGCCGTGACTGTCGACGGTCAGGAGACCAGCGGGGTCATGCTGGCCAGCCCCCGTGGGGACGTGGCCGTGATGGCCCCGGCGGGTGTTTTCGAGATCGGTTCTGAGGTGCGCTACACGGATCTCTATCGGCGCACAACCAAGGAAGACCCCGGTGTCGATCCCACGCCGACCCCTGAGGCGACATCGGCGCCAACCGCCACACCCGTGCCAACCCCCACGGAGCAGCCGCAAACGGGCCGGGAAAACCGCTTCTATTTGCCCTTGCTGGCCGCCGAGGGAACGGAGAGCCGATTGGCCGCCCTGGACCTGGATGCCGCTCCTGTTTTGGATGGCGTGAACCCAAGCCCGGAGAAGGTGGAACCGCCGATTGTGGATGACGAGGCCCGCTCTCTACGCCCGGAGTTTGGCAGCAACCAGCAGGTGTATTTCTATCGAGTGTGGCAGTTGGACGTGACTGCGCCCAAAGGTTTGGCCAATGCACAGACCGAAGACAAGTCTCCAACTCGCTTTGAGGAGCCAGTGACCCTGTTGATCCAGATCGGGGATCTGTTGGACCAAGGCATGGAGTTGGCCAGCCTGAATCTGTGGACCCGAGAAGAAACCCAGGCGGATGAGGACTGGCAGACGGTGCGCACCCTCTACGATGCCCCCAGCCGCACCCTGATCGCCCAGGTGCAACATTTCAGCCAGTGGGGATTGGGCAATGGCATGACCTCCAGCGGCAATGTGCTGCCCAGCACCAAGACCTTTAGCAGCGATCGCTTTACGGGCAATGCCTCGGTAGGCTATCCGATTGAAGTACCTACGGGTTTGGGCGGCATGGCTCCGTCCTTGAGTTTGAACTATAGCAGTAGCAGCGCCGATGATTTGACCTTGTACCCCAACGGCACTTACGACTACAAATCTCAGGCTGGTTGGGCTGGCCTGGGTTGGAACCTGGGCGGACTCAGCTTCATCTCTCGAGATCCGGAGAAGAGCCTTAGTTCGACCTATGATGTCTATCAGATGGTGCTGAACGGCACATCTGTGGAGATCTGGTATAACGAAACCAACGGTGCGTATGACACCAACCCGGCCAGTTTTATGAAGATTGAGCGCCAGGGTCACACAGCGCCTTTGGGCGATTGGGACGTGCGCAATGATAGCTGGATTGTGACCACCGGGGACGGTACCAAGTATACCTTTGGTGGACCAGATGGCAACATGCAGAACTTTGAATCCTATTATAATGGCGGGTGGCGGCACCGGCGGGCGGTCAATCGCTGGTATCTGCGAGAGGTGCGGGACATCCTGGGCAACCGCATGAATTTCAACTATACCAGGGAAACACGGCTTCTGGGCGGCAATTGTCTGACTGGCGGATGGTGGCCAAACGAGCAGAGGTGGTATGACCGCTCCTACTATCCCACGGAGATCTATTGGAGCGGCAATGACGGGGCCGGGGTGCCCATGCGCATGCGGGTGCGTTTTGAGACCGAGAGCCGGGATGACTGGAAAATTGATGGGTCTATTAACTCCTGTGACGCCGCCCTCTATACCAACAATCGACTCAAGCGCATTTGGGTGGAGGTGAACGATGTGCAGGTTGGGGGATGGCACGCCCTGCGCAAGGTGGAGTTGGGCTATAGTTACAGCGCACCGGTGAACAATGGTCGCTGGCCCCAGGCCCAGCATTCCCTCCTGAATACCATCCAACAGTACGGCAAGAATGGTGGCTCTTGGCTCAACACCCAGACCTTTACCTATGCTGGCACCCATAACGATATCCGTCTGTCCACTGCCGACAACGGACAAGGCGGTGTAGTTCACTATGTATACCACGGCAACGAAGAACCACAGGTATGTGGAGGAGATGGGTGCATTTCCTACTATAATCACTCCTATCGTCATCCGTTGTATCAGATGAATGTCTATGACGGCCTGGGATCAGTCCAAACAACCACGTATGTCTATTCTGGAGCCAAGGCGCATGTTGTAGATAATAATATATATTGGGCAAGTCAAGATGGGTTTAAGGGTTATGAATACTTAGGCCACGCCTATGTAAAAGCCACTATGTATGAAAAAGTAGCTATCGGCCAAAACAGTATGCAAACTATTGTTCAGCAGGATGAGCAATGGTTCCACCAGAGTGTGGTTAGTGGAAATACCCAGGTAGTGGATCCCCGGCGGGGACGTTCCTACCAACACAAAACTTGGAATACGGTGAATTATACCAAGTATGTGGACGACTATACTTTCTGGACAGCCTTGAAGAAGACGGGAACCACCTGGGCCGCCACCACCAGCTTCAATACCACGGACATCTACTGGGTGCGCCAGGACGCCAAGAAGGTGTGGAGCGACAATGGCAGCAACGAGCAGTATCTGTACTATGAGACCACTGACCAGAACGGGGGACAGTACGGCAATGTCACCAAGAACGAGGAGCGGGCCTACAGCAACGATCTGGGCAACTACGCCAACAAAGGCCCCTTGCTGCGCACCACTCGCACCCAATACTATCCCAACGGGAGTGCCCACATTGTCAACAAACCAGCTCGGGTAACGGTGAAGGACGCCAACGGGCTGTGTGTGGCGGACACCCACTTTGTCTACGATTACCAAGCCGGTTACCAAACCCATTACATCACAGTCCCGATCTTGGGTCTGCTAAGTCGGGTGGAGCAGATCAATGTCCGGGCCACCAACGGCGATTGCCGGGATGATATTGGGGGCGTGGACCCAATCGGCTGGGGCGATGCTGTCCTGGTCAGTGAGACCACCTACGATACCGTGGGCAACGTGGTCAGTCAGGATATCCTGGATGGCATTACGGATGCCATCACCACAACCTACGACAGTAAATATCGGCTTTTTCCCATGGAGCGAAAGAGCCTGGCCAGCGGCGATTTGAAGGAGCAGGCCCGCTATTACGGCGTGGGAACCGGTGCAGATAGCGGCCTGTGGTTGAGCGATGGCCGGGCCTTCTGGGGGCAGATGCAGGGCTTCTGCATGGTGGATGGCAGCACGACCTTTGGCTGCACCACCCAGAGCTACGACGCCTTTGGTCGCCCCGTGCGTCGTTGGGAACTCCAGCCCAACTTTAACCTGGGCAGTGACGCTTCGGCAGCTACGGCCTACTTCTATGTCAATCGGGGCGGCTCTACTACAGCCAATTTCTATATTGAATGGCACGCCCCTCGCTGTGAGGGCAACTTCACCCGTCAGGCGTATAATGGCCTGGGGCAGTTGGTGCAGAGCCAGGGACCGGCCCAGGATTGGACTGTCTCTGTGGATGGGTGCAATCTGGGCAATGCCGGCAGTGAAGTGATCGTGGACTACGAATACAACGCTTTGGGCCAGCAGAGCCGTCAGTCCGTGCCTCGCACCGTTCTCCAATATGTGCCTGGCGACAATATGTATCGCACCCCAAACTGGGGTCTGGGCCAGACCAGCACCACCTATGATGGCTTAGGGCGGCCCCAGAACAGTTGGGCCCCCAACGGCAACCGTACCCAATACTACTATGGCAGCCGGTCCACGGGGGTGGTGATGCGGGATACGGTGGACACCAGCCAGGTGCGTTTTCTCAACTGGCAGCAACAGGACGATCTGGGTCGTCTGGCCAAAACGGTCAACTATACCTGGAACGGAACCACATGGGTCACGGACAGCGAGGTCCAACTCAGCTATAATGGAGCGGACAATCTGATCAAGACCGAGCGGCGCAATGGCAACAGCGGGGCGTGGACCCAACTGAGCAGCCTGACCTATGATATGCTGGGCCGCAAGAAGGCCATGAGCGACGCCGATCTGGGCACATGGAGCTACACCTACGACAAGCGTAACAACCTGCTCAGCCAGACCGATGCCCGAAACAAGACCACCTGCATGGCCTATGACACCATGGGCCGACTGGACAAAAAGTACACAGGCAGCGTCGGGGACTGTAATTGGGACATCATCGATCTGTATATGTATTCAGATAGCACCCACTACACCTACAACGGCAAAAGCCAGCTTACCCAGGTAACTGGCCCAAGTGCGAGTCGCAGCTATGCCTATAACGGGAAAGGACAGGTGGAAGCGGAGACCGTCACCATCGACAGCATCAGCAAGACGGCCACCACCTACTACGACGCCTACAACCGGGCCTATGCCACCAAGTATCCGGACGGCGAGATCGTCAAGGTCAACTTCAACAGCCTGGGGCTGCCCAAGCTGCTATGCAGCAGCTATCTGCACAGCAGCGGCAGCTACTGGTGTACGGGCGATCCCTGGTATGTGAGCGACGCCAGCTACGACGAGGCCGGACGGTTGACCGCCATGAAATATCCGGCCGGGGGCAACCTGTGGCGGACGCAGACCTACTATCCGTGGACCACATCTCGTAGCGGCGGCCTGTTGAACCAGATCAAGGTGGGGACGACGAATGGGGGGACGGATCGGCTCTATCGTCAGTACACCTACAACAGCTTTGGGGATGTGCTGAACGACGGCTCAGGGGTGAGCAACTTCACCTATGACAGCCTGGACCGCTTAACTTCGGCCTACAGCCAGAATTTCACCTATGATCAGGCCGGGCGCATCACCAACTTTGCGAGCAAGAGCTACACCTATGCCAGCACCCCCTACCATGCTGTGGACAAGGTGAACAGCGCAGATCGCTACGACTACGACGCCAACGGCAACATGACCGTGCGCAACAAGGGATTGGGCACGCAACAGCAGACCCTGGTCTGGAATGATGCGAACCGGTTATCCCAGGTCAAGAATAACAGCGGCGCTGTGATCGAAAGCTACACCTACGACGTCGACGGCAACCGCATCAAAGAGGTGGCCGGAACCAAGACCACTCGCACCTTCTTCCCCTTCTACGTGGAGGAGAAGGTCGGCAGTACCACCACACCCATCAAGTACTACAGCTTCAACGGCCAGACCATTGCCATGCGCAGAGGAGGGGTACTCACCTACTTGCACAGCGATCACCTGAGCAGCAACACCCTGGTCACCAATGCGAACGGCACAGTCCACAGCAGCCAGAACTACTGCGCCTATGGTGGAAAGCGCACGGCCACCTGGTACGGCTCCGAATGCGATCCCACCACCCCCAACGCTCTGCCCACGGACCGCACCTTCACCGGCCAGGAGCAGGACACCACCGGGCTGATGTTCTACCACGCCAGATTCTACGACCCCGCCCTGGGCACCTTCATCTCCCCGGATACGGTGGTGCCCGAGCCGGGGGTGGTGGTCGATTACAACAGATACCTTTATACTCGGGGAAACCCCCTCAAATATACAGATGCAGACGGCCACAGCACACTCTGCTCCAGTGCGCTGGGCATACCGGGTGGCGTCGGAGTCATCGCAGCTTTGCTCTGTCAGGCGGGTGAAGCAGCCGTTGCCTATGGACCTACACTAGTCCAACAGGCAGCGCTATGGGCGGACAAGGTTCCCGCACTTGCGGACCTACTGTTCAATAACCCGAACAGTTCCCAGCAGGCGCAGCAAGCTTCATCCAATGCCGGCAATACGGGCGATCCCGGTGGGCTGGATCCGAATGATCCCCTTTTCCGTAGGTTGATCCGGCAAACTGGAGAATCAGATCCTATCATGGCAATTGCCAAGGCATCTGTCGAGGGACCGGCAAAAGGGGGCGCAAGAAATGGTGTGACCGTGTTGGGGCGTTATCCTGCATACGTTAACATGGCAAACAAAGAAGGTGCGAATTACCTTAACTTCGTTGATGACACTTGGGATAGGTTAACCGATGTTCAGAGATGGGCTGTGAACAGACAGTTCCTGGATAATGCTATTGCCCGTGGCGATACATTCAAGCTAGCGAGTCGGCTGAAGGAAGCTGAACCTGGAACCTATTTGAGGAGGGAACTGGACTATTTATTCTCTTTAGGCTATGAAGTAGTGGATGACATCTTGGTCAAGACCAAGTAGGAGGCTAGATATGCAGTACAGCAGTCTTGCTGAACAAGTAAAGCATCGCTTAGGCTATCTCGTAAATGAGTACGGGTTTTCAGTGATTCACGAAGAAAGCCATGTCCAGAATGGGGGAAACGCAATTGTAGTTCTTGAGTCACCCGATTATCGTATTCGCGTGTTGCGGGAGGGAGAACAAATCCGTATAGATGTGGGTCCCCTTTGCGCACCTTCCGATTGGTCAATTTCGGCGCCTGATCTCTGGTTTGGCTTGACATATGTCACCGGTTTTCTCAGCAATGGAATAGACCAGTGGGAATATGACTTTCCAGACACATCGCTTGATTACGACTCAAGAGTCGATCGCCAACTAGTCAGGTTGGCTGGCATACTCCGCCCATATTGCAGTCAAATACTTAGATTTTTTCAACCTGAAGCTTTTGAACGACACAAACGGGAACTATTGGATTATCAGGAGCGACAAGTTGAAGCATGGTTGAGAAAGTACCGGTAGTCCGAAGAAGGTTAGCGAGGCTACGCCTCAAATCGACGAGATACAGGTGAGTGGCGAGGAATAGGAACAGATCCGGTTGTGGGAACAAGAGAAATGGGGTAAACCCATTCTGATAGACCGCACAGAGCAGGCAGTAGCCGAGAAATCACCCACAGCGCGGATCGCTTCGACTACGACGCCAACGGCAACATGACCGTGCGCAACAAGGGGTTGCCCACCCAGCAGACCCTGGTCTGGAATGATGCGAACCGGTTATCCCAGGTCAAGAACAACAGCGGCGCTGTGATCGAAAGCTACACCTACGACGCCGACGGCAACCGCATCAAAGAAGTGGCGGGAACCAAGACCACGCGCACCTTCTTCCCCTTCTACGTGGAGGAGAAAGTCGGCACCACCACCACCGTGATCAAATACTACACCTTCAACGGCATGACCATCGCCATGCGCCGGGGCAACGATCTGCGCTACCTGCACAGCGACCATTTGGGCAGCAACAGCCTCGTCACCAATGCGGACGGCACCGTCCACAGCAGCCAGAACTACTGCGCCGGAGTTTATCCTGAGTTTATCGAAGGGGTGGAAAGCGCACGGCCACCTGGTACGGCTCCGAATGCGATCCCACCGCCGTCAACCCCCTGCCCACGGACCGCACCTACACCGGCCAGGAGCAGGACACCACGGGGCTGACTTTTTTTCAAAAAACGCATGTTCTTTTGCCGGTTGACACCGACCTCATTTTCTTGTATTCTTGAGCCACCATGAACATCCACGACAGCGGCTACAAGCGGCTCTTCAGCAACAAGACCATCTTCCGTCAGCTCATGCAGACCTTTGTCACCGAACCCTGGGTCAAGGATCTGGATTTCGAGCAGATGGAAACGGTGGACAAGTCGTTTGTCTCCGACCATTACAAGGAGACCGAGAGCGACCTGATCTACCGGGTGGGGCTGCATGGGCGGGAGGTCTATATCTACGTCTTGCTGGAGTTCCAGTCTACGGTGGACCGGTGGATGGCCGTGCGCATGTTGAACTACATCACCGACTTCTACATGGACTATATCGCTGCCCGGAAAGACAAGGACATCGTCAAGCTGCCAGCGGTTTTCCCCATGCTGCTCTACAACGGGGATCGATCCTGGACGGCGCCGGTCAATATCGCCGAATTGATCGAGTCGGAGCCATCCTTGGGCCGCTATGGACTAAACTTCGAGTATTTCAAGATCGTAGAGCATGAATTCAGCCGGGAGCAACTGCTGGGCATCCGCAATATCGTCTCCACCCTTTTCCTGGCTGAGGCCCATTACGATATCGAGGTATTGATCGCCGAGCTACCCAGTCTATTTGCACGAGAAGATGACCGGCAGGCCGCTTCCTTGTTTTTGAACTGGTTTCGCCAGTTGTGGGAACACGGACGGGTAGCCCCAGCAGATTATGCAGAGATTGAAGAGAGCTATCGTTCAACTGAGGAGGCAAGAGAAATGTTACTCACCGCATTAGAGAAAGAGCGCGAGGCATTCCGTCGCGAGGGCTTTGAGCAGGGCATCGAGCAAGGTGCGGACCGCAAACAACGGGAACTTGTGTGCGCCATGCACGTCAATGGATATGCGCCCGATGCCATCGCCCACTTGTTTGGCTTGACAGTTGAACAGGTCAACGCCTTGCTGATCAACGAGACGCCCGACACCTAAACTCAGCAGGGTACGCTTGCCAAGTCGCAAGTCGCAGACTCATCGTCACAAGCCTTTAATTTCTAGTAAAGAAATTTGCCCCTACCCCACCAGGGTCCATGACCCGACCCGCCGGTCACGGACCGGCTACGAGCGGAGCCGGTATCGCGTGGCTCGGCCCAGGCCAAACCGTTCTATCTTTTGCAGCGCCATCAGCCTGTTGACCACCTGGTTGATGGTTGGGCGCGGGATGGAGAGGGATTCGGATAGCTCCTTGGGCGAGACATCGCTTCTCTGCTGCATGTATACCCACACTTTGAGCTGGGTCGGCGAGAGAAGCTGCTCAAGATTCTCACCGGATAGCAAGGCAAGCGCTTGTTTCGACTGGGCGTACACAACGCCCAAGAAGAACGCCAGCCAGGGCAGAATGTCCTCTGCGTCTGTGTTGAATGTCTTTTGGCTTGCACGCAGGGCCATGTAATAGTCAGGCTTATTGTCTTCAATCAGCTTCTCGTGAGAGACGTAGGGCAGATAGGCATAGCCGGCTTGGAGCAGCAGCAAATTGGTCAACACCCTTGACAGCCGCCCATTGCCATCCTGGAAAGGGTGGATCTGCAAAAACTGCACGATAAATGTGGCGATAATCAAGAGGGGGTGATGGCTCTTCTGCGTGAGCGCATCCGTCGTCCACTGCACAAGCTCCTGCATCTCCTTGCCCGTCAACCAGGCTGGGGTGGTGTCAAAGAGGACGCCGATGGACTGTCCCGTCGCGTCGATCATGTGGACCTTGTTCTCGTGGCGTTTGTACTCACCTCGATGGGGTTGGTCTTTCCCCACATATTTGAGCAGTTCGGCGTGAAAGTGCTTGATCAAGCTCTCCGAGAATTTCAGCGGTTCCCAGACATCAAAGACATTGGTGAGAAGTTCGTAGTAGCCTTGCACTTCCTGCTTGTCTCTGTCGGAAAAGTGCTGGATCGAGATGCCGCGCAGCAGCCGCTCGATGTCAGCATCAGAGAGCTTAGCCCCCTCGATCCGGGTCGATGCCCCGGTAGAGGTAATCAGCACCGAGCGCTTGAGCCGCCCCAAGGTTTGCGGACTCAGCCTTGCGCCCCCCACCCAGCGGCCTTTGAGTTCATCAATCTGGGCGATCTTCTCCCAAACGGAGGCTGGTAGATTTTGCAGACGCTTGTCGAATGTTGGATTGGACATGACTGTGGTCACCTGCCTTTCTTATACTTTGACTATATAAGATTATATAAGAAAGGCGAATTCTGTACAACCGTCCGACATCAACCGCAACCGCATCCCGGCACCCAAGCCCCCTTTCTGATCCAGGAAGTGGAAGGACTAATCGAGCGGGAACACAACAAAAAAGACGGACGACCAATCCCCCCGGTCATCCGCCCGCCTCGCCCCTCGCAACTCACCCCTCGCCTAATACGCCCCCCCGCTTCAACACCACCGCCGGCACCGTCTGCAGCAAAATGGTCAGATCCATGCTCATGCACCAATTCTCGGCATAGTAGATGTCCAGCAGCACCATCTCGTAGATTATTCCGTTTCTGGCATAATCGGATCAAACTGCAACTGACCAAGCATTCGGCCTATCTCCTCGTCGGTGATCGTCCGGGTGGTGTGGATGGTGCGTAGATCGTCGCTTGCTTCGCGTTGGGCTTGTTGCCAGTTGGTCATCATGTCCTCCGAGCTAACCCGGGCGCGGATCTCCTTCTGCTGCAAGAGTCGGATGGCGCGCGCTATGTCCACATCAGGATGTTCTTGCAGCAGAAAAAGATCGTAAAAATCTCGATACCGGGCGCGGGTGGCAGTGGCCCGCACCTTCTCGGCTGTAATTTCCTCAATGTGCATGGTCGACACCAGAGCCTCGATCCCCCAAACGTTGCGATAAGGACGTTGAACCGGAGGCAAGACCACGTTCTGTTTCCGGTCTATCTCCACCTTGATGGCTCCAGGCTGTGACAAAATGCCGGCGAACCAAAGCCGCTGGATCTTGATGGTGGCCGGGGATTCAAATTGCTTCCGCACGCTGAATTCGTCTGTGGACTCAAGCATGGTCACCACCGCCTCGCTGGCCATCTCTGGGACAAGCGATGTGAAGTCAAGGTCTTCGGAGAAGCGGTATTGGGGAAGATAGCAGTGATGTAGGGCCGTGCCCCCTTTGAAGACTAACCGGGATCCAAGCGTTGACTCGCTGATAAGTTTGATGGCCGTAGCCAAATAGTAATCCTTCTCGGCGATATCCAGCGGATAGGTGAGCGTTCTGCGATTGATAAGTTGTAATTGTCGTCGGGTGATCATGATGGGGTGAGGTAGCGTGCAAATAGATCGGGCGTGTAATAGAGCCGCCATTTGGCATTATATTCGTTGCTCTCAACGGTGAGCCTGCTCGTCGCTTGGCCCTGCTGGGCCGAAGCGACGAGTTGTTGATCATAGGGAAACCCGACCGTATCAAAAAGAAGCCCGAAGATGCGCTGGGTAGTCAGGTTGCAGCGTGAGAGATAGCCCAGTAGTCGTTTTTGATCGATTCTGTTTTGCTGCCCCAACAGAATCTCGGCCACCCAATCAGTGCTGTGACGGCTGCGATGCAACTGTATCATATCAACAAGCGCTTTTTCGGGAGAAGCAATCAGGGCCTTTTGTCCATCCACATTCGCTTCCTGAAAGCCAAAGTAGCTTTTTTCACTCGTTTTGACAAAGCGATAATGATAGCCTTGCAGGGTAGCAGCGGGGCGCTGGCTCAGACTGACGCTGGTGGTTGTCTGTAATAGCTGGTCATGAAACCCATGAAATTGCAGGGATCCCTCAAATGAGACATACGAACCGGGTGCCAAAATTTGGGCGATGGCATAGCGTGAGAGGGTAAGCGTCCCCAGAGAGCTGACATCTGCAACTTGGTAGACGCCTTTTTTGATACGCACTAGCCAACCAGCGTTGACCAATTGACTCACAAATTGACGTTTGGCCAATGCGGTGGAAGCAGGTACCCAAGGCGCGATCTGTTCGTAGGTCATCACCTGACCAAAATGGATCATGAGTTCTTCAAGGAAGGCAAGTTGTGTGGTATTGAGGACTGTGCTTCGCATGGCAATCTCCCTGTTTAATGTATTGCCATTGTACGTCATTTTTCATACAAACGCAATACAAAAAAAACGGACGACCAATCCCCCCTGGTCGTCCGCCTTTCTCGCCCGTTCGGCTGAACTCACATCAAAGCCTCGCAATTCGCCCCTCGCCCCCGCCAACCCTACTCATCAAAAGCATAGCGCGGCAACTCAGTAGACTTGAACCAGACCGGATCCCAGTTCTCGCCGCCGGGGAGGGCCAGCATGTGGGGGTTGCGGCCATCGGCCTCCATGATCCAGAGCTGACGCTCGCCGCTGCGGTTGGACCAGAAGACGATCTGCCGACCGTCCGGCGACCAGGAGGGGTGTTTGTCCCACCAGCCGGACGTGTCCTGGGTGAGCTGGCGCGGATCGCTGCCGTCTCGGTTGATGGCCCAGATTTCGTCGTTGCCGCTTTCGTTGGAGACCAGGGCGATGCGGTCGGAGACGGGCGACCAGGCCGGAGCATAGGCGATGCCTCGACTAAACTGCGTCACCTGCTTTTCGCTTCCCCAGAAATAGTCCAAAGCGAAGACGGACGCCTGATTGCCAAAATCCCGTAGCACATTTTTGACGAAGGCCCGATAGCGCTGGTCCGGCGAGAAGCGGTCTCGCCTCACCGCTTGCTCATAGGCCCAGCCATCCGTAAGCGCCGCCAGTCCGCTGCCGTCGGGATTGACCACATAGACCGGCCCCCCGCCCGCTCGGTCCGACCGGAAGCCAATCTTGCCCACAAGCACCTGGGGCAACCCCGAGGGCGTGGTCGTCGCCGTGGGCGTAGGGACGGCTGTGACGGCATCCACCGGCACCAGGAGGGGCACAGCTGTGGCCGGTGCGCCCGCCGGGTTCAGGACGAGTGTGCCGGTGGGTGTGGGGGTGGCCGTCCACACATTGGGCGGAGTAGGTGTGACCGTGCCATAGACCAGGGCATCGGCGGTGGCAATGGCGACGAGAAAGTCGACAGTGGCCTGGCTAGCCGGTGTTGAGGTCGGCACCAGGATCACCGGCGTCACCCAATTTTCGGGCGTCGGGGTGAAGGTGCCCGTGGATGTGGCGATCAGGGTCGCCCTGGCCGCCACAGCCGCCGCGGTGACCACATTCTCCGGCGTGGGGGTGCTGGTGACAATGACCAGGGGCGGCGATGTCGGCAGAATCGCCACCAGGCGCAAGATCGGCTTGGTGTCCAGTTCTTCGTTGAGGCGGATGCCCGCATCCCAAGTGAACAAATTGTCTTCGCCCGCACCGGGGCCGTCCAGACGGAAGGCTACCATTCCCGCAGGGATGTGTCGCATCAACGAATTCCGTTGCCCTGGGCTGAGGGCGAAAACGTTGGCCCGGCCAGCCGCCAAATCCCCGGCGGCAAGGGCCGGGGCCGCAGATCCATCAACCTGGGTCTGTTCAAATTCAGCAAACATGGGCATGGCCCACAACACGTCCATATCCGATGTGATCACTTTCAACTGCCAGTTGCCGCCGCTCCCCAGGCGATTGCCATCCAAGCCCATCAACTCCAGTCCTGCATAGACAATCTCGGAACCGAGCGGCACACTGGAAAGATCGAAGCGGAGGACGCCCACATACCGCTTGCCTTGAAAGAAGCCCACGTGGATGCCAGGGCCGTCAAAATGGCTGCGCCCGTCCACGTCCGACGCCCACCCTGCGGCCTCTGCTTCGGGCGTGATCTCCACGAGCAGGCTGTCTGGGGGCATGGGAACCGCCGCGCCGATTTCTTGGGCGGCGGTTGATGGTTTAGCGAGATCAAGGGTTGGGGTGGGTGTGGGGGTTGAGGAGGGGGACGGTGTGGCCGTGGCCGGG
Organism: Caldilineaceae bacterium; assembly: GCA_018003515.1. Lineage (GTDB taxonomy): Bacteria > Chloroflexota > Anaerolineae > Caldilineales > Caldilineaceae > JAGNDO01. Next base: position 13,726 of record JAGNDO010000062.1, read on the forward strand.
GCCAGGGTAATCACGGCGATATTTGCCAGGGAAGGCTGCTGTTCGCCCCGGGGCCAGAAGATGACGAACGCCAAGATGGCCAGGATCAGGACAATACCTGCTGGCAGTATAATGCCCAATCTGTTCTGACGCTTCTTTTTTGCTGGATTCATGGCTTTGAAAGACTACGGGTCAAGTATTGTTGCACATCTCTTAAAGGTGTCTGTGCCCGATCCGCCGTAACAGGTGTCTGTGCCACCGCCGCCATCGATGTCATCATTGCCTGGGCCGCCGTAGAGGATGTCATCGCCGCCGTTGCCATCGATGATATCATTGCCAGCGCCGCCGTAGAGGATGTCGTTGCCGACGCCGCCTCCGATTTCGTCATCCCCGTCCCCGCCCAAGATCACATCGTTGCCGTAGTTTCCCCTTAGTATGTCGTTGCCCCCGCCGCCCACAAGACAATCGTTTCCATCTCTTGCTTTAATATCGTCGATACCGGGACTGCCCAAGAAGAGGGAGTTGGCTCCATCACCCCGAATCTTGCCGTCCACCAGGTCATACCCGCTGAGGGTCATCGCGTCACATTCCGCTGGCTTGAGTTCATTCGCTTCGATGGCCTTGCTCACTCCCCCAAGACCCGTGATGGGGACCGTGTTGGTTGCGGCCAGGGCAGACATCGCGCTGAGAGGTATCAGGATCAATAGGCCAATGAAGACCCATCGTTTCGTAAATTTAGGCAACCTCATGATGCGTTGTCCTCCCGCTCTCGCCGAAGCTCAACCAATTCTCTATCTCCATCTCTATCTCTATCTCTATCTCTACTCTGGTAACGATAGACAACCTGATCCATCTGCACATAATAAGTATGTAGGGGGCCATTGGCTTCATGCAAGATCATAGATCCGCTGCGCTCGGCCACCTTGACCAGATCGTCTATGGAGGCGACCGCGGCCACCCGCTTCTCCTCATCCAGCGTACTCCGTTGGACGCCCACCATGAGCGGACCATAGCGCGCTTGGATACGGGTTGACTCGTCCTGGGAGCCGGTCATCATGAAAAATAGCGCCG
>JAGNDO010000062.1:14875-31521 GCA_018003515.1 Caldilineaceae bacterium
GCGACCGCGGCCACCCGCTTCTCCTCATCCAGCGTACTCCGTTGGACGCCCACCATGAGCGGACCATAGCGCGCTTGGATACGGGTTGACTCGTCCTGGGAGCCGGTCATCATGAAAAATAGCGCCGCAATTGCCAACCCTGCCACCCCGATGATCAATCCGGCGATAGCCAAGGTGCGAGCCGTGGTCACGGCCAAACTGATCCCCAAGAGGGAGAGGGAATTGCTCGCCATCAAGGTGCGGGGGAGGGCGCCGCTCTGGGAAAAGCTCAGGGGGTCCGCGCCGTTGGCGCTGGGACGTTCCGCAAGCTGCATTTGCAGATCATCCAGTAGGAAGACCAGTTGGGGCGCAAATTGATCGTCCAGGGGCTCGCCGTCCACCCTGCCTGCCACGTTTACCGTCGGGATGATGGTCAGCGTATACGATTGGAAGCGGACGCCCGTCTGCTGCTGGATGCTCTCGACCATGGTCTGGATTTCGGACAGATTTAGAACGCCCCGCAGATCCACTTGGTTTCCAGAAAAGGCCATCTCCGGCTGTAGGTCGAAGGTCCATTGCCAGCCGTTGTTGGCGCTGACCAGGGCCTGCATCTGGCCCGACCCAGTCATGTTCTCGGCCTTGTCCGCCGCCAGCCGATAGGCGAAGGTGAAGTCAACCTGGCTGATCAGCTTGCGGAAAATAGGCTCGCCAGCCTGCACCGTGTCGTTGCTGTACAGGCCGGGCGGTGCCGGTGCCGTGTAGGAAAAGCGGCCTTCGTGGGAATAGGCGACGCTCTCTGTGATGCTTTTGGTCACGGGTCGAGTAAAGGAGAAGATGCCCAATACCAGGGCCAGCCCTATCACCACAACCAGAACCAGCATCACATCTTCTGATTTGACCAAAGCCGGGCTGACGGATTGGTGGGCCTGCTGGTGTTGGCCTTTTTTGCGTCGCTGGGCCTTCTTCGTCGAGGCCAATTTGCCCGCGCTGGGCGCGACGACGACAAGACTGATCAAGCCAGCCAACAGGGCGACTACCCAAGGTTGGCGGATCTGCTTAACCATAGTTCCTGCCCCCGAAAGATGAATCCATGCCCGTCCGATAAGTTCCGACTGAACGGGCTGATAGGAGTCGATAAATCCATTGTTGTCGCCCTTGAAGATGAAATGATCACCCTGTTTGTCAATGATGCGATGGATGATCTGGCCGATGGTGGGATGCTGATAGGTGACGATGTCGCCAATCTGATAGGTCTGTGCTGTGCGCAGGATCACCAGATCGTCTCGAAAGTAGACCGGCTCCATGCTGTTGCCGTTGATGATGACATAGCTGGCCGCTCCGCCTACCTGGGCAGGGGCAAAGAGAACCCAAGCCACAATCACAACACACAAGCTCAATAGGCCTGACAGCTTCTGAATCACAGATCTTTCTTTCACGTCTCCATTGCCACGCCCGGTTAGCGTCCCGCCCCCCTAGCCCCCCAACTTTGGGGGAGACTGTCCAGCGCCTCCCCCAGAATTGGGGGCCGGGGGGCCGAGGCGGGTGAACGTTTATGTTCTGCGTAGCTATTTTACCAACCTTCGCGCACAAAAAGAAACTGAGTTTTCCGCCGACGCTTGGGATCTTCACCAAGTCGGCGGAAAACTCAGTTTGGCTCCCCGGTTTTATGAGAAGAACCCTTCGTCCCGGCGTGGACCGGTTGTGGTTGACCGTTATTGAACAGCCACCACACGGAGTTCATCGGCATCTGCAAGATTGACCCCTCCGCTCACGGTACAGGTCCATGTGCCTGCGCTCTGGGTGCAATTAAACCAACTGCCGGACGGCGCAACCAGATTCGCCTTCACTGTGGTTGCAGCCGGTCCCCCTGCCGCTGGTGCCAGACTAAACGCGATGCTGGTCACCGTGGATGGGTCCGTGCCGTCCAGGGTGTAACGAACATTGGCGATTGTGTAGCCGCTGATGGCTGCTGACCCATCACCGCCGCCACTCTTGATCACCGTGTTGGCGGATGCAAAGGCATAGGCGCTGGTAGACAAGAACAGAATGAAGATACTGGCGAGGATGAATCTGATCTTAAAGGAGCGGGAAATGTACATAGTGTCGTCCTCAGTCCGTGATTTGGGTCAACACGGTGGTTCTCCCGTGCGTTGAGCCATTTATTGTGCGCCTGTTCTCCGGCGACGGCTGATTCCTGGGTCTTCCGTGTTCTCGAACCAAGGCATTTGCGGATTGCTTCGGCCCAGTCCACTAATCATACACTTTTTCGCTCGGTCCCGCCATCGGGATACTTCCGTATATCAGACTCGATCTTCCCTACGTACCAAGGACCGGTTTTAGAGTTCCTGGTATCCTTATGGGTGAATTGCCTGCACAGTCGGGGCGTGGCCTGGATTTATTAGGCCACGCCCCGACTGTTGATGCTCTGCTCATGCAGCCATATTGACCGCTTACCGTTTTACCTTACTGAACTGCAACTACTCGCAAATCATCAGCACTTACGACCGTAAGGGAATCGGTCACGGAGCATGTCCAGATACTGGTAGCCACGCTACAGGTATACCATGTAGTAGATGCAGCATTCAGTTTTGCTTTCACTGTGGTCGGAGCCGGGTTTCCATTATTTGGCGTAAGCGTGAAAGCCACACTGGAGATCTTGCTTGGGTCAGTAGAAACCAAGTTATATACCACAGCCCCGACCGTGAAGCCGCTGATGGCTGCGGCACCGTCACCTGCGCTGGTCACCGTTACGGTGTTGCTATTCGCAAAGGCGAAGGCACTGGTGGCCATGATCAAAACCAAAACCAAAGCTAGAGCAAATCGAGTTGAGAAAAAGCGTGTGCGAATCATGGTGTGTTTTCCTTTCGGTAGGTAGAATGTAGATGAAATAGGGTTTGTCACAGTCTGACTTGTCAAGCAAGTTAACGCTTCTGCGTCAACTTTCCCTCAGTGCCTGTGTGGTCGAAACCCTACTTTCACTCGTCTTACCGTGTTTTCGTTTATAGTCTACCCGGTTAGAACCATACAGTCACTTGAAATCAATAGTACCATTGTCTGTTGGTCCAGTCATGCGTTTTTCTCCCGAACTTTCGGATCAATCCGTACGTATTTGTACGCATGGACTGATTCGTATCTGCCATTGAACTCGGTTTTTCCCACAAGATCCGTGATAAATCAAGCTCGTGGGTCAGTTCCCCGCATAAGAACCCAACAAAAAAGGCGGACGACCATTCCCCCGGTCGTCCGCCTTAACTCGCCCCTCACCCCTCGCCTAATACGCCCCCCGCTTCAACAATACCGCGGGCAGAGTCCGCATCAGGATGGTCAGATCCATGCTCATGCACCAATTCTCCGCGTAGTAAATGTCCAGCAACACCATCTCGTCAAAGGTGAGGTCGCTGCGCCCGCTGACTTGCCATAGGCCGGTCATGCCGGGGCTGACCGAGAGGCGCTTTTTGTGCCATTCGGAATAGGCCGCCACCTCTTCCGGCAGGTTGGGCCGGGGACCGATCAGGCTCATCTCCCCCCGCAGGACGTTGAGCAGTTGGGGCAGTTCGTCCAGGCTGTAGCGGCGCAGGAAAGTGCCCACCCGGGTGGCCCGGGGGTCGTCCCGGATCTTGAAGAGCGGCCCGGTAGATTCGTTGAGCCGGGCCATCTGCTCCCGCAAGGACTCGGCCCCGGCGATCATGGAGCGGAATTTGTAGACCCGGAAGGGCTTGCCCTCCTTGCCGATGCGGGCCTGGGTGTATAGCACCGGCCCAGAGCTGTCCAGGCGGATGGCCAGGCCGATCAGCAGGGTGAAGGGCAGGGTGAGGAGCAGAGCTATCGCGCTGATGACCAGATCCACTGTGCGCTTGACCAGCCGGTTCCAGCCGGTGATGGAGACTTGCCGGGAGCTGATCAGGGGGATGCCGTTGAGCTCCTCCATTTCGATCTGGTTTTTGGTCAGTTGGAAGAGATCCGGCACCACCTGGGCTTGGATGCCCACCCGCTCACAGTCGTTGAGCAGGCGCACCACCGTGCGGTGGCTCTGCCAGGGCAGGCAGATGATGGCCCGATCCAATTTGTGTTCTTCCACCACGTCCCGGAAGTTGGCCAGGGAGCCCAGGGCCTTGAATCGCCCAATGTCCGTGCTATTTTTGGTCGGGTTGTCGTCCAAAAAACCGATCAACTTGAAGCCCAAATCTGGCCGAGCCACAATGTTGCGCATCACCATGCGCCCCACATCCCCGGCCCCGATCAGCACCACCCGATCCACCCCCACCCCAAAGCGGCGCAGATAGTTGCGCAAGCCAAAAAGGATGGCCCGGCTGATCCCCAAGAGCAGAATCACCAGCACTGCGGTGTAGATGAAGATCAGGCGGCTATAGGCCAGGGGCTGGAGCAGGCTGGCGGCCATCAACATCACCACGCCCATAGTCGTGGCCGTGGCGATGGCCCACATCTGGTCCAAATAGCCCCGCCCTCGTCGGGATCGATAGACGCCGGTCAGATAAAAGGAGAAGAGCATGACCGGGAGCAGGGCGGTGGCAAAGGGCACATAGGTGGTCAAACTGGCCTGAAAGACCGGGTCTACGGCCCGGAACCATTGCAGTCGATAGCGGATCTGGTAGGCCAGCAAAAAGGCCACCAGGATCAGCAACGCATCGATCACCAACACAATGTTGGGCAAGGACGAGCGGGGCACCGTACTCATAAATGCCACAAACCAATTGGCGCGGTCAACCTTATCCCGTTCGACGGGATCGTTTTGGGTGGGGGAGTCGGCAGGTTTGGACGCGTTCAACGAAGAAGGCATAGGCGTCAAACAGACTCGTAGACTTGAACAGTTTGGGCGGCGGTGCGCTGCCAGGAGAAGAGTTCGGCCCGGATCAGCCCCCGCTGGCGCAAATCATCCCGCAGATAGGGTTGATCGATGAGCAAGCTGAGGCCGTTGACCAGTTCGTCCGCGCTGTCGGCAGGGAAGGTGAGGGCGCAGTCGCCGGCCACCTCCAACAGGCTGGGGGTTTCGCTGCACAGCACGGGCACGCCGCAGGCCATTGCTTCCAATACGGGCAGGCCAAAACCCTCGAAGAGGCTGGGATAGACAAAGCCCTCGGCGGCCTGATACCAGCGGGGCAGATCCGCCGTGGGGATAAAGCCGGGGAAGAGCACCCGCTCGGTCAGCCCCAACGCCTCCACCTGGGCGAAGATGCGCTCGTAAAACCAGCCCCGCCCCCCGGCCAACACCAATTTTACATCCCGATCTTGGGCCGGGGCCTGTTCGGTCCAGCGGCCAAAGGCGGTCAACAGCAATTCGAGATTTTTGCGGGGTTCCAGGGTGCCAAGATAGAGGATGAAACGGTCCGGCAATCCCCGTTCTTGGCGGAAGTCGGCCACATCTTTGGGATCTGCCGGGCGAAATTGGGCGTCCACGCCATTGGGCACCACCACGATCTTGTGGGCCGGGATCTGCCAAAAGTGCATCAGATCGTCCGCGGTCTGGTGGCTGACCGCAATCACCTTGCGCGCCTTGCCGGCGCTGGCCCGACAGAGCCGGGCGTGATAGAGGCGCTTGGCCCTGGGCAGGGTTTCGGGCATGCGCTCAAAGCTCAGATCATGCACCGTCACCACCCCAGGCAGACGGCTGCGCAGGGGCAACACATTCACCAGCCCGTGGATGAGGTCTGCCTGGGCCTTGCGGGCCAAACGAGGCAACGCGGTCTGCTCCCACGCAATCCGGCGCAGGGGACGGCGCAAGCTGGGCCGAGTCAGGACGCAATCCACCCCCAGCACGCCAAAATCCGCCTCGTTCACATAGGCCGTCACCCGCAAGGGGTCAGCCTGATCAGAAATATCTGACCCAGCCAAGGCAATCTGCCCCAAAGCCCGCAGCAAGTGGCCGCTATAGTTGCTCACCCCGGCTCCCCGGTAACTCTCTGCACTGCTGAGAAGCTGGGCGTTGATGGCGATATGCATAGGATCTTCTCGGTGGAACGCTAGGAATAGGCCACAGATTTGACGGATCGGACGGATCAAAACGGATCTTTTTTTGATCCGTAAAAATCCGTTTGATCCGTTCAATCCGTGTTCTATTTTTTATCGGGGGAGTCAGCCCGTCCAGTCACAGGACGGCGAGAGCAGCCTCCAGTATACATCAACTGTGCGGGATGCGACCATCCCCATTGAGTACTGGGTCAAGACCCGCTGGCGTCCGCGCTGGCCCAGAGCGTGGGCAAAGGCCCGGTCGTCCATCAGCCGTTGCAGATGTTGGCGCAATTGATCCGTGTCCCCTTCAGCAAAAACCAGACCGCCGTCCCCGATCACATGGGGAATCTCCCCGCTGTCGCTGCCCACCACGGGGACCTCGCAGGCCATGGCCTCGATCAACACCCGGCCAAACTGCTCTTTCCAGTTGGGCAACGTGCGGCTGGGCAGAACCAGGGCATCCAGTGAGCCGTAGAAATTGGGCATCTGTGTGCTGGTCAAACGTTCGCCCATCTGCACCCGTTCCGCCACGCCCATCTCAGCGGCCAAAGCGCGCAACGCGTCAAGCTGATCCCCGCCGCCCACCAGTCGCAAAGACCAGTCGCCTCTCAATCCGGCGCAGGCTCGGATGAGCGTGTCCAAGCCTTTTTCTTGGATCAAACCGCCCGCATATCCGATGGTAAAGGAAGCGGGGGCGCGGCGGAAGGGGTTGGGGACAAAGATCTCCGGGTCCACGCCGAATTGGGGGATGACCTCGATCTGCCCTCGAAAGCCCTTGGCCCGTAGCACATCGGATGCGTCCTGGTTGCCCGCAATCGCCACCGGGACCCGGCGATAGTTGCTCCGTTCCATCCAGCGGAAGGGGGGCGGATAGGTGCGGTGGAGGTTCTGCCACGTGAAAAAGGTGCCCTTGGCCCCCACGCGCCGGGCCGCATTCAGCCCCAGCCAGGTGGACAAGTTATAGGGTTCTTCGTCAAAATGGACAATGTCCGGGGAAAGCCGCCGCAGTTCCGCGGCCAACGTGGGGTAGAAATGCAGATGGTAGTTGCCGTTCATGCGCAGGGGGATAACCTTCAGCGCATAGCCCGCGGTGTGGGCGCTCTCCGCGGCCTGATCCCCCCGCCGGTCCCGCCACGAAGGCGGGATCAGCACAGTCAGATCCACCCCCAACCGGGCGATCTCCTCCGCCTTGCGCTGATACGCCCCCACGATTAAGGCTTTGCTTACGATAACTGCTTTCATGGGGCCATTATACGGGAGTGAATGGCGAATGGCGAATGGCGGGGGGTGGGGGAATGCACAATGGAAAATGCACAATGCACAAAGGTCGTCAGCGTTCGCTTCCCGGAAGCTTGACCAAAAAAGTACTCAACCAACCACCTTCCGGGAAGCTCTCACCCGGCCCGTCGCCAGATCAGCCCACGGGCCGGGGCGAAGAGGAAGACGAGGATAAACACACTGGTCGAAACCAGCACCATGGCCGGACCAGAGGCAATGTTAATATAATAACTCAAATACAGCCCGGTGACATTGGACAACGCCCCGATCACCGCCGCGGTCACCATCATGGTGGGCAGCCGCCGGGTGAGGAGATAGGCGGTGGTGGCGGGCGTCACCAACATGGCCAACATCAACGCCACGCCCACGGTTTGAAGCGAAACCACAATGGTCACGGCGATCAAAATCAAGAGCAAATAGCGCAAGGCCGTTGCGGGCAGACGCAGGACCACGGCCAAGGTGGGGTCAAAGGCCAGGACCAAAAACTCTTTGTAAAAGGCGATGATGGTCGCCAAGACCAGCAACCCCAATCCGAAAATCAACCACAAATCCGTCGTGCCCACGCCCAGCACATCCCCAAACAAAATATGGGCCAGATCCACCGCATAGCTGTTCATGGTGCTGAGCAAGGCCACCCCCAGGGCAAAACTGCCGGCCAGGATGATGCCGATGGCCGTGTCCTCCTTGATCTCCGCCTGCTTGCTCAACGCGCCAATGCCTATGGCGGTCAGCACGCCGAAGATCAGCGCGCCCACGGCCAGGGGCCAGCCCAGCATAAATGCAATCACCACCCCGGGCAGGATGGTGTGGGCCAGGGCGTCCCCAAAAAAGGCCAACCCCTGCAAGATCACATAGGTTCCCAACACGGAGCAAACCACCCCCACCATCACCGACGCCATCAGCGCCCGCACCATAAAGGGGTAGGTTAGGGGGGTGAGGATGAGATCGATGGCGTTCATGGGTGGGACTTTCTATCGAGTGTCGTGTATCGAGTATTGGTGGGCGGCGACGACGGGTTGGCATAGCATGGAGCGCAGGTTGAGTAGCCGCCGCCGAGATCTTCGCAATCCATTCATCCGCTGGCGGCGTATCAAAACCGGGTCGGGTCAACCCACTTCGGTTTCGATACGCCCTTCCTTTTTGGGTTGACAAAGGGCCGGGTTGAGTCGGGCTACTCAACCTGCGTTCGTCTCTATTCTTCCAGCGCAGGTTGAGTAGCCGCCGCCGAGATCTTCGCAACCCATTCATCCGCTGGCGGCGTATCAAAACCGGGTCGGGTCAACCCACTTCGGTTTCGATGCGCCCTTCCTTTTTGGGTTGACAAAGGGCCGGGTTGAGTCGGGCTACTCAACCTGCGTTCGTCTCTATTCTTCCAGCGCAGGTTGACCGTTCCCCCACATGCCCTAATCCTGGCAGCATGTATCGGCCAGAAACAGGGAACCGTTCTCCGCGGGCAGCAGATGCAGATGACTTCCATACGCCGCGGACAGATTTTGGGCGGTCAACACCTGCCCCGGCGGACCGTCGGCGACGATGTGGCCGTTGAGCAGGACCATGCGCCCGAATAGCTCCGCGGCCCGGTTCAGGTCGTGGGTGGAGAGGATAATGGTCATGCCCTGCTCCCGCATCCCGGCCAGGATGGCCAGGATGGCTTCCTGGCTGGGCAGGTCCAGGCCGGTGAGGGGTTCGTCCAGGAGCAGGAGTTCGGCCTCTTGGGCCAGGGTGCGGGCCAAGAATACCCGCTGCTGCTGACCGCCAGAGAGTTCGCCGATCTGGCGGTGGGCCAAGTCTGTCATCTCCACCTGTTCCAAGGCCGTGCGCACCAGATCCCGATCCCGCCGTCCGGGATTGCGCAGCCAGCCGATCTTGCCTACCCGCCCCATCATCACCACCTCGTCCACGGTGACGGGGAAGCGCCAGTCGATCTTGGTGCGCTGGGGCACATAGCCGATGCAGATATGCTGCCCCGGCCCGCTGCCATAGACCCGCACGGTCCCCTTGCTGGGTCGAATTGTGCCCACAATCGCCCCAAACAGGGTGCTTTTCCCCGCGCCGTTGGGGCCGACGATGGCGATCTGCTCGCCCCGATGGGCCACAAAATCCACGTTATCCAAGGCCGGTGTGCCATTATAGCGCACGGACACCCCCCGCACTTCCAGCGCCGGGGCATCGGGTGGATGGATTTCTGAACGATCAAACAATTTTGGCATGGTTTTTAGCCGATAGCTGATGGCAGTTAGCCGTTAGCGGTGGTAGAGACCCGATCCATTGTGCATTGTGCATTACTTCAACGCGTCCGCAATCGCACCCATATCATAGCGCATAAAATCAATGTAGGTGGCCGCCGGCCCATCCGCCGGGCTGAGGGAGCCGGTGAAGACGGGCACGACGCTGATGCCCAAATCCTTGGCGAGTTGGTCGGCCAGGGCTGGGTTGACCGTGCTGCCCACGAAGATGGCTTTGGCCCCCGCGGCCTTGATCTGCTCTTGCAGGGCGACCAGGGATTGGGCCGAGGACTGGGAAAGGGTGCTGAAGCTGTCGATCACCGCGCCGGTCTGGTCGAACCCATATTCCGTGGCCAGATAGGCGAAGGCCCGGTGGTCGGTCACCAACTTGCGCTGGTTCGGGGGGATCTGGGCGACCATTTGGCGCAGTTCTTGATCCAGCCCGGTCAACTGCGCCCGATAGGCCGTGGCTCGGCTGGCATAGTCGGCGGCGTGGGCGAGATCGAGGCCGCTGAGGGCGGCTTCGATGCTGTGGGTCCATGTGATGACATTGGGCACGCTGAACCAGACGTGGGGGTCCGTGTCCCCGTGATCGGCCTCGTCGGCGTGGTCATCGTCCCCGGTGTCGGTCATGGCTAGGGGGTTGATGCCCACGCTCACGGGCACGATCACCGGGTTGCCCCCAGCGTTGGTCAGCATCTCGTCCAAAAAGCTCTCCAGCCCCAGGCCGTTGACGAAGATCACGTCCGCCCCGGCCACGGCCCGCAGATCCTGGGGTGTGGGGGAATAGCCGTGGGGGTCCGCGCCGATGGGGAGCAAAGCCGTCAGATGGATCTCTGCGCCCCCCAGGGTCTGCACCACATCGGCCACTAAATTGGACGTCGCCACCACCTGCAACCGCTCCCCACTTTTCAAAGAAAGCGGCGCAAAGCTGGGCATGACATCCGGCGTATGGCTGGTGGTCGTCGCCGTGCCACCACACGCGGCCAGGGCCAACAGCACACCCAGCAAGCCCGCCACTTTTCGAAAAAAGACTGTCATCGCAATCGCTCCAAGTCAAAGAAAAATGTGCCAAATGAGAACCATTCTCAATTGGTCTGATTTTACGTCTTCTCGCCTTGGCTGTCAAACCCTTGGGTCGAAGAAGTCCGACTTTTTTCAAAAGTCGGACTTCTGGGTCGGCGTAGATTTTTGGTCAAAGACGTTCAGTTCTGGGGACGACAGTCGGCGCAGAGGCCGTAGAATTCTAGTAGGTGGCTTTGGATGTGGAAATCGTAGCGGTCGGCCAGCTCTTGGGCCAAGGTGCCGCTGCTACATTGGTCAAACTCGATCACTGTGCCGCAGGCGGAGCAGACCAGGTGGTGGTGGCCGCCCTCGGCGCGGATGTAGGTGGGGGGACCGTCGCCCAGGGTGATAGGGCGCACGATGCCCAGTTCGGTGAAGATCTCCAGGGCGCGATAGACCGTGGCCAGCCCCACCCCGGGCTGGATGATCTGGGCGCGGCGAAAGATCTCACCGGTGCTGAGGTGATCGCAATCCTCTTCCACCACTTGCAGCACGGCCAGACGGGGCGGGGTCAATTTGTAGCCCCCCGCCCGCACGCGCTGGCCGAGGGGAGAGTTGAGAGGAAAAACGGTGTTGGCGTTCATAGGGTCATCATACCTGGGCCGGGGAAAGTTGGCAAAAACAACAAATAGGCCACGGATGGCAGGGCAGTGGGTTTGGGCCATGCCATATTTTCTCAAAAAAAATGCGGGGAGCGGGGCGTTAGGCAGTGACCAGAAATGTCAGGCTGATCGGTTCAAGCAAGACAGATCCGGTGACGACCGCGCCGGTTTCGTCCAGGAAGGTGCCGGGCGGCAGGAACAGGGTGGCCGCGCCCCCACGGGTGTTGACCGCGATCAGCACTCGATCTTCACCCCAAAAACGCTCGGCCAACCAGATCCCTGCTTTATCCTCCACGTGCAGGGTGCGGATTTGCCCTTGTTGCAGGGCGGGATGGGCTTTGCGCAGGGCCACCATGCGCCGAAAGGCCGCCAAGAGTTCCCGATCCTGGCGGGCTTCGTCCCAGAGCATGGGGTGGCGGGACTCTTCCCGATAGTGGCCGCGGTTGCGAGGCTGGCCCAAACCCACCTCTGTGCCGTAATAGAGGATGGGCGGGCCGCCAAAGGCGAAGAGCAGCCCTGCACCCAAGAGAAGGCGTTGCTTGTCGTTGCCCACCACCCACAGGAAGCGGTTCATGTCGTGGTTGTCTACAAAGCTGGGCAATACAAAATTCTGGGGGAAGTGGGCATGGTGGCGTTCGATGAAGGCGGCGAAGTGGGACAAACTTAGATCTGGCCCGTCACCGCCACCGTCATCCACGCAGACCCGGCGGATGGCCCTGGCCAGACCGAAGTCCAGGGTGCCGTCCATGCGCCCCACATAGGTGCGTAGTTGATCGCTGGGCAGGGTAATCTCGCCGAAGATCCAGCAGTCTGGGTTGACCTGCTTGCAGGCGGCGTAGAAGTCGGCCCAAAAGGCGTGGCTGGGGCCGGCCGCATAGTCCAGCCGATAGCCGTCCACGCCAAACTCGGTCAACCAATAGCGGGCGGCGTCAAAGAGATGTTGACGCACCTGGGGATGATCCACATCCAGTTTGGGCATGGTGGGCACGTTGAAGAAGGATTGATAGCCGTGGGTGTATTCGTCGCCAAAGTGAAACCAGGATCGATAGGGGCTGTCCGGGTCCGCCTTGGCCGCCACAAAGGGGGCAAAGTCCAGGCTGACATGGTTGGCGACGAAGTCCATCAGCACCCGGATGCCCCGCTGGTGGGCGGCGTTGACCAGATCCCGCAGATCCGCCTCGGTGCCGAAGCGGGGATCGATGCGGGTAAAGTCCGTGGTGTCGTAGCCGTGATAGGTGGGGGTGACGAAGATGGGGGTGAGCCAGATCACCGTGGCCCCCAGGTCGACGATGTGATCCAGGTGGTCGATCACACCCCGCAGGGTGCCGCCCATGAAATCGGTCATCTCCTCCGGCTCCAGCCAGCGTTGGGGGGTGGGGGCGAAGCGGTCCACAAAGATCTGGTAGATCACCGACTCAGTGGCCCAATCCGGGGTGCGGCAACTGTCCACGGAGTAGCCGTAGAGGGTGCGCTCGTCCACCAACCGATCCAGCCGCACTTCGTTGCTCCACAGGGCTGGGCCGTCGGCTTGGCTGTGCCAGCCCTGGATCACATATTGGACCAGGACGTTGCCCCCCGGCGGCGGATTTTGGGCCGGGATCTCCCCGTACCAGGTGGTGACATAATCCCAGATCGCCGTATCCCAGCGGGTGTCGGCCAGGGTGAAGGGGACGACGAAGCCGTTGGCGGCCTGGCCCCGCTCCCCGGTGGGCAGCGTGCCGTCTGTGGTGACATAGGCCGCCACCCGATCCACTAGCGCGCCCAACCCCGCGGTCACGGTCAACGTGACCGGCTGGCCCGGTTCCGGGTCCAGGGGCCGCATGGTGTGAAAGTGGCGGAGGCCGGTCATGCGGTCCCGCATGCGGGCCAGCACTTTGGTCTCGTCCGCCTCAATGCCGCCAAAGACAAAGTCGGCCATGATTTGGTTGGTTTTTGTGGTCATTCAAACACCTCTGGGTTGAACCTAAACAGAAAGGGCAGGCATCAGCCTGCCCCTTCCGGGTTGCGTGGTGACGAACCTCAATACTCGATATTCGATTTTTTTACCCCTTCACCGCGCCCGTGGTCAACCCGCCGGCGATCTGGTCTTGCAGACTCAGATAGATCAGCATGATGGGCAGGGCACCGATCAGGGCACCGGCGGCAAAGACGCCCCACTTCTTGTCAAACTGACCAGCGGTGAAGATCTGCAAGCCGACCATGAGGGTGTACTCCTTCACATCGTTGAGCAGGATGCGGGCCAGGATGAAGTCCCCGTAGGTGCCGATGAAGGAGAGGATGCCGATCACGATCAGGATGGGCCGTAGCAGGGGCAGCAACAAAGTGGAGAAGATCTGCCAGTTGCTGGCCCCATCCACCATGCCCGATTCGTCGATGGCCCGAGGGATGGTGTCCATGAAGCCCTTCATCAGCCAGATATTCATGCCCATCGCCCCGCCCATGTAGACCATGATCAGCCCAGCGTGGGTGTTCAACCCCAGGGCGGGGATGATCTGGCCGGTCTGGAAGATCACCACATAGATGGCGACCAGGGCCAGCAGGTTGGGGAAGACCTGGATCAACAGGATGGCCTTGAGCATGGTGACCCGACCGGCAAAGCGCAGGCGGGAAAATGCGTAGGCCGCCAGGGTGGTCAAGGTGAGGGTGAGCACGGTTGTGATCCCCGCCACCTTGAGGGAGTTGAACCACCAGCGCCAGTAGTGGAGTCCGCCGTCTGTGCGAAATAGGGTTTCAAAGTTATCAAACCCGGCGTTGGCTGGGATGATCTTTTGGGTGGCCAGGGAGTTGGCTGGGTCCAGGGCGGCGGAGATGATCCACAGCACCGGGAAGACGGAGAAGATGATCAGGAACACGGCGATCACCAAACGGATGGCGACGCTGATTTGCTTCTGGAAGGCTGCGGAACTGCTGTACTTTTGATAGGTCTGAGATATATTAGACACCTTCGCCAACCTCCTCCCACATACTCGTGAAGCGATATTGGAACAGGGTGATGGCCCCCACGATGGCAAAGATCACAATGGAGATGGCCGATGCCAAGCCATATTGGACGCCTCGACCACCGGATGCAAAGGCCAAATTGTAGACATAGCTGATCAGAATGTCCGTGTGGCCAGCTTGGGTAGAGGCCCCCACGATGGGCGGGCCACCATTGATAAAGAGATAGATCAGGTTGAAGTTGTTGAAATTGAAGACAAAGGATGCAATCAGCAGCGGCCCCACAGCCACCAAAAGCAGGGGCAAAGTGATCTTGCGGAAACTATGCCACCCGGTAGAGCCATCCACCGTGGCGGCTTCGTACAGATCCGCCGGGATGGATTGGAGCGCACCACTGGTCACCAACATCATGTAGGGATAGCCCAGCCACAGGTTGACGATCAACACGGCCGACTGGGCCCAGATCGGTTGCGTCGTCCACGGGGGTGCCCAGCCGATCAAACTTTCCAACGTGCGGTTGATGATGCCGAACTCCGGGTTCATCATGCCCCTCCAGATCAAGATGGTGATCAGGCCAGGGATGGTATAGGGGATCAGGAGCAGGGTGCGGATGGTGCGCTTAAGGGGAAACTTCTCCTCGTTGAACATAATGGCGATACCCAGCCCCAGGAAAAAGGTGGAGATCACGCTGACGGTGGGGAAGACAAAGTTCCAGACCAGAATCCGCACCAGGGGTCCCCGCAAGGTCGGGCTGGTGAGGAAATCTGTGAAATTCTTCAGCCCCACCTGGGCCCGGAAGCCGGGCTTGATGGTCTTGCCGTTGTTGGTGGCAAAGGTACCAGCTTTGTTGACATAGACATCCCCGTTGGACTGGTCCGTCATGGTGTCCGCCACCTCATCGTAGACATAGCGGATCTGCAACTCGGCGGCCGCGCTGGGATTGCGCACCTGCACAGCCTGTTCGCCCTCTGCCCCAAATTGGATGCTGGTCAGGGTCTTGTCCGAGGCGGCCAGAAGAACATTCAAGCGGGTATAGCCCTCGATGGCTTGGGGAATGCCCTTGGCATCCGCCTCGCCCACGCCGGGGTCTCCGGGCTGGGCGGGCACAATCGTCTCGCCCTGCTTGGCCAAAAAGGTGGCCCCGCTGGGATCCACCAACCACAGGGCATATTGCCCTTCGGCGGACTTGAAGGCCGTCCACGAGAAGGATTTACCGGATTCGGCCAAGTATTTGGTCTCTTGGATCGACTTGATGGCCTGCTCTTTGGTCAGCAAGTGGCCGTCGCCGTAGTTGGTGAAGGCTACATAAATGGTAAAAAAGATCGGGTAGATGGTAAAGAGGATCAGAAAGGAGAGGCCCAGGGCCATCCATCGATAGGCGTAGGCCTGGGGGAGGATGAAGATCAGGTTCAACATCACACCCACGGCGATGACCACGAGGGCTAATTGGTCATAGCCATTGGCAAAAGCGTTGGAAACAAACCAAGCCACGCCCAGATCGAACGTGGCGATCAAGATGACTCGACTGAATACGGAGAACAGGGACTCCTCTCCGCCCCGAATTCCCCTGGCTTTCTTGGCTGCTGCGGTGGTCATAGCAACACTCCTTTGGGTAGATAAAGCGAGGGCCGGGAAGCAGATGCTCCCCGGCCCTCGTTGTTATGCCAAAACCTTACGGGAGAACGACAGTCATCAGGTTGGTGGCAGGGTCAAACTCGAAGCTCACCTCGCCGTCCGCAGCCAGGCTGAACGTGTAGTTGTCGCCGTCGAAAACGCCGTCCATGCCGTAGTTGAGCGCCCAGCCGCCGTCCATGGCGACCTTGCCCTCATAGTCCCCAGCCGTCAGGGCGAAGGGACCACTGCGCCAGATGCCGTCATCGCCCTTGGCCATGGCGGTGGCTTCGCAGTCGGGCAGCCAGTCGGCAGTACAGCCGGCCTGGGCCTGGTAGGAGCCGGGCACGTTGACCATGCCAGCCGCCGCGCCGGAGATCAGGCTGCGGATCTTGACGCCAGCATCGGCCATGGACGCTTCAGCGGTCTGCTTGCCGTCTCGGGCCAGCACAACTCCACTATCCCAGTTGGCCCACACGGACCCCATCGCCGGGATGGCGGGCATCATGGTGGCGTTGGCACCAGCCGCGCCGAAGGCGGCCAGGTCTGCGTCATCCGTGGCGTTCAGCACGGGCAGGAAGGCGGAGGGGCGCTGGCCAACCTCGTACAGAGCCTGCATCACTTTGTCGGTGGCCACAAATTCGGTCAGGAAGGCCTGGGCCAGCAGCACGTTGTCGCTGAGGCCGTTGATGAAGAAGCCCTGGGTACCGGCGAAGGGGAAGCCCTCGCCGGCAGGACCGGCCGGGAAGTTGGCCACGGCATAGGGCACGCCGGACTCGCGGATGCGGTCCAAGGCCCAGGGGCCGGCCATGATAAAGGGAGCCTCGGCGGTCTCGAACAGGGCGTGGTTGTTGCCCCAGTCCCAGTCGGCGGGGATGTCACCCTTGGCGACCAGTTCGGCCAACAGGCCAACGGCCTCAATCATGCCTTCGTTATCGACACCCAGATCCTGGGGATCCCAGTTTCCGCTGGCATCTTTGCC
>JAGNDO010000012.1 GCA_018003515.1 Caldilineaceae bacterium
ACACCACGGTGGACTTTGGCTATGCCCAACCCGTGACCGTGAGCGGCGGGGTCTACAACGATCCCCTGGCCAACAAATCCGGCACGACCGGTCTGGCCGGTGTGGTGATCACCGCCACCCGGAGCGGTGGCAGCCCCATCACCACCACGACCAACGCCAGCGGTCTCTATACCTTCACCAATCTGATCCCCGGCAGCTATACCATTGTGGAGGGCACCCCCGTGGGCTACGAAAGCACGGGGGATGTGGACGGGGCCAACGATGACACCATCACCCTGACCCTGACCAGTGGCAACAATGTGAGCGGTCAGAACTTCTGGGATCGGCCCGGCGGCTCCATCGGGGATCTGGTCTGGTACGACACCAACGGCAACGGCGTCAAGGATGGCGGCGAGCCGGGCATCCCTGGTGTGGTGATCAGCCTGACCAACTCTGTGGGGGCGGTGATCACCAAGACCACCAACGCCAGCGGCATCTACAGCTTTTCCGAACTGCTCCCCGGTGTCTACACCGTGACCGTGGCCAGCGGCACGCCCAGCGGCTCCGTGAACACCAGCGGGGCGGATAGCAAGAGCAGTCCGTATCAGATCACCTTGGCGGCCAATCAGGATGTCACCAATGCGGACTTCGGCTATCACAGCCCGTCCAGCTATCTGATCAGCAAGACCCGAGAAGGGTTGGACACTATCCGCACCAACGCGGAAGTGACCTATACCATCCGGGTGACCAACACGGGTAAGAGTTGGCTGACCACGGTTCCCCTGTCGGACAGCTTCGACAGTCGGCTGCTCCAATACTTCTCGGCCAGTGTGCCGCCCATGGGCAATCTATACCAAAGCCCTCTGCTGTGGACGGATGTGACCACTGCCCTGGGGGATGTGGCCCCGAACGGCGCCATCAGCCTGACCGTGACCTTCATCACCCTGCGGGACACCACCCTGATCGCCGGGGGCGTGGCCACCAACACGGTGACCGCGGTCAATCCCCTGGCCGACCCGGACGGACCGGCTGGTCCCTTGGGCCAGGTGGAGGTCCTCGCCAGCAAGACGGACACGGCCACGGTTGCAGTCCTGGGACCGACGAATGTGGCTGTGATCAACACCAGTGTGCGCCCCCTGACCCAGGCTGATTCGACCCAGGTGCAGGTAGGGTGGAAGACGGTCAACGAAGTGGATGTGGTGGGCTTCCATCTTTATCGTCGTGGCCCTGGGAATGCGGTGGTGAAGCTGACCACCACGCCCATGCTGGCCAAGAACGGTGGCCAGGCCAACGGTGCGGTCTACAGCTACGTGGACGAGGGCGCTGTGACCGGTGTGGACTATGGCTATGTGCTGCAAATCCTGTTGGTCAGCGGTGGGACAGAAGAGCACCCCCTGGGCACGGTGCAATGGATGCGGCAGATCTTTCTGCCCCTGGTTGTGAGGTAGAAGATACGGTTAGTCGCTGTCTCTAGTTCTACTGGGGGAGGTCCTGCAAGAGTATTCCATCTTGCAGGACCTCTTTTGCGTGGAAATACGGGATTTGGCGAAAATACTGGTCGATTGGATAGGTTTATATACGTATTCTGACCATTGCTTTTCTATGATAAAAGCGTCATCATTGATCAACGAGTACGCCAACTCCCAGATCGAACCACTGTCTTTCCTGTTGGAGGGGACCACCATGACGAACCAAACAACCACCCAGCGAACCCGACGCAGCACGAGCATCGTGCTGGCCGTCGTCGTTTCTATGCTGATCAGCCTCTTCCCCCAGGCCCTGCCTGGCGTGGATACGCCGACTGCCTCTGCCCACAACCTGGACCAGCGCATGAACTGGATCCAGTTTGACACCGCCACCTCGGCCACGCTGGATGCCCGCATCACTGCAAATGACCTGCCCCTGATGCGGGTGGGGGATGAGTTGGGCATGATCGTCAAAGTGACGCCCACGGACGGCACGACCACAGGCGTAGGCGGCTATGTCACGGTCTATCTGCCCACGGGGGTGCAGGTGGTGGATGTGGGCTACCTTTCCCCGGACGGACTGGGGGGCTACAACGAAGTGCCCATGAAGGGTCAGGCCATCGAACCCCTGGGCTATGGACCCATTGGCCCGGCCACCACTTCACAATTGGTGGGGCTGACCCTTGGGCCTAACATCATGGGCCAGACCAGCCCCGCGGTCAGCCCCACCGGGGTGCATTTGGGAACCATGGCCGGTGTCTATGGAGATACGGGCATTTTCTATTCTACGGACCCGGACACGGCGTGGAATAGCTGGGTCAACTCCAGCCCGGCCCTGGGCACGAGCATCACCAGCAACAGCGGCGACGACTTTGTGCCCTTCAACAAGTGGGATGCAGAGCAGATGTACGCCTGGGGCATCAAAAGCCCGGTTTCGCCCATCATCGATTCCAACGGCCGGGGCAATGCGCCCTGGGGTGTGGCCAGCGGTGTGGCCGGTCCCCAGAGCGGTTACCAGTGGGCCTTTGATAAGGCCATCTGGGATGCCAGCGCCAAGGACGCGGCGGCCATGCGGGCTTCCATCGTGGATGGCCCCTGGAATCGCATCCAGTATCCGGGCAGCCAGATCGCCTTTGACGAGCCGGGGCGAACTGACAACACCCTAGGCTTTGCCGGGGTGGACGGCAGTCAGATCGGCTGGAATCCCAACGCCGCGCCCCTGCCCGCCACCGTCTCCCAGACCGACGGCACCAGCCCCAAGGCCATCCGTTGGAGCGTGGGCGCGCTGATCGAGAACCGGCCCGAATATGTCTGGTTCAAGGTCAAGCTTTTGGATGTCTCCCTCTATCAGAGCAACTGTGTCGCCATCTACCATGCGGATGTCTTCGGCGGCGACGCTGGCGGCGAAGATGGGGGCAAGGATCACCTGTGGCGTTATTACGACCCCACCACCGCAAACCTCAGTTCCTGTGTGGCCTTGAGCAAGTCGGCCAGCCGGCCCGTGGTGGCGCTGAACGATGTCTTTACCTATGACGTGCGGGCGGTCAACACCTCAACCAACATCACCCTGACCAGTGTGCAGGTCAAAGATCTGCTGCCTTCGGGCGTCACTTTTCTCAGCGCGTCGCCCTCGGCCAACAGTGGGCCGAACCCGCTGATCTGGAATATCCCCAGCCTTGGCCCTGGCGAGAGCTTTCAGGCCACGGTCACCGTGCGGGCGAAATCCAAGGGGCTGGCCATCAACCAACTCTGTCTCACCGCGGCCAATCTGGGCGAACAGTGCGTAGACGAAGGTACCTATTTGGGGGCCACCCCCTTGCTGCAACAGAGCAAGAGCGTCAACACGGCCAGCGTGGCCCCTGGGGGCAATGTGCAGTACACCTTGCTCGTGGACAACATTGGCACGGGCGCCAGCGGTAGCCCGATTCCCATCACCGAGAACCTGCCCAGCGGCTTCACCTTTGTCAGCCTGGACAGCGTGACCGTGAACGGGGCCAACGCCATGCTGGCCACCACGGTTAACAGCGCTAATTTGAATCGGCCCATCTTCACGGTCAACCGGGCCATTGATGCGAGCAAGGCCTTGGTCTTGAAATTTACGGCCAAAGTGCCCAGTACAGTTGTCCCCGGCCTCACCTATTGTAACTCGTATAGCACCGCCGCGGACGCGGTGATCAGCACGGGCACCCAGGCCTGCGTTACCGTGGGCGGGGCCAAGATCGGCGACACCATCTTCCGGGATTGGAACGGCAACGGTGTGCAGGACACGGGGGAAGAGGGCATCGCCGGGGTCACCGTTGATTTGAAGAATGGCGGCGGCACGGTGATCGCCACCAAAGTCACGGATGCCAGCGGGGGCTATCTCTTCACCGGGCTGACCGCTGGGACCTACACCGTGGATGTCACCCCCCCGGCCAACCACACCCTGACCACCCCGCCCGAGCCTCGCTCGGTGACGGTGATCACGAACCAGAACAAGCTGGACGTGGACTTCGGCTACCGGCCCACGGGCACGGCTTCCATCGGCGACTTGGTCTTTGAGGACAAGGGCAACGACGGCACGTACAACAGCGGCCTGGGCGATGTGGGCATCGTCGGCGTGACCGTACGGCTCTACGAAGACCAGAACGGCAACGGCCTCATCGACCCGGCCACGGACACCCTGATCACCAGCATGGCGACTGGGGCGGGCGGGGCCTATCTCTTCAGCAATTTAGCCACGGGCTACAACTACATCGTGGATGCGGTGGATGCAGATGTGACCACCCAACTGGGCACGGCGGCTTGGCTGGCCGTGACCGCGGATCCCCACAAGGTGACCAACCTGAGCGGCCCCTACCTGACCGCTGACTTTGGCTATTTCAAAGTCGTGCCCGGCTCCATCGGGGACCAGGTTTTCATCGACACCAACAGCAACAATACGTATGAGAGCGGCGTGGACACGCCCCTGGCTAACGTCACCCTGGTGTTGTATCAGGATGCGGGCACCGTGGGCAGCCTGGGCGCGGGGGACACGGCCATCATGACCACCACCTCGTCCATCACCGGCACGTACAAGTTTGCCAACCTGCCGGCAGGCAACTACATCGTGGACGTGATCCAGAACGGGCCGAACGTGCCCGCCAACTATGCGCCCTCCGGGACCGATCCCTTCCCCGTGGCCCTAGGTCTTTCCCAGGTCTACACCGACGCCGACTTCCCCTTCCGCTATGTGGCCCCGCCCCCGTCCCCCTTGGCCAAGTCGGTGAACAAGACCAACGCCAATCCCGGCGATACCTTGTACTACACCTTGACCACCAACTACACGGGCAGCAGCCTGCTGACCAGCGTGACGGTGACCGATGCCGTGCCGGCGGGGACGACCTACGCGCCCGCCAGCGCCAATGCTGGGGGCAGTGAGAGCGGCGGGGTGTTGACGTGGAACCTGGGCAGCAATGTGGCTGGGGTGCCGGGACTGGCAGGCAGCGGAGGTACAGGTTCATCCCTTCTCTACAACACCTTCGCAGGCGGCAGCGGCAGCGATGATGTCCAAGGCGTGGCTGTGGACAGCAGTGGTAATTTCTATGTGGTTGGGAACAGCGACGCCACCTGGGGCTCGCCGGTACGTGCTTTCAGCACGGCCCCGGACACCTTTGTCGCCAAGTTCGACAACACCGGCAACCTGATCTGGAACACCTTCCTGGGCGGCAGCGGCGCAGAAACCGGGCGTGGCATCGCCGTTGGCCCCAACGGCAACATCTACGTGGTTGGGGATGGCAACGCCACTTGGGGATCGCCTATCCGAAATTTCACAGCCGGGGGCGGCACCATCGATGGCTTTGCGGCCAAACTGGACAGCAGCGGCGGCTTGACCTGGAATACCTTCCTGGGCAGCAGCGCCAATGACTATGGCAACGGCATCGCCGTGGACGGCAGCAGCAACGTCTATGTGACCGGCGGGAGTGCCGCCACCTGGGGATCGCCTGTCCGCTCCTTCACCGCCGGGTTCAATGACGCCTATGCGGTCAAGTTGACCACCGCCGGTGCCCTCACCTGGAGTACCTTTCTGGGTGGCGCAGGTGCGGAGGAAGGCAAGGGTATTGCGGTGGATGGCAGTGGGAACGTCTATGTGGCCGGGGATAGTTCTGCCACCTGGGCATCGCCCGTGCGGGCATTTACCGGGACGAGCAATGATGCCTTTGCCGCCAAGCTAACCAGTGGCGGCGCCCTCACCTGGAACACATTCCTGGGCGGGTCGGGGAGTGAATTGGGCTTTGCCATTGCGGTGGACAGCGGCGGGAACGCCTATGTGTCTGGATATGGCTCGGCAACCTGGGGCGCGCCCCTGCGTTCCTTCGGCGGCACGACTGACGGCTTTGCAGCCAAACTGAGCAGCACCGGCGGGCTGACCTGGAACACCTTCCTGGGCGGTTCAGCCACGGATCGGGCAACGGCTATCGCATTGGATGGTATCGGAAACGTCTATGTGGCCGGAGATTCTCTGGCATCATGGGGGACCCCGGATCGGCCCTACACCTCCCTGCGAGATGCTTTTGCGGTGAAACTCACCAACGGCGGCACACTGACGTCCCTGAGTTTCTACGGCAGCGCCCAAGATGACTTTGCCCAGGGCGTGGCTGTGGACGGCAGCGGCAATGTGTTCGTGGCCGGGTACGGCGCCGCCACATGGGGATCCCCCGTGCGCAGCTACACAGCCGGCAGCGATGGCTTTGTGGCCAAGGTCAGTGCAGGCTTTTCCAGCCCGACCATGGCCTGGAATTCCTTCCAGGGCGGCAGCGGCAGCGATTATGCCAATGGCGTGGCCGTGGACAGCAATGGGTATGTCTATGTGGCCGGGTGGAGCAGCGCCACCTGGGGATCGCCCCTGCGTGCCTTTGCAGGGGGCAGCGAAGCCTTTGTCGCCAAGCTGACCGGCAGCGGCAACCTGATCTGGAACACCTTCCTGGGCAGCAGCGGCAGCGACTATGCCTACGGTCTGGCCGTGGACGGCAGCGGGAATGTGTATGTGGTCGGACAAAGTGACGCAAACTGGGGATCGCCCGTGCGGGCCAAGAGCACAGGCAGTGATGGGTTTGTGGCCAAGTTGAATAGCAGCGGCAGCCTGACATGGAACACCTTCTTGGGCGGCGCGGGCACCGACTACGGCTATGGCGTGGCTGTGGATGACAGTGGCAATGTCTATCTGGCGGGCCATAGCGACGCCACCTGGGGATCGCCCGTCCGGGCCTATACTAGCGGCGTGGATGCCTTTGCGGCGAAGCTGACCAGCAGCGGCGGTCTCACCTGGAATACCTTCCTTGGCGGTGCGGGAACTGACGACAGGGGGCAAGGCATTGCGGTGGACAACGCAGGCAGCAACGTTTATGTGGCCGGGTACAGCAACGCCACCTGGGGATCGCCCGTGCGGTCGTATACCAGCGGGACCAGCCTCTACGATGGATTTGCGGCAAAATTGTCGGCCAGCGGCGGCAGCCTGACCTGGAACACCTTCCTGGGCGGCGGCGGCTATGATGCGGCCAAGTCGGTTGCCGTGGATGGCAGCGGCAATGTCTACGCAGCCGGCTCTAGCAATGCTACCTGGGGATCCCCTGCCCAGAGCTACAGCGGCAGCGGCTATGATGTCCTGGCGGCCAAGCTCGATGCCAGCGGCACGCTTATATGGAACACTTTCCTGGGCGGCAGCGGACTCTATGATTCGGCATCAAGTATCTCGGCGCATAGTAGCGGCAAGGTCTATGTGACCGGAACGAGCGATGCTACCTGGGGCTCGCCCCTAAATGGATTTGGCGGCGCGTATGATGCTTTTGCAGCCGCCCTGAACGGCAGCAACGGCAGCCGCCTGTGGCATACCTTCCTGGGCGGAAGCGACTATGACAATGGGAATGCAGGGGCCATTGATAGCTACGGCAACGTCTATGTGGCTGGCGACAGCGCGGCCACCTGGGGTTTCCCGGCCCGTGCCTATAGCAGCGGCAACGATAGCTTTGTCGCCAAGATCGGCGACGGTGGGGTGAGCACCATGCTGGCCAGCACCATCAGCGCCAGCAGCGACGACGCCGAGGAGGCCGGCCCGGATGCCACGGGCACTTATTCCCCCGGCTACATGGACCTCACCAGCTCGGACCTGGAGTTGACGCAGGACTTTGACACGTCGGCCGGATATTCGGGGGGGACGCAGAAGATCGGGTTGCGGTTCAACGCCCTGACCGTGCCCAAGGGCGCTACGATTTTGAACGCATACATCACCTTCCGCGCCATATCAGCCGATTCGCCAAACACCAACAGCGGCGCTACCAGCCTGACTTTGCGGGGCCAGGCTGCCGATAACCCGACCACCTTTACCAGCACCGCATGGGACATCACGAACCGGATCACGACAACGGCGTCGGTGGCCTGGTCGCCGTCGGCATGGACGACCGGCACGGATTATAATACGCCGAGCCTCTCCGCAATCGCTCAGGAGATCGTCAACCGCTCCGGCTGGGCCAGCGGCAATAGCATGGTCTTCATCGTCACCGGCACCGGCTCCCGGTCGGCAGAGGATTGGAACTCCGGCGGCGCGAACAAGCCCCGGCTGGTGCTCGAATACACCCTGCCCTCCGCAACCGGCCCAACCCTGGGCAACGTGATGGCCGCCACGCCCACACTTGTCACCTCCGGCGGCAAGATCACGGTCACCATGATCCTGACCGCCACCCAGAGCATTGCCAGCGTCGGCCCGAACACCCTGACCATCACCGGCACCAACGGGGTGACGGCGACCTTGGTCAGTGGACCGACCCCAGCCAGCGGCACAGTGGGCACGGGTGGCACGACCTTCACCTGGGTCTACAACACCTCCGGCACGGGCA
This sequence comes from Caldilineaceae bacterium, assembly GCA_018003515.1. Classification (GTDB taxonomy): domain Bacteria; phylum Chloroflexota; class Anaerolineae; order Caldilineales; family Caldilineaceae; genus JAGNDO01. The sequence goes on from JAGNDO010000012.1 coordinate 8,297, forward strand.
ACCTCGGCCAGCTCACCTTTGGCGGCAAGGCCGGGGACGGCGGCAGCAATAGCTGGCCCTGGGCTGTGAGCAACAGCGTCATCGTGGCCCCGCCCCTCACCTTCCGGGCCACAGTGAACACGATCAGCCCGCCTGCCCTGGTGGACAACACAGGGTACATCAAGAGCGCCAGCGTGATCCCCGTGACGCCCAGCAACACGGTGCAGACCCATATCGGGGCCAGCATCGGCGACTTTGTGTGGGCGGATCTGGACGGCAACGGCATCCAAAATGTGGGCGAACCGGGGCTGAACGGGGTGCAGGTCTGCGCCACCCCCACCGCGGGCGGGGCGACCACCTGCGCCACCACGGATGCCCTGGGCGCGTATCGCATCTATGGCCTGACCAACGGGGTCAGCTACAACGTTGCCCTGAACACGGCCACGGCCCCCAGCGGCTATCTGCCCACCACGGCCACCAGCCTCACCCGCACGGCGACGACCGCCGGGGTGACGGATGCGGACTTCGGTCTGCGCCCGCCAGGGGCAGCCAGCATCGGGGACACAGTCTGGATCGACGCCAACGAGAACGGCGTAGTGGACAACGGCGAGGGCGGTCTGCCCGGCATCACCGTGCGTCTGTTAAACAGTGCAGGCACCACACTATTGACCACTGCGACCACCAACGCCAGCGGACTCTATACCTTCACCGGTCTCTATGCGGGCAACTACCAGGTGCAGGTGGAGACAAGCAGTGTCGTCACCACCAGTCACGGCATCACCAGCACCATCCTTGCGGCCCTGGATCTGGTCAGCGTGGCGGGCAGCACGGTCAGCCTGACCACCCCCCTGACCGTCAACGTGCCGACGAATAACAGCGTGGTCACCACAGCCGACTTTGGCTTCAACTGGGGCGGCTCCATCGGCGACTACGTGTGGTGGGATGACAATGTCAACCAGGTTCAGGACGAGGCCGCCGGTCGGGGCATCCCCGATGTGGCCGTCCTGCTCTACTATGACGCCAACGGCAATGGCAAATATGACGGCTCCTTTGTTGACACCCAGGTCGGCTACGCCCAGACCAACGCCAGCGGCTATTACCTGCTCGACAACCTGCCGCCAGGCGTCTATCTGGTGGATGTCTACGAGGACAGCATCACCACGGACGGCAACCGAGACGTGGTGCCCAGTACGCCCAATATCGTCAACGTCAATCCTACCCCGAATCAGGATGTGACCACTGCTGACTTTGGCTACTTTGAGGGCGCGCTGATCGGCGACACCGTGTGGCGGGATGACGACAGCAATGGCATCGAGAACGGCAGCGAGCCGGGGGTGTCCGGCGTGCGGGTCTATCTTTATGACAGCACGGGCACAACCCTGCTCAATACAAAGACCACGGACGGCAACGGTAACTATCTCTTCTCCGTGTGGCCCGGTGATTATGTGGTGCGGGTGGAGATGGCGGATCTGCCCGCTGGCCTGACCTTGGCCACTACCCCCACCTCCTTCATCATGACCGTGGCCGCCGGGAAACTGGAACTGGATGTGGACTTCGGCTTCGCCTACAACGGCGAGATCGGCGACTTTGTTTTCCGGGACAGCAATAACAACGGCGTCTATGACCCGGCCACTGGCGAGTCCGGCCTGGGCGGGGTGACGGTCTATCTTTACAGAGGCGGCACAATGGTGGATGCCCAGGCCACGGGCGGCAACGGGGCCTATCTCTTCCAGGGATTGCCCGCTGGCACCTACACCGTGACTGCGGATGCGGCTTCCCTGCCAACTGGCTATGTCAAGAGTGCTTTGGGCGCAGCCAACACGAACAATAACAACCAGGCCGAACCCTATACTCTGGTTTTGCCCAGCGGCGGCAGTATACGCCATGCCGACTTCGGCTATCTCAATGACGGCATCGCCACGGGCCAGTCTGTGCGTTCCGTGGGCGGCTTCATCTGGAACGACCTTAACGGGGACGGTATCTACAATAGCGGCACCGAGCCGGTGATCCCTGGGGTGGATGTGGTGGTGAACTGTGGGGCAAACGGCACCTATACCACCATCAGCACCTCCGCCACCTTCGGGGCCAACTGGCTGACCTCGGTCACCGTGACCGAACCGGCAAGCTGCACCATCACCGTGGACACCACGGACCTGCCCAGCACGGCCTATCTGGCCACGGGCGACCCGGATGTGGCCCCCCCCAACGCCGTCCCCGGCGTTTGTGTGGGTTGTGACAACAAGACCACCATCACGGTCAACGGGGGGGATGTGTTGGGCAAGAATTTCGGCTATCAGCAGCAATTCAGCACCATCAGCGGCACGGTCTGCGTGGATGGGGGCGGCATCTCCGGCCAGTGCGACCTGCCCGGCGAAACGCCCATCCAGGGCATCACCATCACCCTGGTCAGCGCCGGGCCGGACGGTTTCTTCGCCACGGGGGACGAGATCACCCAAACCCTGCTGACCGACGCGTCGGGCAACTATACCTTCACCAACCTGTTGGCGGGCAACTATCAGGTGCGGGAAACCGACGGGGTGGGCTACATCAGCGTGGCCGACGCCGACGGCTTCAACCCCAACCTGATCGACGTGGCCCTGGCCCCTGGCCAAACCGCAGCCGACCGAGACTTTGTGGACGCCATCGTTCCCGGCACTATCGGTGACCTGGTCTGGTACGATACGGATGGGAACGGCGTCAAGGGGGGCAGCGAAGTAGGCATCCCTGGCGTGGTGATCAGCCTGACCAATTCCGTGGGCAGCGTGATCACCACCACCACGAATGCCGCCGGGATCTACACCTTCACCAACCTGCTCACCGGTGCGTACACGGTCACAGTCATGAGCGGCACGCCGGTCAGCGCCACGGCAATCAACCTGGGGGACAGCAAGATCAGCCCCTACACGGTCAACTTGGGCATTGGCCAGGTGATCACCAACGCCGACTTCGGCTACGACTTGATCCCGGCCTATGCCTTGAGCAAAGTGCTGATCACCGGCCAGCCGGCCCGCACACGGGAGGTGGTCAGCTTCCGTATCGCCATCACCAACACGGGCGCGGGCGTGATCGACTTCCTGCCCCTGGCGGACACGTACAACGAGGTGCTGCTCCGCTTTGTCTCGGCCAGCACGGCCCCGGACAACAGCGCCAACGACGGCACCCTCAACTGGACGGACCTGACGGCCACCCTGGGCGACATCGCCCCCGGCGGCGTGATCTCGGTGACGGTCAACTTCGAGGCCTTGCGAGACACCACGGGCCTGCCCAGCGGCAACGCCCAGAATGTGGCCACGGCCAGCGGGGTCACGGTGGACCCGGACGGGGCCGGTCCCCTGGGCAGCCTGGAGAGTCTGCCCCCCACAGCGGACTCGGCCACGGTGATCATCCTGGGGCCGACCGGGGTGACGCTGATCAACACCAGCGTGCGTCCGCTGACCCAGGGCGATCCGGCCCAGGTGCAGGTGGCCTGGGAGACGGTCAGCGAGCTGAACGTGGCCGGCTTCTACGTCTACCGGCTGGGGCCAGGGGATGCGGTGGTGAAGCTGTCTGACCTGCCAATGCTGGCCCGCAAATCCGGCCAGGCGGAAGGCACCCCCTATACCTTCCTTGACGCCACCGCGGTGCAGGGCGTGGGCTACAGCTATGTACTCCAGATCCTGCTGACCAGCGGCCAGACCGAAGAACATACTCTGGGCACGGTGCAATGGATGCGGCAGATCTTCCTGCCCCTGGTTGTGCGGTAAAGGGTTTAGCGACAGCCATTCAACCCGCAAGCGTTTGATCCTTGCGCCTATGCGGTCAACTGGGAAAAGTTGACCGCATAGGCGCATTTCTTTTTCTAAACCGAAATTTTTCTACAATTACGTATTGATACGAAGATAAAACCAGTAGGTATCCGGTGATAGACTTGAATCAGAACGAATATAATCAAGCTAACATTCGTCGTCTCTTATGGGGCAGATTCTCGTCTTGCTTGAAGTGACCAGGCTTGAATCACAATGACTGCACTGCAAAAAGCATTTGGGTGTGTTCAAAATGAGCGTTTGGGTCATAAGCTAACCACCTGTATAGGGGGGGAACCAGTCAAAAAGCCGTAGGTGGGATTGGTTCCGTCATGTAAAATTGGATAATACTTTATGATCGACAACTCAAACAAAACAGCGCCATTTTGCAGGGCCGACTAACGGATTGACTTCTACAACAAGAATTAGGAGAAATTACATGAAAACCATGCTTCATCCCTTGTTTCACACGCGACTGGGCCGTCTGTTCAGCGGGCTGATGGGTCTGGTCTTGGTACTCACCCTTGGGCTGATGATGCCCAGCATCCAGGTTTTTGCCGCCGGCGGCATCAGCGGCCAAGTCTGGAACGACATGGATTCTGGGACCGACCAGGATGTAGGCGAACCGGGCATCCGCAATGTCACCATGCAGTTGCGGGCAGCGGGTGGTGACACCATCTTCGGCACCGGTGATGACGTCCTCTATCCGGATCAGGTGACAGATAATAGCGGCAATTACAGCTTTGCCGGTCTGCCTGCGGGATCGTATCGTCTTTCCGTGGATTTCTTGAGCCTGCCCGAAGGCTTTGACATCACCACGGCCAACGATCCCATGCTGATTACCCTGGCCACGGATCAATTCTTCACCGGGGGAAATTTTGGCTACCACTTTAGCGGCAAGTCCCACATCGGCGACTATGTGTGGAACGATATCAACGCCAATGGTGATTGGGATGAGGCAGGTGAGGGACTGGGTGTTGGGATTGGTGGTGTAGCCCTTAGCCTCTATTTGGACATGAACGACGACGGTGTCTTTACGCCTACATTGGGGAATGACCTGCTCCTGCTCCAGACCACCACGTTTACCACGGGAGTTAACACGGGCAAGTACGATTTCCCGGTTGCCGCCAGTGGCAGTACCTTCTTTGTCTTGGTGGATGCCAGCAATTTCTTGCCCGGTGGTCCGCTGGCGGGCTATCTGTTTACCAATGGGCAAGGCGCACCTTATCCTGATGAAAACCCTATGTTTGTTCCCCTGGCACGGTTAGCAAGTTCCTATAACATTGACTTCGGTTATGTGCAGCCCGCCACCATCGGCGGCACGGTCTATGATGACCTGAGCGGTAACGGCAGCTTCAATGCCGGCGAGCCGCCCATCACCAGCGGCGTGGTCATCACCCTGAGCAACGGGTTGACCACCACCACGGATGTGAACGGTGTCTACACCTTCACCAACCTGTTGCCCGGCAGCTATACCGTGGTCGAGGTGAATCCCCCCGGCTATACCAGCACCGGGGACAAGGATGGCGGGGCACCGGACAGCATCGCCGTCACCGTGACCCAGGGTCAGAGCATCCTGGACAACAACTTCTTTGATGCCAAGCCCACCCTCATCGCCGGTGGCGTCTATGATGACCTGAACGGCAACGGGGTACAGAACGGGGGCGAGCCGCCCTTGTCCAGCGTGTTGATCACCCTGAGCAATGGGATGACCACCACCACAAATGTTAGCGGTCTCTACACCTTCACCGTCATGCCCGGCACCTACACCGTGACCGAGACCAACCCGATCAACTTCACCAGCACCGGGGCCGAGGCGGGCAACGGCGCTGGCACCACCAGCACGGTGGTCAACGCTGACCGCATCAGCGTCACCACCACCAGCGGCAGCACCAGTGTGGCCAACGATTTCCTGGACCAAAAGCCGGTGACGATCACGGGCACGGTGTGGGATGACAAGAATGCCATCAGCGGCTTGACGGCTGGGGACATCGGCATCGCCGGGGTGACCATCACCCTGACCGGCACGAATGGGTTGGGCCAGGCCATCACCCTGACCGCGGTCACCGACCCCAATGGTGTCTATACCTTCACCAACGTGTCTGCGGGCGTCTATACCCTGACCGAGACGGACAAGGCCGGCTACACCAGCACGGGCGACATTGTGGGTGCCAACGACAACCGCATCCCCTTGACCGTGACCAGCGGCACAAACGTGACCGGCCAAGACTTCTTTGACACCCTGCCGGTGACCATCGGCGGTGGGGTCTATGATGACTTGAACGGCAACGGCGTGCAGAATGTGGGCGAGCTGGGGCTGGCCGGTGTGACCGTGACCCGCACGGGTGGCGTGACCACCACCACGGACGCCAACGGTCTCTACACCTTCACGGTGCTGGCCGGAACCTATTCTATCACCGAGACCAACCCGGCCAACTACACCAGCACGGGTGCGGAGGCAGGCACCACGGGCAGCACGGTGATCAACACCGACCGCATTGACGTCACCCTGACCAGCGGCCAGACCTCTTTGCAGAACGATTTCCTGGATACCAAGCCCATCACCCTGACCGGTTCGGTCTTCAGCGACCCGGCGGGCAACGGCACGGGGACCACAGGGCTGGCCAGTGTGCCCATCACCCTGACCGGCACCAACGGCCTGGGGCAACCCATCACCCTGACCACCACCACGGGGCCGACCGGTGCCTATACCTTCACCAACCTGCTGCCCGGCACCTACACCCTGGTGGAGACCAACCCGACCGGGTACAAGTCCACCAGCGATGTGCAGGGCAGCCCCACGGACGACACCATTGTCGTGACCGTGACCAGCGGTACAAATGTGACCAACCAGAACTTCTGGGACCAAGCACCCCTGGCCTCCATCGGCGACTTTGTCTGGTATGATGTGGACGGCGACGGCGTGCAGGACAGCGGCGAACCGGGCGTCCCCGGTGTGGGCATCAGCCTGACCCTGCCCAGCGGCGTGGTGGTGAACACGACCACGAACAGCAGTGGCATCTACTCCTTCACCGGGCTGCCTGCGGGCACCTACACGGTGACGGTGAACACCGCCACCCTGCCGGCGGACTTCGCCCTGACCGTGGGTGCCCAGAGCGCGGTTAGCCCCTTGACTGTGGTCTTGACCCAGACCCAAACCTATACTACCGCCGACTTCGGCTTTGATGTGCCGACCAGCTATCTGTTGAGCAAGGTGTTGACCTCGGCCAACCCGGCCCGCACAGGGGAGGTGGTGGAGTTCCGCATCACCGTCACCAACACGGGCAAGAGCGTGCTGACCGTGCTGCCCATGACAGACACCTTCAACGCCCAGTTCCTGCAATATGTGACGGCCAGCGCCGTGCCCGACTTCAACCTGAACGGCACCATGCGCTGGAATGACCTGACCACCGCGGCGTCCGTGGGCGATCTGCTGCCCAATACGTCCAAGTTCATCACTGTTACCTTCCTGGCCCTGCGGGACACCTATCTCTCCCCCGGCACCGTGACCACCAACACGGTTACTATCAGCAACGGCCTGGCGGACCCGGATGGTGCCGGTCCTCTGGGCAATGTGGAACCCCTGACCCCGGCTACCAGCAACGCCAATGTGCGTATCGACGGCCCCACCGCCGTGTTACTGAGCAACAGCCAGGTGAAGAACGAGGATGGCATGGTCTCCATCAACTGGACGACCGTGAGCGAGAACAACATCCTGGGCTTCAATGTGCAGCGGTGGGACAGCCAGGGACGCATGACGCTTGTCAACGCCCAGCCCATCGGGGCCCAACTTGCCGGTCAAGCTGCGGGCGCAGGTTACACCCTCCTGGACCTGACTGCGGACAGCCAGGAACTGGCAGCCGGTGGCTACACCTATGTGCTGGAAGTGTTGACCCTGGATGGTGGGACCACGCTGGTGGAATTGGGGGGTGTGAGTACGCAATACACCTTGTTCCTGCCGCTGCTGACACGGTAAGCGTCAGTCTGTAGCAGGCAGAGGATTCGGACAAAGTCCCCGGCACTTTTTGCCTCTCTCTACGCAGAAAGTGCCGGGGACTTTGGTCTATTGTCCTATTGACCAGCCGGTGCAAGCGGCGGATAATAGCCCCGTACTCCCCTTGAGCGACATGCAATAACCCAACAACCCCTCTCGGTCAGAGAAAGGCTTTCTGAGCGAGAGGGGCTAATCTGACTTAGCGCCGTTTCACCGACACCCAAAAACCGGAGTAACTCTATGAATCGTCAAATCAACCATCCCACCCAACTCCTTGGCCGAGGCGTTACGTTAAGCCTGGGGATTTTGTTGGTTGCGGCAGTGGCAACCCTGTTGGCATCCATTTCGGTTTATGCCGCGGCTGGCGTGGTCAGCGGTCGGCTGTGGAATGATCTGAACAACAACCAGATCATCAACAGTGGCGAGCCGGGGCTGCCCAATGTCACGGTGGATCTGCGTTTTGCTGGGACGGACGGCATTTTGGGCACGGTAGATGATCTTTTCTTCGCCCAGGTGACGGACAACGACGGCAATTATGCCTTCACCGGTCTGGACGCCGGGGACTATCAGGTCACCATCGACTATCTCAGCGGTCCCCTGATTTTGGGCTTTGACATCAACACGGCCAATGAACCGTTGACCTTGGTCTTGGGGGCGGACGAAGTGCGCAATAATGCGAACTTCGGCTTTGTCTATGGCGGCAAGTCCAGCATCGGCAACTATGTGTGGAACGATCGCAGCGCCAACGGTGACTGGACTGACGAGGGCGCGGAATTTGCCGCCGGGCTGTCGGGTGTCTCCCTTTCCCTCTATTTGGAAATGGACGGCAACGGCACTTTTAGCCCCGGCTTGGGCGGGGATCTGCTGGCCCGGACGGCCACGACCGATGGCACGGGCAAATATGCCTTCCCCACCACGGCCAACGGCAATGAGTTTTGGGTGCGGGTTGATCCCAGTAACTTCCTGCCCGGCGGCGCGTTGGAAGGCTATGTCTTTACCAATGGCAAGGGCACGGCCTATGATCCCGACAACCCTATCTTCGTCCCCTTGACCCAATTTGTGCAGACCTATATTTTGGCCGATTTTGGCTTTGTGCTGCCAGCGGATCTACAGATTGTCAAGCGCGACAGCCCGGACCCGGTGCAGTCGGGGAATGCCCTGACCTATACCTTGGCGGTCACAAACCTTGGCCCGGCCACCGCGGCCAACGTGGTGGTGACGGACACCCTGCCCGGCACGGTGAGTTTTGTCTCGTCCATCCCCGGTGCGCCCACCTGTACCCAGAGTGGCGGTCTGCTGACCTGTAATTTGGGCGCGCTCTCGGCCAGCACAACCACCACGGTCACTGTGCGGGTGACGGTGACCCCTGGTGCCGCCGGCCAGATTGTCAACCGGGCCACAGTTTCCAGCGACACCTTTGACCCCGTGCCCGGCAACAATCAGGACTCGGAGCCGACCTTGGTGGTCAACCCGGCCATTCAGGTGCAGAAATCCGCCAGCCCCACGGTGATCTTGGCCAATGCGCCCGTGGTCTATACCTTCCTGGTCACCAACCCCGGGGATGTGCCCTTGGCCACGGTGGGCATGAGCGACAACACCTGTGCGCCAGTCACCTTTAGCAGCGGCGATAGCAACACCAATTCCCTGCTGGATCCCAGCGAGACCTGGCGCTATACCTGCACCACCCCTGTGGCTGTGGACACCACCAACACCATCACCGCCACGGCCCAGCCCAGCGACGCCAGCGGCACCCCCCTGCCTCAGCTTCCCCCGGTGACCGACACGGACACCGCGGACGTCAACGTGGTGGCCCCGGCCATCAAGATCGTCAAGGATGTGAATCTGCCCGTGATGTACGTGGGTGAGACAGCGATCTATACCCTGACCGTCACCAATCCTGGGGATGTGCCCCTGCGCAGCGTCGGGGTGACGGACAATACCTGTTCCCCGGTGGTCTTTGGCGGCGGGGACAGCAACGGCAACAACCTGTTGGAGACCACGGAAAGCTGGATCTATCGCTGCCAGATGGCGGTTTCGGCCACCTTCACCAATACGGCCACGGCCAGCGGCCAGCCCAGCACCCCCGGCGGCACGCCCCTCCCCGGCATCAGCCCGGTGACAAACCAGGATCAGGCCACGGTCAAGGTGATCGACCCCAAGATCCGCATTGTCAAGACCCCCAGTGCCACGGTCATCAACCCCGGCGACCCAGTGACCTATACCTATGCCGTGACCAACCCCGGCAACGATCCCCTGAGCAATGTGAGCGTGGGGGACAACAAATGCAGCCCCGTGGTCTATGCCAGTGGGGACACCAACACCAATAGCTTGCTCGATCTCAACGAAAGCTGGACCTTATCGTGCCAGACCACCTTGACCCAGGACACCACCAACCTGGCCACGGCCACGGGCGATGATAGCTTGGGTAACCCGGTCAGCGACACGGCCACGGCCTTTGTGGATGTGGTGATCGCCGGTTTGCAGATCGACAAAGTGGCCAGCGCGGCCACGGTCTATGCCGGGATGCCGGTGACCTATACCTACACCGTGGAAAATACGGGATCGGACACGGTCAACAGCGTGGTGGTGGTGGACAACCAGTGCAACACCGTCACCTATTTGGGCGGCGACACGGGCAGCGATGATCTGCTGGCTCCTGGCGAAATTTGGACCTATCGGTGCGTGGAACCCCTCACCGCAGACATGGTCAACGTGGTCCAGGTGACGGGCAAGGATGAACTGGGCAACCCCCTGCAAGAGCAGGCCCAGGCCACGGTGGATGTGATCAAACCGGCCATCCATGTGGTCAAAAAGGCGGATCGCACCACGATTTTGGCCGGGGAAGCGGTCGTCTATAGCTTTGTCGTCACCAATCCTGGGGACGACCCCCTGGCCAATGTGGCCCTGAGCGATAACAAGTGCAGCCCGGTCACCGGCCCCAGTGGGGACAACGGCAACGGTCTGCTTGACCCCGGCGAGGTGTGGGCCTATGCCTGTACGGCCACCAGTGTGCTGACGGACACGGTCAACATTGTCACCGTGGGCGGCGATGACAGCCTGGGCAAGCCGGTCAGCGATCAGGACACGGCGATTGTGGATGTGGTGGCCCCGGCCATTGGTGTGGTGAAGGTGGCCACGCCCAAGGTGATCCTCTCTGGGGATCTGGTGGCCTATGATTTCTTGGTCAGCAATCAGGGGGATGTGGCTTTGGCCAGCGTCGCCATCAGCGACAACAAGTGTGCGCCCATCACCGGCCCCAACCCGGCGGGGGATGTGAACAGCAACGGCTTGCTGGATGTGGATGAGACCTGGACCTATGCCTGTGTGACCTCCGTGGCCGTGGACACCACCAATGTGGTGAATGTGAGCGGTCAGCCCAGCGACCCCGCTGGCACCCCCTTCCCCGGCATTGGCCCGGTGACGGACACGGGCACGGCGGTTGTGGATGTGGTGGCCCCGGCCATCAAGCTGGTCAAGGATGTGAGCCGCCCGGTGGTCTATGTGGGCGAGTCGGTGATCTACACCTTCACCGTCACCAACCCCGGCGATGTCACCTTGCGCACTGTGAATTTGACCGACGACACCTGTGCGCCCCTCACCTTTGTGGGTGGCGATGCCAACAACAACGGGCGGCTGGAGACCAGCGAAAGCTGGATCTACACTTGCCAGACCCCCCTGAGCGCGGACACCGTCAACACGGCCCATGTCAGCGGGCGGCCCAGCGACCCCACGGGTGCCCTCTATCCCAACCTGCCCCCGGTCAGCGCCACGGACAGCGCTGCGGTCAATGTGATCAAGCCTGCCACCCAGATCATCAAAAGCGTGAATGCCAGCCTGATCAACGCCGGCGAGACCGTGACCTATACCTTTGACGTCACCAACACCGGGGACGATCCCCTGGCCAATGTGGTGGTCAGCGACAACAAGTGCAGCCCCTTGGTCGGCCCCACGCCGGGCGGGGATGCCAACAGCAATGGCAAATTGGACCCCACGGAGACCTGGCAATACAGTTGTACCACCACCCTCTCGGCGGACACCACCAACACCGCCACGGTCAACGCCGAGGATACCCTGGGCAACCCGGTCAGCGACACGGACACGGCCTATGTGGATGTGGTGATCGCCGGTATCCAGGTGGACAAATCGGCCAGCGCCTCCATTGTCTATGCGGGCAATGTGGTCACCTATACCTACACCGTGCGCAATACCGGCTCGGACCCCATCAACACTGTGTTGGTTGATGACAACATGTGCGCCCCTGCCGCCTATCAGAGTGGGGACACAAATAGCAACGCCATCCTGAATCCGGGCGAGATCTGGCTGTACACCTGCGCCACCAGCTTGAGCCAGGACACGGTCAACAAAGTCACGGTCATGGGCCGGGATCCCTTGAATCAGCCGGTGATGGACGATGCCACGGCCAGCGTCAATGTGATCAACCCGGCCATCAACGTGGCCAAGAGCGTGGACCGCACGGTGATCTTGAGCGGGACTTTGGTGGAATATACGTTCATCGTCACCAATCCCGGCGACGATCCGTTGACCAGTGTGACCTTGGGCGACAACAAATGTTCGCCCCTGGTTCGCCAGAGCGGGGACACCAATGCCAACAGCATTCTGGAACCCGGCGAGATCTGGACCTATACCTGCCGCACCAGCTTGACCGTGGACACGGTCAATGTGGTCACTGCCGGGGCCAAGGACAGCCTGGGCAACCCGGTCAGCGCCACAGACAGCAAGGCAGTGGATGTGGTGGCCCCCAAGATCGACGTGGCCAAGGCCGCGGACCGCACGGTGATCCTGGCTGGGGATGTGGTGCGCTATACCTTCCTGGTCCGCAATATGGGCGACACCCCCCTGGCCAGCGTCAGCGTCAGCGACAACAAGTGTTCGCCCATCAGCAACCCGGACCCCACAGGGGACGGCAACAGCAACGGGCGGCTGGACCCCAGCGAAGTATGGAGCTATAGCTGCACCACGGCCATCAACACCAACACGATCAACACGGTCACGGTGAACGGCCAGCCCACGGATGTCAACGGCGTGCCTCTGCCCGGCATCAACCCGGTCTCGCATCAGGACACGGAAAGTGTGACCGTAGTGGCCCCGGCCATCCATATCGAGAAGACCGTCACCCCCACGATGATCTATGCCAATGAGGGCGTGGTCTATAGTTTCACCGTCACCAACCCAGGGGACACCCCCCTGCGGGATGTGGTGGTGAGCGATAACAGATGTGCCCCCCTCAGCTTCTTGGGCGGGGACAGCAACGGCAATGGCCGTCTGGATGTGGCCGAGAGCTGGCAGTACCGTTGTACCGCCACCCCTGGCGCGGATGTCCTCAACACCGCCTCCGTGGTGGGCCGCCCCAGCGCGGCGGACGGCTCCCTGCTCCCCGGCTTCAGCCCAGTCAACGACACGGACACGGCGGAGGTGAATGTGATCACCCCCGGCCTCACCGTGGTCAAGACCGCCTCGGAGATCGCCGTGGCCCCTGGCACGCCGGTGACCTACACCTATGCCGTCAGCAACAGCGGGGACGATCCCCTGACCGCTGTGGCCGTCAGCGACAACAGCTGTAGCCCGGCCAGCCGCATCACCGTGGACGCCAACGGTCTGCTGGACCCCGGCGAGAGCTGGACCTTCCGCTGTAGTGCAGTTTTGACTAAAGACACCACCAACATCGCCACGGCCACGGCCAAGGACAGCCTGGGCAACCCGGTCAGCGATGACGACACCGAGTTTGTCGAAGTGATCCAGGCCGCCATCGATCTGGTCAAGGTGGTGGATCGCAGCGTGATCTACGCTGGCGAGACCGTCACTTTTAGCCTGGATGTGGTCAACATCGGCAACGACCCGGTCTTTGATGTGGCGCTGACCGACAACCAATGCGCCTCCCTCACCGGCCCCACCGGGGATCTGAACAACGACTCGATCCTGAATGTGACCGAGACCTGGCGCTATACCTGCGCCAAGTCCCTCTCGGCGGACACCACCAACACGGCCATTGTCACCGCCAAGGATGGTCTGAACCAGCCCTTGACCGACGATGACGCGGCCGCGGTCAATGTGATCACCCCGAAGATTCAGGTGATCAAGAGCGCGGACCGCACGGTGGTTCTGCCCAACGGCCAGGTGCAATACAGCTACCAGGTCACCAATCCTGGGGACGATGCCCTGAAATCCGTGACGGTCAGCGATGACAAATGCGCCCCCCTGGTCTTTGTGGGCGGGGACGGCAACGGCACGGGCCGGCTGGAACCCGGCGAGGTCTGGCGCTACACCTGTACCACCAACCTGAGCGTGACCACCCTCAACACGGTCACGGCTGCGGCCCTGGACACCCTGAACAACCCGGTCAACGACACGGACACGGCTACGGTTGCCGTGGTCAACCCGGCCATCAACGTGGTCAAGAGCGCCAACCCTCTCTTTGTCCTGGCCGGCCAGGTTGTGCAGTACACCTATCTGGTCACCAATCCTGGGGACGTGGCCCTGGCCAATGTCTCCCTGGCCGATGATACCTGCCCCTCCCCCAGCTATCAGGGCGGGGACATCAACACCAGCGGTCTGCTGGAACCGGGCGAAAGTTGGACCTATTCGTGCAGCACCGCGGTGGCAGACGACACCACCAACACGGTGACGGCCAGCGGTCAGCCCAGCGATCCCACGGGCGTCTTCCTGCCGGGCATCGATCCCGTGCAGGATCAGGACACGGCCTTTGTGGATCGGGTGGCCCCGGCGTTGTTGTTGACCAAGGTGGCCAGCGCGTCCCAGGTCTATAGCGGCACCACCGTGGTTTATACCTACACGGCCACCAACACTGGGGATGTCACCCTCTCCGCCGTCAACCTGACGGATGACAAGTGTAGCCCCGCCACCTTTATCAGCGGGGACAACGGCAACAATCTGCTCGACCCCGGCGAGCGTTGGGTCTACACCTGCGCCGCCAGCCTGATCCAAGACACCCTGAACACGGCCACAGTCAGCGGCCAGCCCAGCACCCCCGCTGGCTCGCCCCTGCCCGGTCTGGCCCCGGTGAAGGAGACCGCCACGGCTTTTGTGGATCTGATCACCCCCGGCCTGACCCTGACCAAACGGGCCAGCGAAACCCAGGTGCTGCCGGGTACGCCGGTGATCTATACCCTCCAGGTCAACAATACGGGCAACACGCCTTTACACAACGTGGCTGTCACCGACGACAAGTGTGCGCCGGCCAGCCGGGTGAGCGTGGACAGCAACAATCTGCTGGACCCCGGCGAGAGCTGGACCTTCCGCTGTACGGCTACGTTGACCGATGATACCACCAACATCGCCACGGCCACGGCCACGGATCCCTTGGGCAGCTTGGTCGGCGATGATGACACGGCCTTTGTGAATGTGTTGCTCACGGGTCTGCGAGTGACCAAAGTGGCTTCCGCGGCCACGGTCTATGCCAACGGACCGGTGACCTATACCTATCAAGCGGTCAACACAGGCACGGACCCCATCCAAACCGTGGTGGTGAGCGACAACAAGTGCGCCCCCGTGACCTATGCCAGCGGTGATGATGGCGATAATCTGCTGGAATCCGGTGAGACATGGCGCTACACCTGTTCAACCCCCCTGGCTGTGGACACCACCAACATCGCCACCCTCAGCGGCGAAGACAACCTGGGCAACCCGGTGACCCCGGACCAGGCCAGCCGCTCGGTGAATGTGATCAACCCGGCCATCAACGTGGTCAAATCCGTGGACAAGTCGGTGATCATCTCCGGCAGCACGGTGATCTACAGCTATCTGGTCACCAACCCAGGGGATGATGCCCTGGCCACGGTGACGGTCAGCGATGACAAATGCAGCCCCCTGCTCTTCTCCGGCGGGGATGCCAACAGCAACGGGCGGCTGGACCCTGGCGAGAATTGGCGCTATACCTGTGCCACCGCCCTGGGCGCGGACACGGTCAACACCGTGACCGCCAGCGGCACGGATAGCCTGGGCAAGCCCATCACCCACACGGACACGGCCACGGTGGATGTACTCCACCCGGCCATCAACGTGGTCAAGAGCGCCAGCCCAATGGTCTTGACCGCGGGGCAGAGCGTGGTCTACACCTTCACCGTGACCAATCCGGGGGACGCGCCCCTGGCCACCGTGCAGGTTTCGGACAGCACCTGCTCGCCCACGGTCTTCCGCAGCGGCGACACCAACGGCGACAGCCGTTTGGACCCCAGCGAGACTTGGCTTTACACCTGTGCCCGCACGGTGAACCAGGACACCACCAACGTGGTGACGGTCTCCGGTCAGCCCACGGACCCCAGCGGCACCCCGGTGCCCGGTGCCAGCCCAGTCAACGACACGGACACCCTCAGCGTGGACGTGGTGGCCCCGGCCCTGGTCATGGACAAGCGGGTGAATGCTGCCACGGTCTATGCCAACGGCCAAATCACCTATACCTATGTGATCACCAACACGGGCGACACCCCCCTGGTCAACCTGGCGGTGACCGATGACAAGCTGGGCTCGATCTGCACGATCCCTGGCCCTCTGGCTGTGGGCGCATCCCAGACCTGCACCAAGGTGACCACGTTGACCGTGGACACCTCGAATGTGGGCACGGTGAGCGGCCAGCCCAGCGACAGTGGGGGCACCCCCCTCCCCGGCATTCCCCCGGTGAAGACGACCGACACGGCCCAGGTGGATGTGATCGCCCCGGCCATTCGATTGACCAAGACGGCCAGCATCGCCCAGGTTTTGCCGGGCACCCTGGTCACCTTCACCCTGGTGGCGACCAACATTGGCGACGCCCCCTTGACCAATGTGGCGGTCGCGGATGCCAAGTGTGGGACCATCACCCGCATCAGCACGGACGGCAACGGCCTGCTGGATCCCGGCGAGTCCTGGACCTATCGCTGTGTCGCGACCATCGCCCAGGATACGGTCAACACGGCCACAGTGACGGCCCAGGATGCCTTGGGCGGTCCGGTGAACGACACAGCGTCGGCCACGGTGGATGTGGTGAGTTCGGGCATCCGCATCACCAAGACGGCGAATCCGGCGGTGGTGGTGGCCGGCGGCACAGTGACCTTCACCATGCTGGTGGAGAACCTGGGCAGCGCCCCTCTCTCCGGCGTGGTGGTGACGGACAACCAATGCACCGTCACTTTCGTGGGCGGTGATACCAACAACAATAGCTTGATAGAACCCAGCGAGAGTTGGACCTTCCGCTGTGTGCGGGTTGTCGGCCAGGACACGGTGAACACGGCCACGGTGCGCGGCCAGCCCAGCGATCCCCAGGGCAATCCCCTGCCCGGCATCCCGCCCGTGGGCGACACGGATACGGCCACGGTGGATACGGTCATTCCCGCCATCCAGGTGGCCAAGACCGTCAGCCGCAACGGTGTCTGTCCGGGTGTTGACAGCCTGTCGGTGACCGCCGGCACCTCTGTGACCTACTGCTACCGGGTGATCAACACCGGTGACACGGCCATGCGCAACATCGCCGTGAGCGATGACAAGCTGGGCAATATCTGCACCATTGCGGGTCCGTTGGCCCCTGGGGCCTCCCAGAGCTGCACGGCCACGGCCACCATCACCCAGGATGTGACCAATGTGGGCACGGTGAGCGGCCAGCCCAGCGATCCCCAGGGTGTCCCCCTGCCCGGCATTCCGCCCGTGGGGGACACGGACACGGCCACGGTGGATGTGATCAGCGCCGGCATCCGCATCACCAAGACGGCGAATCCGGCGGCGGTGGTGGCCGGCGGCACAGTGACCTTCACCATGCTGGTGGAGAACCTGGGCAGCAGCCCGCTCTCCGGCGTGGTGGTGACGGACAACCACTGTTCGGTCACCTTTGTGGCCGGGGATACCAACAACAATAGCTTGCTGGAACCCAGCGAGAGCTGGACCTACCGCTGCGTGCGGGCCATCACCCAGGACACGGTGAACACGGCATCGGTGAACGGTCAGCCCAGCGATGCCCAGGGCAACCCCCTGCCCGGCATTCCGCCGGTGAACGACACGGGCACGGCCACGGTAGATGTGGTCAACCCGGCCATTCAGGTGGTCAAGACCGTGCGTTTGGGCGGGGTCTGCCCAGGCAGCGACAACCTGGCGGTGACGCCGGGCAGCACGGTGACGTACTGCTATGTGGTGACCAACTCGGGGGATGTGGCCATGAGCAACATCACCGTGAGCGACGACAAGTTAGGCAATATCTGCACCATCGCGGGACCGTTGGCCGCCGGGGCCTCTCAGACCTGTACGGCCACGGCCACCATCACCCAGGATGTGACCAATGTGGGCACGGTGACGGGTCAGCCCAGCGATCCCCAGGGCACGCCCCTGCCCGGCATTCCGCCCGTGGGGGACACGGACACGGCCACGGTGGATGTGGTGAGTTCAGGCATTCGCATCACCAAGACGGCGACCCCGGCGGTGGTGGTGGCAGGCGGCCAGGTGACCTTCACTATGGTGGTGGAGAACCTGGGCAGCAACCCGCTTTCCGGCGTGGTGGTAACGGACAATCAATGCACCGTCACCTTTGTGGGCGGTGATACCAATAACAATAGCTTGATGGAGCCTAGCGAGATCTGGACCTTCCGATGTGTACGGGCCGTCAGCCAGGACACGGTCAACACGGCCACGGTGCGCGGCCAGCCCAGCGATCCCCAGGGCAACCCTCTGCCCGGCATCTCGCCGGTGACGGACACGGGCACGGCCACGGTGGATGTGGTCAGCCCGGCTATGGAGATCGTCAAGACGGCCAGCGTCACCGAGGCGGTTGTGGGCCAGGTTGTGATCTATACCTACCGGGTGCGCAATACGGGGGACGCATCCCTGACCAGCGTGTCGGTCTTTGACAACCGCTGTGCCGTGGTTTTCCGTATCAGCACGGATCTCAACGGGCAGCTTGATCCTGGCGAGGTGTGGATCTATAACTGTGTGCATACCGTGCTGGCCTCGGACCCGGACCCCCTGGTCAACGTGGCGACTGTGACGGCCACGGCTCCCACGGGCGGCTCGGTGACGGATCAGGCCACGGCCACGGTGGACATTGTGACGCCGCCCAAGCTGGTGGCGACCAAAGCGGCCAGTTTGGCCACGGCCAAACCTGGCGACACCCTGACCTATCGCATCATCATCACCAACACGGGTGGGTCCGCGGCCACGGGGGTGATCCTGAATGACACCCCGGATGTCAATTCGACCCTGGTGGTGGGAACGGTGAGCGCGTCTCCTGTGGGCACTGTGGTGCTGGGCAATACTCCTGGCAACACCACCGTGCGGGTCAACATCGGCACCCTTGCCCCTGGGGCCAGTGTGACCGTCACCTTTAATGTCACCATCAACGATCCCTTCTTTGGAAATCCGAGCCAGGTATCCAACCAGGGTGTGATTAGCTCCAACGAACTGCCGGATCTGCCCACGGACGATCCGACCACCGTGGTGGATGGGGATGTGACCATCACGCCCATCCGTTCAGATCCGCCAGTGTTGAAGGCCAGCAAGCGGGTTTCGGGGACAGATGATCGAGACCAGAGCAGCAGCATCACCCCCGGCGATGTGATCCACTATGAGATCGTCTTGACCAATGAAGGGCTGGGTACGGCCACAAATGTCTCCTTTGCGGACAACCCAGACAGCAATACGACGTTGGTCGTGGGATCGGTCTCCGTGAGCCGGGGGGCAGTCCAGACTGGCAATACTGCCGGCGATACTGGGGTGGCCGTGTCTATCCCCACCCTGGCCTTTGGTGATGTGGTGGCGATTCGTTTTGATGTCACCATCAAAAATCCCCTGCCCGTCGGAGTGACCCAGGTTGTCAACCAGGGGGTCGTGCGCAGCGACGAGACCGACTGTCTCGTCGCCCAACAGGCTCAGGGTGGCGACGACGTCTCCCCTCAGCAGCGTGAGTGTGGCCCTCAGTTGACCGATGATCCCACCCTGCCGGGAGACACAGACCCCACGGTGACCGATCTGGTGGTGATCTTGCCGGAGTTGGTGGTGCAGAAGCGTAACAGCCTCTTTACCGATACGGACGGCAGTGGGGGTCTCTCTGCTGGGGATTCCATGCAGTATGAGATTGTGATTTCCAATAAGGGTACCGTACCGGCCACCGATGTCTTCTTTAACGACACGCCGGATGTCAACACGACCTTGATCCCAGGCACGGTGACCACGTCCAAGGGTACGGTGGTATTGGGCAACAGCCCTGGCAACACCAGGGTGCGGGTGAATGTGGGTACCGTTAACAGCGGCGAGGTGATCACCATCCGCCTGTGGGTGCGGGTCAACCTGAACTTGCCCGATTCGATCATCGAGATCGTCAACCAGGGCCTGGTAACCAGCATTGAAGTGCCGGATCTGCCCACGGATGATCCGGCGACCGGCGGCCAGGGCGATTCTACCCAGGTGCCGATCCAGAAGATCTTCAAACTCTACATGCCCATGTTGCTCAATCAGCCCCAGGCTGTGGCAACACCAACACCGACGCCGACCCCAAGCCCGACGCCCACCTCGACCCCGACCCCGACACCGACCCCGGAAGTCGGGACGGATAACTTCGTGGGTGATCCCATCAACGGGCTGATCCATCCCAAGGCGATCGCAGTGCATCAGGGGCAGAATATGCTCTTTATCACCAGCCGGGACAATAATCAACTGCTCAAGGTCAACCCGTTGGGCAATACGGTTGTGGCGACGGTGGCCACGGGTGACGAGCCTTGGGGCGTGGTGGTCAACGAGAACACCAACCGAGTCTATGTCAGCAACTATGCCAGCGCCGATGTCTGGGTCTATGACGCCAACACCCTGGCCTTGATCACAAAGATCCGTCTGGGCAATCCGGGCGAGACCCAGCCAGCCTTGATGGAACTTCTGCCTGCTATCGATACGGTGGCGGTGGTGGTACGAGCCAATGGGGGCGGCGGTTCGGTGGCCATTATCGAAGGCTTGACCCTGAACCAGGTGGTGGGGGCTACGGGGGTCGGAAGCTACGGTATTGCTGTGGACCGGGTTCGCAACCGTATCATCGTCAGCAACCGAGATAGTGGCAACGTGCGGGTACTTTATCGAACGGAACTCGGCCAGTGGATGAACGATGGTCAGGGCTTCACTGCCAACGACCGCCGGGTTCCCTTTGAGGTCGAGTACAACCCGGTCAACCAGAAACTTTACATACTCTATGTCATCAACATGGATTGGTATGTGGATATCTGGGAAGTGCGGGCGGATGATTGGTTCTGGAAGGTGGCCACGGTGACTGTGGGCAACAGTGGCGGTGCCAAGGATTCAGAAGTGGGCGGTACGGGGCTGGCGGTGGACACGGCGACGGGTAATGTCTTCGTGGCCAACTCCAAGGACAACACCGTGTCGGTCATCAACGGCAGCAGCAACCAGGTGGTCGCCACCTTGGCAACCGGGGAAGATCCCTTCCACATCACCATCAACCCGATCACCCGTATGGTCTACGTCGCCTTGCGCAACGTGCATCGGCTGGTCAACTTCTTGGACCGCTACTGAGTCAAGATGCACTGGAGCCTACCCTGCCCGGAAGCCTTGAGCTTTCGGGCAGGTGGGTGGCTGGATGAATGTGGAACCTGAACAATTGACAAGATTGCGGACTCACCTGTGCAGGTGGGTCCACTTTTAGTATCCCAGGTCTTGTTCCAACGCAGAGTGTGGGAGCGAGACCCTTGACCTGGGTTAGCGTTCACCCCCGCCCTCTAACCTTGGGAGGAACTGTCTACACCCTCCGCCAGAATTGAGGGCCGGAGGGGGATTCGCACCACGGACATTCCCAATGCCCCGATACCTGCAAAGTTTGCAAAGCTGACACTTTGCTTACTCAAGAGCCAATAGCCACAACTTATTGGACGCGTCGGCGTCATCTTTTACGTACCTGGCTCTGGCGCGGAGCCAGATGGGGGTACCGAGGGCGTTTGATAACACCAAAACCCCAGCGTAAGTTAAGCGTAAAGTTGTTGTCAGCAAAGTGTAACATCAAAAGCGAAAATTTCTCTATATAATTAACTTGATAATTAACTTGTGCAGATGTACGAAATCAACGAAAAATAGACGAGATTGTTTAGCTAATACATCTGCGTTGGCGACGGAGCACATAGACAGAGTCAGAAGTGAAATCTGGGAGAGGACATAGGCAATGACGACGAATCTTTATACTCACCGGCCAGTTCGGATGATTACACGTATCCTGATGGCGATGCTGGTTTTGCTGACCCTGGTATTTGTCACAGTCAGTGTGGCTGCGCCCGCCGTCCCCACGGGCGAAAGCTCTTTGGGTGATCGGGTCTGGAATGATGCCAACAACAACGGCACCCAAGATGTGGGCGAAGTTGGTATCATCGGGGTGAAAATAACTCTCTATGTGGATGATGGCGACGGTGTCTTTGACCCCGGTCCCAACCTCACCACGAATGACCAAGTGGATGTCGAAACCTTTCTCGACGGCAAGACCACCACGGCAACCAATGGCGCTGTAACGGGCTATTACAACTATGACAAGATCACCGCGGACGGTAACGAATTCTTTGTTGTTATCGATAGCACAAACTTTGACCCCGGTGGTGCATTGGAAGGCTTCCTCTTTAGCAGCGGGGCGACCTCGGCCTTTATCATGGAGGGCGTGCCGGGCAGCGTCACCGACCCCCTGCGCATGTATGTACCCACGGCTCTGGGCCAGTTCCGCATCGTCATTGACACGGCCGACTTTGGCTTCTGGAAGCCCGAACTTTCTCTGAGCATCACCCCCGGCAGCGCCACCAACAAGGTGGGCGATCCTCATACCTTCACCATCACTGTGTTGGAGAGAGTGAATAATGCGATGGTCCCTAATGTGGGGGTCAAGCCCACTGTGACCGTGCGCAATGCGGCCAACACCGTAGTCGCCCCGACTTCCCAAACCTGTTCCACCACCGGCACCAATGCCAGTGGTCAATGTACCGTGACCATTAATTCCACCGTGGCCGATGTTTATACGGCCAGTGCTAATCTGAGTGAGACCTACGGTACCGGCGGCGTCAACGGCACCGTGACCATCGACCGTACCACAGGCACGGCGGCCAACGCGACAGCCGGTGGCACGGGCACGGGGACGAAGACCTATGTAGACCTGCGTATCAGCATCAGCCCCCAGAGCGCCACCAACAAGGTTGGGGATGCCCACGTCTTCACCGTACTAGTGGAGCAGAAGATTGGGACTGGAGCGTGGACGGCGGTCGCCAGCGGTGTGAAGCCGACGGTGGTACTCAGTGCGACCCCGGACAGCAAGACGGATCTCTGCACCAGCCCGGCGGCGGGTACGGTGGGGGCGACGGGTGCGTGTACGGTGACCATCAACCACAACTCGGCGGGGGTCTTCACGGCCAACGCCAGTGTGACCCTGAGCGTGAGCGGCCAGAGCATCACCCGCAACACCACGGGCGACACCGCCAATGCGGCCGCCCTGCTGGAATCTCCGGCCCGCACGGGCACGGGGACCAAGACCTATGTAGATCTGCGTATCAGCATCAGCCCGCAGAGCGCCACCAACAAGGTTGGGGATGCCCACGTCTTCACCGTATTGGTGGAGCAGAAGATTGGGACTGGGGCGTGGACGGCGGTCGCCAGCGGTGTGAAGCCGACGGTGGTACTCAGTGCGACCCCGGATAGCAAGACGGATCTCTGCACCAGCCCGGCAGCGGGTACGGTGGGGGCGACAGGTGCGTGTACGGTGACCATCAACCACAACTCGGCGGGGGTCTTCACGGCCAACGCTAGTGTGACCCTAAGTGTGAGCGGCCAGAGCATCACCCGCAACACCACGGGCGACACCGCCAATGCGGCCGCCCTGCTGGAAACCCCGGCCCGCACGGGCACGGGTACGAAGACCTATGTAGATCTGCGTATCAGCATCAGCCCCCAGAGCGCCACCAACAAGGTTGGGGATGCCCATGTCTTCACCGTACTAGTGGAGCAGAAGATTGGGACTGGAGCGTGGACGGCGGTTGCCAGCGGTGTGAAGCCGACGGTGGTACTCAGTGCGACCCCGGACAGCAAGACGGATCTCTGCACCAGCCCGGCGGCGGGTACGGTGGGGACGACGGGTGCGTGTACGGTGACCATCAACCACAACTCGGCGGGGGTCTTTACGGCCAACGCCAGTGTGACCCTGAGCGTGAGCGGCCAGAGCATCACCCGCAACACCACGGGCGACACCGCCAATGCGGCCGCCCTGCTGCAATCTCCGGCCCGCACGGGCACGGGGACGAAGACCTATGTAGACCTGCGTATCAGCATCAGCCCGCAGAGCGCCACCAACAAGGTTGGGGATGCCCACGTCTTCACCGTATTGGTGGAGCAGAAGATTGGGACTGGGGCGTGGACGGCGGTCGCCAGCGGTGTGAAGCCGACGGTGGTACTCAGTGCGACCCCGGATAGCAAGACGGATCTCTGCACCAGCCCGGCAGCGGGTACGGTGGGGGCGACAGGTGCGTGTACGGTGACCATCAACCACAACTCGGCGGGGGTCTTCACGGCCAACGCTAGTGTGACCCTAAGTGTGAGCGGCCAGAGCATCACCCGCAACACCACGGGCGACACCGCCAATGCGGCCGCCCTGCTGGAAACCCCGGCCCGCACGGGCACGGGGACCAAGACCTATGTGGACCTGCGTATCAGCATCAGCCCGTTGACGGCGACAAATCCCGTGGGTGCCCCCCATGTCTTCACCGTCTTGGTGGAGCAGCAGATTGGGACTGGAATCTGGACAACCGTGGCCAATGGTGTACAGCCTGCGGTGACAGTGAGTCCGACCCCGAACAGCAAGACCGATCTCTGTGCCACCACGGGTACTGCGAGCGGTGCCTGCATCGTGACCATCAACCACAACTTCGCGGCTACGTTCACGACCAATGCCAGTGTAACGGTCAGCGTCAGCGGTCAGAGCATCACCCGCAATACCACGGGGGACACTCGTAACGCTACCGCCCTGCTCCAATCTCCGGCCCGCACAGGCACGGCCACCAAGATCTATCAGGCGGCTACCTTGGGCGACAGTGTGTGGTGGGATATTGACAAGGACGGCACCCAGGACAGCGGCGAGCCGGGTATCCCGGCGGTGACGGTGAACCTGTATGTGGGTGCTTCCACCACGGTCTACAGCACCACCCAGACCAATGGCAGCGGCATCTATCAGTTCCAGAACCTGCCCAATAACAGCTATCGCATTGAGATTCCTGCCAGCGAATTCAGCGGCTCCGAGACCCTGGTTAGCTGGTTTGGCAGCCCGCTCAATACGGGCGGCAACACCGCCTCTACGGATCTGGTTGACTCCGATGCCGACCCGGCCACCCATATCATTAGCAGCGTGGCCTTGGGTGTAGGTGTCACGGACAACAGCAATGACTTTGGCTTCTATAAGAATACGGATTACACTATCACCAAGACGACCAATGCGTCTGGGGCCCAGCGGTTGGGTGATGTGATCAGCTTTACCATTCAGATCCACAACAACGGCACCTCCTATCTGGCGATTGCCCCGCTTGAGGATACATACAACAAGGATTTCCTGGAATATGTGAGTGCTTCGGTGGCCCCGAATGACCCGACCAATGATGGCACATTGAACTGGACGAATGTCCTGAGTAGCCAGTTGGCCCCCAATGGCAACTTCTCTATCAATATCTTCTTCAAGGCAGTGGGGGATACGACGGACATTACCAAGGTCAACCCGGATATGCCCAACACCAGGAATGTGGCTCGGTTGGTGCTTCCCTTCGCCGACCCGGATGGTCCGGCTGGTCCCTTGGGTTCCTTGGAGCCTCTGACCACCAAGTCGGCTAACGACATCGTCCAGATCATCAACCCCACGGCGGTGGCCTTGGCCGCCAGCCAGACCACGGTAGACGCATCCAGCGGTGTGGTGACCGTGGGCTGGCAGACGGTGAGCGAGACGGACATCGCTGGCTTCAACCTGAGCCGCACGCGCGGTGACGGCGTGACGGAACTGGTGAACAGCCAGTTGATCCCGGCCCAGAATTCTGGTCAGCCCACGGGTAGCTGGTATACTGTGCTGGATACCCAGACCAGCCGGGGTGTCACCTATACCTACACCTTGCAGTTCATCATGGCCGATGGCCGGCTGACAAATCACCCACTGGGGTCGGTCTTTGTGGGGTACACCCTCTATCTGCCCCTTGTCATTCGCTGACGTCTGTCAAGGTAAATCGGTATAAGCTTGGGCTGGGATGCGCGGTAATCCGCCCGTCCCAGCCCTTTGTCTACCCTTGGGGGTTCAAGCATCAGCTTGGGCGGTCGGGGGAGAAAAACGGGGAGACAGTATGAAACGAAATCACCACTCGAACAATCCTGAATCTGGATTGGGCCAGATCACCCGCAAGGGCGTCGGGCATGTACTCGGCGTAGCGGGTGTTGGCCTTGGCTTGATGATGATGCTCATTCTGGCCCTGGCTTCTGGGATGACCCCGGCCCAGGCCTCTGGCTTGGCCGAGGAGAGATCCATCAAGGTAGCAGATCTCGCCAATCCTGCCCTGGTCGCCCCCTTGGATCCACAAGTTATCCCGTGGACTCTCCCAGCCAATGCCTATCGGGTCTCTGTTAAAGATGATGGCATCTATGAACTAAGCTATGCCTATTTACAGACCGCTGGCCTGCCTGTGGACACTCTGGATCCCCGCACTTTCCGCATGCACTTTATGGGCCAGGAGATTCGCATCCAGGTCACCGGTCAGGCTGATGGTCGCTTTGATGCCAGTGACGCGGTGATTTTTTATGGACGCAATGTGGATACCCTCTACTACGATGGTCTCTTTGCCAGCAATAAATATGTTAACGAATTGGTCTACTTTCTCTCTTATGGCGCGGGCAACGGTCTGCGCATGGAGACAGTGACGGGCGCGCCGACCGCTGCCCCAGCCCAGACCGTTTCGGTGGAGCATATTCTGGACGAAACCAATTATTGGTACTTTAGTGAATTTCCGCCCTTGCCTGTCAGCGGGGGAGATCACTGGTTTGGCCAATGGATTCAACCACGACGCAACAATGTTTCCTCTAGCAACATTCGTTTTACGGCCTCCGATGTGGACGCGACTGTACCCGGCCGCCTGTCCATGACCCTCCAGGGCTATGCGGCCGGTCCCCACTTCTTGCGTCTCTATCTCAACGACACCCAGGTTTACTCTGGCACAAGCGGATGGGATGATTTTGGCGATATTGGGGTAACCATGCCCATTACGCCGGGTCTCTTTGTCAATGGCCTCAACACGGTCAAGGTTGAACTGGCCAACTTGATGGACCGTAGCTACGACAAAGTCTATATCAACATGGCGCAGATCGACTTTCCTCGCCAGTTGGTTGCCATTGCGGACAGCCTGAACATTCGCGGGGTGACTACGGGAACCTGGACCTTTGCTGCCAGCGGCTTTAGCAGCAGCGATGTTACGGTCTACAATGTCACAGACCCCAACAGCGTGGGCATGGTGATCAACGGCACGCCCAGCGCGCTGGGGCCGGCAGGATCCCAGCAGAGCGCAGCCGGTATCACTTTTGGTGCCACCGTCACGCCGAAGACGCGCCTTTTCCTGGCCGCCCCCAGTGCGCACAAGCAACCGGTCTCCATCATATCCTCGACAGCCAAGACATCCGTTTACACCCCTGTAGACCTCTTGGCCAACACCAATCGCTACGACTATATCATCATCACCCACGGCGATTTTTGGGATGAGATGCAACCCCTGGCCCGCTATCGCAGCTTCTTCTACGATGTGGCTATGGTTGATGCCCAGGAGATCTACAACAACTTTAACGGTGGCATGATGTCTGCGGAGGCCATCCGCGACTTTCTCGCCTATGCCTATAACAATTGGAGCGGGGCGCAACCAGAGTTTGTGCTGCTGGTGGGTGATGGGGCAGTGGACATGCGTAACTATAAGTCCGTGTCCCCCCCCACCTTCATGCCTCCTTTCCTGGTCATGGCGGACCCCTATCTGGGCGAGACGGCCGCGGATAATCGCTTTGTGCTGTTGGCGGGCAACGACCTGCTGCCTGATATGGCCATTGGCCGCTTCCCCGCCGGCAGCGAAGCGGACGTGGTCAATATGGTCAAAAAGACCCTGGACTACGAGATCAATCCGCCCGCGGATGGTTGGACCAATAATGTTCTCTTTATTTCTGATGATCTGGAGGGCGGCGGCGGCGACTTCTACGGCTATTCTGACATCCTGGTCAGCGGTTTTGTGGATGCGCCCACCAACACTATTCCCTATCTGCCTCCCTCCTATAGCGCCACCCGGGCCTATCTGGGCAAGACCTGCGATCTGGCCAATGAATCTCCGGCCACTGGCTGCCGCACCCTGATCTCCGAAACCCTCAACATCACCGGGGCCATGCTGGTAAGTTACATCGGCCACTCCAGCCGGGATGTTTGGGGGCTGGAATATCTGATGGATGGTCAGTTGGTTTCCGGGTTGAACAACAGCCAAAAGTTGCCCGTGATCCTGGCCATGACCTGTTTGGAGGGATCTTTCCATGACTCGTCGGTCCTCTCCTTGGCCGAATCCTATATGCGATCCAGCGGTGGGGCGGTGGCCAGCTGGTCGCCCACAGGCTTGGGGGTTGCCACAGGTCATGATTATCTGGAACAATCCTTCTTCAAGAATCTTTTCCAGAATGGGATTACGGAATTGGGACGGTTGACTGTCCTGGCAAAACAGGATTTGCATGAACACGACACCACCGGACGGTTCGAGGATCTGATCGATACCTATCTGCTCTTTGGTGACCCAGCCCTGCGCCTGCAAACCTTTCTGGGGCCGACGGCGGTGGAGATGGCCGGGCTGGACGCCGTGGCCGTGGGCGATACGGCTTTCCTCGCTTGGCAGACGGCGAGCGAGGCCAATATCGCAGGCTTCAACGTGATGCGGGCAAGTGTAGAGCCGGCCACGGGCGCGTTACGGGGAGCGTGGGCGCAGATCAACCCCGCGCCCATCCCATCCCAAGCTGGCGGCACGCCTCTGGGCTTGCCCTATACCTATGCGGATGCCAATCTGGCGGTCGGGATGACCTATCGCTATTCCCTTGATGTGATCAAGACCGATGGCACGGTGGAGCGCTATGGCCTGACCGAAGCGGCCATCAAAAGCGCCCAAAGCTGGCGCATCTTTCTGCCAGTGGTGGATCGCTGATAGGCCATGTGGCCCATGAGGTGTGCGGCGCGGTGCGTGTCTGGTTGACTGCGACATGGCACACGCCGCACACCTCATGGGTTGCGATCATTCACCTTCCGCCCCCTTCGACTTTGATGTGAGTCAGCCAAACGATGGCAAGGGGGGTGAATGGGTATGACTGTTTTTCCTCTTATGGACATTGACTCCCCAGCATCGATTCGTGGCACTGATTTTTCGGTACCAAACCCAAACCTAAACCCACGCCCAAACCTTGCATTATTCTTTCTTTGTCCGACAGCAAACAGTAAGCCGATGCCGTCAATGCCCATGCTATAGTGATTATGCGGGGAAAAGTCCTTGGCTTCGTTTTTTAGTGTTTTTTTGTTTCTCTCCTTATCGCATTCCTGCAATCCTGCATCTGACACCGATACCGTGTTGCCGTTCCCAGATAATATAAAACTATGACTTACTCTCAATCTCAATCTCAATCTCGCACCTCATCCATATTCACGCCGGCTCTTGCGGGTCGCTGGACTCACCAGATGACCAGACTTGGTCTTATTCTGGCCCTGCTGCTGACTGGCCTGGGGCCGGGCAATCTTGGCTTGGTCAAGGCTGCCGCACCGACGCTTGACCCAGGCATCGCAGCGTCATCCGGGATCACCCTGCTCAGTGCCGATGACCGCTCGATCACCCTGGCGTTTGATTTTAGCCTGGATCAATTACAAATTGCGCCTTCTCAGGGCAAGGATGCCTCTGGCCGCGCCTGCCAAGAGATGACTCTGGCCGGATCTGTGGCTGCCGGGACGCCTGGCTTGCCGGGTCTGCCCCTGGTTTCCGAACTGGTGGGCATCCCGCCTGGGGTTGGGGTGTCGGTGGAAAGTGTGGAACTGGACTCAGTGACCCTGCCTGGGGTCTATCACATCTGCCCGGCCTTGGACAAGGGGACGGCGGTGGATGACGCCGATGTGGGAACCTATGTGGAGAGAAAAATACTGCCCGACCCAGCCGTCTATGGCGTGGCCCAGCCCTATCCGGCCCAAATGGTTGTCTTTTTCGACTTGGGCTATATGCGCAGCCAGCGCTTGGGCCGGGTGCAGCTCTCTCCGGTGCAGATTGATCCGGTGGCGGGTCTGGTGACTTTGCATCGCCGAGTGTTGGTCACCCTCAAGTTTAACCAAGTGGGGATGGCTGCCATGACCAGCCGATCGGCGGCCACGGCTGACGTGGCCGAGTCTGCCCCCTTTGAGGCCACCCTCGCCAACATGCTCTTAAACTACGATCAGTCACGTTCTTGGCGATTGGCCCCGGCCGCGTCGGCTGAGGGCGCGCTTTCCGCTGCCCAGACGGGCGCAGCACCTACCGCCATTTGGACGCCCCCCAGCCCAGCCTATCGAGTCAAAGTCAATAGCACAGGTATTTATCAACTCAGCCAGGCAGATCTTTCCGCGGCTGGATTGCCGGTGAGCAGCCTGATCCCGGCCAGTTTGCGTCTCTTTAACGCCGGCAAAGAGATCCCCATCACCGTGACGGGGGAAGGGGATGGCAAATTTGATGCGGGGGATCAGGTGATCTTTTACGGTGAGGCCGTGGATACCCGATACACGGATACCAACGTCTATTGGCTGACCTATGGCGGGGCCAACGGCTTGCGTATGCAGCAGGCGACCACGGGTGGCAGCGCCACCCCGGCGGATAGCTATGCCGAAAGTGTGACCTTTGAGCGCAACATCAACTATGTCTCAACCTTGCCCAAGCTGGAGGGGTTTGATCACTGGTATGATGTGCAGATTCAGGCCCTGGGCACTGCCCCCGGCATCCGAACCTATACCTTGGCCGCCAGTGATTTGGCCCAAACTCCCTTCACCGCCACATTGAGCGTAGCCGTGGCCAGCCATACTTTGGGGCTTCATCACATGACCTTGCGGGTCAACGGCCAGGTGGTGGGTGACTTCCAGTGGAGCAACCGGGCCTATCAAGAGGTGCAGGCCCAGATTCCCCACGGTATCCTTTCGACCACCAATAGCGTCACGATCTCTATCAGCAATGATTTGGGCGGTCAGGCCATCGATACCATCTATGTGGATTGGCTCAAACTTTCCTATCAGCGCCAACTGTTGGCTGGCAACGGACGGCTGGACTTTGGGGATGCCCACGCTGGCTCCTGGTCCTATGCCGTCAGCGGCTTTTCGGGGGGGGATGTGACCGTCTATGATGTCACCACGCCTGGGCAGGTGGCGGTTGTGCCGGCAGAGGTGAGCGGTGGTGTACTCTCTTTTACCCGCACCAATGCTTCCGTCCGCCGCTATATGGCCGTGGAAACGGCCCAACGACTCTCGCCCCTGGCCATTGAGCGGGTGAACAGCGTCAGCCTGCGGGCCGGTGATGCCAGTACAGGGGCCGATTACATCCTCATCGCCCACCCAGATTTTATGGCCGCGGCACAGCCTTTGGCCGATTATCGGGCCACCACGGGTCTGCGGGTACGCTCCATCAGCTTGCAGGACGTGTATGACCAGTTCAACTATGGCCTGCCCTCCGCCGAAGCCATCCGGGATTTTCTGAGCTATGCGTACAGCAATTGGCCCGGCACCCCGCCCAGCTATGTCCTGTTGGTGGGGGATGGCACCTATGATCTGCGAAATTATCTAGCCACCAGCGCCCCCACCTATGTGCCGCCTTTCCTGGCAATGGTGGATCCGGACCTGGGTGAGACAGCCTCGGACAACCGTTTTGTCACGCTGGTCGGGGATGATTTATTGGCTGATATGTATATTGGCCGTTTCCCCGTCAACAATGTGGCCGAAACCACGGCTATGGTCCAAAAGACCATCAAATACGAGACCGACAGCCCATCCGGCACTTGGCAGAAGAAAGCGCTTTTTGTGACCGATGATCTGGAAGGTGGAGGCGGTGCGTTCTACGCCTACTCCAACAGCGTGGCCGACGGCACGGTGGATGGTTCAACCTCCGCTGCCCTGTTGTTGCCCCAAGAATATCAGCGCACCAAGGTTTACATGGGCCAGACCTGTGCATCAGAAAATCCCTCGGTGGCATGTCGCTCCCAGATTAACCAGGCCCTCAACGAAGGCGTGGCCATCATGAGTTTTGTGGGTCATGGTGCCAGGGATGCGTGGGCTTTGGAGAGGCTATATGATGACGCCATGGTGGCGTCTTTGAACAACGGCGACAAGCAGCCGATAATCCTGGCCATGACCTGTCTGGAAGGTTACTTTCAATCGCCCGACAAGTCCGCTCTGGCGGAGATCTCCGTGCGCAGCGCCGGCAAGGGGGCAGTGGCCAGTTGGTCCGCTACGGGTTATGGCTTGGCCACCGGTCATGATCTGATGGAGCGTGGCTTTATGCTGGCCGTCTTTCACGAAGGGATGCCCCTTATGGGGCCGGCCACCCAGTTTGGCAAGCTGTATCTGCACCAGAATTCTTCAGCCGGTCGATACGATGATCTGATGGACACCTTCATGCTCTTTGGCGATCCTGCCTTGCGCATTGTGGGTGTGGAAAGTGGGTCAACCATCTTTTTGCCCTTGCTGGTGCGGTAATTTGAACATAGCGTAGTGCAGTAGCCCGTTTGGCCGAATAGAGAGCGGCTAGTTGGGTGTCGAGCGAGGTGTTCCAGGCTGGTTGGTTCGTGGCTCTGGGGCGTGGTGTGGTGGAGATCCAGAAGGAGAGTGGGTATGAACGTGCGACTTGCAGGCCGATCGAATAATTTGTGGGTGGTCATGGCCCTGGTGGGTCTGGCTATCTTGTTGGGGACGGCGGTGTGGACCACGAGAGTTGTTGACGCTGCGCCGACTGCGCCGCAGGGAAACGCCGGCCTTGGTGATCTGGTTTGGCATGACATCAATGTCAACGGGTTGCAGGAGCCAACAGAGCCGGGCATTAACAATGTCTTCATCGATATCTACAAGGATGACGGTGACGATGTCTACGAGCCGGGCACGGATGATCTTCTCTTCACGGATTCCGGCGGCACGGGTACCACGGCCACGGGGGACAACCCCAATGTACCGGGTACGCAGACGGGGTACTATTTCTTTGCTGTCACCGGCGAGAATGTCTATTGGGTCTCGGTTCGAGCCTCCAACTTTGATCCCGGTGGCCCCCTTGAGGGCATGGTACTGACATCCGTAGATACCTTTGGGGAGAATCCGCTCTATGCCAATGTGGCCGGCATCGCTGATTTCTTCAACAACGCCGATTTTGGTTTTGCCCGACCGAGCATCCAAGTGATCAAGACCGCAGGCAATGCGACGGACGGCACCACTTTGGTGATCCCGCCGGCCGGCCAGGTGGTGCAATTTTCCTACCTGGTACGCAATACGGGTGAGACCTACCTTTCTGACATGGTGATTGTGGATGACAAGGGAACCCCTGCTATCCCTGGAGATGATATCACCATCACCTCTGCGGGGTGTGCGGCCCTGCTTGGTCCACTTGTGCCCAATGGGGAGATCACCTGTACCGCCAGCTACTTGGTGACGGGGAATCATACCAACATCGCCGAGGCCACGGGCAACCCGACCGATCGCTTCGGTACCGATCTGCCGGGCAAGAGCGTGAAGGATCAGGACAACGCTATCATCAGCCCGTCGGTACCCACTCCGACCCCGACCAACACGCCAACCAATACGCCGACCAACACGCCAACCAACACGCCAACCAATACGCCGACTAATACACCGACCAATACACCAACCAACACGCCGACCAATACACCGACCAATACACCAACCAACACGCCGACCAATACACCAACCAACACGCCAACCAACACACCGACCAATACACCAACCAACACGCCAACCAATACACCGACCCACACGCCAACCCATACGCCAACCCATACGCCAACCAATACACCGACTCGCACACCGACCCACACGCCAACGAACACGCCGACCCATACGCCAACACCAACACCCACGCCGATTCTTGATGCAGGCGTCGAGGTTGTGAAAACGGCCGGCAATGCTGTGGACGGTGCTGTCTGGAACGTTCCCCGTACCGGTGCGGTTGTCACCTTTAACTACTTGGTCACCAATAAGGGCCAGACTTATTTGGCCAATGTAAAGGTGGTCGACGACAACGGCACTGCCGCCAATACGAGCGATGATTTTACCGTCTGCACCATCAACACGGTCATGGCACCGGGCAGCTCTAGTAGCTGTAGCAAGAATGTCTTTGTGGTTGTGGGTGATGGACAAGGAGAATATCGCAATGTGGCGACGGTCACAGGCAACCCCACTGACAGTGGCGGGAACGATCTGCCCGGCAAGAGTGATGTGACCGATACTGATGATGCGGTGGTGGAGTCTGGTGGAGGGGCCCAGGGGACGCCGACGGTGGTTCCGAGTATCTATCGGCTCTACCTGCCTTTGCTGGTCGTCCCTGCCCAGCCCACTCCCACGCCCACCCCCACGCCTACTGAAGATGGGCCAGGACCGGTGGGTACGCCGACGGTGATCCCGAACCTGTACCATCCCAAGGGCTTGGCTGTTCATTCGGGAAGCAACATCCTCTATATTGCCAGCCGGGACAATGACCGGTTGCTGAAGGTGAATGGCAATAATCTGGCCGTCTTGGCCGAGGCCGAGACGGGCGCAGAGCCGTGGGGCGTGGTGGTTAACCAAAATACCAACCGGGTCTATGTCAGCAACTATGGCAGCGGGGATGTCTGGGTCTATGACGCCACCACCATGGCTGTCCTGAAGAAGATCCACGTGGGCGGAGAACCGGCCATGATGACTATCCTGCCGGATCTGGATACGGTGGCCGTGGTGATCCGCAGCAGCAATGGTGTGGGCATCATCCAGGGAACGCGGCTGGTTCAAGTCGTGGGAACCGGTGGTGTCGGTCCATACGGTATCACGGCGGATGTGGTGAACAAACGCATCTTTGTCACCAACCGGGATGGCGGCAACATGCAGGAGATCTATCTGAATGAATTCGGTACCTGGTTAACCGAAGGTCAGAAATTTAGCTTTAGCGACCGCCGGATACCCTTTGGGGTGGTCTATAACTCGAACAACCAGAAGCTCTACATGGTCTACGTGATCAACAATGATTGGTATGTGGACGTGTGGAAACGCAACAGCCAAGGTACCCTGCTCTTTCTGGCCACCATCCCCGTGCAGAGTGGCGGCGGAGCTGGGGATCCCAACGTAGGGGGCAGCGGTCTGGAAGTGGACCTGGCGACCAATAACGTCTTTAACATCAACACAGCCGCCCGCACCGTCAGCGTGATCAGCGGCAGCACCAACACGGTAGTGGCCACGGAGCCGACATCTGTCGATCCCTTCACCATTGCCATCAACCCAGTCACACGTAAGGTCTATGTGGGGCTGCGCAGCACGGGCAGTATTCAGGTCTTCGCAGACAATTATTGATCTTCTATCTTTGCCGCCCCGTCCTGATTTTGGCATAGCATGGCCGAAATCCGGACGGGGTGACAGATGAATCAGCTTGTTTGAACTCCAAGCCCGGCCCCAGTCCACCTTGTGGATTTTGGCCGGGTTTGCGCGTGCGGGTGATTGTAAGCAATTTGCCAGTTGTTTTTGCGTCTTGGTTTACAGGGACGGATCTGCCACGGCTTCAATACGGTTGGAAACAGCCCCAGGCGACCCGGCCCGTATTGGTCTTGAGATAATCGACATGCCCGATGCATCGCTTCTGTACCCCCCCCAATTACGGGTAAGCTGGGCTGATTTTAAGGGAAACTACGAATAGGCCCAGCGCGTAGGTTCTGGCATACTCATACTCATAGTGCAATTTAACCGCGGAGAGCGCAGAGATTTGCAGGGGGGGATCCTTGTTTTTCTTTGACGACTTTGGGGTGAAAACGATTTATCGCGGGTGAGTCACTGATGTTTCTGCAAAATGACAGACGGCTGACCTTACAGACAAAGTATCAGCCAATCGTAAAGTTGCAGGTGTAGAAAATATGATATTGTATACCACAGGGACATCATCGTTTTTCCATCGAAACCTGGGCCTGACCACTATCCGAAGCCTTGATTTGTGATGAATAGCGAAACGTGACAAAAATAACCAAGATCTATGGATAGACTATTAGTTGGAGGAATTGAGATGCAAAAAACCTATCAACCATCCTTGCGTCTGCTGATGATCACCTTGGGGATCTTGGCGACATTTATGTTGTCTGTGCGTGTTTGGTCTTCCCCTGGCGAGGCTGCGGCCAATCAGGGTGCGACCGCGTCCGAGGCTCAGGTGGCCAATCAGCCAAATGAACCCATCGGTGAGGCCGTTATCGGCGACCTTGTGTGGCTGGATACGAGTCTGAACGGTCTTGAGGCCCCAGGCGAGCCGGGGATTGCCGGGGTCTTTTTGCGTTTGTGGCAAGATGACAACGACTTTATCTTCGATCCTGCTAAAGACACCTACCTCTCCACAACGGTGACGGCAGATGGATCTGGGGTAAAACCTGCGGGTTATTACCAGTTCAACGTCAGCCGTAGCCAGACTTATTGGGTGGAAGTTATGGATTCTAACTTCAGCCCTGGTGGACCGTTGCACAACTTTATGCTAACCAGCGGCCCGACCAAGGGCGATGAACCCATGATCGTGCCCTTTGTGGATGCAGACGGCACCGATACTATCGACTTCGGCTACGCGCCCACGGGGGTCACCTTGATCAAGCGGGCGGGTTCCGCCCCGAATGGTGGGGTCCACTATATTCCCCAGGCGGGTGCCAATGTCACCTTTACCTATGCCTATACCAACACCGGGCTGACCGAACTGATCAACGTTCAGATCAAGGATGACAATGGCACCCCGGCAGACGCGACGGATGATTTCCTGGTCTGTAACGTGGCCAAGCTGATAGCCGGGGCCACCGGCACCTGTACGGCGGCCAACCGGCCCATCTCCGCCAACCACACCAACATCGCTACGGTTGTGGGTACCCCCACGGCGAATTTTGAATTGGGTAAAGAGGTCACGGCCAGCGATGACGCCGTAGTGGCCCTCTTTGCCTCTGTGGGTGACCAGGTGTGGAATGATGCAAATAGCAACGGCATTCAGGAAACGGGCGAACTGGGTGTATCCGGCGTAACCGTTGAACTCTTCAACGCTGCCGGACAATCCCAGGGGATCACGACGACCAACACCAGCGGCACCTATCGCTTTAACAATTTGATTGCCGGGCAATATAAGGTCAAATTCACCTTGCCCAACGGCTTCCAATTTAGCTCCCAGGACCAGCTTCTTGACGATACCAAAGATAGCGATGCCAACACCGGTACGGGTGAGACGGCGCTCTTCGCTCTGCAAGCCGGTGATGTGCAGTTGAAGTGGGATGCGGGCATCTTCAACAATGCTGGCATCGGTGACAAAGTGTGGGAGGACTTGAACGCCAACGGCATTCAGGACGCCGGGGAACTGGGTATCGACAAAGTGACCGTGCGTCTCTTCAGCGGAGCCGGGGTGGAACTGGGCTCCACAACCACCGATGGCAGCGGTCTCTATCGCTTTAGCAACCTGGTGGGTGGCAGCTACTATCTGGTCTTTGATGCCCCCGGCGGCTATAGCTTTAGCCCCCCCAATGTGGGCGACGACACCAAGGACAGCGATTTCGAGCCAGCTTTGGGGCGTACGGCCACCTTTACCCTGCCCGCTGGTCAGTCGGACATCACCCGGGACGCAGGTCTCTTCCGCCCGGCCAGTCTGGGTGACCGGGTGTGGCAGGATCTGAATGCCAACGGCATTCAGGATAGCGGGGAACCCAACATCCCCGGGGTGACTGTGGAACTGTATAACAGCGCCAACGTCAAGATCGACACGACGACCACCAATGATTCCGGGATCTACAGCTTCACCGGACTCACCCCCGGCCAATATGATGTGAAATTTGTGCAGCCGAACGGCTATCGGCCCACTCTGCAAAACCAACTCAGCAACGACGCAGTCGATAGCGACGCCAGCCCCAGCACCGGGCACACTGGGTTGATCATCACCCTGATTTCCGGCCAGAACGACATCACCTGGGATGCTGGCTTCTACATGCCGGGGGCCATCAATGTGGTCAAGACGGCCAATCCCACCACAATTGTCAGCGGTCAACTGGTGACCTATACCTATGTGATCACCAACGGCGGCGGGCTGGCGATACAGAATGTGACGGTCACCGACGACAAATGTAGCCCGGTCTCCGCCCGCATTTCGGGGGATACGGATAGCGACAACCAATTGGACATCAGCGAAAGCTGGCTCTATCGCTGTTCCACGACTTTGACCCAGACCACCACCAACACCGTCACCAGCGCCGGGACGGATCTGGCTGCCAACCCGGTCAGCGCCACGGCCAAGGCTGTGGTGACCGTGGTGACGCCTGTCATCAACGTCGTGAAGACGGCCAACCCCACGGTGATTCTGGCCAATCAGAATGTGGCCTATACT
Source organism: Caldilineaceae bacterium (assembly GCA_018003515.1). Lineage (GTDB taxonomy): Bacteria > Chloroflexota > Anaerolineae > Caldilineales > Caldilineaceae > JAGNDO01. The sequence continues at coordinate 46,654 of JAGNDO010000012.1, forward strand.
TTTGTGGTCACCAACCCTGGCAACGTGCCCCTCTCTTCGGTGACCGTGAGCGACAACAAGTGCGCCAGTGTGGTCTATCAAAGTGGGGACACCAACACCAACAACGTGTTGGAAACCAGCGAGAGTTGGACCTATACCTGCTCCCAGGCTCTGAGCAGTACCACGACCAATATTGTGACCGTATCGGGCCAGCCGGCCACCCCGGCCGGCGTTCCCCTGCCCGGTATCGGACGCGTCCAAGACACGGACACGGTGACGGTGACGGTGATTGCCCCCGGTATCGACATTGTCAAGAGCGTTGCCCCGGCCACCATCTATGTCAACGGCACGGTGACCTATACCTTCCGGGTCTCCAACACGGGCAATATCACCTTGGGCAGTGTGGCTGTGGCGGACAATAAGTGTTCGCCCCTCACCCGCACGGGCGGGGATGCCAACAGCAACAACCGGCTGGAGGTCGGCGAGATCTGGATCTATACCTGTAGCAGCACTTTGGCCCAAGATACGGTCAACACGGCCACTGTCACCGGCCAGCCGGTGGACGGCAGCGGTGTCCCCGTCCCCGGTGTCAACCCGGTGAGTGACCAGGACACGGCCACGGTCAACGTGATCAATCCGGCCATTCGCATTGTCAAAAGCGCCAGCGCCAGTGTGGTGAACCAGGGTGATCCTGTCACCTATACGCTGGATGTCTCCAACATCGGCGATGATTCCTTGACGAGCGTGGCGACCACGGACAATAAGTGTGCTCCCCTCTCTGGGCCGACTCCGGTGGCCCCGGCCAATGCCAACAATATTCTGGAGCCTGGCGAGACCTGGCGCTACAGTTGTACTACGGTTCTCACCCAGGACACCACCAATATCGCCTCGACCCAGGGCACGGACAGCCTGGGCAAGCCCGTCACCGACACGGACGAGGTCTTTGTGGACGTGATTAGCGCGGGTATCCAGTTGGAGAAGAGCGCCAGCGCCCCCTTGGTCTACAGCGGATCCATGGTCACCTATACCTTCCAGGTGTCCAACACGGGAACAGATCCCTTGTCCAACGTGGTGGTGGCTGACGACAAGTGTAGCCCCATCTCCGCCCGGCTTTCCGGAGACACCAACAGCGACAATAAACTGGACCGTAACGAGATTTGGCTCTATTCCTGCGCCAAATCTTTGGCCCAAACCACGGTGAATGTGGCGACGGCGACGGGCCAGGATGCCCTGAACAATCCCCAGTCTGACCAATCCTCGGCCACGGTGCGGGTGATCAGCCCGGCCATCAAGGTGACCAAGGCTGTGAACAAGACCGTGATTGTGAGCGGTACCCAGGTGATCTACAGTTATGTGGTGACCAATCCCGGCAACGACCCCCTGGCCAGCGTGACCGTGAGCGACAACAAGTGCGCGCCCCTCACGTCGGCCACCCCCAACCCTGGGGACGTGGCCAACGTGGGCAAACTGGACCCCGGCGAGGCTTGGACCTATAGCTGTACGACTGCCCTGACCCAGACCACCCTGAACACGGTCACCGCGGCGGGTGTGGACAGCTTGGGCGGCTCGGTGCAATCCACGGCCACGGCCAATGTCACCGTGGTAAAGCCTGGCATCTCCATCGTCAAGAGTGTGAACAAAAGCGTCGTTCGTCCTGGCACGGCTGTGGTCTATACCTATGTGGTGAAGAATACGGGCGATGTGCCTCTGGCCAGCTTGAACCTGACCGACGACAAGTGTACACCTCTCACCCGGCAGAGCGGCGACACCAACACCAATTCTGTGTTGGAGACCACCGAGACCTGGACCTATACCTGCCAATCGACCATCAGCCAGACCACGGTCAACATCGCTGTGGCTACCGGTCAGCCCAGCGATCCTGCCGGGGTACCCCTGCCGGGGATCAACCCAGTCACGGCCCAGGACACGGCCACGGTGCGGGTGATCACCCCAGGTATCACAGTGGAGAAGAGCGCCACCCCCACCACCATCTACAGCGGCAATTCGGTCACCTACAATTACACGGTCCGCAACACGGGCAACAGCACACTCAACACCGTCACCATTTCGGATGACAAGTGCAATCCCGTTACCTATGTGAGCGGTGATACCAATAACAACCAGCAGATGGAAGTCACCGAAACGTGGATCTATCGCTGTACCACCAGCCTGACCGTGGACACCACCAACACGGTGACGGTCAACGCCAAGGACGAATCCGGCGGCAATGTGACCGATACAGACACGGCGGTGGTGAATGTGATCAATCCTGGTATCAATGTGGACAAGCAGACCACGGTCACCGCGGTGGCTTCGGGGACGGTGGTCACTTATACCTATGTCGTCACCAATAGCGGGGACGACCCCTTGGCCGGTGTCAAGGTGACTGATGACAAGTGTAGCCCTGTCACCTTTGTCAATGGGGACACAAATAGCAACAGCAGGCTGGATCTGACCGAGGTATGGAACTATACCTGCGCCACGGTCTTGACCGCTTCCACGACCAATATCGCCACAGCCACGGGCAACGACAGCCTGGGCAACCCGGTCAACGACACGGACACGGTGACGGTGCAGGTTTTCGGCCTGGCCACCATCGGCAACTTGGTTTGGTTGGATAAAAATGCCAACGGTATCCAGGATACAGGCGAGGCGGGCTTGGCCGGTGTGTTGGTCACCCTCTATCGCAACAACAGTGTGGTGATGACCCAGACCACCCCGGCCAATGGCAGCTATCTTTTCAACAATCTGACCCCAGGTGACTATTCGGTGGGCGTTACCCTGCCCGCTGGGCATCGCTTTAGCCCCCAGAACCAGGGCGGCGACCCGGCCAAGGACAGTGATGTCAACATCAATACGGGTCGCGCGGTGGTTACCACTCTGACCTCCGGCGAGACGGATTTGACCTGGGATGCCGGGCTGTACATGCCAGCGTCTCTGGGCGATCGGGTGTGGGAAGATCTCAACGGCAACGGCATCCAGGATGCCGGCGAACCCGGCTTGGGCGGCGTGACTGTGCTGCTCTTGAACGGCAGCGGTGGCCTCGTCACTTCGGCCACCACCCAGCCCGATGGCAGCTACCTCTTTAACAATCTGACACCAGGTACCTACCAGGTCCAGTTCACCGCGCTTCAGTCCTATCTCTTCACGTTGCGCAACAGCGGTCTGGACACCGGGACGGATAGCAATGCCAACCCCACGGATGGCAAGAGCGAACCGGTGACCCTGGTCAGTGGTGAGGAGAACCGCACCATTGATGCCGGTCTATATCGGCCCGCCCGTCTGGGTGACCGGGTCTGGCTTGATACCAATCAAGATGGCATTCAAAACAACAACGAGGCCGGACATAATGGCTTGGTCGTCACGCTCTTCAAGGGTGATGGCACCCAGGTGATGACCCAAACCACCAGCGGTGGCGGGAGCTATCTCTTCACCAACCTGACGCCTGGCAGCTACTTTGTCCACTTCCAAAGCCTGGCCAACTATCTCTTTACGACCCAGTATGCCGGGACGAATTCGGCGGCGGACAGCAACGCGGATCGCAACACGGGCCGCACCGAGACTGTTGGCCTCTCTTCCGGGGATGCGAACCTGACCCTGGATGCCGGCTTTGTGGTAGCGGCTCCCCGCATACAAAGCATCAAAACTTCACAGTTGGCGGTGGATGATGACAGCAACGGTGTGGTTTCCCCAGGGGATACCTTGGCCTATCGCATCGTGATCTCCAATATTGGCACGGCACCGGCAACCAATATTGGCTTCAACGACTCTCTGGATCCCAACACGTCCCTGGTGGTCGGGTCGGTTTCCACCAATCGGGGCACGGTGATTTTGGGCAACAGTACCGGAAACACCAGCGTTCAGGTGGCTGTGGGTACCTTGTTGCCCACCGAGAGCGTGACCATCGATCTACGCGTCCGCATCCACAATCCCTTGCCCGCTGGGGTGACCCAGATCGTCAACCAGGGTGTGGTCTCCAGTGTGGAGTTACCCGACGAACCGACGGACGATGACGGCTTGGGCGGCGGCACAGGGGATCCCACCGTGGCACCGGTTCAGCCCCGGGGCTTCCGGCTCTACATGCCCTTCCTCTCTGCCCAGCCCCCGGCTGCGCCGACACCCACCCCCAGCCCCACCCCGTCGCCCACCCCGACGCCGGATGGCGGCGGTGGCTCCACAGGCATCCCCTGTGATGCGCCGGGTTGTGCCTTGCCCGATCTGATCCACCCCAAGAGCATGGCGGTGAGCATCTCCAAGAACCTGCTCTACGTGGTCAGCCGGGACAATGATCGCCTGCTCAAGGTCAATCCCCAGACCATGCAGGTGATGAACACGGCCCTCACGGGTGACGAGCCCTGGGGCGTGGTGCTGAACGAAGCCACCAACCTGGTCTATGTGGGCAACTTCGCCAGCGCAGATATATGGGTCTACAACGCCGACACCCTGGCCCTGGTCACCAAGATCCGGCTGGGAAATCCGGGTGAGACCCGACCGGCCTTGATGGAACTGTTGCCCAGCCTTAACACGGTGGCAGTCGTCCTGAATGGCAGCAACGGTGTGGCTCTGATTCAGGGGCTGACTCTGACCCAGATCGTAGGGGCCACCGGCGCGGGCACCTATGGCATTGCCGTGGATGTGGTGAACAATCGCATCTTCGTCAGCAACCGTGACGCCGGCAACACCCGTGTCATCTATCGCACGGAGTTTGGCCAGTGGAAGAATGATGGCTACAACTTCACCTACAGCGACCGTCGAGTACTCTTCGAGTTGGCCTACAATCCCAACAACAAGCGTCTCTACTCGGTCTATGTTATCAACACCGACTGGTTCGTGGATACCTCTTACGAACGCAGCGACGGCAGTTGGGGGCTGCTGGCGACAACGCCTGTGGGTCGAGGCGGCGGTGCCAGGGATGAAGACGTGGGCGGCACTGGCCTGGTGGTGAATCTGGTCACCGGCCATGTGTTCAACACCAACTCGGCGGACAACACCGTGACGGTGTTGAATGCCAACGGCCAGGTGCTGGCAACCGTGGGCACAGGGGTGGATCCCTTCACCGCCGTGGTCAACCCGGCCACCAACGTGGTCTTCGTGGGTATGCGTGACGCCCGTAACACGGTCAATCCTGACACCGTCCAGAAGATCATCGATAACTATTGATCTATCGTAGCCCATCGGCCCGTCCACAAAACGGGTCGATGGGTCACAACGAAGACATGCTGTTCATGGGGCCATGAACATGGCCCCATGAACATGGCCCCATGAACATTACCCCAGCCGGGAGCGACTCACGAGTCTCTCCCGGCTACCTTTTGGCGGACCTGTCCAGGTGGTGGGGGAAGATCTGGGCAAATAGTCAGGAAAGGAAAGGGGTTTTTGTGCTATACTCATGGGTGTGGGCTGTTGAGGACCATTGTCTTGCCGCCGCCCACCTCAACACTAACTGCCTGTAGCCGTTCACTCCCTCTGCCCCCCGGCCCCCAATTCTGGGGGAGGTGCTGGACAGTTCCCCCAAAATTGGGGGCCGGGGGGCGGGGGTTGAACGATTTCTATTGCTTTTTAGCGTTTGTCCAAAACAATGTGGATCGGGAAGCTGCTTTTGGACGAACCATAGTTGCTTGAAAACGGATGGTGCATGATGAATCGAACCCAAAATCGTCCCAAAGGTTATTTGTCGGCCTTGAGCCGACTGCACCGCGCGGTGATCTGGATCTGGCTGCTTACTTTGGCCTGGCCCCTGCCCGCCGCTGCCCAGGCCCCCATGCCCTCGGTTGCAGAGGTGGCGGCTGCCGCGGCCCTACAGCCTGCGGTCCAGGACGCCCCCCTTTCCATCACGGGTGTGGATGGCGTCGCCTATCCCCTGCTCAATGCCAGTGCCAGCGTCAGCCCGGCCAGCACCAGCGGCGGCAGTGTTGTCACCTATAACGTCACGGCCAGCAACGCCGGGGATGTGACCGGGAGTAGCTTTCGGGTCAACTTCACCCTGCCCAGCGGCTTCACCTATCGCACTGGCACCAGCACTGTGCGTATCAACCATGTCAAGGTGAGCAGTGCCAATCCGGCCATCAGCGGCAAAATCCTCACCTATGGGCCGTGGAGTTTCCCCACCCGCCGCCAGGATACCCTCTTTGGCATCAACACCTTTGTGCAAGAGCGTTGCGACCAGACCTACATCAACTGGCAGTTGGACCGCTCCAAGGAGATGCTGGGCTGGCACGGCTATGTGAAACAGCTCATGGCCGGCATCAATCTGAACACCACCACCGCGGAGCCATGCTGGATCGACTTTGTCAACGGGGCCTATGACCGAGGTCTGCAACCCGTGATTCGCTTGCAAGGCGGGCGGGCGGGGGATGTTTGGGAGAAGCCCTATGCTGATGGTCCCGGCAACTATTCCAGCATCGCCGAGCGCTTCAAATGGGTGGTGCAAAACCTGCCCCGGCGAGACGGCTTTAAGCTCTACGTGCAGATCTGGAACGAGCCCAACCTGAACTTTGAGTGGGGGGGCGCGGTCAACGCCAAGGAGTTTGGCCAATTCCAGGAAGACGTGGCCGCCGCCATCCGCACCCTCAACGATCCCCGCATCGTTTTGGTCAGCGCGCCCCTCAGCCCTGGGGGCCATCTCTCCATCAGCAACTTTGTCTATCAGATGATCAGCGGCGCGCCGGGCAGTCTGTGGTCCTTCGACCTGTGGGGCGCGCATCCCTACCCGGCCAACCATCCGCCAGAGTACAATGTGCATCGCAACACCGCTGTCTATCCCCAATTGGTGGTGGATTCGTATATCGAGCAGTTGGGCTGGCTGGCCGCTTGGGGACGGCCTGGGGTCAAGACCTTCCTCAGCGAGACCGGCTATGAGATGTGGAACGGCACCTATACTTGGGAAGGCTATCCGGTCATCAACGAAGACAACCGGGCTGATTATATCGGACGGGCCTATCGGGACTATTGGCGTAATTGGGCCGAGATCGATGCGGTGGCCCCCTATCAGTTGAGCGATCCCCAGGGCACCTGGTCCGGCTGGAACTTTATTGATGGCAACGGCTTCACCTATGGCTCGCCCCGGGCCCAATTTAACGCGGTCAAGAATCTGGACAAGGGCAACACCCTGGCCAGCAGCACCATCGAGATCACCTTTCAGGCCTACGCGCCCAACAGCGGTGGCACCTATTATGCCAATCTGAATGCCACCGCGGCCAATGCCGGGGTGGGTGGCAATGGCTCCGTGGCCCCGGTGACGGTCTATGCTTCGGCCCCTACGTCCACGCCGACCTTCACCAAATCACCCACGCCGGCGGCCACGGCCACCAAGACACCGACACCCACAAATACCCCCACGGCCACGGTAACCAATACACCGACCCACACGCCAACCCACACACCGACCCATACGCCAACGCATACCCTCACGGCCACCCATACCCCCACGGCCACCCATACACCGACGAACACGCCCACCAATACGCCGACCCACACCCCCACGGCCACGCCGACCCACACCCCCACGGTGACGCCCACGGCCACGGACACGCCGACACCCATCCCGTCGGCCACTGCAACCGACACGCCCACGGTGACGCCGACCGCCACCGATACCCCCACGGCCACCCACACGCCGACGCAAACGCCAACACCCACGTCCACTTGGACCCCCACGGCCACGCCGACGAATACGCCCACCCTGGTGCCGACCGACACGCCCACGGTGACGTTGACGCCGACAAACACGCCGATACCGACGAACACGTTGACACCGACGAACACGTCGACCCACACCCCTACCCTGGTGCCAACGGCCACCCACACCCCAACCGTGACGCCCACCGCCACCCACACGCCCACGCCCTTTGTGAAGATCGATGTGCAGGGCTTGGTCACCGTGGGCCAGGCCCCCCAGGGCATCGCCGTGGACAGTGGCCGCCGCCGGGTCTATGTGGCCAACGCGGCCGGCAACAACATCACCGTGCTGGACGCGGATACCCTTGCCCATGTCACCACCTACGGCCTGGGCAACGCCTCTGGGCCGGACGGTCTGGCGGTGGACGCGGCCCGCAATTGGCTCTATGTGGCCGGCCGCTTCAGCAACAACCTCACCACCCTGGATTTGGGCACCAGCCCTGTGGCCCAGTGGCAGACCCCCGTGGGCAGCCAGCCCAAGGCCATCGCCTTGGACAGCACCCTCTCTCGGCTCTTTGTCACCAACAGCGGAGACAATAGCCTCAACGCCATCCTGCCCGACAGCGGGGCCAATGTGAATTTTCCCGCTGGCACCCAACCCACCTTTTTGCTCTCCGATCCCGTCTCCAACCTCTTCTATGTGACCAACCGGCTGGACAACGGGGTGACGGTCTACGACACCGACGGTATCCCCGTGCAGACCCTGGTCACCGGCCAGGCCCCTTATGGGCTGGCCTTTGACGAAGTGCAACGCCGACTTTATGTGGCCAACCCCATGAGCAGCGCGGTCAGCGTGATCTTGGTGGGGGACGATGGCCTGCTCACCAACCTGGGGGATGTACGGCTCAATTGCCAGCCCCAGAACGTGGGGATCAACGCCAACACCGGCCACCTCTTTGTGCTTTGCCCGGATGAAAACCGGGTGCATGCCTACGATTCCCCCAGCTATGCCTATCTGGGTTGGCTGCCCACGGGCCGCGGAGCCGGGGAGAGCATTGTGGTGGATCGGGCCAACAACCTGATCTTTATCGCCAACAGCCAGGATGACACCATCACGGTGCTGTCCGATGCTGGCCCCATAGCCACGCCCACCCCTGTGCCCAATGTGGGGACAGCCACGCCGTTCCCCACGTCCACGCCCACCCCGTCACCCACGGCCACGGTGGCCACGGTCAACACCCCCACGCCCACGGTGACCCCCACCGCCACCCCCACGGCCACCACCAGCATCATGATCGTCGGCGTCCTGCCCGCGGGGGATCAGCCCCACGGTATTGCCATCGACAGCAGCCGCCGCCGGGCCTATGTGGCCAACCATGCAGGCAGCAATGTCACCGTGATCAACCTGGATACCTTCCGAACCGAAGGCACGGTCAGCCTGGGGGATGCAGCCGGGGCCAACGGTCTGGCTGTGGATCCCCTGCGCCAGCGTCTCTATGTGGCCATGCGGGACACCAACGAACTGGTGGCCGTCTCCAGCGCCGATGACACGGTCAGCGGCGGGGCCCTCTTTGCCCCCATCTGGCGCATCCCCGTGGGTGGACAGCCCGACGGTGTGACCCTGCACACCAGCTTGGATCTGGCCTATGTGGCCAACTTTGGCGGCGACAGCCTCTCCGTGGTCAAGGTGCGGGACGAGGACGGGGCCGGGATCGGGAAGTTGGACATCCCCGGCAGCGCCCAGCCCAGCTTCAGCGTCTTTGATCCGGTCAGCGAGCGGCTTTACGTTTCCAACCACGGGGACGCCACCTTGCGGGTGATGAACTGGGACGGCAGCGAGGCCCAGCGTCTGCCCACGGGGACCGGCTCCTATGGCATCAGCTTTGACGAAAGCCTGCGCCGGGTCTATGTGGCCAACATTGACGATCGCTCGGTCAGCGTCTTCCAACTGGACCGGGCTGGTCTGGCCGCCAAGATCGGCAACATCACCCTGAATTGTCAGCCGTGGAATGTGGCGGCCAACGCCAACACAGGCCACCTCTTTGTGATCTGCTCCCAAGAAAGCCGGGCGCATGTCTACGAAGCGCCGGACTATGGCTACATGGGCTGGCTGCCTCTGGGCCAGGGGGCTGGCGAATCCGCCGTGGTGGACCGGGCCAGCAACCTGATCCTGGTCAGCAACGCCGGGGATGACACGGTCTCCGTGATCTACGATGACGGTCCCGTCGCCACCCCCACCCCCTACTGTCTGCCCGCCGCAGACAGCAACGAGCCGGACGATCAGCCCGCCAACGCACCCGTCGCCCTCATGGGCCAGAACGGTCAATACCGCACCCTGCACACCCCCGGCGACACGGATTGGTTCGCCATTGACATCCCGGCCACCAGCCAGGGCTACCAATACTACTTCCGCCTGAAAAAGGACGATCTGAACCTGACCACCCGCATGGATCTCTTCAGCAATGACGGCGTGACCTTGATCCAAAACACATACAGCAACATCATGGAATTTGTCTCGCCACCGGCAGGGGGGCGCTATCTGCTGCGGGTGGCCAATGCCAGCAGCTACGCCAATTGCAAGAGCTACTACACCCTGATCGCCGAGCAATTCCCCTTCATGGCCTATCGGGTCTATCTGCCCCAGGCCGTCAAGGGCGGGGCTGCCGTGCGCACCGTCAGCGCCGAGGTCACCCCGGCGGCCATCACCCGCACGCCTATTGCTTGGCTGCAAACCGCACAGGCCACCGCCACCCCCCAGCCAGCCCTGGCCGCTGAATCGGCTCAATCCCTGACCAGCATGGCCGTGGACAGCAGCGGGCGTATCTTCGCCGCCGGTCCCGGCACGGTACAGATCCGCAACGCCCAGGGCGCGCTGATCGGCCAGACCGAGGGTGGCCCGGCCCCCCAGCAGCTCTTGGCCGGTGATCAAGCGATCTTCCTGAGTGATTGGGGCGCGTGGTTGACGGAAAAAAGTCGACCTTCTTTGAATCAGGATCTTCAGTCTGCGCTCCAACCGATTGGGTCGGCGGGCTGGGTGGCCTTACTCGATCCTGCCACGGGAGAGACCCGGGCTCGCATCACAGACCTGAACCGGCCCAGCGGGTTGGCCTTGAACCAAAGCGGCCTCTGGATCGCCGAAACCGGGGCCGACCGTCTCGTCCTGGCCGATCCCACAACCGGGGCCATCCGCCTGCGAGTGGAGATGGGCACGCCCCCCTTCACCCTGGCAGCATCCCAAGACCGCCTCTTCGCCGCCCTGCCTGGGGCCAACCAAGTGGCCGCCGTGGCCGGGGATGGCACTATTCTCTGGCAAACTGAGCTGGACGGCCTGGGTCTGCCCCAGAACTTGGCCTACGACTCGGCCACGGACCTGCTCTATGTACTCTATCTTCTGGCTCCCCACTACGGCCAGGTGGCGGTGATGGATGGTCGGGATGGCCGCATCATCGACCGCATCGAGCCGAACCTCAGCCGCACCCTGCGCAATGCCCAGGCCCTGGCCGTGGACAGCGCCGATGGCCTGCTGGTGGTCAGCACCTCATTGGGCGGCGAAACCTTCCGCCTGGCCGACCGCTCCTATGCCGGGCGGCTGGACGACCTGCGTCTCGCCTCCACCTTCGGCCTAGCCGTGCAGAGCGCCAAGAGCAGCCCATCGTCCCCCAACAACGGCACCCCCCCCGGCACCGGCACAAGCGCCACGGACACCCGCCTCTGGTGGATCGACCGCAGCCGGGCCAACACCCTGCTCTCGCCCCTGGACGCAAGCCAACGGGCCATGCCCGCCGTCACGGAATAGGCGAAAAACGCAACAAAAAAGGGGTGTGTGGCCTTGGCCACACACCCCTTTTTTGTTGTACAAATCTCGTTCCCACGCTCCGCGTGGGAATGCCAACGGGCGCTCTGCGCCGAGGGGCGCAGAGCGCCGAATCACCGCTCCCACGCGGAGCGTGGGAGCGAGATCTGCGAGATCCCTGCCTCACGCCTCCAAATAATCATACATCTCCAGCACCGGCTCATAGCGGCAGCGGCAGCCCAGGAGAGAGGTGCATGCGCGGTGGGGCAGTTCGGGGGCCCGGGCCACCAGGGTTTGCTGGTTCAGGATCGTGCGGCATGCGTCGCAGGTGTGTTCGTCGTCCGGCCCCACCACATCCAGGCGGCGCACATGATCCCCGCCCTTGCAGCGTTGCCACGTTTCTTGGTTGTCCACATGCAGAGCCATTTGATAGGCCTTCCAATAGGCCGCCTCCACCCCGTCCATGCCCGGTTTGGCCAGGGCAGTTTGCACATATTCGGGAACCTGTTCCGGCGCAAGTCGCCAATAGGCCCCCCACATGTGCTGCTCCGCCGAGACCATCTTCAGCCACGCCACCACCTCCGCCGGGATGCCGTCCAACAGCCAGTGGTCCATAAAGAGAATGCGCCGGGTCAGGGCGCTGTGGCTGAGTTGGGACTCGGGGCCGGTCCAGTCCGCCTTGCCCAGGGGGGGGAAGGTGGCCTCGTAGGCCCGGCGGATCTCCAGGGCCGTGCTGGTGTCTCGCTCGGTCAGGGCCTGGCGCACCTTTTTCATGGCCACCTCACGGCTTTCGGCCTGGCGGGTGCGGTAGATCTGGACCAGCGCCTGGCCGTCTGGGGTGATGCCAAGGGGCGTACCCTCTGGGGTCAGCCAGCCCTGCTTCTGCATCAGGCTGATCTGCTGATCATAGGCGCGGGGCAGCACCTTGGTCCACGCCCCTTGCTCCCGTGCATCGGGCAGGGCATTCCCCGCCGCCAGCCGGGCCAGCAGATGGATCTGGGCATATTCCTGGGGCTGCCTGGATTGGGCCAGGGCTGGGCCGTCTAATTTGGCACCAAAAAGATTGCGCAGAAAGCTCATAAGGGTTTCCTCTAATGAATCGAGTCAATGGGTGTGGGCAGGATTTTAGCACACAAACCCAGCGAGTGAATAAAAGAAGAGGGGCCATCGCTTCCTCAACGACATCCCCTCCTCTATCTCTATCTCTATCTCTATCTCTATCCAACACACCCCATTGTGCATTGGCTCTATTTCGTCCGGGCCACCGGCAACAACTCCCCCATATCGAAGCGCCGCCACAGTCGCTCCTCCACATCCGGGGGTAGCTCTGGGTCCGCGGGCAGGGTGCGATAGAGGGAGACCGTGCGGCGCAGGGTGTCCACCACCACCCGGCAGTTTTCACACCCGGCCATGTGCTGTTCCAATTCGGCGCACAGATCCGGGGCCAGCTCTCCATCGATAAACTCGGAAAGTTCGTGCAGATGGCCGCAGGGATCCTCTGGATGGGAATCGTTTTGGGGTGCAGGGTTAGGGTGGGTCATGGCTGAATTCCATATTCTTCCAGAGAGATGGCTGGATTCTTGCTCAAAACCTCGCGCAGTTGCAGACGGGCTCGGTGCAAACGCACCTTTACGGCAGATTCGGAGATATTCAGGGTTTCGGCGGTTTCGGCGGTGCTAAGACCGTGGATATCCCGTAGCACAAAGGTGGCCCGCAGATTCTCCGAGAGCGCTGTCAGCCCGTTTTCCAACGCATCGTGCAGATCCCCCTGCATGGCCAGATCTTCCAGCCCGTTGCGCCAGGAGACAATGGTTTCGGGCAGAGGCAAACCGCTGTCATTCAGCACACTGTCCAGAGGGACCGTGTGCTTTTTGCGGCGCAGGCGCATAAGGGCGGCGTTGGTGGCAATGCGATAGAGCCACGTCCCCAATTTGCTGCGCCCCTGGAAGCGGTCGATGTTCTTGCAGGCGCTGATAAAGGTCTCCTGCATCACCTCTTCGGCCTCGTCTTCGTCGCTCATCATGCGCAGGCCCAACGCATAGACCTGGCCGGCATAGCGTTTGAGCATACAGGCGCAAGCGTACTTGTCATGGCTGCGCAAACCCTCAAGCAGGGTCTCTTCTTCGTCATAGATATGCAGGTCAATGGGCAGAAGGTCTGTCATTTGGATGCACCCGGTTTAGAGAAGGTTTCAGATCACGCGTAGATCAGCGGGATTATAAATTTTCGTAGGTGCGGTTTTTAACCGCACGATCCCTCGAAAATGTAATCTGTGCGGTTGAAAACCGCACCTGCGTTTTTACCATTTTGCTGATCAGTAAATGAGATCCTGCCGAAAATAGCGAATGGGCAGCAATGCCGTGGCCAGGCAGAGGACAAAGGCCATGATCAGGACGATCTGCCCCAATCGGGTTAGACCACTCAGGTCGCCTTGAAGATAGGAGTAGAAAAAGACGGCCACCAACAGCCCGCTGGCTGTCATGGCCGCGGTGATGGGACCAAGGCGCATGGTCTCCTCGCCGGACAGGGCCAGGTTGTTGATCCCCATGCCCATCAACGCCGCCCCGGCCAGGCGGGCTGGCCAACTGTTCTGCTCAATCACCAACCCCCACATGCCCATAGACTGTTCGGGGATGGTGAGCAATAGCATGCCCAGGGCCAACCCCACTATCACGCCCTGTAAACGCAAGGTCACACGCAAAGGGCCATAAGGGTCATTGAATGAGCGGGCCATCTTTTCGCCTCAAGAGAAGTCGTACACATGGGAATGGCGAATCCACCCCAAAACAGGCTCCAGTATATCAGATCCCAAGGGGTTTGTCAGAGCGGAGGATGGGAATGGATTCAGCCATAAGCTATCGCGCTTCTGTTATTTTCCAGGTTGACAGTCCAGCCAACTCCTATTATGATGTGTTCACCCATAGTCCCCACCCCATTGTGAAGTTGAATTACCATCCCAATCCCAATCCATATTCACCCCCCTCAATCTTAGTCGATTCAATCCGTGGGTAAATCCAATCATTCGGTGGCAAGACGTAGCAGAAAAGCAATGCGCCTTTGTCTCTGGCTTGATCACGCGTTCCCGCGGGTTGGGTAGAAATCTGTCGATTGTTGTTTCTTAGATCGTTTCTGTCCAGATCCGTTTGTTCCACAGACCAGAGATCAACCTCGATCGCGTCATTACCAATCTTTTAGGCACCCAAGGAGGAAAAATGAATTTTCAAATTCGTAAAGCGTATCTCTTGACCGCCCTGTTGCTGTTGACCGCCCTGCTGTTCGGGGCCTGTGCAACACCCGCCGCCACCCCCGCCGCCCCCGCAGCGGAAGCCCCCGCCGCGGTTGAAGCCCCAGCCGCTGTAGAAGCGCCCGCCGTCGTCGAAGCCCCCGCCGCCGAAAAGCTCATCATCTTTGGCCTGTCCCAGGAACCAGAATTGTTGAATCCCCTCATCCAAACCCAGACGGCTGCCTACGATGTGGGTGAGTTCATCATCGAAGGCTTGCTGAGTGTGGATCCTTCCGGCAGCTTTATCCCGTCCCTGGCCAAGGAGGTGCCGACCACGGCCAACGGCCAGGTTTCCGCGGATGGTATGCAAGTCACCTATCATCTGATAGAGGGCGTGTTGTGGAGCGATGGCGCACCCTTCACCTGTGATGATGTCGTCTTCACGTGGGAAGTCGCCGTCAGCCCGGATAGTGGTGCGGTCAACACGACTGGCTATGACAAGATCGCCTCTGTCGAGTGTTCGGACGAACTGACTGTGGTTGTCACCTACTCCGAGTTCTATGCCCCGTTCTTGACTCTCTTCGATGCCATCATGCCCCGTCACGCCACAGGTGAACTGGCCGCCATGCAGGAATGGGACTACAATCGCAACCCGATTGGCACAGGCCCCTTCCTGATCCAGGAATGGGTAACTGGCGACCAGATTATCTTGGTCAAGAACCCCAATTATCGAGACTATCCCGAAAAACCCTATCTGGACAAGATCGTCGTGCGCTTGATCGCCAGCGTTGAGGTGGGCAAGGCCCTGCTGACCTCCGGCGAGATCGACTTCCTGTGGAATCTGCTTGAGGCCGATGTGCCCGAATTCGAGAACAACCCCAATGTCAATGTCAACGCCACCTCTGGCGCAGGCACCGAACGGCTGGTCTTGAACTTGGGTGACCCGGCCATAGATGCCACGGACGATCCCATCAATAACCCCCATCCGATTTTGGGCGACCTGCGGGTGCGTCAGGCCATTCAGTACGGCATCGACAAGCAGTTTATCGTGGATGAACTCCTCTACGGGGCCACCACCGTGGGCGTCAGCGAGTTAAGCCTGGGCTGGGCCAAGTGTGACATCGCCCCCTCCGAGTACAACCCGGAAAAGGCTATGGCCCTGTTGGACGAGGCCGGCTTCACGGATCAGGACGGTGATGGCGTGCGCGAGTGCCACGACTGCCTGTATGCCGAAGAGGGCACCCCCATGCGCATGAAATATCAGACCACCAGCGGCAATCAACTGCGGGAAGAGTCCCAGCAACTGGTTGCGGAAATGATGGCCGAGATCGGTGTTGACCTGTTCATCGAGAACGTGCCCAGCGCCGAACTCTTTGGCAGTTGGTCCAGCGGTGCCTTCCGCAAGCATGGTCAGTACGACGTCATCATGTACACCACCAGCGACGGTGTGGATCCCCAGAGCCAGATGGATGGTTACTTCAGCTCGAACAAGATTCCCGTTGAGGCCAACGGTGGCAACGGCTTCAACTACAGCCGCTGGATCAACGCCACAGCCGATGCCGCCATCGTTGAGGCTGGTGCCAATCCTGACTCCGCTGCCCGCAAGGCTGCCTACCAGATTGCCTGTGAGCAGATCGACGCCGAACTGCCCCACATCTATCTATACGACCGGGCCGAGATCCACATGAGCCGCACCCGTCTGGTCGGCTATGAGGTGAATGCCTGGAATAGCCAGGGCTGGAACGCCGCCGAGTGGGACGTGACCGACTAACGTCTGATTTTTCCTCATGCCGGGACGTAAAGGCCAAAGGCCGCGTCCCGGCATGAGCCTTTTTGTTGGTCCACCCCTTCGTGGCCTTCAGTTGTAAACTGTACAGATCATCGGGATGAAATTCGTAGGTGCGGTTTCTAACCGCACAAATCACATAATTTGGGGACTTGTGCGGTTAGAAACCGCACCTACGAATTTTATCCTCAGTGGGGTTGAGCCACGTTTTTAGGTGGGAGGTGTGCGATTTCCGCTTATATTATTCGCCGGTTGCTTCAGGCGATTCCCTTGCTGGTTGTGATCTCCATGATCGTCTTTGCCATGATCTCCCTTGCCCCTGGGGGACCGATGGCCGCGCTTGAGGAAAACCCAAATATCACCGCTGATGATGTGGCGCGTCTGGAAAAGCAATTGGGGCTGGATCAGCCGGTGTACGTGCGCTATATTCGCTGGTTTACCGGTCTCTCGTTCCGCAGCGGGGATGAAGGGGCGGATATGGCCGGGCGGGATACCACGTGCAGCTATTGGTCTCCGGTCAACCTGACCGTCTGCAACTCCTCCAAGGGCGGCATCATTCGGGGGGAATGGGGCTATAGCAACGCCACCAAACGCCCCGTGCTGACCGAGATCGGGGATCGGCTGCCCAACACCATCCAATTGATGGTCGTGGCCTTTCTAGCCACCCTGATTATCGCCCTACCCATCGGCGTTCTTTCGGCCCTGAAACAGTACTCTTTGTTTGACCATATCGCCACCTTTATCGCTTTTATGGGCCAGGCCATCCCTGTCTTTTGGTTTGGACTTATTCTGATCATCGTCTTTAATGTGTGGCTGAAGAACCCGACCAGCCCCACCACCGGCTTTGCCTGGTCAAATCTGACCGGCTGTTTGGACTGCACCCCCCTGATGCCCGGCGGTGGTATGGCTCCTTATGGGGTCGATGATCCGACCCTGGGCCAGCGCATCCAGCACATGGTTCTGCCCGTGATCATGTTGGCCCTCTTTGGGGCGGGCACCTACACCCGCTATATGCGCGGCCAGATGTTGGAGGTGATCCACCTGGATTACATCCGCACGGCCCGAGCCAAGGGGCTTGGCGAGTCTGCCCTGGTCTGGCACCATGCCATCAAGAATGCCATCACCCCGGTCATCACCATCATGGCCCTGCAACTGCCCATCCTCTTTGGTGGGGCCCTCTTCACCGAGACCATCTTCTCCTGGCCGGGCATGGGGCGGCTCTTCTATCAGTCGGCCCAGCGGGTCGATTATCCTGTACTCATGGGCATCGTGATCATCAACGCCGCCCTGATCATCTTCTTCAACCTGCTGGCGGATCTGGCCTATGCCTTCCTGGATCCTCGGGTGCGCTACGAATGAGCCATCCGTGTTCTATTTTTCCGCTGTTCCGATCTTGCTTGGGAGAATTTCATGGCAATATCCGCCACAACTGCTGACCTGACTTCTCAGACTGTGCGCGAGCGCACCATGCGCAGCATCATTTGGAATCAGTTTCGCCGCCACACTATGGCCATGGTGGGGCTGGTCGTGTTGACTCTCCTGATCTTTGGTTCCCTTTCCATCAGCGCCATCAGCCCCTATAGCCCAGAAAAGAGCAGCATGCGGGAACGCCGCGAAGCCCCCAGCCTGATCCACCCCATGGGCACGGACACCTTGGGCCGGGACGTGTTGACCCGGATCATGTACGGCGGACGTATCTCCCTGAGTATCGGCCTCATGGCCACCGTCTTGGGCGTCACCATCGGCACGGTGATCGGCTCCCTCTCCGGCTATTACGGTGGGGCGGTGGACAACGTACTCATGCGCTTCACGGATCTCTTTATTTCCCTGCCCCGCATTTTTATGCTGATCATCATGTCACTACTCTTACGAACTTATGATATTCCCCTCCTCAGTCGCAACGGGGGGATTGGGGGCATTGTGCTGATCCTGGGGCTGCTCTCGTGGACCGGGGTGGCCCGGCTGGTGCGGGGACAGTTTTTGGGCCTGAAAAACAAGGAATTTGTGGAGGCCGCCCGCACCCTGGGCATCGGCAACCTGCGCATCGTCTTCCGCCACATCCTGCCCAACACGGCCACCCCCATCATCGTGGCCGCCACCCTGCTGGTGGCCGGCTCCATCATCTCCGAATCGGGCCTCAGCTTTTTGGGCTTTGGCGTGCAGCCCCCCACCCCCACCTGGGGCAACATGCTCAACGCCGCCCAGGACGAGATGCGCAAGGGCAATTGGTGGATGGCCTTTTTCCCCGGTCTGATGATCTTCTTGACCGTGATCGCCATCAACTACATCGGCGATGGTCTGCGGGATGCCCTGGACCCACGCAAATTGCGCTGATCATCATGTTTGGCGAATCTTGCGCCACCTTTTACCGTCATCTTTGACAGGCACAATCGAACCGACCAACACAGAACGTGTTGCGTGTTACGTAACACGCAACACGTTTTCAATTTCACATCGTACCTACCCACCCCACCCTAGCCCTCCCCAGGTTTCGATACGGCCATTTGGCCTACTCAACCCAAGGATCGGAGAGGGGACAGATCAGGTTGACCGGACCCACATCTTCGGCGATCTGGCTCCTCCCCCAACCTGGGGGAGGCTGGGAGGGGGTGGCAGTTACCTCACACCAAGGAGATCAACCCCATGCAAACACCCGAATCCACAGCCAGCGAACTCAAGCAGCAGGTCTCAGCCTATATCGACGGCATCGCCGATATGCTGATCCAGACCAGCCTCACCCTGCACGCCAACCCGGAGATCGCCTTCGAGGAATACGAGTCTATGGCCCTGTTGGCGGATCTGGCCGAAGAGTATGGCTATGCCGTGCAGCGGGGGGTGGCGGGATTGGAGACCGCCTTCCTGGCCCAATTGGAAGGCGGGGCCACCGACCCGGACAAGGGCGGCCCCACCATCGCCTTCCTGGCCGAGTATGACGCTCTGCCCGGTCTGGGCCACGCCTGTGGCCACAACATCATCGGCACCGCGGCCACGGGCGCGGCCTTGGCCATGCAATCCATCCGGGATCGCATCCCCGGCACGGTGCAGTTGATCGGCACCCCGGCGGAGGAAAATGGCGGCGGTAAGGCCATCATGGTGGAACGGGGCATCTTTGCGCATGTGGACGCCGCCATGATGGTCCATCCTGGCACCAAGGCCATGGTGGCCCGAGGCTCCATCGCCTCCAACACCGTGACCCTGGAATTTTTTGGCAAGTCCGCCCACGCCGCCGCCGCGCCGGACGCCGGCATCAACGCCCTGGACGCCTGCATCCAGACCTTCAACAGCATCAACGCCCTGCGCCAGCATCTGCCCCAGGATGTGCGCATCCACGGCATCATCACCCACGGCGGCACCGCGGTCAACGTGGTGCCCGAATATGCCGCGGCCCGCTTCAGCGTGCGGGCCACAGAGTCGGATTTCTCCTTCCAGGTGGTGGACAAGGTGGTGGCCTGCGCCGAAGCCTCCGCCGCGGCCATGGGAGCCACGGTCAAGGTCAGCCACGAACGCCACTATGCCAACCGCATCCCCAACCTGGTCATGGCCCGCCTCTTCGCCGAGAATATCGGCTCCCTGGGCGAAAATGTACAGACCCCCGACGCCAACGAGCGCCGGGGGTCCAGCGACATGGGCAACGTCAGCCAGATCCTGCCCGCCATCCACCCCTACGTCACCATCGCCCCGCCAGGGATCGGCGGCCACACGCCCGAATTTGCCGCCGCCGCCGCCAGCCCCTGGGGACACCAGGCCCTGATCCGCAGCGCCAAAGCCCTGGCCATGACCGCCGTGGATCTCTTCATCCAGCCCGAACTTCTGGCCGAAGCCAAGAGCGAATTCGCCCGCACGGTCAACCCAGACCCATCCTGGCGCAAGAAGAAATTCTTCGCATAGATAAAACAAATGAAACGCGGATGACGCTGATTTGACGGATTATCACGGATTTTTCTTTTTTAGAAAAAGATCCGTTTTTATCCGTCAAATCAGCGTCATCCGCGTTCTATTCAGCCAAATGGCTTGACTTCAGAATGCCTTGGGCACGAATCCAGGGGAATTCAGCACATCCATCACATCCTCGCCAAAGCCCAGCACGATCAACCCCTGCTTTTCGGCATGGCGGCGCAGACTGTCATCCACATAAAGGGAGGCGATGGCCCCAATGATCTGGCGGTCGGCATATTCGGGGAAATAGTCCCGCACCGTGGGCAGCAGGGTCACGAATGTCTTGATGTGACCAACGTTGAGGTTGCTCTTGGTCTCGTTGACCAGCAGATAGGGACCGCAGGCGGCGACCACATCGAACTCTTGGCGGCGGCTGGCGTCGGTCTGCGCACGGCGGCGCACGCGCACGGCGATGCTGTCGATCTGCTCGTCCGCGCAACCCAACACCGTGCGCGCAATGCGGGGAATGCTGGGGGCGACCAAATCCTCGGCCAGGGTGCCCATCTTATTGGCCAATTCGCCCCAGCGCCGATTCATTTCTCGGCTCTCCTGGCGCATTTCTTCTTTGAATGTGCGCATCTCGTCTTTGAAGTCTCGCATTTCATCTTTGAATGTGCGCATCTCATCTTTGAATAACCGCATTTCAAAGGATGTCTGATCAACCTGGCGTTGGGTTTGCGTTTGGGCGCGCAACAACTGGGCCATGAGATCTTCTAGACGGTCTACCCGGTGGACCAGCAATGCTTCAACCATAAACAATCACCTCTTGTGAAAGTCTTGACTTTTGTCATTGTACCATCTTCCCGGTCCCAGATCAATCGGCATCCTCGCGTACCAGCAGTTCTAAAAATAGGACGCGGATCGGACGGATCAACGCCCAAAAACGAAAAAAGATCCGTTTTTATCCGTCAAATCAGCGTCATCCGCGTTCTATTCAGCCAAATGGCTTGACTTCAGAATGCCTTGGGCACGAATCCAGGGGAATTCAGCACATCCATCACATCCTCGCCAAAGCCCAGCACGATCAACCCCTGCTTTTCGGCATGGCGGCGCAGACTGTCATCCACATAAAGGGAGGCGATGGCCCCAATGATCTGGCGGTCGGCATATTCGGGGAAATAGTCCCGCACCGTGGGCAGCAGGGTCACGAATGTCTTGATGTGACCAACGTTGAGGTTGCTCTTGGTCTCGTTGACCAGCAGATAGGGACCGCAGGCGGCGACCACATCGAACTCTTGGCGACGGCTGGCGTCGGTCTGCGCACGGCGGCGCACGCGCACGGCGATGCTGTCGATCTGTTCGTCCGCGCAGCCCAACACCGAGCGCGCGATGCGGGGAATGTTGGGGGCGACCAAATCCTCGGCCAGGGTGCCCATCTTATTGGCCAATTCGCCCCAGCGCCGATTCATTTCTCGGCTCTCCTGGCGCATTTCTTCTTTGAATGTGCGCATCTCATCTTTGAATAACCGCATTTCAAAGGATGTCTGATCAACCTGGCGTTGGGTTTGCGTTTGGGCGCGCAACAACTGGGCCATGAGATCTTCTAGACGGTCTACCCGGTGGACCAGCAATGCTTCAACCATAAACAATCACCTCCTGTGAAAGTTTTGACTTTTGTCATTGTACCATCTTCCCAGTCCCAGATCAATCGTCATTCCAGCGCCCCAGAAATTTTCAAAATAGAACACGGATTAGACGGATCAAAACGGATCAACCAAAAAACGAAAAAAAATCCGTGAAAATCCGCCAAATCCGCATCATCCGCGTTCTATTTCCCTCTGTATTTACGGGATCTGATACACCGCCACCCAGTCGAAATCCGCTTCGCTGCCCGGCTCTTCTTTGGAGCCGCCGACCAAGGCCAGATCCCCGGCGGGCAGGGCGATGTCGGTGAGATGGGCCACGGTGACGCCGTTGACGGTGAAGGTGAGGCTCTCTCCGTCATCGATGACCCCCAACTGATTGGGCAGACCGGCCGCCTGCACCGGGGAGGGGGCCAGCTCACCGGATAACGTCTTCTGTATGCCATTCAGGACGAATACGGCTTTGAATTGACCCGTTCCGTCAATCTGAAACAGATAAAAACTCTCCCCGTCTTGCACCCGCGCCATGATGCCCGCAAAGCCCCACGGCGTCTCCGCGGAGATGGTGACTTCAGTTTCCAGCCGATGGGGATCCGGGGTGTATAGCCCCAAAGTAGTGTAGACCAGGGCGTTGCTGGTCACAGAGCGGATGCGATAATGGCCTTCCACAAAGCCCATCGCCCAGGCCCCCGGCTCGTTGTGCTGGGCCATTGTGGGGACCGGTTGGTCAAAGTCATAGCGCAAAAGCTGGGCTTCACCGGGCACGCCCCCCCCCAGGGCCGGGGCGGGATCGCTGCTTTGGACCAAACCGGCCCGCCAAGGTTGGGTGTACAGAACAAACCAGCCCGCGGTCACCAACAACAGGGCGGCCAAGATCACCGCCGCCCAGCGCAACAGGGGCGGTGGCGCGCTTTGAGCGGGGCGGGAGGTCACCCGCCCCGCCGTGGCCCGCTCCGGCTCCAGCCCCAAGGCCGCCCGCTTTTGGGCCTTGATGCGCTGGGCCACAATCTCCTCGCCTCGATTCGATCCCTTACCACTCACTGTCATCGTTCCACCCATCAGCAATGAAGATGATCCACGAATCTGCACAAATCTACACGAATCCTTTTCTTATAATTCGTGTAGATTTGTGCAGATTCGTGGATCAAGAAAGTAACTTATCGAAGCAACCCAAACAACTGCAACACCGCGCCCAAGCAGCCAACTGGGGCTGGGGGAGGAGTAGGAACTGGTGTGGGATCGGGCACGGGATCCGGCACAGGATCAGGTGTGGGATCGGGGGCTGGCGGCGGTGGGGGAGGGGTTGGGTTGCCGGCGGCCACGGCGGCCAGGGCATCCACGCGCCCACTGCCCTGATCGTTGGCCCCCACCCCCAAATTCTTGGCCGTAGACTTGAGACGATTCTTGACATCCGCCGGCAACAGCCCCGGCTCTTGGTGCAGCAAAAGGGCACACAAACCGGCCACATGGGGCGTGGCCATGCTGGTCCCTTGGGCCGTGGTGTAATGCTCGTCAACGGCCTGACCCATGCTGGTGCCCGTGGCCCGGGCCGCCGAAATCTTCACCCCCGGCGCGGTGATGTCGGGCTTCACCCGACCATCCGCCGTGGGCCCCCGACTGCTGAAAGAAGCCATGCGGTCGCCATCGTCCGACGCGCCCACGGTGATCACTTTGGTGGCCGCGCCAGGGGCCCCCACGCTTCCCGCCCCAGGCCCGGCATTGCCCGCCGCCACCACCACGACTTTGCCCAAGTCCACGACTGCGTTGCAGAGGGTACTGAGGGCATCCTTGCCGTCGCTGTTGCCATCGGACCCCAGGGAGAGGTTGATCACGTCCGCACCATTTTGGGCCGCCCACTCCACCCCAGCCATGACGCCGCTGGTACTGCCGCTGCCATCGCTGCCCAACACCCGGGCCGCCATGATGCTGGCCCTCGGGGCCACCCCCACATATTTGCCCCCGCTGGCCGCCCCGGACCCGGCCACCGTGGAGGCCACATGGGTGCCGTGGCCATTGCCATCCTCTGCCGAGCCGGAGCCGGTGAAATCCTGGGTGAAGGTGATGCGTCCGGCAAAGTCCGGGTGATCGCTGTCGATCCCCGTGTCCACAATGGCCACCGTGACCCCTTCGCCCCGATTGCCAAACTGCGCCCACACCTTGGGCGCATTGATGACCGGCACGGAGCTGTCCAACATGGTATGCACCGGCTCGTCATACCAGATTTCGGCCACATCTTCCCTGGCCAAGAGAGCGTCAATGCCCTTGGCGTCCGCAGAGAGGGCGACGGCGGGCACGGTGACATAGGTCCAATTGACGCTGTGGCTGCCGATGGACTCGGCCTGCCGGGAAAAATTGGCCGCCGAGCGGGCCTCTGTGAAGCGCACGATCACCGGCACACTGTCACCGCCAACCCGGGCGGATTCGATCACGGTTTGGGCACGGCTGTTCAACTTGTCTGGAAAATCGGGCATGGCTGCCTCCTGTGGATAGGAATGGGTTCTGCCTGGGTGCGAAAAGAAGCTCTGCGATGAAGTGGGTCAGTGTGTATGAACCGGACGATCCAGGTCGGCGTTGATGAGCCACGGCAGATCCAGCAGATCCAGCACCCCGGCCACTGGCCCTGTGACCGCGAAGACAGGCACCAGGGTCAGCTTGCGCTGGATCTGGAAACCGGCGGCCTCAATGGCCGCTTCGGCCTGATCCGAAATAGCCGTCACCCGCAGAAGTAGATGAACCGGTGTTGCGCCAGCGGTCCATAAAAGGTGTTGTAGATCTGTGGAAAGTTTTGGATCGTCCATGCTTGCCATAAATGCCATTCTAGCACCGGAGGGGATCGGGTGCAAGGTGGAAGAATCCCGCCCCGCCCCGGTTGCATGGAAAGCAATGAGAATGATACACTGACCGGAAAGGGGCGAATGGCGAATGGCAAGGGGATTCTTCCCCACCCCTTCTCTTCATATCCCCTGCCATTCATATCTCGCCATTCGCCATTCGCCATTCACCATTCGCCATTCACCATTCGCCATTCGTATCTCGCCATTCGCCATTCCCAAGGAGACCCTCCATGCAACAAAAAGAAATCCGCAGCGCTGTAACGGCTCAATTCTACCAGTCTTTGGCCGAAAGTGGGGTCGAGATCACCGCCATCCCCCAGGCCCAATTGCAGGCTATGGTCAACGCCCTGGCCGACGGATTGATCGCCGGGTTGGCCGCGTTGGACGATGATGACGCTGCCCGCAGTCGAGCCGTGGTCGCCGGGGGACCGGCTGGCATGGCGGTCGCCGCCGCCCTGTCCGCGGACGATGATGACGAGGAGGCCCTTTTGTGGTCGGGCCGACCCTATATCTCCATCGGCACCCGCTATGAATTGACCAGCCAGCGGCTGCGCATCATCCGGGGCATCTTTGGCCGAGATTTTGAAGAAGTCGAGCTGGTGCGGGTGCGGGACACCTCGGTCAGCCAGCATCTGGGCGAGCGGGCCTTGGACATTGGGGACGTGACCATTGTCTCCAATGATCCCCAGCAGCCTGAGATCGTGCTGCGCAACATCAAAGACCCGGTAGAAGTGCGGGAGATCATCCGCAAGGCCACCCTGACCGAAAAACAACGGCGCAACCTGGCCTATCGGGAAGAGATGTAATCATGAGCGCACACAATCTTGCGGCCATCATCGCCTTTGCCCAAGAGGGCGGACGGCTGGTGACGGAGATGCGCCGGGGCCAGGTCGCCATTCGCAGCAAATCCTCGGCCATCGATCTGGTCACCGAGGCGGATGTGGCTTGCCAGGCCCTGCTCTACGAGCGACTGCACACCCTGGCCCCGGAAGTAGGCTTTTGGGGCGAAGAAAGCGACCACGGGCGACCCGACACGGACTATTTCTGGCTGGTTGATCCTATCGACGGCACGGTCAACTATGCCCACAACGTGCCTTGGTATGGGGTCAACATCGCCCTCAACCGGGGCGACGAGACCCTTTTGGGCGTGACCTTGGCCCTGCCCAGCGGCACGCTCTATTGGGCAGAGAAGGGCAAAGGCTCGTTCAGCCAAGAGGTGGGGGAGGTGGCCCAACGCATGCAGGTCAGCACGGCCCAAACCGTGGGCAATAGCCTCCTTAGCACCGGCTTTCCCTATCACCGGGGCAAGCACCCAGACAACAATGGGGTCGAATTTGCCCGTATCATGCCCAAATGCCAGGGCGTGCGGCGCATGGGTTCCTTTGTGCTGGACATGGCCCACGTGGCCGCCGGGCACCTGGAAGCCCACTGGGAGGCAGGCGGCCACGCCTGGGACGCCGCCCCCGGCTTGTTGATGATTCAAGAGGCAGGCGGCACGGTCACCAACTATGTTGGAGACCCCTGGCACCTGGAGGATCGCACAATCCTGGCCAGCAACGGGCTGATCCACGAGGAACTCCTGGGCGAAATCCAGACCGCCCGGTCCGCGTTGACCGCAACCATATATTAGACGAAACAACAAACCCCACCCTACCCCTCCCCAGGTTTCGATACGGCCTCTGGGCCTACTCAACCCAAGGATTGGGGAGGGAACCGTCCAATATTGACGGCTATTCGCTTCTCAGCGATCCGGCTCCTCCCCCAACCTTGGGGAGGCTGGGAGGGGGTGGCTTGGTAGTAACTTTTAGCCGAGACGTTTTTAACCGCCGAGAGCGCTGTAAATTGGGAAAGGGAATTGCGCATGGGTGTTGCCAGCAACAACCAGATTGACATCACCGACCGGGCCAAACTCTTGGCCTGGTCGGTGCATCTGTTCACGGCCAGCGGAGCCGTGTGGGGCATGTTGTCCATCTTGGCCATCTTTGAAGGCAATTGGCCCCTGGCCTTTGTGTGGATGGGCGCGGCCATCGTCGTGGATTCCCTGGATGGCTTTCTGGCCCGCAAGGCCCATGTCAAGACCGTGTTGCCGGAATTTGACGGGGCGCTACTGGACAACATGGTCGATTATCTCAACTATGTACTCGTGCCCGCTATCTTTCTTTCTCAAAGCCATGTGCTTCCTGACGTATTGCCCCTGCTTGGCCCGGCGGCTATTTTGCTGGCGTCGGCCTATCAATTTTGCCAGACCAACGCCAAGACCGCCGATCATTTTTTTGTGGGCTTTCCCTCCTATTGGAACGTGGTCGTCTTCTATCTGCTCTTGGTGAACATCAACCCGTGGATCAGCCTGGCCATCATCCTGGTGCTGTGTGCCCTGGTCTTTGTGCCCTTTAAGTATATCTATCCGACTCGTACCGTGCGCTTTCAACGGCTTACCTTGGCGGTCATCGGCATTTGGGGGCTGGCCAATTTGATCCTGTTGATTCAATACCCCACCGTCAACTTCCAACTGATCGCCATCTCCCTGGCCTGCGGAGTATATTATTGGGGCATGAGCCTATTCCTCATGTTTGACGACCGCAAACGCAGCGCCGCCTGATCCTTATGCCAAGCCAAGTTCTCCGTTTGTTCCTTCTCCCGATCCTCCTCGCCCTATTGCTGACCGGATGCACTGCTCCTCTGCGCCAAGATTGGGGCCAGGCTTGGGACGGGGTCATCACCATCCTGCGCGGCGAACCCGCCCCCCTCCCCGTGGACGCGGACGGTCGGGCGATCTTCGACTTTCCGGTTGAAATTGTGCGGGTGGAGCGGGTGATCGACGGGGATACCATCGTGGTGGCCGGCGGGGAGCGGGTGCGCTACATCGGCATGGACACCCCGGAGATGGGCACGCATCCCCGGGAATGTTTTGCCGAGCAGTCCACGGCCAAGAATGCCGAACTGGTGGAGGGCCAAGAGGTGGCCCTGCGCATGGATGTCAGCGAGCGGGACCGCTACAAACGGCTGCTCCGCTACGTCTATCTGCTGGACGGCACCTTCGTCAACGCCGCCCTGGTCCAACAAGGCTACGCCACCGCCGCCACCTTCCCCCCAGATGTGCTGTTCAGCACCACCTTCACCACCCTGGAACAGGAGGCCCGATCCGCCGGGGTGGGGCTGTGGGGGACGTGTGCCCGCTAAGAATTTCTAAATTTTGCCACAAAGAACACAAAGAACACAAAGAAAAGATCTTTGTGTTCTTTGTGGCAAAATCGGAAGAGTTTTGTTAACTCCGCCACGCCACCACGGCCAACAAAATCCACCCGGCAATGAAGGCCACCCCGCCGATGGGGGTGATGGCCCCCAGCCAACGCAGACCGGTCCCCACCAAGGTATACAGACTGCCAGAGAAGATCACCGTCCCGGCCACGAAGAGCCAGCCGGCCATCACGGGCAGATTGGAGTTGGGCCAGCGGTTGATGGCATAGGCCACGGCCAGCAGGGCAAAGGCGTGGTAAAACTGATAGCGCACGCCGGTCTCAAAGGTCTGCAAATCCTTGGCAGAGAGACGGTCGGCCAGGGCATGGGCCCCAAAGGCCCCCAACGCCACGGCAATCCCGCCGGACAGACTGCCCAGGGCAAAGAAAAGGTTTTCCACGGAAGGCTCGCTTTCCAGAAAAGTTGGTTGATTGGTTGATGGGGGGTATTTTACTCCCCCAATTGGGTGTGGACAACTTTTGACTATCCCTCGTTATCCCACACTATCCCACATTTATCCCACACCCTATCCCACATAATCCCACATTCTATCCAACCTCTGCCCCCACCGCCACGGGCCGATCCGGCTGGGAACACCACAGACTCCACGAACCGACGAAGAGCTTGGCCTCCCCCAGCCCGGCGTGGCGGATGGCCAGGATGTCATGCGCTCCGGTGACGCCGGAACCACAGTGGGCCACCGTCTGCGCCGCGGGTACCTCTCCCAACAGTTTCGCATAGTGGGCAGCCAGGACATCCGGGGCCAAAAAGCGGCCATCGTTGCCCAAATTCAGGGCATACGGCGCGCTCAACGCGCCGGGAATGTGGCCAGCCTTGGGGTCCAAGGTCTCGTTCTCGCCCCGATAGCGGTCCGCACTGCGGGCATCCAACACCCGCCACGCCGGATCCCGGCGCAGAAGATCCACCTCGTCCACGGTCACGATCAACTCTGGCCGGGGCGCGGGCACAAAAATCCGACCCGGACGACGCTCGACCCCACCCCGCACGGGCAGATCCGCCTGCTGCCACCCCTGCCACCCCCCATCCAACACGGCCACAGCCTCGTGCCCAAGCCACCCCAACATCCACCACAACCGAGCGGCGATAGCCCCGCCCCAATCATCATAGACCACCACTTGCACCCCCTCATCGATCCCCCAGGCCGAAAGGGTGGCTGCCATTTTCTCCACCGTGGGCAGAGGATGCCGCCCAGTCTGGCCTGAAATGATGGGGCTGGATAGGTCCACATCCAAATGTGCATAAAGAGCGCCGGGGATGTGAGCGGTCTGGTGGGCGCGGCGGCCAAGTTCCGTATCCTGCAACGAGAAGCGGCAGTCGATGACCGCCCAATTGGGGTCGTCCAGGTGGGCGGCCAGGGTTTGGGTGTCGATAAGTGTGGTAAATGCCATGCTCAGATCCTTTCAGCGCAATTAGTGAATTGTCTTGTTCAGGGCGCGGGGGCCTAAAAATCGTACCGCCACCCATGCCAACGTCATGGTGGGGATGATCTGGGTGCCGGGGATCAGCTCCTCGATAATCGTCACCCCCCGCAACGGGGCCAGCCCTAGCCGGGTCAGCAGCACCCAGGCGATGGGTGCGGAGAGAAAGTCCAGCCCCAGATCCAATAGATCCAAGAGCAGCACGACCACAAAGGGCGTGTGGCGCAGGGCGGTGAAGAAGTCCGCATTCACCGGCAGCTTGATCCGCCGCACCCGCCAGATCACCCAGGCCAGGAGGGGCAAAGCCAGGGCCAAGGCCCCACCCATGATCCACAGGGCCGTGGTCAACAGTTGGGCAAAATCAAAACCAGTGTCGTTCGGTGTCATCAAATAGCCTCGGTGCGCAAGAATGGGCAAATGCGAAATTCGTCGGTGCGGTTTCCAACCGCACAACTGTCGCCGATACCACCCATCTATTATAGCGGGACTGGTCAAAATCACAACCGCACGACATAGGCGTGGACAACTATAGAATTCAAAATAGAACGCGGATGACGCTGATTTGGCGGATAACCGCGGATTTTCCTTGGTTTTGTGTATTGGTCAACGAGATGGTGGAATTCGTAGGTGCGGTTTTTAACCGCACAATGTACATTTGCCGAAGGATCGTGCGGTTAAAAACCGCACCTACATTCCACGCTGTCGTTGACCAGTACATTTTCCTTGGTTTTGGCTTTTATCCGTTCCAATCCGTCCGATCCGTGCCATCCGTGTTCTATTTTTGAACGGCTGTTCGACATTTTTGGCGATTGACAGGGAATATCCGTTCTGTTATAATCGAAAATTAGAACATCTGTTCTAATTTTAGCGATAAATACAGGAGGCGGACCATGTCACCCGGCAAAAAGATGCTCGAATATCAGGCGGACGCCATTGAAAATGTCCTGCTGCAACACAAAATGGGGGGACGGGTGCGGGGTGGCACGGTGACGCCCCGCTTTGTGCAGTTCAAGCTTGCCCCCCAGCTTGGCACCCGGGTCAGCAAAGTCGCCGCCCTGGCCGAGGAGATCGCCCTGGCCCTGGGTGTGCGGGAAGCCCGTGTCTATCGCAACGGAGGTGACATAAATGTCGAGGTGCCCCGGGATGAGGCTGAACCTGTCCGGCTCTTGGCCCTGGCCGAGCAGATCGCCTCCCCGCCGGCGGCCACCGCGCTGTTGGGGCTGGATCAGAACGGCACACCCCTGCTCCTCCGCCTGCCCTCGCCGGATGTGGCCCACGTTTTGATTGTCGGCACCACCGGCAGCGGCAAGACTGCCCTGGCCCGCACCATGCTCACCTCCCTGGCCATGTTCAACAGCCAACGCCAGGTGCAGATCGTACTCATCGACCCCAAGCGGGGCCGGGGCTTTGGTCCCCTGGCCCGCTTGCCCCATGTCCTTGGCGATGTGGCCGGGGACATGGACGCCGCCCTGGGCCGCCTGGCCTGGCTGGTGGAGGAGATGGAGCGGCGGGATCAGGCCAAGATCAGCGAACCCCGGCTGATTGTGGCTGTGGATGAATTGGCGGATCTGCTCCAAGTGGGCGGGGCGCGCATGGAGGCCCTGCTCAACCGCCTGGCCCAGCGCGGCCGGGAGGCAGGCATCCATCTGATCGCCTGCACCCAAAAGCCCTCCGCCGCCCTGATCGGCGGGGCCATGCGGGCCAACTTCCCGGTCCGTCTGGTGGGCATGGTGGCCAGCAGCGACGAAGCCCGCTACGCCACGGGCATCTCCGGCAGCGGGGCCGAGAAGCTGGAAGGCAAAGGCGATTTCCTCCTGGTGGTGAAGGGCGAAACCGTCCGCTTCCAAGCCGCCTGGGTGGGGCCGGAGGATGTGAAGACGTTGATTTGTTGATTTGTAGACTCTGCTGAAAAAAGGGGTTGAAAATTCAGCTCGGTGGGATAAAACCGTCGAATGCCGTACCTCCAAGGTATGTTTCCCTTGAAATAAACCGGTTTTCCGGACGTTTTGGGGGTGAATTCCCTGTCCGTTTTGGCGTTTCGACCTTTTTTCAGCAGAGTCATTTGTAGTGGTGATTAGGAGATTGGGAGATTAGGAGATTCGGTGTGCGGCCCAGCCGAATCTCCTAATCTCCCAATCTCCATTTCTGTATACCTGGGAGTCCGTGATGAAAAAACTCGCAATTCTACTTCTAATTATCTTCGTCGCCGCCGGGGGATGGAGCATTGGCAGCCGCCTCAGTTCGGATGCCTTGGGCATGAGCGTGGGCATCCTGCTGGGGGTGATGGCCGGGCTGCCCGTGGCCCTCCTTGTCCTGGCCGCCGGCCGGGGTGGACGCCGGGACGAGGAGCCGGACTATCCCCCGGAGTATGCGGTGCGGGGCAATCCCTATGGCGGCTACGGTCCCCCCCAGCCCCCGGTGATCATCCTGGCCGGGCCGGGGATGGGACAACAGCAGCCCCCCGGCTATCCCCAAGGCGGCTACACCGCCGGCGGCTATCCCGCCCTCCCCAACCCGGACGCCCAACTGCCCCCCGCCTCCGGTCGCCGCTTCAAAGTCGTGGGCGAAAAGGAGGAGTGGGTGGATGAGTGGACATAAAAAACAAGTGCGCAGATGGTGCGGATTTTTATAATCGATCGGCTCTCGTTCCCACGCTCTGCGTGGGAACGATTTTCGGCGCTCCTGCGCCGAGGGGCGCAGAGCGCCCAACTGCATTCCCACGCAGAGCGTGGGAACGAGAATAAAGAGCGTGGGAACGAGAATAAAACCCGCCCAATCCGCGGCCCATTCAAAACTTGAAAATCCTCCCAAATCAGAGTACCCTCTCCACATCCCCGTTCACCCTTTCACCTGCTCACCCCTTCACCCGCCCGGAGACCCACATGGACCCCATCACCCTGGAACTCTATCGCCACCGCTTCGCCTCCGTCTCCGAGGAGATGGGCATCACCTTGCGGCGCACGGCCTATTCGCCCAACATCAAAGAGCGGCTGGACTTCTCCTGCGCCCTCTTTGACGCGGCGGGCAAGATGGTGGCCCAGGCCGCCCACATCCCCGCCCACCTGGGGGCCATGCCGGCCAGCGTGGCCACGGTCCTCCCCCTCTTCCCCGACTGGCAGCCCGGTGACGTGGTGATCGTCAACGACCCCTTCCAAGGCGGCAACCATTTGCCCGATATTACCATGATTTCGCCGGTCTTTTTGCGAATGGCAGATGGCGAATGGCGAATGGCGGATGGCGTGGGACAAGAAGGTGCCCAGCCCCCAATCCCCAATCCCCAATCCCAAATCACCCCTTCATTTTTCGTCGCCTCCCGTGCCCACCACGCGGATGTGGGGGGGATGACGCCGGGGTCGTTGCCTTTGTCCACGGAGATTTTTCAGGAGGGGATCATCATTCCGCCTGTGCGGCTGGTGCGGGGTGGGGTGATGAACGAGGATCTCCTACGCCTGATCCTGCGCAATGTGCGCACGCCGGACGAGCGGCGGGGGGACATTGCCGCCCAGCGGGCCGCCCACGCCATCGGCCAGCGGCGGCTGTTGGAGCTGGTGGATCGTCACGGCGCGGACGAGGTGCTGGCCTATGCGGAGCATCTGCAACGCTACACCGAGCAGCTCACCCGCTCCGCCATTGCCCGCTGGCCCGACGGCCGTTTTGAGTTTGAGGATGTGATCGAGCTGGTCATCGAATCCAAAGCCGGGGACGAAGTGAGTTTGGTCCCCCTGCGGGTGGCCGCCATCATCGCCGGGGAGGAGATCACCTTCGATTTTTCCGGCACCGCGGTGATGATCCACGGCTCGCTCAACACGGTCATGGGCGTCACCGAGTCGGCCTGTTATTACGGCGTGCGCTGCATGATGGAGGAGGGCGGGGATGGGGCCGCGCCCATGAACGCCGGGGCCTTTGCGCCCATCACCGTGAGCGCGCCCGTGGGCTGCATGGTCAACGCCGTCTCCCCTGCGGCTGTGGCCGGGGGCAATGTGGAGACTTCCCAGCGCATCGTGGATCTGGTGCTGGGGGCCTTGGCCATCGCTATGCCGGAACGGGCCGCGGCGGCCAGCCAGGGCACCATGAACAACGTCACCATGGGCGGGCTGCGGGCGGATGGCACGCCCTTTGCCTATTACGAGACCATCGCCGGGGGCATGGGCGGCTCGGCCAAGGGGGACGGACTGAGCGGGGCGCATGTCCACATGACCAACACCCTCAACACCCCGGTGGAAGCGTTGGAAGTGGCCTACCCCCTGCGGGTGACCCAATACAGTCTGCGTCCGGGCAGCGGCGGCGCGGGCGCGCACCGGGGCGGCGACGGCGTTGTGCGGGAATACGAGGCATTGGTTCCCGTGACGGTGACCATGCTGAGTGAGCGACGGGCCGTGGCTCCCTGGGGGCTGGCAGGGGGTGAGGACGGCGGGGTGGGGCGAAATGTACTAATTTTTCGGGGCAAAGATGGGGAAATGCGAGAGGAAGTTTTGCTTTCGAAATTTACCCGGCGCTTGCAGCCAGGGGATCGCCTTCGAATCGAGACCCCTGGGGGCGGGGGCTGGGGGCACGCTGCTCAAGATTAACCCGCCATCACAGCAACTTCCCGGTGAATGCGTTCGCCCATTTCGTCCTCGGCCACGTCGAGATCATAGTCCAATTGCAGGCCCAGCCAGAATTGAGGCGATACGCCAAAATAGCGGGCGAGGCGTAGGGCCGTGTCCGCGGTGATGCGCCGCTTGCCATGCACGATCTCGTTGATGCGGCGGACCGGGACGTTCAAAGCTAGACCCAGATTTTTCTGACTCATGCCCATTGGTTTGAGGTATTCTTCCAACAATACTTCGCCAGGATGGACGGGGGCGAGTTTTTTTTGTGTCGGTTGTCATAATTCCTCCTCAAATGGTGTCACCCAAGTCGAACCGTTGAACTCACGTCAATGCCTTGCCGACCCGTTCGCACCAGGGGGTGCGAACGGGTCGGCGGAAGATAGTCCAGAATATCCGGCGGGTCTACACGATCTTCTCTAGCATACCCGCCCGGTCACGGACCGGGCTAGAGCGGGGATCTATGGAGTTGTTTCCGCCCACCCAAACCCCTACAATGTGCGCCGATTCCCTGCCCAAAAGATCACCGCGGCCATTACCATGACCCCGGCGCTGGTGAAGAGGACGACGTGGCCTCCCGCGGCGTCCCACAGGGCACCGGCGATGAGGGAGCCGATGCCCCAACCCAGGCCGCTTTGGGCCGCGCCGGCCAGGGATTGGGCCGTGGCCTCCAACCCCTTGGGCGCAGATTCGGCGGCGTAGCCCACGGCGGCCACCCAGAAGAAGCCGTAGCAGACCCCGGTCAGGGGAATCGCCATGAGTACTTGTGCCGGGGTTTGGGCCAGGGCCAGGGCAAACCAGGCCAGGATGAAGCCGATAAAGCCGATCAAAATCTGGCGGCTGTAGCGCACTCGGCCAAACCAGCGTGCGCCCATAAACATGATGGGTATTTCGGTGATGGCGTTGAGCGCCCAGGCCATCCCCACCTGAGATTCGGTCCCGCCCAGCTCTAAGATGTGCAACCCCAAAAAGTTGGCAAAGCCCGCTGCGCCCACACCCAGCAGAACCATCCCGGCCAAATAACTGAGATAACCAGGCCGAGCCGCCAGGGTGCGCAACCCGGTCAGGATGTTGACCCGATCCAGCCCGCCTTGGATGGGCAAGAGGAGGCTGAGCAGGGCACAGCCCACGGCCAGCAGCCCGGCGTGGAGCCAGAAGATCAGGCGCAGATCTTGCAGATTGACCAGTTGGCCCAGGCCATAGGTGGCCAGCACAAAGCCCAAACTGCCCCACATGCGCTGCCGGCCATAGGAACTGCCCGCTTGCGCCACCAAGCTCATCACCGTGCTGTCCACCAGGGCGGGGATGGGGGTGCGGAAGAAGGAGAGACCGACTACCACCAGCATGATCATCCAGAAGGTCTGCGCGCCCAGGAAGAAGAGGCTGATCAGCCCGGAGGCCAGAGCCAGCCCGGCCAACAACTGGCGGTGGATCTGCCACCGGTCCGCTATGCTGCCCCACAGGGGGTTGGAGGTGAGGGCGATCAGGGGGGCCAGGCTGCCGATCAGGCCGATCTGAGTGCCGGTCATGCCGATCTGCTCCAGATAGACGTTGAAAAAGGGCACAATGCTGCCGATGGCCCCGAAAAAGAAGAAATAGTAGAGTTTGGAAACATGCAGCCCGCGCTGGATGTTGGACGACGAGGCGGTGATGTTGGGGGCAAGCACGGGGCTGGGTGACGGTTTGCGGTACATGCGTGAGTCCTGTTCGTGTGCTATCGAGTAATGCGTATCGAGTATTGTGTGTTGAGTAAGGGATCTCTGTTTTGGCCCTTGGTTGGGTTAAGGACCACAAAATACTCGATACACGATACTCAATAATCAATTGACTAAACCGGTAAAATAACCCAGATCCCCTCGTTTGGGCAAGTTTGGACGGGGCAATGACAGCGAAAAGATCCCTGGCCCCCATTGGGCATCCCTTGGGGCTTACAGTATAATCAGGGAGATCAAGTCAACGCTATTCCTTCTTTTCTCACCGGAAACAGCGAGGTTTCCCATGCCCTTTCGCACGATCATTGAACCATTTCGCATCAAGACTGTTGAACCGATCCGCCGCACCACCCGGGCGGAGCGGGAAGTTGCTTTGAAGGCCGCCGGCTACAATCTTTTTCTGCTCAAGGCGGAAGATGTGCTGATCGATCTGCTCACGGATTCGGGGACTGGGGCCATGTCCTCGGCCCAGTGGGCGGGGATGATGCAGGGGGATGAGTCCTACGCCGGGGCGCGCTCGTTCTATCGTTTTGAGGCCGCTGTGCAGGAGATCACCCACCTCAAGCACGTGATCCCCACCCACCAAGGCCGGGCCGCGGAGCGTATTTTGTTTGGGGCTACCCTCAAGCCCGGGGACATTGTGCCCAACAACACCCATTTTGACACCACCCGGGCCAACGTGGAGTATCGAGGGGCCACGGCTCTGGACATCCCCTGCGCCGAAGGGCGAGAGGCGCAGAGTTTCCATCCCTTCAAGGGCAATATCGACCTCGACGCCCTGGAAAAGGTGTTGGCCGAGAACCCGGGCAAGGTGCCCTTGGCCATGATCACCGTCACCAACAACTCCGGCGGCGGCCAGCCCGTGAGCATGGCCAACATCCGGGCGGCCAGCGCCATCTGTCATCTCCACAAGGTGCCCCTCTATTTGGACGCTTGCCGCTTTGCCGAAAACGCCTGGTTCATCCGCCTGCGGGAAGAGGACTACGCCGACAAGTCGCCCAAGGAGATCGCCGAGGAGATGTTCAGCTATGTGGACGGGGCCACCATGTCCGCCAAAAAGGACGGCATGGCCAATATCGGTGGCTTTTTGGCTTTGAACGATGATGGGCTGGCCCAAAGCTGCAAAAATGTGCTGATTTTGACCGAGGGCTTCCCCACCTATGGCGGCTTGGCCGGGTATGACTTGGAGGCCATCGCAACGGGCTTGCACGAGGTGCTGGACCCGGATTACCTCCACTATCGCATCAGCTCCGTGGGCTATTTGGGCCGCAAGTTGACCGAAGAGAATGTGCCCATCGTCCAACCCCCCGGCGGCCACGCCATCTATTTGGACGCCAAGGCCCTGCTCCCCCACATCCCCCAGAGCGAGTATCCGGCCTGGGCGCTCTCTTTGGTACTCTATTTGGAAGGAGGCATCCGCTCCGTGGAGATCGGCTCTATGATGTTCGGGATGCAGCCGGACGGCACGGAGAAGCCGGCGGAGAAGGAACTGGTGCGTCTGGCCTTCCCCCGCCGGGTCTACACCCAAAGCCATGTGGACTACCTGGCCGAAGTGCTGATCCACGTCAACAACCTGCGGGATCGCATCCGCGGCGTGCGCATCGTGGACGCCCCGCCGGTCTTGCGCCACTTCAGCGCCCATCTGGAACCGGCGCATGGATCGTTGATCCTGCCGGAGTAAGAGCAACAAATAGCACGCTGATGACGCTGATTTGGCGGATAAAAACGGATTCTTTTGAAAACAAAAAATCCGCGCTTGTCCGCCAAATCAGCGCCATCCGCGGCCCATTTTTAGAGGAATCATGGATCGCTACGAGGTCGAGCTAAAACCCCAGGCTCAAAAAGATATGCGTCGTCTGTCAAAACGTGATAATTCACGGGTGTTTGACGCTTTGGAGAAGATCCGGGAAAATCTTGCTGGTGACGTCAAACGGTTGACAAACTTCACGCCGGAATACCGGCTGCGAGTTGGAAACTATCGAGTATTATTCGAGATTGAGGATGGGAATCGAGTGGTTATTTACCGCGTGCGCCATCGACGTGATGCCTATCGTGATTGAGGAGTCAAATATGGTTAATGTTCACCCAAATTTCCTGGAGGTCGAGGGCAAGAAGGCTTTTGTTGTCTTGCCCTACGCAGAGTATCTTGAGATCGAAGAACAACTCCAGCAGTTGGACGACCTCAAAGCCCTGCGCAAGGCCAAGGCGCTGGAAGCCGATGCGCCCACCCTTTCCCTGGCAGAGATGCGCGAGCGCTATCGTGTGGAGAGCGTTGATTCACCAAAACCGTAACGGTTCAAGCCAGCCGAAGAAACAAATAGAACACGGATCGGACGGATTTGACGGATAAAAACGGATTTTGAAAATCAGAAAAAGATCCGTTTTTAATCCGTCAAATCCGTGTCATCCGTGGCCTATTTTTGAAGGAGAATCCATGTCCCAAGAATCCCTATCCTTGATCGTTGACAGCATCATTGCCGAGTTTGAAGTCACCAACAGCCTGCGGGATGAAACCTTGAACCGCAGCCGCACGTTGATCCGCTCGTGCGCCCACAGCATCCGGGCCATTCATCGCCACGAGTTGGACGAGGCCGCGGTGATGTTGGCCCAGGCCCGCACGGACGCCGCGGCCATGGTCGAGCCTTTGGCCGACCACCCGGATCTCTACTACACGGGCTATACCCAGGATGCCCTCAAAGAAGTGGTGGAGGCGCATTTGGTCTACGCCTTTGTCACCGGCGGAGAGTTGCCCAAGCCGGCGGATCTCTATGTCACCGGGGCCACCTTCCTGAAAGGACTGGGGGAAGCCGCCACGGAGATGCGCCGCTTTGCCCTAGACCTGATCCGCCGGGGGGAGGTGGAGGCCGCGGAGCCGTACCTGGCCCGCATGGACGACATCTACAGCCTCATGGTCACGGTTGACTTCTCCGACGCCATCACCATGGGTCTGCGCCGCCAGACCGATGTCCTGCGCAGCGTCCTCGAACGCACCCGGGGCGACCTGACCATGTCCATGCGCCAAGAACAGATGCGCCGCACCCTGCGGGAGTTCGAGACCCGCCTGGGCATGGACGTGGCCGGGGACGGCGTGGAGTTTGAAGAATCCGAAGAGGAGGAAGGGTGAGGGGGTGAAGGGGTGAGCGGGTGAAGGGGTGAGTGTCCACCCCCTTTCACCCCTTCACCCCTTCACCCCCTCACCCGTTCACCATGTCCAAAGACCGCTCCCTCGTCCGCGCCTCGGACATCGGCTTCTGGGCCTTTTGTAACCGGGCCTGGTGGCTGGCGAATGTGGCCGACGCTCAACACGAAAAGCCCGAAGTGCTGGACCGGGGCGACCGCGCCCATGTCGCCCACGGACGGCAGGTGCGTCGATCTCTGCAACTCAACCAATGGGCCATTTTGCTCATGGCCGCCGGGCTGATTTTGGCCGGGCTGGCGTTGATCGGGTGGGTGATCTGGGGGTGAACATTGTCGAGTATCGTGTATCGAGTATTTGGTGCATGGGCCTCGATTTTGGTCAACCAACAACTTCCGCAAACAACCCAGCACGTCCATACTCACCACCAAATACTCGACACACGATACTCGATGCCCTATGCCAAACACCACATACCCAACCCAACCCCTCCCCACCTCCCTCTCCTCCCTGGCCCAGGAGATTTTGCGCAAGGCGGAGGCGGCCAAACTGGACCGCAAGCTGCTACTGCGGGAAGAGCGCAACATCCGCCAGCCGGACTCGTGGCTGATGGAGCGAGCCTGGCAGGTGCTGGCCGACAGCGGGGCCGACCCGGAGACGGGCGAGGCCGCGCTGACCGCGGCCATCCTGGCCGAGCCAAGCCAGCCCTTGGCCGTGGCCCAAGCCCTGTACCGCCTGGCCAAACAGGGGGTGGACCATCCGGGCCAGCGCGCCTTGATTGAAGCCCGTCTGGAACGCCTGCGCTACAGCCTCTTCACGCCCTGGGTGGCGGACGAAAATGCCTTTGCCGAGCGCCTGCTCTTGGCCGGGGCCACCGCCGCCCGCATCGGGGCCGAGTCCTTCGCCTTTGCCTGTCTGGAACGGCTGGATCAGGTGCGCTTTATCTGGCGGCAGGTCTTTTTCCTGCCCGAACTGCGGGCCTTGCTGGCCGAGATTGTGGCCTTGACGCCGTTGCATCCGCTAACCGTCCAGTTGATCCGCGCTGCCATCCCCCGGCATGACGAAGCGGGCGCTCATTTTCTCCAAACCACCGCCGCCGTGGCCGCCACCCACATCGAGCAGACCGCCGCCTTCCCCGCCCGCCGGGTGCTGCAACGCTGTGTGGACACCGTGGCCCACACCACCCTGATCAGCCTGATCTCCCGCCGCTGCGCCGCCTCCATCTTTGCCAGGGCCGGGCGCATCCCCGATGTGCATGACCAGGTCGTCACCATCGCCACCATCCAAGAAGCCCACCGGGAGAGCGGCATCCGTTCCCGCACCCGGGACGCGGACGACATGCTCCTGCGCCACGTCAGCCGCTCCCGGGCCAATACAGACGTGGATTTCCAGGTCTACACCCTGCAAGAGGCTCTCAACGCCCTGCCCCCAGACCAGGTTCGGGGCGTGGACAACCCGGAGTTGGACGGCCTGCTGGAGATGCTGGTCCAGCTTGGCGTGCGCAGCGATGGCTGGACCGCGGCCAGCACCGCCTCCACCCTGATCGGCGTGGGCGCGCTCAAGCAGGCCGTGCGGGTGGTGGACAAGATCGCCCCGGATGACGCCACCCGCTCCGAGGGCGTGGTCTCTTTGGTGCGGGGCTTGTTGGCCGCGGACGAGGAGATCACTGCCGATTTGGAGGTGGACAAGGCCCTGGTCTGGCTGCGGGCCACGGACGACCGCAACCTGGAACGGGTCACAATCTGGGGGCTGGCTGAGGCATTTCTGCACCACAGGCAGCCTGGGAAAGCCCTGGCTCTGTTGCCCCAACGCAGTAAACCGGGCATTTTGTATCGTTTTCGCAAAAATTATCAAAAATTTGCGGACGAAGAGGATCTACGAGAGGATCGCATCCGCTTGGAAGCCGCTCTGTTAGGCGACCGGGGGGGCGTCAACGGCTCGGTCATGGTGGCCGACGACCTCTTTGAACGGGTACGCACCTGGGCACCCAAATTGTTGGAAGGCGAGGCCCTGGTCACCTACTATGCCCGGCTCTTGGACGCCCTGTTGCGCACGGAGCAGTTGGGCATGGTCTGGCGGCTACTCCCGGATGTGGTGGATGCCTTGGTGGGCGTGGGCGGCAACAAGCATGTGGTGCGGGCCAACGAACTGGCCCACATGCTGGCCCCCCTGCTCCAGATCCAAGGCCCGGACCGGCCCCAGGC
Organism: Caldilineaceae bacterium; assembly: GCA_018003515.1. Taxonomy (GTDB): domain Bacteria; phylum Chloroflexota; class Anaerolineae; order Caldilineales; family Caldilineaceae; genus JAGNDO01. The sequence goes on from JAGNDO010000012.1 coordinate 87,722, forward strand.
GGACAGGGCCTTGCGTACCTTTGTCGACAAGCTGTGGCAAGGAAACGCCAAACAGGGCATCTGGCAAGCCGTCTACGGCATCGGCGGCATCCTGCCCCTGGTCCTGGCCCTGGACGGGGCCGAAGCCGTCACCGCCATCGCCCGCTTCACCGCGCAGAACGGCAGCGGCTGGGGGCAGCTTGTGGAGAAGGTGGTGCGCACCGGTCCGCATGAGCGGGTGGAGTGAGGGAGCGGGCGGGGCAACCTGCCTGTCTGTCCAATGGTTTCCCCGGGGCGACCCGATAGCATAGTTGTGTTGTTCGATTCAAGCAAGTTCATCTCAACAGGAGATCCATCGATGGCCACAAAACGTACGAATCCACCCGCCGCCGCCAAGAAAGCCAAGCCCACGGAAATACCCGATAGCAAGTTCAAAAGCCTGCGTCGCTTCAACGGCATCATGGGCTTTCTGCACCTGATCCAGGGTGTCTTCATGATCCTGGTCAGCAACGACACCACCTACCCTATCTTCACCAACTATCTGAGCTTTGACATTGCCACCACCTCGTTGAAGCCCAACACCCAGCTCTTCTATGAACTGCCCTTTGGCCCGGCCGTGGCGGCCTTTCTGCTGATCTCTGCCGTGGCCCATTTCTATCTGGCCACCATCGGCTATGACAAGTATGTGGAAAACCTGAAGAAGGGCATGAACCCGATTCGCTTCTATGAATATGCGTTGAGTTCTTCTCTGATGATTGTGCTGATTGGGATGTTGATTGGCCTGTGGGATCTGGGCGGGCTGATCCTGATCTTTGCCCTCAACGCCACCATGAACCTCTTCGGCATCATGATGGAACTGCACAACCAGCACACCCAAAAGACCAACTGGACCGCGTTCATCTATGGCAGCATCGCTGGGATCGTGCCGTGGATCGTGATCATGCTCTACTTTGTGGGTGCGCTCTCGTCGGGGGATGCCAAGCCGCCGGCCTTTGTCTATGCCATCGTGCCCATCCTCTTTGTCTTCTTCAATATCTTCGCCATCAACATGGTGCTGCAATACAAAAAGGTCGGCCCCTGGAAGGACTACCTCTACGGCGAGCGGGTCTACATCATCCTCAGCCTGCTGGCCAAGAGCGTCCTGTGCTGGCTGATCTGGACCGGTACGTTGGCCCCGGTTTGATCGATACAGGATCACGGCATCGCCGAACCGTGCATCTTGGCTGGATAATGCCGTGACTCTGTGGGAGTGGTAGGACTGCACGATAGCGTGATCCCAAAAACGCATGATTTCGCTTGAAGCGTTAACGCGAGATTTAGTACTTTTTTGACTGTGGATACTATATGGCGGATGATTCAGATAGCATTCCGTCCAAATCTGGCGTAATTGAAATCACAGTGATCAGATCACGCTATCGTGCAGTCCTACCGTGGGAGTTGTAGTGGGTCTGCTTCACTGCGGAGAACGGAGGCGGCTGGGGGCAGATTGTGGACAAGATCGTGCGGACCGGTCCGTATGAGCGGGGGAAGTGAGAATCTGTTCCGCCCAAGCGCAAAGGCGGCATAAGGTCGTCGTGAGAAAGAAGAGTGGAATTTGGTCAGCTTTTTTGATATAGTGAGACAAGAAAGCGAAGGCTGACGCGAAAGAGGATGGGTAGCATCATTGAGAGGAGAATTAAATGGTCACGCAGGCAATTGTCGCTCAAAATTATGAACAACTCTTGGTCAATATTGTTCGTGCTTTGCCGCCAAATCGCGCAGAACAACTTGTGGATTTTGCCCGCTTTTTGGAGGCGCAGCGGATCGGCGAGGAGTTGATGGAAGGTGAGACATTGGCCGAGATTGAGGCCGACAATGCTCGGTGGGATGCACTTCTGGCTTCTGATAAATCTCAGATGCTGTTGGAAAAGATGGCAAAAGAGGCCCAAATCGAGTATCGGGCCACTCGGCAAACGGTGACCATTGTCTATTGGCAGGATGACCAGCAATGGCTTGGCTATCTTCAGGAGTACCCGGACTATTGGACCCAGGGAGAAACCCTGGCTGAGCTTCATGAATATCTGCAAGATCTCTATCGTGACCTTGGTAGCGGGATGATTCCCGGAATTCGCAAAGTTGAGGAAATGGTCGTGGCATGAAACGCAGCGACCTGATCAAGCGAATTGAAGGCTTTGGCTGCGTGCTGATTCGGCATGGTGGAAACCACGACTGGTACACCAACCCTGCCACCGGCGTCTCTCTGCCGATTCCCCGCCATCGAGAAATCAACGAACATCTGGCCCGGCGCATCATCAAACTGTTGCAAAATGGCAACGAATGATGGCCGTCAACTTTCAACCTCTCGCTCCGCCCGCCAGTCGAGTTCACCAAGTTTTTGCACCCACCATCCTGCAAAGCGTAGCCGCCGATTGACACCAAACAACTAACCAATGGATCTGCGTTATTTCCGCGCCAGTTTATGGCGCGAACAAGTGACGCAAACAATGACAGGCAAGGCAATGGATCTCCTTGTGACGGAGTTCCGAATCCAAACCCATACCTTTCTCGCCTAACTCACGAGCGTTCTGCTCACGGAGATTTCCAAACATGATTCACAAACAACGCTGGACGCCGGAAAAGATCAAGCACCGGCTTGACCTGATTGCTCCGCTGGTATATCGCCGAACGGTCGATCTGCCGCCCTTTCATTTCCACGCCCTGACCGGGCCAATGGACCCCGCTGCTGCCGACGCCATCCGTACCAGCGAGTACGCGGCGTGGCCCATCATTGCGCCGAACACCTATTGGGGACCGTGGGACACCACCTTTGTCCTGCGTACCCGCTTCACCATCCCGGCGGCGTGGGCGGACCAAGGACCGGTCGCCCTCTTTTTGCCCCTGGGCGAGGTCGGTGAATTCAGCCACCCGGAGGCTTTGGTGCATGTGGATGGCCAGCCCTTCGCCGCCTGTGACCGCCACCATCAGGAGATCCGCCTGCGCCCGGAATGGTGCGACGGCCAGCCCCATGAACTGGCCCTGCACGGCTGGACCGGCAATGATCGCTCTTGGGAAGGCGGGGCGGATACCCAGATATGGATGCGTTCCTGCCAGGTGGTGCGGGTGGATCAGGCGACGCGGGACTTCATCAGCACGGTCCGGGCTGCCTTGGGCATCGCCGTGGCCGTTGACGTCAACCATCCGGCCCAGGGCAAGCTGCTCAACGGCTTGGACGCGGCCTTCAAGGTGCTGGACACTCGGGAACCCTTCGGCGACGCCTTCTATGCCTCGGTCCCCAAGGCCCACGAGAGCCTCAACCAGGCCATTGCCCAGGCTGGCCCGGCCTTGGATGTGGATATCTATGCGGCCGGCCATGCCCATATCGACGTGGCCTGGCTGTGGTCTTTGGGCCAGACCCGGCGCAAGGCGGAGCGCACCTTTCACACGGTGATCCGTCACATGGAGCAGTTCCCCGACTACAAGTTCACCCAAAGCCAGCCCCAGTTGTACGACTACATCCGTCAGGATCAGCCGCAACTCTTCGAGACCATCAAAGAGCGGGTGGCCGAGGGACGCTGGGAGGCCACGGGCGGCATGTGGGTGGAGGCCGACTGCAACATCAGCGGCGGGGAGTCCTTGGCCCGCCAGTTCTTGCTGGGCCGCGCCTTCTTTCGCCAGCACTTTGGGCCAGAGGCGGACACGCCCATCCTGTGGCTGCCCGATGTCTTTGGCTATGCCTGGAATCTGCCCCAACTGATCATCGAGGCAGGGATGGAATATTTTTTCACCATCAAAATTGGGTGGAGCCAGTACAACCGGATGCCCTATGACTCGTTCTGGTGGCAGGGGCTGGACGGCACCCAGGTGCTGACCCACTTCAGCCCCACGCCGGACGAGTACGGCAACCCGGCCAGCACCTACAATGCGGCGGCCACACCAGGGTCCACCCTGGGCACGTGGACCCGCTTCAAGCAGAAGGAGCAGTCCCAGGAACTGTTGATGTCCTATGGCTATGGGGATGGGGGCGGTGGTCCCACCCGGGAGATGTTGGAGAACATCCGAGAGCTGGGCGACTTCCCGGCCACGCCGCGCGTTCATCATGCCAAGGCCATCGACTTCTTCCGGGCGTTGGAGGCCAACAGCGGCCCGCAATTGCCCGTGTGGAAGGGCGAACTCTATCTGGAATATCACCGGGGCACCTACACCACCCAGGCCCGGAACAAGCGGGCCAACCGCAAGAGCGAATTCTTGCTCCACAATGCCGAGTTTTTGGCCGCCTTTGCCTCTGTGGTTGGGGCCACCGACTATCCCCACCAAGCGCTGGGCCGGGCCTGGGAGCTGGTCTGCCTCAACCAGTTCCACGATATCATCCCCGGCTCCAGCATCGGTCAGGTCTATGTGGATTCCCAGGCCGACTATGCCGAGGTGGGGCGGCTGGCCCAGCAGGTGCAGGCAGATGCCCTGGCCACCCTGGCCGAGACCGTGGGGGCCGATCTGCTCATGGTCAACCCCAACAGCCACGCCCTGGCCCACCTCATGCTGATCCCGGACAGCTTTGGCCTGGAAGAGCGCTATGGGCGGCAGTCGGTGGAAGGGGGCATCTTGGTGCATGTGGACGCCTTGCCCCCCTATTCGATCACGCCGTACGGTCCTATTGGGTTCCAACTGCATGACCTGGCCGTCTCCCCCCATCATCTGGAAAACGACTTCTTGCGGGTGGAGTTCAACGACGCCGGGGACATGGTGCGCATCCTGGACAAAGAGCAGGGGCGTGAGGTGTTGCCCCCCGGCGGCTTGGCCAATCAGTTCCAGGCCTTTGAAGACCGGCCCAAGCAGTGGGATGCGTGGGATGTGGACATCTTCTACGACGACAAGATGTGGCTGGCCGACCCGGCCCTCTCCGTCGAAGTGACCGAGGCGGGGCCGCTGCGGGGGACCATCGAGATCACCCGGCGCCTCCTCAACAGCCGCATCACCCAGCGCATCTCCCTGGACCATCACAGCCGCCGGATTGATTTTCACACCCATGTGGACTGGCGGGAAAAGCACATCTTGCTCAAGGTGGCCTTCCCCGTGGCCGTGCATACGCCCGCTGCCGCCTATGAAGTGCAGTGGGGCCATGTGGAACGGCCAACCCATCGCAACACCAGTTGGGACTGGGCCCGGTTTGAAACCGCGGCCCAAAAATGGGTGGACGTGAGCGAAGGCGACTATGGGGTCAGCCTGCTCAACGACTGCAAATATGGCCATGACATTCAGGACAACGCCCCCCACGGTACCACCATGCGCCTCAGCCTGTTGCGCAGTTCCACCAAGCCGGACCCCAACGCGGACCAAGGCGAACATGAATTCAGCTATGGGCTGCTGCTCCATGCCGGGCGGCTCTCCCACGTCACCCTCGACGAAGCCTACGCCTTCAACAACCCGCCCTTTGTCTATCTGCCCAAGGCGGGAGGCGCACCGTCCACCCCCATAGAAGCCAGCCACGCCCCTTCCCCCGGCTCACTTGTCCACTGTGACAGCGAAAATATGATCATCGAGACGGTGAAGCAGGCAGAGGATGGAAACGGCCTGATTGTGCGGCTCTACGAGGGTCTGCGCCGGCGGGGCACGGTGACCCTGCGCACCGACTTCCCCTTGGCCGCGGCCTGGCGCACCAATCTGCTGGAAGAGAATCAGGCCGCGTTGGATGTGGGCGAGTATGAAGTGAGCTTCGACACGAGGCCCTTCCAGATCATCACCCTGCGCCTGGTACCGGCGGCGGGGTGATGATTTGGAAGGGTACGGGCACGATATATCGTGCCCGTACCCTTCCAAATCGCGCACAGGCCAAATGACCCCAAAGGAACGAGGCAAGTGGAACTTGGGCAGCATTTTTGGTATAGTGGGGCAGGGACGTGAAGATTCGCTCCGGCGCTTCAAGGATGCGATTCACCGCCACGGCGTGGCCGATGACTGGTACGCCTATCGGCAGCGGGCCTTTGAGGGGATTGCGGTGGGGTGGTTGGCGGAGAATGGGGTTGCGTTTGTGCGGGGGTAGGTACGGTTTTGAACCATGCCCGAAAATTTCCAATTTCTATCAAACCTTGCTATTGTGGAGTGCGTGAACCCGATTCGATTACTACCGAAAGGAATAGTATCCGCATGAACCCATCATCTTCAAGCCTGATTCAGGAGATTTGCTTAGAAAACTTCCTGTCATTTGGCAGCGGTGCCCACTCGATTCCTTTACAAAACCTCAATGTCTTGATCGGACCCAACGGCTCTGGGAAATCGAATTTGATTGAAGCCATTGTCCTGCTTCGGGCCGCGGCAACCGATGTTCGTCCTGTTATCCTCCGTGGTGGCGGTGTCCAGGAGTGGATTTGGAAGGGGGCCAGAAAAGGCACGGCGACAGTGAACGCCGTCATCAGTCATCCAACCGGGCATATGCCCTTGCGCCATCTACTCGCGTTCCAGGCCGATGGTCAACGGTTTCATCTGTTTGATGAACGGATCGAAAATGCGCAGCCGAACCCAGGTGAAGAGGTCCCCTATGTTTACTATCATTACCAACAAGGTCATCCAATCTTGAATATGAATGGGAAAGAAAGATCCCTGACCCGGCAAAGCGTAGAACCGGATCTTTCTATTTTGGCGCAACGCAAAGATCCGGAAGCCTACCCGGAACTCGCTTATCTGGTGGACGCATACGAGCAGATCCGGGTATATCGGGAGTGGGCATTTGGGCGGAACACCATCTTCCGCCAGCCGCAGAGAGCTGATATGCGCAAGGACAGGCTGGAGGAAGATTTTTCCAACTTGGGCTTGTTCTTGAATCGTCTGCGTGGCGTGCCGACCGCAAAGGCGGCCATTCTGGCGGGGCTAAGGGATCTCTATGCCGGGTTTGATGACTTTGACATCAGCGTGGAGGGTGGTACCGTTCAAGTCTTTTTTACCGAAGGGTCCTTTGTGATTCCCGCTACCCGGCTATCTGATGGCACCTTGCGCTATCTTTGCCTGCTGGCCATCTTGTGCGATCCCACGCCACCCAAGCTGATCTGCATTGAAGAGCCTGAGCTAGGTCTGCATCCAGACATTTTGCCGAAGATCGCCGATCTGCTGGTGGATGCGTCCCAGCGAGCCCAGTTGATCGTCACCACCCACTCCGACATCCTGGTGGATGCCATGACAGAGCGCCCTGAATCTATTCTGGTTTGCGAAAAAGAGGCCGGACAAACAGAAATATCTCGCCTTGATCCGGACCAGATCGCTCAATGGCTGGAAAAGTATCGCTTGGGCGAGCTGTGGACGAACGGCGAGCTGGGAGGCGTGCGATGGTAAAGGTGACGATCTACGTGGAGGGCGGCGGTGACAGCCGACAGGAAAGGATCCGGTGTCGTCAGGGTTTTCGCAAGCTCTTGGAGAAGGCAGGTTTTCAAGGCCGCATGCCCGGCATCACCGCCTGTGGGGGACGTGAGAGCGCCTATCAAGACTTCTGTACCGCCACGTCTTCCAGAGGACGCCAGGACGCCTATCCAATTCTCTTGGTGGACAGTGAAGATCCAGTCCAGAATCCAAGTGCAGCTCCTGACTCCCCTGCGGCATGGGAACATCTGGGCGTTCGAGACAACTGGGGACGTCCCGACCACATTCATGCTGACCAGGCCCAACTGATGGCGACCTGTATGGAAACCTGGATCATGGCGGACCCACATACCCTGCGTTCCGTTTTTGGCCCAGCCCTACAAGAAAGCGCATTGCTGCCTCTCCCACGGCTAGAGCAGCGAAGTCGTCAGCAAGTGCAAGACGCCTTGGAACACGCAACCCGCAACAGTGGGCGTGATAAAGCCTATCGAAAAGGACGGCGATCATTCCAAGTTCTGGAACAGTTGTCTCCGGCAGCCCTGGATGCCCATTTGCCCCATTTCCAACGTCTGAAACGTACGCTGGAACGACACTGTCCATCAGCGTGATCCACACGGTCTCTTGGTTGGCAGCAGCCCCTCGTCGAGATGACGGCAGAGGTGCTTATCTTCAAGGACATGCTTGAACTGCCCACGAAATTCGAGATCGACGAAGACACCATCATGGAGCGCTTCTGTCTGTCGGTTGAACCTGACTGGCTGGCCGACGACTTGCTGGGCAAGATTCGAGGAAAGGACGCCTTTCGCCGCTTCAAGGATGCAATTCATCGCCACGGTATCGCCGATGACTGGTACGCCTATCGGCAGGGGGCCTTTGAGGAGATTGCGGTGGGGTGGTTGGCGGAGAATGGGATTGCGTTTGTGCGGGCATAACAACCGTCTCGATATCTGACGAACTATGCAAACCAATCAAACGGGAGGGGGAAGAGTAATAAGTTAGATCGTTGGGTCAAAATGCCCATTGCAAAGAGACGTTTTTTCCAGTATGATGAATCCGTTGGATCCTAGCCGTCCCTTATTCAAAGGACTGTCCCCGTGTCCGTATCTGGTTTTGCTTCTAAACTGTGCCAAGAGTCATGTTTCAACATCTGTTGAAGTATGACTCTTGGCACAGTTTTTTTGTTCTAATGACACTTGGCATCGATTTTCCCTGACACAAAACAACCAAGATATGACATACATGTGAACGCCACATACCATAGAAAGAGGACCCCCATGAAACGTCTCTCTGTAATGATCATTTTGTTTAGTATTCTCCTTGGCGGATGCACGAGTTCCACGCCTGATCCGGATCTGGTAGCCAGGGCAGTGCAGGCAACGCTCACTGCTTCAGTACCAACTGAAGCAGTGACATCTGAACCCACAAGCGTTATCAAGAGTACCGATATTCCAGCCGATATACCTACCGCAACGCCTGTACCCTCTTCTACGCCGATTCCTACCGCTACGCCGCTACCAGCAGACACACCGATACCCACTTCAACGCCGGCCCCAACCGCCACGGAAACCCCAGCCGCCCCCATCGCCATTATTGTCAAAACCGTCAACCTGCGGTCAGGGCCGGGCACAAACTATCCAGTGGTCAAAGCGGCCTTGGCTGGGGAACAGTTCGAGATTACCGGGCAAAGCCCCGATGGCACTTGGCTGGAAATTTGCTGTGTCAATGGCTCTGCCGCCTGGGTCGCTCAGTGGCTTGTCACGGAGGAAGGCGACACGGATAGCATAGAGATTGCGGCAAATATCCCGACGCCTCCGCCAAGTCCCACGCCGCAACCGACTTCGCCGCCCTCTGCGCCCGTTCAGCGACCCGGCATGCACACGCGTATTCAGATCGGAAGCTGGGAGATTCAGGCCGAACGGGTGCAAAACGAGAAGGCTGTCTACCAGTACAATAGCTCCAAAGTAGCGATGGGGCGATATGCCATTGTTTTCGTTCTTGCCAAGAATCTGGCTCCCGGTACGCAGAGCATATCGAGTTCGCTGGCACCGGTGCTTAAAGATGATAAAGGACGCATTTACGATTATTCAGATCCCCTGACAACGGAGCGTATGGCAATGCTATACGCTATGTGGGAGTTTTCGGTGGGTAAAACTGTCTTTTCCGACATCAATCCGGGCGTTGAAACGCCATTACTCATGCTATGGGATGTCAACGAGGATGTGCAATCTCTGACTTTGCTTCTCACGGATGGTCGTAATCGAGTCGAGTGGGATCTTGGTAATTTCTCGGATATTCCACCCTACAAGCCGTAGTGTTCATCGTCGGGGACAGGGAATGACGAGGTAATGATGCGATCGTCATGGCTATCCTACTCTTGGACTTTCTGTTCGCAAATCAAGGTGGAGGTTCTTCAATGTTTGGCTATAAACGCATCTCAAAAAGATTATTGCTTCTCATCGTAGTTGTTGTCGTGTTGACGGGAATATACTCAAACGTTGCTGCCTCTACACCATCAGTGTCACCTAATGTACAACAAATGGGAGAGACTACCCGTTTTATCGATCAGAATGGCATATTCTCTTTTAACTATCCATTGGACTGGGTCATAGCTGAGGACGAATACTGGGATGACACTAGTGTCCCGTCACGCATCAAGTGATGGATATAGGTGTTTCAATTTGATGCGGGCATCCTTGGTCGTAAATCGCCAATTGGTGGAAGCCGCCCGCTGATTGCGCTTGGTTTCCCAGGCAGCTACCTCATTGATGAGGATCTCTTTTTGCTCGATGCGTCGGTCCAGGCATTGATTAGATAGGACATTTAGCTCAATTTCGGCCATGTTGAGCCAGCTACCGTGCTTTGGCGTGTAATGAAACTCAATTCGCTCCATTATGCGTCGTGCTTCTTCTGGGGCAAACGCTTCATACAAAGCAGCAGGTTTATGGGTGCTGAGGTTGTCCTGAACGAGTCGCACACAGGCGACATCTGGATACCAGACGTCAACCAGGTCTTTCAAACATTGGGCGTAGTCGATCATTGTGTGTCTGTCAGTCACATCGACATGCCGCCAACCCTGTAACGGTTCAAAAAACATGAAGAGGTTGCTGGTGCCGTGCCGTTCGTACTCATAATCATAGCGTTGGGGAGTACCAGGTAACATCGGCAGAGGCGTTCGATTCTCGCCAAGTAACTGCTTTGTGCCTTCGTCAAAACAAACCACCGGACGCTGAGGATCGTAGGGTTCATGATAAAGTTCCAGCACATCCTCCATTGCACACACAAATTCCGCATTATGCTGAGGGGGAATTATCCATTCTTTCTTTTGCCAAGGCTTAAGTTCGTTTTTTTTAGCACGCGGCGCACGGTTTCATGGGAAACCGACTCGATCTCTACCTGATCGAGGATCACCAATCGTTCGGCCAACAGGCGCAAATTCCAATTAGCGTACCCTGATGGTGGGTCGCCACAGACTAAAGCAATCAGGTGAGCTTCTGTTTTGCCATCAATCTTGCGCGCGTACTCGCGATTAGGCGGTTTACGATTGATGGCGCTGTCCAATCCCTCCTGGCTATAGCGTTTGCGCACTCGTTCGACCGTTGCCTGTCCGACATCCAAGGCGTTGGCGGTTTCAGCACCTGTCCAGTTTTCGTTGGCTTTCAGCAAAATACGTATCCGTGTCAGTTTTCTTGCATTTTCCACCCCATTCGACAGCGTATTGATGAGGTGATCTCGTTCTTCTGCTGACAGGTAGGACTGCACGATAGCGTGATCTGATCACTTTGATTTCGATTACGCCAGATTTGGACGGAATGCTATCTGAATCACCCGCTATATAGTATCCGCAGCCAAAAAAGTACTAAATCTCGCGTTAACCCTTCAAGCAAAATCGTGCGTTTTTGGCATCACGCTATCGTGCAGTCCTACCTGCTGACAACTTCACTTGATATTCTTGTTTTCTGCCCATTTTCCCCTCCCATGTTGATTGATTGACACACCATGGGAGGAAGTATGCACCGGCTCGTGCTTTCTATCAAATTAACTGTGACGGGAC
>JAGNDO010000013.1 GCA_018003515.1 Caldilineaceae bacterium
TTTACTGAAATCCACTCAAATCACCTAAAAATCGAGTGTTTTTGAGTAGATTTCGGAGGATTCAAGTGTTGCAAGCAGTTTTTTCGAGAGTTTAATCACAGTTTCGTAAGATAGGACAGCGGTATCACCCCTTCACCCCTTCACCCCTTCACCCCTTCACCCCTTCATTCCCAAAAAATCCCCTCCAATTTCAATCCCGCCCCAATCGGTGCTATACTCATAAATTCAGAACCTTGATTTGGCCGGGCGGGCTCGCCTAGCCCTGTGAACGGCAACCTGTGCGATCCTTGGGATCGAAGAACATTTATGTAAAGGGGAAAAGATATGTCTAGCGAAGCGAATAACGGCAAGAAGAGCGTCGGCCAGAAGGAGATCGCCACCTATGCGGTCAAGGCCGGGCTGGCCCAGATGTTGAAGGGGGGCGTGATCATGGATGTGGTGACGCCGGAGCAGGCCCGCATTGCCGAAGAGGCCGGGGCCTGCGCGGTCATGGCCCTGGAACGGGTGCCCGCGGACATCCGCAAGGACGGCGGCGTCTCCCGCATGAGTGATCCGGACATGATCAACGGCATCATCGCCGCGGTCACCATCCCGGTGATGGCCAAGGCCCGCATCGGCCACTTTGTCGAGGCCCAGATCCTGGAAGCCCTGGGCGTGGACTACATCGACGAGAGCGAAGTCCTCACCCCGGCGGACGAGGAACACCACATCAACAAGCACAAGTTCGGTGTGCCCTTTGTCTGCGGCTGCCGCAACCTGGGCGAGGCCCTGCGCCGCATCGCCGAGGGCGCGGCCATGATCCGCACCAAGGGCGAGGCTGGCACGGGCAACGTGGTTGAGGCCGTGCGCCACGCCCGGGCCGTCAACGGGGCCATCCGCCAACTGCGCACCATGGACGAGGACGAGCTCTACGCCTATGCCAAGGACATCCAGGCCCCCTACGCCCTGGTCAAGCAGACCGCGGAGATGGGCCGACTGCCCGTGGTCAACTTCGCCGCCGGCGGCTTGGCCACCCCGGCGGACGCAGCCCTGATGATGCAGCTCGGCGTGGATGGCGTCTTCGTCGGCTCCGGCATCTTCAAGAGCGGCAACCCGGCCAAGCGGGCCAAGGCCATCGTGCAGGCCGTCACCCACTATAACGACCCCACCATCCTGGCCGAGATCAGCGCCAACCTGGGCGAAGCCATGGTCGGCATCAACATCGACACCCTCTCCGAACAGGAGAAACTGGCCCATCGGGGCTGGTGAATTGTGAAGGGGTGAGCGGGTGAAGGGGTGAGAGGGTGATTTGCCGCTCTTCACCCCTTCACCCGCTCACCCCTTCACCCTTTCAAACCTATGACCACACACCACACACCCACCATCGGTGTCCTGGCCTTGCAAGGTGCGTTCCGCGAACATGCGGCAATGTTGGCGCAGGCTGGGGCGAAGGTGATTGAGGTTCGTAAACCGGAACAACTTGAGGGGCTGGACGGCCTGGTGATCCCCGGCGGGGAGAGTACGGCCATGGGGCTGATCGCCGAGCGCTGGGGCTTGGTGGAGCCTCTGCGGGCCTGGGTCCACGGCGGACATCCCACCTGGGGCACCTGTGCGGGGATGATAATGCTGGCCGAGCGGGCCTCCGGCCAAAAAGAGGGCGGCCAAACCCTGCTGGGCGGGCTGGATGTGACGGTCAACCGCAATCACTTTGGCCGCCAGCTTCAGAGTTTTGAGACTCAACTGGATGTCCCCATCTTGGGCGACGAACCAGTTCACGCTGTCTTCATCCGTGCCCCCGGCATCGTCTCTGTGGGGGATGGGGTGGAGATCCTGGCCCGCTTTGGCGACACCGAAGCCGACAGCGTAATCGTGGCCGTGCGCCAAGGGCCGATCCTGGCCACGGCCTTTCACCCAGAGTTGACCGATGATCTGCGCTGGCATCGGCTCTTTGTGGAGATGTGTACAAAGTAGGTGCGGTTTTCAACCGCACAACTTGCAATGTTCGCCACCTCCAAAACACCCCCTCCCAGCCTCCTCCAGATTGGGGGAGGAGCCGGATCACCGAAGACGAGAGTCCGGTCAACCTGATCTGTCCCCTCCCCAATCTGGGGAGGGTTAGGGTGGGGTGGTATTGTTCGAGAAATCGTGCGGTTGAAAACCGCACCTACGGGTTGAAAAGAATGAACGATTTATGAGTGACATCCGCAAACTTTGGCCCTTCATTCTACCGTACCGAAAGCGCGCCATCGGCGCGCTCTTCTTGTTGACCGCCCTGGTCTTCATGGATCTCTCCATCCCCCGGCTGATCCAGCGCATCATCGACCAGGGCATCCGCCAGCAAAACCAGACCGTAGTGCTCCAGACCGCCGCCCTCATGTTGGGCATTTCCGTGGTGAGCACCCTCTTCGCCATCGGCAACAACAACCTTTCGGTCTGGGTGGGGGAGAGCGTGGCCAGGGATCTGCGGGAGGCCATCTTCCTCAAGATCCAATCCTTCTCCTTTGGCAACATGGACCGCCTGCCCACGGGCCAGTTGATGGTGTACCTGAGCAGCGACACGGGCGCGGTGCAGCGCCTGGTTCAGGTCTCCCTGCGCATCGGCACCCGGGCCCCCCTGCTCATGGTCGGCAGCCTGATCCTCATGTTCCGCACCAGCCCGACGCTGGCTTTGAGTATCGTGCCTCTGCTCCTGATCACCTCGGTGATCGTGGTGCTTTTTGTGATCAAGACCGAGCCGCTCTTTTTACTGGTGCAACAAAAGCTGGACCGGCTCAACACCGTGCTGCAAGAAAATGTGGCCGGGGCACGCCTGGTCAAAGCCTTTGTGCGGGCCGACTATGAGGGCAAGCGCTTCGAGGAGACCAACGAGGCCTACACCGCCACCTCCGTGCGGGTCATGCGCATCATCACCAACATGTCCCCGGCCTTGACCATCTTTGTCAACATCGGCATGGTCATGGTGATCTGGAGCGGCGGACTGCAATCCATCCGGGGCGACATGACCGTGGGCGAGATCGTGGCCTTCACCAACTACCTGCTCACTACCATGACCCCCCTGATCATGATGACCATGCTGTCCAACGTGTGGGCGGCTGGTTTGGCCTCCGCCCGCCGGGTGAATGATGTGTTGGATGTGGTCCCCCTGGTGCAGGATGCGCCCGGGGCTTTGGCTTTGGGCGATGAGGCGGCAGGGCGGGTCGTTTTTGAAAATGTCAGTTTCCGCTACAACGATGATGGCAACGGCGGCGGGGGCGAGAATGTCCTGATCGGGATCAATCTGGTGGCCGAGCCGGGACAGACCGTGGCGATTTTGGGGGCCACGGGCGCGGGCAAGAGCACGCTGATCAACCTGGTACCCCGTTTTTACGATGCCAGCGCCGGTCGCGTGTTGGTGGATGGCGTGGATGTGCGCCAGATCGACCACGACAGCCTCCTGGCCCAGGTCGGCATCGTGCCCCAGGAGACCATCCTCTTCTCCGGTACGGTGGCGGACAACATCCGCTATGGCTCGCCGGAGAGCGGGGACGATGCGGTGGTAGCCGCGGCCCAGGCGGCCCAGGCCCACGACTTCATCGTGCAACTGCCCGACGGCTACGAAACCCACGTGGAGCAGCGGGGGGTCAACCTGTCCGGCGGGCAGAAGCAGCGCATCGCCATCGCTAGGGCCCTGCTCACCCAGCCCAAGATCCTGATCCTGGACGACAGCACCAGCGCCGTGGACGTGGAAACCGAGACCCGCATCCAATCTGCCCTGGACGGCCAAGCCCGCCGCCACACCAGCCTCGTGGTGGCCCAGCGCATTAGCACCGTGCTCAAGGCCGACAAGATCGTCGTTCTCGACAAGGGCCGACTGGTCGCCGAGGGCACCCACCGGGAACTGTTGCAAACCAGCCCCATCTATCAAGAGATCTACGAATCTCAACTGGGCAGCGGGGCGCGCCAAAACGGCAACGGCCACCAGGCAGCGGAGGTGTCGGTATGAGCGACAAACCTTCCAGCCCGCAGGTCAGCGAAGTGCGGGCTTCCATGCAGCGCCGTCCCGTTCACATGGGCAAGATCGAAAAGGCCAAAGATCCCCGCAACGCCCTGATTCGGCTACTGCCCTATCTCAACCCCTTCCGGGTGGGGCTGATCGCCGTGCTGGTTTTGGTGGTGCTTTACACCCTGCTAGGGCTGGCCGGCCCCTACCTCATGGGGGTGGCGATCGACCGTTTTATCTCCGTCAAACAGGCGGCGGGGCTGGGAAGCATCGCCCTGTGGATGCTGGGGACCTATGTCTTCAACAACGTCTTTCAGGTTGGGGCCAACTGGCTGATGGCGGACATTTCCCAGCGGGCGCTGAAGCAGATCCGCGAAGACCTCTTCGGCCACTTGCAGACCCTCTCCCTCAGCTTCTTCGACCGCAACCCGGCCGGGGAGTTGATGAGCCGCTTGACCAACGACATCGACGCCATCAACCAGGCCGTGTCGCAGAATGTGACCTCCCTGGTGGCCAGTGTGCTGGGCATGGTCGGCATCATGATCGCCATGTTCGTGCTGGACCACTGGCTGGCCCTGGTCACGCTGTTGGTCGTGCCCATCATGTTCTGGTTCACCAATTTTGTGGCAAAATATACCCGGCGGGGCTTCCGGGAACTGCAAAAGCAATTGGGCGGCATGACCGGGGTGATGGAGGAGTCCATCAGCGGCCAGAAGGTGGTGACGGCCTTCCGGCGCAACGAATCGGCCATCGAGACCTTCCGCCAGCATAACCAGGCGGTCTTTGAGGCCGGGGTCTCCGCCAACACCTATGCCCTGCTGCTCATGCCCCTGACCAACGTGTTGGGCAACTTCTTCGTGATCGTCCTGGCCGGCTTTGGCGGTTGGCTGGCCCTGCGAGATCTGGTGAGCGTGGGGCTGATCGCCACGTTCATTTCTTATGGCCAGAACTTCATCCAGCCCTTGCGCCAACTGGCCAACATGTACAACTCCATCCAGGCCGCCCTGGCCGGAGCGGAGCGGGTCTTCCAGATCATGGACACCCAGCCGGAGGTGGTGGACGCCCCCGACGCCCTGGCCGTGGATCGGCTGAGGGGAAATGTGACCTTTGAGCATGTCAGCTTTGGCTATCTGCCCGACACGCCGGTGATCCAGGACATGACCCTCTCCGCCCAGCGCGGTGAGATGATCGCCTTGGTCGGTCCCACGGGCGCGGGCAAGACCACCATCATCAACCTGCTCACCCGCTTCTACGAGATCGACGACGGGGCCATCTGCGTGGACGGCCACGACATCCGGGATGTGAAGAAAGCGGACCTGCGCCGCCGCCTGGGCCTGGTGCTCCAGGACACTTATCTCTTCTCCGGCACGGTGATGGAGAACATCCGCTATGGCCGCTTGGAGGCCACGGATACAGAGGTAATGGAGGCCGCTGGCATGGCCGACGCCGACCACTTCATTCGCCAACTGCCCCAGGGCTATGCCACACTGCTCTCCGAGCGGGCAGGTAACTTGAGCCAGGGCCAGCGTCAACTCCTGGCCATCGCCCGGGCCATCCTGGCCGACCCGGACATCCTGATTCTGGACGAGGCCACCAGCAGCGTGGACACCCGCACCGAGGCCCACATCCAGGCCGCGCTCCTGCGCTTGATGGCCGGACGCACCAGCTTTGTGATCGCCCACCGTCTCAGCACCATCCGGGACGCCAAGCAGGTGCTTGTGATCAATGACGGGCGTATCATTGAGCAGGGTACGCACCAATCCTTGTTGGACCAGCGGGGATTCTATCACCAGTTGTACATGAGTCAATTTAAGGGCGAAATCATCTGAGTAGGTGCGGTTTTCAACCGCACAAAGTGCATTTTCCGAGGAGATCGTGCGGTCGAAAACCGCACCTACAAGATTCATCACATCATAAAAGGACACAAATTTCATGCGTTTAATTCCACGAAAACTCTTCCTGACCCGGGGCGTTGGCATCCACAAGGAAAAACTGACCAGCTTCGAAATGGCCCTGCGGGATGCGGGGATCGCCTATTTCAACCTGGTGCGGGTTTCATCCATCTTCCCGCCTAGTTGCCGGATTGTGGAGCGGGAGGAGGGGCTGAAATTGCTCCAGCCCGGCGAGATCGTCTTCGCCGTGATCGCCGAAATGGCCACCAATGAGCCGGGTCGCCGCATCGCCGCCTCCATCGGCGTGGCCCGGCCCAACGATTCCGACCAGTATGGCTATCTCTCCGAACACCACACCTTTGGCCAGACCGAGAACGAGGCCGGGGACTATGCCGAAGATCTGGCCGCCACCAT
This sequence comes from Caldilineaceae bacterium, assembly GCA_018003515.1. Classification (GTDB taxonomy): domain Bacteria; phylum Chloroflexota; class Anaerolineae; order Caldilineales; family Caldilineaceae; genus JAGNDO01. The sequence continues at coordinate 6,265 of JAGNDO010000013.1, forward strand.
GCTGGCCACCACCCTGGGCATCCCCTTTGACGCGGACAAGGACTACAACGAGCGCAAAGAGCAGTATGCGATAGGGGGCGAAATCGTGGACACCACCAGCATCACCATCGCCGTCACCGCGGAGCCGGGCGGGGTGTGGACCACGGTGGTCTCCGCCGCCATCCTGATCTAGCCATGATCCAAGATATTTTTCTCGACCTGCCCCCGGCCCAAAGCGACTTTGACCGGGCCGGGGTGCTGATCCTGCCCATGCCAATGGAAGCCACGGTCAGCTACAGCGGCGGCACGGCGGATGGCCCCGCGGTCCTCATCGCCGCCTCCTGCCAGGTGGAACTGTACGACCGGGAGTTTGACAGCGAACCGGCCATGCACTACGGTATCCACACCCTGCCCGCCCTCAACCTGCCCACGGACCCAGAAGAGGCCGTGGAGATCATCGCCCAGGCTGTGGCTGTGGCCATGTCCACGGGCAAGCTGGTGGTCGGCTTGGGCGGCGAACACACGGTCAGCGTGGGCACCGGGCGGGGCATTCTGCGCAGCGTGGACGGCCCCATCACCCTGGTCCAGATCGACGCCCACAGCGATCTGCGGGACAATTACGAAGGCTCCCCCTACAGCCATGCTTGCATCGCCCGTCGGTTGTTGGAGGAAGAGAGGGTCGAGCAGATTCTCCAGTTGGGGATTCGCTCCGTTTGTGCCGAAGAGGTCGCCGTGGCCCGAGCCAATCCAGACCGCATCCGGGTCTGGTACGCCGAGGAGGTCCACGCCGAAGCCTGGCAGGCCGAATTGGCCGACCGGGTGGCCGGACGAAAAATCTTCCTCACCATAGACGTGGATGGCCTGGACCCCAGCGTGATCCCCGCCACGGGCACGCCGGAACCCGGCGGCCTCTCCTGGCGGCAGACCCTGGAGATCATCCGCATCGTGGCCCAGACCGGCACCATTGTGGCCCTGGACTGCGTAGAATTGGCCCCCACCCCCGGTCTCCACATGGCCGACTTCGCCGCGGCCAAGCTGGTGTACAAGGCTATTTCGTACGCCAAAGCGAAAGATGCGAATGGCGAATGGCAAATGGCGAAACCATCACCTGCCCGGTAAAATACGCACCATCGCCCACACCCCCAATCCAAAATCCACAATCACCAATCTAAAATCGAAAGGTGTGCCATGAAATACGCAACGGGTATGCGCCAGTTTATCAAGCACCACTATCGCCACTTCAACGCCGCCGCCTTGGTGGACGCCGCCGAAGGCTATGTCCACCACCTGAACAAGGGCGGCAAGATGTTCGTCACCCTGGGCGGGGCCATGAGCACGGCGGAGTTGGGCCTCTCCCTGGCCGAGATGATCCGGCAAGATAAGGTCCACGGCATCTCCTGCACCGGGGCCAACTTGGAAGAGGATGTGTACAATCTGGTCGCCCACGACTACTACGTGCGGGTGCCCAACTATCGGGACTTGACCCCGGAGGACGAGCACGAATTGCTCAGTCGCCATCTCAACCGGGTGACCGACACCTGCATCCCCGAAGAGGAGGCATTCCGGCGCATCGAGGGAGCTGTTTTGGACGAATGGGTGAACGCGGACCAGTCCGGCGAGCGCTACTTCCCCCACGAATTTCTGTACCGCATCCTACTCAGTGGCAAGCTGGAACAGTATTACCAGATCGACCCGGCGGACAGTTGGCTGCTGGCCGCGGCTCAGAAAAATCTGCCCATCTTCGTGCCCGGCTGGGAGGATTCCACCACGGGCAATATCTTCGCCGGCCACTGCATGAAGGGGACGATCAAGAACGTCCACACCGTGCGCACGGGCATCGAATATATGATGGCCCTGGCCGATTGGTACACCGCCGAGGCCCCCAAGAACGCCATCGGCTTCTTCCAGATCGGCGGCGGCATTGCCGGGGACTTCCCCATCTGCGTGGTGCCCATGCTGCGCCAGGACATGGAGATCCACGACATCCCCCTGTGGGGCTACTTCTGCCAGATCAGCGACTCCACCACCAGCTATGGCTCCTATTCCGGCGCGGTGCCCAACGAGAAGATCACCTGGGAGAAGCTGGACATCACCACCCCCAAGTTCATCGTCGAATCCGACGCCACCATCGTGGCCCCGCTGATCTTCGCCTTTGTGCTGGACGAGGGGAACTGATTTCACCGCAAAGATGCAAAGAGCGCAAAGATGTCAAAGAAGATAAAGAAAGCCTTTTCTTTTCTTGGCGTCTTTGCGGTTTAGCGTTATCTCACCCACCCAAAAGGAGACCCCATGAAATGGCCCATGCAGACCCAGATCTACATCAACAACCAATGGCTCTCCGCGGAAAGCGGCGAGACCTTTCCCGTGGACAACCCGGCCACGGAGGAGATCCTGGCCCACGTGCAGCGGGGCGGCCCGGCGGATGTGAACCGGGCCGTGGCCGCGGCCAAAGCCGCCTTTGACGAATGGCGCTGGATCCCGGCGGGGGATCGGGCCTCCATGCTGCATGAGGTCTTCGACAAGGTGGCGGCCCATACGGAAGAATTGGTGGCATTGCTCACTCAGGAGGAGGGCAAGCCCCTGGACGAGAATGCCGAGGAGATCCTGTGGACCGGCACCACCTTCCGCTACTATGCCGAGATGGCCCGCAATCTGCGGGGCAAGGTGATCCCCAGCGGGGAGCGCAGCCAGCTCAATATGGTGTTGAAGGAGCCGTTTGGCGTGGTGGGCTGCATTGTGCCGTGGAACTATCCCCTGCTCCTGCTTTCGTGGAAGATGGCCCCGGCCCTGGCCGCGGGCAACACGGTGGTGATCAAGCCCAGCGAGATGACGCCCCTCTCCACCCTGCGCTTTGTGGAGTTGTGCTGTGATCACCTGCCCCCCGGCGTGGTCAACGTGGTGCCGGGCTTTGGGGACGCCGGGCAGGCCCTGGTTGAACACCGGGACGTGCCCGTGATCGCCTTCACCGGCTCCGTGACCACGGGGCAAAAGATCGCCTCCATCGCCGCGCCCATGATGAAGCACACCCATTTGGAACTGGGCGGCAAGGACGCCTTTGTGGTGGCCCCGGACGCGGACATGGATAGCGCCATTGAGGCTTTGGTCTATTCGGCCTTGATCAACGCCGGGCAGGTCTGCACCAGCTCCGAGCGCGTTTATGTCCCCAACGCCATCCGGAACGCCTTCGCCGCTGGGATCACCGATTTTGTGCGAGGCCTGAAAGTCGGCAACGGTCTGGACGCGGACACGGACATGGGACCGATGATCGGGGCCCGCTATCGGCAGAAGGTGATGGATCAGGTCAACCAAGCCCGGTCCCAGGGTGCGCGCGTCCTCACCGGCGGGGTTGTTCCCGAAGGCAAGGGCTATTTCTACCGCCCCACGGTGCTGGTCGATGTGGATCACACCATGAAAATCATGGCTGAAGAGACATTCGGCCCCACCATTCCCATCATGGGATACCACGATTTTGACGAGGCTATTCGCTTGGTCAACGACAGCCCGTACGGCCTGGGGTCCACCCTGCGCAGCAACGACCCCAAGCTGATCAAGCGCTACTACGAAGAGGTCAAGGCCGGGACGATCTGGATCAACGACCCGCTGACGGACAACTATGCCGGGCCGTTTGGTGGGATGAAATACACCGGCGGCGGGCGGGAGTTGGGGGAGGAGGGGTTGTTGACCTTCATGGAAACCAAGCATGTGCATTGGGATTTTGACGACACGCCGAAAAGTTGGTGGTTGCCGTACTAATGGCGAATGGCGAATGGCGAATGGCGAATGGCGAATGGCGAATGGCGAAAAGATTGTGACAGTGTAACTGACCTGGAGAAGAATCATGAGGTACGAGGAGTGGTTGGCGTCGATTCCTGATTCGGTGAAGGGTAGCAAGCTGTGGGAATTGGTCGCTTATCAAAAAGCATGCCTGCTTTACGATCTTGTTTGGCGTGATTGTGAAGTTCTGGGCAAAGATTATCGTGGTAAAGAAATCGGACGTCAGTTGATTCGTAGTGCTGGATCGATTCCTGCCAATATTGAAGAAGGATACGGACGAGGGTTCGGCAAACAGTATTCGTATCATCTGGGTGTGGCTCTTGGTTCAAGTCGCGAGACCGCGGGATGGTATCTGCGTTCTCGCCATTTACTCGCCCCTGAAATCTATCCTCATCGTATAGGGTTGAACGATGAAATCATCGCACTGCTGATCACAGAAATCAATCGACAAAGGAACAGACAAAAATGAGTACAAGCAACGCTGAGACTGCGTCCCGCCATTCGCCATTCGCCATTCGCCATTTGTCCCCCGTATGGACGCACATGTCCAACCTCGTTATCGACCACGCGTCCGGATCGTATGTCTATTCGACCGATGGCCGCAAGGTTCTCGACTTCACCTCCGGCATTGGGGTGACGAACACGGGACATTGCCATCCTCGAGTGGTGGCGGCGGCCCAGGAACAGGTGGGCAAGCTGATCCACGGCCAGATCAACATTGTGTTTCATCCCCCGGCGTTGAAGTTGGCCGAGAAGCTGCGGGAGGTGGTGCCGGCGGGGCTGGACACCTTCTTCTTCTCCAACAGCGGCGCGGAGGCGGTGGAGGCGTCCATCAAGCTGGCCCGCCAGGCCACGGGGCGCACCAACATCATCGTCTTCCAGGGCGGCTTCCACGGGCGCACCATCGGGGCCATGAGCTTGACCACCAGCAAGACCATCTATCGGGTGGGCTATCAGCCGCTGATGGCCGGGGTCTTTGTGGCCCCGTATGCCTATTGTCACCGCTGTCCGGTCAAGCGGGCGGCCAATCTGCCCGACGGGGAGTGCTGTAACAATCCGCTGGACCAGGTGCGCCTGCTGCTCAAACAGCAGACCGCACCCCAAGAGACCGCGGCCATTCTGTTGGAGCCGGTGCTGGGCGAGGGTGGCTATGTGCTGCCCCCGGCCAGCTTTATGCAGGGCTTGCGGGAGATCTGCGACGAGCATGGCATTCTGTTGATCGCCGACGAGGTGCAGAGTGGCTTTGGACGCACGGGCAAATTCTTCGCCGTGGAGCATTTCGGGGTGACGCCGGACATCCTGATCATGGCCAAAGGGCTGGCCAGTGGCTTCCCCCTCAGCGCCATCGCCGCCCGCCGGGAGATCATGGACAAGTGGATCCCCGGCAGCCACGGCGGCACTTATGGCGGCAACGCGGTGAGTTGCGCCGCTGCGGTCGAAACTATCAACGTGATCCGGGACGAGGGGCTGCTGCAAAATGCCGTGGAGCGGGGGGCACAACTCACCGACGGGCTGACCGAGCTGCAAGGCCGCTTCCCCATCGCCGATGTGCGGGGCGCGGGGCTGATGGTGGGCGTAGAGTTCGCCGACGACGTGGCCTATGGCACGGTGGGCAAAATCAGCAAGGCCTGCTTGGACCAAGACATGCTCCTCCTCACCACCAGCATCTACGAAACCATCCGCTTTATTCCGCCCCTGACCGTCAGCGCCGAGGAGATCGAGGCCGGTCTGCGTATCTTCGAGCGGGCGTTGGCGCAGGTATTTGGGGGGTAAAAACAGGCCACGGATCGGACGGATGAGACGGATCAAAACGGATTTTTCAAAAGAGATCCGCTTTGATCCGTCCGATCCGTTCAATCCGTGGCCTGTTTTTTGTTTGACGACAAGCGTTTCGTGCGTTATTATGTATAAGCCCTCAGTAATTCCGCAACAGCCATCACAAACCACCAAGTCAACCCAACCAACCCCTCTCTACGAGAATTATTAAAATGTCTCGATACGCGATCCGACGCGTCCTACAGGCGATCCCGCTGCTAATTGTACTCAGCATTCTGCTCTTTTTGCTGGTGCGGATTGCGCCCGGCGGACCCCTGGCCCAGGCCGAACGCAACCCCAACATCACCGCCGAGCAGGTGGAAAAGATCCGGGCGCGCCTGGGGCTGGACCAGCCTCTCTATATCCAATATGGCCAATGGGTAGGCAAAATCGTCCTGGAGGGGGACTTGGGCAACTCCATCAAAAGCAATCGGTCCGTCGCCACCATGATCGGCGAGCGCATCCCCAACACTTTGCTGTTGGTGGGGGTAGCCTTTCTGCTGACCCTGATCGTGGCCATCCCCATCGGGGCCTTTAGCGCCCGCTATCAATATTCCCTCTTTGATTACATCGCCACCACCTTCACCTTTGCCGGCCAGTCCGTGCCCATCTATTGGCTGGGGTTGATGGGTATCCTGCTCTTTTATGTGACCCTGGATAACCCCTTCACCGGGAAGCCGTTGCTGCCGGCCGGGGGCATGTATTCCATCGGCGGGCCGAAGGTGTTGGGGGATCTGATCTGGCACATGATCTTGCCGGTCATCACGTTGAGCTTGGCTTGGACCGCCTGGTATTCCCGCTTCTTTCGGGCCAGCATGTTGGAGGTACTCCACGCCGACTATGTGCGCACAGCCCGCTCCAAGGGGCTGACCGAGAGCCGGGTGATCTATGGTCACGCCATGCGCAACGCCATCATGCCCCTGATCACCATGATCGCCCTGGATCTGCCCTCGCTCTTTGCCGGTGCGCTCTTTGTGGAGACCATCTTCTCGTGGCCGGGGATGGGGCGGCTTTTTTGGGAAGCGGCACGGGGGCGGGATTACCCGGTCTTGCTGGGCGTGATCCTGATCAACGCCGGGGTGATTGTGATGGCCAACATCGTGGCCGATCTCCTGTACAGTGTCATCGATCCGCGAGTGCGCTATGAGTGAGTCAACTCTTGATGTGGTCGCCGCTGCCAAGGCCGCCGCGGCTGCCGCCGAGCAGTGGGATACAAAGCAGATCACCAGCCTTTCCCGGTTGGTGGTGCGCCGCTTTCTGCGCCACCGTCTGGCCATCGTTTCCATGTCCATTCTGTTGTTGATCATACTGAGCGCGGCCCTGGCCCCCCTCAGCCCCTATACGCCCACGGAGCAATCGCCCAAAAACGGCTTGCTGGCCCCCACAGCCCAGCACTGGTTTGGCACGGATGATCTGGGCCGGGATGTCTTTACCCGCGTCCTCTACGGCGGACGCATCTCCTTGGTGGTGGGGCTGACGGCCACGGCCCTCTCCCTCTTGGCCGGGGTGAGCGTGGGCGCGCTGGCTGGCTATTTCGGCGGCTGGGTGGACAATATCCTCATGCGCATCACCGATGTCTTTTTGAGCCTGCCCAGCCTCTTCGTGCTGATCCTGATCAGCACCATGCTCCGGGACATGCCCAGTCTCAACCTGCGCAACAGCACCCTGATCGTGATTTTGGTGATCGCGGTTCTGTCGTGGATGTGGCCGGCCCGCCTGGTGCGGGGAGAATTTCTCAGCCTGAAGGAGCAGGAATATGTGGTGGCGGCCCGCTCAGTGGGCGTGGGCGATTGGCGGATCATGCTGCGCCATGTACTGCCCGGCACCCTTGGGCTGATCATCGTCCAAGCCACCCTCTCTGTGGCCTATGCCATCATCATCGAATCGGGGTTGAGTTATTTGGGCTTTGGCATCCAGCCCCCCACGCCCAGTTGGGGAAATCTGCTCTCCACGGCCCAGGTCTATGCCCTGCGCGCCCCCTGGCTGATGATCTTCCCCGGCCTCATGATCTTTATCACTACCCTTTCGGTTAACCATATCGGCGACGGGCTTCGAGACGCTTTCGATCCCCGCGCCATCCGGTAGCGCCCATTGTTTTTCATATCTCAAGGAGGAATACCTATGTCCAATCGTAGAATGAGTGCGTTGATCATTGCCGTACTGGTGCTGATTTTGGCACTGGCTGGCTGTGCGGCGCCCGCCCCCACGGGCGGGGCCACCACCGCAGACGCCCCCGCTGCCGCACCGGCCGCATCCGATAGCGGCGGCCAGGTCGTGTTGATCATCCCCGAGGAACCGGCCACCCTCAACCAATACCTGGCCGTGGCCGCCATCGTGCGCCAGGTGGCGGACGCCACCACCGCCGGGCTGACCACCGTGGACGAGAACGGCGACTTCCAGCCCGTGCTGGCTGCGGAACTGCCCACCCTGGCCAACGGCGGCGTCTCCGAGGACTTCCTCACCATCACCTGGAAGCTGCGCCCGGACCTGAAGTGGTCCGACGGCACGCCCCTCACCTCGGATGACATCAAGTTCACCTGGGAAGCCAACGCCAACCCGGACAGCGGTGCCGTCCTCGCCCTGGGCTTTGAAACCATCGACGCCATCGACACCCCGGATGCTCAAACCGCAGTTGTACATTACAACAAGGTTAGCCAGGCCTATCTGATGCAGTTTGCCTTTGGCATCTTGCCCCGACATGCCACGGGTGAACCGGCCGACATGTCGAACTGGGAATGGAACCGCGCCCCGGTCACCGCCGGCCCCTTCGTGGTCAGCAACTGGGAATCGGGCAGCAGCATCACCATGGACCGCAACCCCAACTATTACCTGGACGGCCAGCCCTATCTGGATCGCGTCATCTTCCAGGTCGTCCCCGATGCCAGCGCCCAGATGGCCATGATGATCCAAGGCGAAGGCCAGGTTCAGTTGTGGCCCGGTGCCGAAAAGGCCATCTACGACGCCCAGGCGGAAGGCATGGCCTCCTTGCAGGAGATCCCCGGCCCGTGGAACATGGCCTTGTTCTTCAACCTGAGCCAGCCCTTTGACAACGATCCCGGCCCCACCCCGCCCCACCCCATCCTGGGTGATCTGCGGGTGCGTCAGGCCATCGCCCACGCCATCGACTACGACACCATCATCAATGATATCAACCGTGGCGTCTCTCCCTCCACCAGCCCCTTTGCCTATGGTTGGTATCGCTGTGACATCCCCCGGGCCTACACCTTTGACGTGGCCAAGGCCAACCAGCTGCTGGACGAGGCCGGCTGGGTGATGGGCGATGACGGCATTCGTGTGGCCCAAGGGGCCATGTATGCCCCGGACGGCACCCGATTGACTCTGCAAATGGAAGGCTATACGAACTTCCAAGAGCTGCAAAAGCTGGAAGAGGCCATCGTCGAAATGATGAAGGTGGTGGGTGCCGAGTTCACCATCCAGAACGACGACTTCTCCATCATCTTTGGCTCCTATGCCGATGGCTCCCCCCGCAAGGTGGGCAACTTCGACATGCTGATCTACGATTCCCGCCTGGATGTGGAACCCCACGCCACCATCGCCAGTTCCTTCCTCTCCACGGCCTATCCGTCCGAGGAGAATCCGGCTGGGGCCAACAGCTCCCGCTGGATGAACGCCGAGGCGGATGCGGCTATCGAAGCCGCCGGCAACACCGTGGACGTGCCCACCCGTCAGGCCGCCTACTGTGACCTGGGCAAGCTGATCGCCACAGAGCTACCCCGTATCCACCTCTACCTGTTCACCGAAGGCTACGGCGCCTCGGACCAACTGAGCGGCTACACCGTCAACATGTGGGGCAGCCTCTCTTGGGACGTGCAAAACTGGAAAATGAGCAAATAGACAAATGGCGAATGGCGAATGGCGTGACACACTGCGCCATTCGCCATTCGCCATTCGCCATTCGAGGACACCATGACCCAACCCGCAACACTCCTGATCACAAATGCCAAAGTTTATACGGTGGATGAAGCACAACCTTGGGCCGAGGCTGTAGCTGTGCGCGCCAATCGTATCATTTTTGTGGGCGACCGGGGGGGCGCGGACGCCTTCCGTGGTCCCCACACCCGGGTCATCGATGGGGCCGGGCGCACCCTGATCCCCGGCATCATCGACAGCCACTATCACCTGCTCTGGGGTTCCCTGGGGCTGACAGCCATTCGCCTGGGCCAGGCCTACACACCCGAGGCCGTGGCCGAGAACATCCTGGCCTTTGCCGCCGCCCATCCCGACCGGGAATGGCTGGTGGGCCGGGGCTTTCTCTACACGGTCCAACCAGACGGCAAGCCCCTGGACCGCCACTTTCTGGACAAGTTGGTCCCGGATCGCCCCCTCTACATCGTCGCCTTTGACGGCCACACCGCCTGGGGCAACACCGAGGCCCTGCGCCGAGGCAATCTGCTCCACGGCGGCGAAACCGGCCCCAACAGCGAGATCGTCATGGACCCGGAGACCGGGCTGGCCACGGGCGAACTCCGGGAACCTCCGGCTTTCAAGGGCATCCGGGATCTGCTCCCCATACCCACCACCGCGGACAAACGGGCCGCCCTCCACAAAGGCATGGCCGAAGCCGCCAGTTTGGGCGTCACCAGCGTCCACAACATGGACGGCGACGAAGAGCAGATCCAGCTCTACGCCGCCATGGAAGACATGGGCGAGATGACCCTGCGGGTCTACGTGCCCTACAGCGTCACGCCAGAAACGCCCATCGAGGCCCTGGCCGAAGCCGTGGACTGGCGCAGCCGCTATCAGAGCAACTATGTACGCAGCAGTTGCATCAAACTGTTCATGGACGGCGTGGTGGAATCCTACACCGCCCTCTTGGTGGACGACTACGCCGGTATGCCGGGGAACAAGGGCAGCGCCAACTTCTCGGCGGAGCACTTCAACCGCATCGCCCTGGAAGCGGACCGACTGGGCCTCCAGGTCACGGTCCACGCCGTGGGGGATGGGGCCGTGCGCCGCACCCTGGACGGCTTCGCCCTGGCCCAGGAAATCAACGGCGTGCGGGACAGCCGTCACCGGGTGGAGCATATCGAACTTCTGCACCCGGACGACCTGCCCCGCTTTGCAGAATTGGGGGTAATCGCCTCCATGCAGCCCCTGCATTCCCCCCTTGAAGTGGACGACACGGATGTGTGGCCCAACCGTTTGACCCAGGACAGTTGGGGCCGCAGCTTCCCCTGGCGCACCCTGCGGGACGCTGGCGCTACCCTGGCCTTCGGCAGCGACTGGCCCGTGGTCAGCGAGGACCCCATGCTGGGCATCCACGCCGCCCTCAACCGCCGCCCCTGGCTCCCCGGCCAGCCCGACGAATCCCAAACCCTGGCCGAGACCCTCGCCGGCTACACCAAAGACGCCGCCTACACCGAATTCCAAGAACACGAAAAGGGTATCATCCGCATGGGTTACTTGGCGGATCTGGTTCTGCTCTCCGACGATCTCTTCACCGCCCCCGCGGAGACCATCCACGAAGTCCGCCCCGTCCTCACCGTGTGCGACGGGCGGGTTGTGTTTGAGGCGAACGCTGGCTGAAACTCGCAGATCGAAGGCACAAAAAAGTAGGGGCACGATATATCGTGCCCCTACTTTTTTGTGCGTATTTCTCGCTCCCACGCTCCGCGTGGGAGCGTAAACGGGCGCTCTGCGCCCAGGGACGCCGGAGCGTCCCCCGGCATTCCCACGCGGAGCGTGGGAACGAGGGGTGGGAACGAGTTAGAGCATCTCCGTCGTCGTGATCTCCGTGGCTGCGCCCCGCTCGGCCAGTTCAGCGAAGAAACGTTTGTAGTCCACGGCCACCTCTGGGGGGAGGACGCCGGTCTTTTCGACTTCACCCGCAGCCAGCCAGACGGCCAGGATGGCGGGCGGGGAGGCTACGAGCAACGTGCTGCCGCTGACGCCCCATTCGGGCTTGCGGGCGGCGGTGGTGTCGATGCGCAGTTGCACGGGCCGCCCGTCAATCGTGCCGTCGGCCACCGTGGCGATGTCCTTGAAGCCGGGATTTTCCAGGTCCGGGGCCACGGGGTTTTCCTTGACATAGCGGTCCAACACGGGCAGCACCACCTCACGGGGGGCCACCTGTCGCCCGTCCCGCAGGGTGATGGGCTCTCGGCTGGCCAGGCCCAGCTCGGCCAGGAATTGCAGCTTGCGCAGGGCCGGTTCGGAATAACCAAAGAAGCTGATCTTGAAGAAGCAGGATTTCAGCCCCTTGTCGCCAAAGACCAAAGGCAGGGTCGCCACCTCGCTGTGCAGACTCAGGTGGGTCTTCTCCCAGCCGATGGGCGACTTGAAGAGGAACATCTCCTCGCCGCTGACCGGGGCCACGGCCTTGAACTCGCCGCCCTCAAAGATCATGGGCGGCTCGCTGATCTCGTCCAGAATGGTGTTGATGCTGTAGGCCCAGTTGAGCTTGTCCCCCGTGCGGTCCTTGGTGGCCCCGTTGTAGATGTGCAGGGTCTCCATGGTTTCCAAGCGGTCGGCCAGGGCCGCGGCCTGCACGTTGGCAATGCCGGGGCAAGATCCCAGCCCCAAGATGGCCGTGAGGCCAGCGGCTTGGAAACGCTCGTGCAACTCAAGCTGTTTGCGGGTGGTGTGGAAGAGGCCGCCCAGGTCCACGTAGTGGGTGGCGCTGGCCAGGGCCGCTTCCATGACGGCCAGGTTGAAGTAGTATTGGACCGCGTTGATCACGCAGCCGCTGTCGGCCAATTGGGCGGTCAGGGCGGCGGTGTCGGTGACATCCGTGCGCTCCACCGTGACCTTGGCCGAGCCCAGCCCATCGGCCACAGCCTGGGCCGCGGCCACATCCAGATCCGCCAAGACCACTTGCGTGACCCGGGGATTTTCAACCAGATCTCGGGCGATCACCCGGCCAATAATGCCGCCGCCGCCCAGTAGGGTGATTTTCATGGGATTTCCTTGATTGTTTGCGGTTGAACAGGTGAGAGGTTGGGATGATTGGGAGATTGGGAGATTGAGAGATTGAGAGATTGGACACGACACAATCTCCCAATCTCCCAATCTCAAAAAAATCTACGCCGCCATTGCCATCGCGGGCACGGACACCTTGGCTCTGTGACCGGTGATCTCCTTAACGCCATCCTCGAAGACCGTGAGGGTCTCGGCGATGTCTTGTTTGGTGTGGCTGTAGGACATGAACCAAGGCTCCCGACCATCCGTGTCGGGCATGATGCCGTGCTGGATCATGAACCAGGCGATGCGGTTGTAGGTCTTGGTGTCCGAGGTCAAGAATTCCCGGATGTCCTGGGGCATGGTGTCCCGGCCCAGCATCATACTGAAGATGGAGGGGATGCCCGTCACCACATGGGGGACGCCGTAGCGTTCCAGGATCTCGTCAAAGCCATCCATCAACTCCCGGCCCCGCTGGTTGATGGTCTCGAAGACCGGCTCTTCCTCCATGATGCGCAGGGTGGCTTCCGCCGCGGCCACGGCGGTGACATTGCCCACGTACGTGCCGCCATGCAGCACCATCCCCGGCTTGACCACGGACATCACCTTGTCTGTCCCGGCCACGGCGGCGATGGGGAAGCCGTTGCCCAGGGCCTTGGCATAGGCGGCCAGATCCGCCCTCACGCCGAAATATTCCTGGGCGCCACCCTTTGCCACCCGGAAGCCCGTCTTGACTTCGTCAAAGATCAACACAATGCCATACTCGTCACACAACTCGCGCATGGCCCGGAGCCAATCCAACTGGGGCAGAATCCCGGCCGCATTGCCCAAGAGAGGCTCGACCATAATGGCGGCGACATTCTCCCCATGCTCTTCCAGGGCCTCTTCCAACTTATCGAGATCGTTGAAGGGCAGCATGATCACATAATCTTCCATGCCGCTGGGGATACCGGCGCTGGATCGGGCCTTGCGGGGATGCTGCCGGGTACCCATCATGGTCAGGGAGGTGCCAGCCGTGTTGAAGAGTACATAGTCGTGCATGCCGTGATATTGGCCCTCAAATTTGATGAACAAATCTCGGCCCGTATAGCCCCGGGCAATGCGCAGGGCGTGCATGGTGGCCTCGGTGCCCGTGTTGGACAGCCGCACCTTGTCCATGCCGGTCATGCGGCAGATGCGCTCGGCCACCCCCACCTCCCAGGTGTTGGAGAGGGCAAAGACCGTGCCGTCCTGGATGGCCTCGGCCACCTGGCGGGTCACTTCCGGGTAGGCATGGCCCAAAATGACCGGGCCAAAGCCCAGGCGGTAGTCGACGTAGCGGTTGCCATCCACATCCCAAATGTGGGAGCCGGAGGCGCGCTGCACCACCACGCTGTCCTCCTCGCCCCAATAGCGGAAGTTGGAATTGACGCCATAGGGGATCACCTTGAGGGCGCGCTGCATGTAGGCTTGGCTGTTGGTTCGATTACTCGTGTCGCGAATCATAAATACTTTCTCCTGAAAAGGAACAACAAAATTGAGCGGGATTTGTGCGGTGTCGAATCGACATCAATACGCTCTTGACTTGGGTCGGCAGAGGCCGACAACTATCACCTCCCTTGGGCTGGGGTACTGGGAACGGACCAAAATGGACGCGACGCGTAAACAAACTCCGCCCTGAATTGAAAGGCCGAGTTATCGAAGATTTGGTTGGAAAAAAGCGAAGAGTTAGAAGCTTGGTTGGGGGAGTGGGGGCGACAACCGGCCGGTCGCCGGGTCGTCAGTCACGTGTCAACGAACTCGGCCTCGCCCGCCGGCTTGATGATGGCGGGGATTTCCGGGGATTCCCAGGTATAGATTTCCTTGACAATGTCCAGGTAGATAAAGGCCTCAGTGTCCCGCACCCCTTCCACGCTATTCAACTTTTCGGTCAAGAATTCCAGCAAATGCGTATTGTCGTAACAGGTCACTTCCACCAACAGATCATAGGTGGAGGAGGTGATCACCAGATAGATCACCTCGTCAAAAGCGGCAATCTGGCGGGCGATCTCCTTGAGCCGCTGGCCGTCGGCCTTGACCCCGATCAGGGCCATGGTGTGATAGCCGATCTTGAGCGGGTTGGTGACGGCCACAAATTGCAGCACCCCATTGTCGGTCAAGCGCTGGGTGCGCTGGCGGACCATGCCCGCCGAGACCCCCAACTGTTCGGCCACGCGCGAAAAAGGCACCCGGCCATCATCCTTCAACAGCTTGAGGATGGCCCGATCTGCATCGTCCAACGGAATAGGGGGGACATTTTTTTTAATGGTCATGGTGGCTATCTATGGACTAAAAATCCCGGAAATTTCCGACCTGCGCACGAATGTAGCCATCCTACCACACAAACAGCACCAAAGTCAATAGGTTTTTCACAATTCCGCACAAATTCAGCAATATTTTCCTGAATCCGTATTTGTGCCAAAAATCACAAAGCCCCCTTTACGCGCCGAGGCGTTCGCACCCCCTGGTGCGAACGGCCATACCAACGGAGCCGCTTATTCCCCACCCGCCGGGTCAACCCGTTCGCACCAGGGGGTGCGAACTCCTCTCGTCAAAACACAAAAGCTCCCCGGACAGGAACCTGTCCGGGGAGCTTTTGTGTTTTTAGATTCGGCTGGGATCAACCCAAGCCGGAACGGTTAGAGTACGTCGGTCGGCTCTTGGTCCTTCACCACATCCTCGACCTCTTCGCTCCACACATCCCCGCTGAAGGGATCGACCGGGGCAACTGGGGCAACCGGGGCAACCGGGGCGGCGGCGGGGACCAGGGCCTTGCCACTGCGGGCCAGTTGACCAAAGAGATGGTACTGGATCAGATAGGTCAGCAACATCGAAGCGGGCAAGGTCACCAACAGACCTATGCCACAGAGCAGGACACCAAAAGGAGCGATAATCGACATGGCCACACCGACAGCAAGGGTCAGCAGCAGCACAATCAACACCTCGCCGACCCGCTCTCGGCTCCACTGCCAGATCTCTTTCACCCGCAGACCGCTGCTGATCTTCTCATCTTCCGCAAAAAGCACGGTAATGCCGGGGGTCAGGTAGGCATACAGCAAGCCATAGATGATGGAAAGACAGGTACCGCAGGTGATCAACAGCACGCCGATAAAGACCACCCCGTCGTTGCCACCGCCGCCGCCATCGGTCATGGCCGCACCGATCATGGTGGGGATCATGACGAAAAAGATCGGTATGGCCCAGATAAACGTCACCACAAAGAGCTTGAAGCCCCGGCCCAGGTCTTCGCCCCACTGGTCCCATTCGGGCAGGGGATGGGTTTTGCCGTCCCGCACGTTTTGCAGCAGGCGCACGCTGTAGCCCATCAAAATAATAAAGCCGACTATACCCACCAGCACAAAACTGAGCAAGGTGCTGACCAGGAGCATGCCGATGCCAATGCCCAACTTTTCTTTCCAGCGGGGATCTTCCGTGTAAAAGGTTAACGCTCGACCAATATCCATGTTTGTCTCCTCTAGTCTGCGAGTTTTAGATCGATCTCAAGGACAGCGCCTTAAGAATTGATAAGCGATGGAACAGATGAATTGTAGCACACCGCCGAAGTCCGGGCAATCTATTTCCCCCAGTCGTCCAAGAGGCCGTGTGGGGCTGTTCCAATGAAAGGCAATACGTTCCCCCAGCCCAAAGGTTGCAGATTGGTGGGATGATGGGCATAATTGAATGGCGAATGGCAAATGGCGAATAGCGAGATACGAGTTACGTGGCACGTATGCGTGTCTCTCCATTCGCCATTCGCCATTCGCCATTCGCCATTCGCCATTCGCCATTCGCCCCTCAAAAGAGGCCCAACATGACAAAACGTACCATCGGCATTTTGGGCGGCATGGGGCCGGCCGCCACAGTGGATCTGTTCAACCGCATTGTGCGGGCCACCCCCGCCCGGTCGGACCAAGAACACATCCCCATCCTGATCTTCAACGACACGGCCATCCCCGACCGCTCCCAGGCCATCTTGCACGGTGGCGCGGACCCCTTGCCCCGCATGATGGCCGGGTTGGATCTGCTGGCCCGCATGGGCGCGGAGCTGATCGCCATCCCGTGCAACACGGCCCACCACTATTGGGCGCAGCTTCAGGCGGGGGTGGAGATTCCCATGCTGAACATGATCACCGAGACGGTCCAGGCCATCCGCCGGGAGCATCCATCCGTGGCGCGGGTGGGGATCCTGGCTACCAGCGGCACGATTGCCGTGGGATTGTATCAAGAGGCCCTGCGCGCGGCGGGGTTGACGCCGGTTGAGCCGACTGCCCACGAAGTGGCGCAAATGATGGAGGCCATCTACGGGGAGCAAGGGGTGAAAGCGGGTTTTGAGACCGGGCTGGCCAAAGATCTGCTTTTGGGCGTGGGCGCGGCGCTGATGGACCGGGGTGCCCAGGCCCTGATCCTGGGCTGCACGGAGATCCCCCTGGCCGTGCATGATGGCGACCTGCCCGTCCCCCTCATCGCCTCCAACCAGATCCTGGCCGAGGCGGCTGTGCGGGAGAGTCAAAAATAGGCCACGGATCGGACGGATAAAAACGGATCTCCTTCTTTTGAAAAATCCGTGGAAATCCGTTCAATCCGTTCAATCCGTGGCCTATTTTTACATCCGATTGCGGAAGTGTTTTTGCCAACTGCCCATGAGTTCGGGCAGGGCGGCCAGGCGGGCGGCGAAGGCTGGGTCGAAGTGGTGATAGCGGCAGTCGTTGACGGCCCAGAGGGTGGCGTCGGGGTGGATACGTTCGACCAGGGCCAATGTATCCCCGGCCTGGACCATGCCCGGCGTCAGCACCCGCAGATAGAAGCCTGTGCGCAGGGCGGCGATGGTGGCGTTGACCCAGTTGGGCAGCTTCACCTTGCGCTGTTGCGTGTTGCACGGCACCCGGGGCGATGTTACCTGCACCCGTGCGCTCCCCACATCAAAAATGTCCCCGATGCAGATGGTTTCCTCGTTGGCGTTGAGCAGGGTCCAATTTTCCCCCACGCCCCCGGCCCCCAGATCCGCGCCGTAGACTTCCTGCCAGTGACGGTAATGGTCCATAGAATGACAACAGACCGCCTGATCCGCCGAGCCGTGGTGGCGGGTATCGGTCACTTTGTCCCCCACCAGCCCTCCCTCGGTCAACAGGATCGGCCCCTCGATCAGTTCCCGGAAAATGGACGATTGCCAACGCCCGCCCTCATCGTTGATGGTGCGGGGCTGGCCGGTGTGGATGGAATGGATGGTGATGGGCGTGATGGGCATGGATTTCTCCTGGGTTGGGGTTAGGGATTGGGGATTGGGGATTAGGGATTAGGGATTGGGCTGTGTGGATACAACCCAATCCCCAATCCCCAATCCCCAATCCCCAACCCCCGATCACGGCACGGCGGGCGCGCTGACGGAACGGACGCCCAGGCGGGCCAGGGCGGCTTTGCCCCGCACGGTGAGGTCGCTGATATATATGAACTCGTCCCGACCGTCGATGGGGTAGGCTTTGAGCCGGTAATGGGTGGCCCACGGCTCTTCCAGGACGATCACAACCACCTCTCGGCGGGCGGGGCTGTCGGACAGGTTGGTGAAGGGGCTGGTCATGCCCACTTCCCACAGCTTGCGGCGCACGGCGGCTGGGTCGTGGTTGGGCTCCACGTAGAAATTGGCCACACATTGGTGATCCTGCTTGCCGCTGTTGGCGTTGGCGATGTTGTCGGTCCAAATACGGCTGTGGGGAATGGTGATGGTGGTGTCATCCGGTGTGACTATGCGCAGGGCGCGCATGTCCATGCTCTCCACCAGGCCGTAGTCGCCGCCGATCTGCACCCAATCGCCCACGCTATAGGGCCGTTCGCCAATGGCGACGATGCCGGCGATCAGGCTGCTGACATAATCCTTGAAGGCAAAACCGACCGCCAGCCCGGTTGCCCCCAGCACGGCGAAGATGTTATCCGCCGAGAGGGTGACCAGCTTGGGCAGGATGAGAACAACGGCAAGAACCAGAATTGCCATGCGCAATATCGGCACCCAGGGCAGGATATACAGCCGAAATCGGCTGGGCACGCTGTCTGCCAACTGGGGCAAAAAGCGTTGTACCAAAGCGATGGTTACCCATGCCGCCAGGATGATCAGCAGAATTAGCGGCAATTGTTCAGCAATCTTGCCGATATCCTTCAGAATCCCCGTGGCCGTCTCGTCCCCTGCATCGGCCATCACGGCACCACTTTTCCCCGCGCTCAGGGCAAGCCAGAGGCCCAAGGTGAGTACGCTCTGTTTCACCAACCCCATTTTAGAGACCATCGGTCAAGAACCCTTCTCGTGCCAAATATGACCGCACAGCCGGATAGCCCAGGGGCGTGACCTGCCATCGATTGCCCTCATCGGCCACCAGCCGCGCCGTGCGCAGGCGGTGCAGGATCTGAACGACTTCAGCCCGACCTATTGGCAACAGATCGAAGAGCAGCGAGGTGGGCAGTCCGTTGTGCAGGAGCAGGGCATGCAGCACAAAAGCCTCGGCCCGACCGGTGCTGGCGGACACTTCGGGCAAAGCCAGCTTGGGCCAGGGGGTCACCCACATGGTATAGCCCCGATCCCCGGCGGCCTCCTCTTGGGCTTTGATCTCCACCTCCTCGGTGCTGTTGACCTGAAGGCTTTCCCGCCAGATGGCCCGGGCCACGCCTGGGTTGCCCCGGCTACGGGCGGCCAATTGGGTTAAAAAGGTTTGGTCGCTTTGCACGCCTGGGTCGGACAGGGTGGCTTTCTGGGCAGTCAGGACCGGGTGACCATCACTGGCCTGGCGGAAGGTGAGGGAGCGGGGTTCGTAGCGTTGGGCCAACTGTCGAAACCAGCGGTCCAGGGCCGTGGCATCAAAGGGGGCCAGGGTGAGGGGCGCGGGCAAGATGGATTCTATCTGCACCACTCGGTCCAAATAGGCCCAGGCCCAACTGTCGCAGGTCAATAAACAGGAGATCTTGCCCTGCCAAATCTCATCCAACAGACAGCGCACCAGATCCAGCCCTTCCGGGTGGCGCAGAAAACAGCGTTCCAGGCCGGGCAAAATCAGCCGTTGGCCCGCTTGGGCGGCGTCCAAAACCCCGTCCAACCAATCCCGCCCGGCCAGAAGCCCGTCCGGGGCAGGCGGTGTCAGGATCTGAAGGCCCTGATCTCCAGCCCAAGCCTGCACCATCTCAGTGATGCCAACGGTCGGTCCGCTCACAATGGCCAGAGATCCGGCACGCTCCCCTTCCAGCCAGCCGCCCAAGGCCTCATCCAGCCCCGGCCCGCCCATCCGGCCCCATCCGGGTGACGGCGCGGCCATGTCCATCACGGTCATGGGGGCGGATGTGAGGGAGCGGGCCTCCTCGGGGATCTCCTGTTCTGCTGTCGCAGATCGACCGGGCAGCCGGTTCCACAGCGCTCGCAGACCATAGCGCACGGCCTCTTGGGTCGGTTCCTGGGGGCGCTCCTTTTCAAACTGAGCCAGGGGGATAAACCGCCAGGGCGGCGCGGGATCGGTCTCGGTTGTAGGGCGGGGCAAGGAGGTCATAATGGGCTATCCACCGACGCGCAGCGTCACGAATTCGCGGAAGACGGCCACATCGGGCAAGCACCTTTTGGGGATGACCATCAGTTCTTCGGCGGAGAAGAAGATCAGAAAGAGGTCCGCCAACTCTTTGAAATGGTCGAGTTCAGCCCAGGTCAGCTCAAAATCCTGATCGCCGCTGGTCAGATGCAGGGCTTTGCCGTCCAGCCGATAGGTGGCATTGACCAAGGCGGGCCGCTCTGTGGACAGGGTGGCGGCTTTTTGATAGATCTGCCGCCGGATCAGCAAAGTGCTGTAGGCCGCATAGGCAAAGGCGATGGTTGCCATGATCCAAAACCAGATGCTCAACGCCTCTGGGGCTTTCAGGGCGAAGGCGATGATGAAAACCGGGGTCAACACCAAGATAGCCCAGCCGACCAGATCGTTGATGCGTCTGGCGGGCGTGCTGGCAAATTGGTGCCAAAGCATGGCCCGGCGATATTCGATGGGGTGGAGATCGACAGTGAAGTGCATAGTCAATGAGAATTGAGAATTGAGAATTGAGAATTGAGAATTGAGAATTGTTGGGGTTTGGACGATGGTATGGGATCTATCATAACCGGGGGCGTGGACTTGGTCAAAAGCAATGGGAAGCCGTCTCAATCGGAAACCAGTTCACAGACATCTGTTTTTGAAAACGGTACAGTCCTTTTTCAAAACAAATTCAACCGGATATCACAGCAAAGGAATCACCCCAATGCGTAAACGAACTTTTCTGATCGGCACCGCCCTGATCGCCATGAGTTTTGGACTGACCGGCTGCTGGGGAGCCGAGTCCAAGGCCGGGGGCGTGGCGGACGGCAAGCTGGCCCCCTGCCCCGACTCGCCCAACTGCGTCTCCACCCAGGCGGATCTGGACGACAGCTATCATCGCATGGAGCCGATCCCCTTCACCGGCAGCCTTGCGGACGCCAAGTCCACCATCCTGGCCGCCATCGAGTCCATGCCCCGCACCAAGGTGATCGTGGCCGCCCCGACCTATATCCACGCCGAGTTCCGCACCGCCCTCTTTCGCTATGTGGACGATGTGGAGTTTAGCATCAACACGGACGACGGGGTGATCGACTTCCGCTCCGCCTCCCGCATGGGCTATGGGGACATGGAGGCCAACCGCAAGCGCATGAATGCGTTGGTGGCACAGATTCAGAACTAAAATTTGCCACAAAGAGCACAGAGAACACAAAGAAAAAGAAGGGTTCTTTGTGTTCTCTGTGCTCTTTGTGGCAAATCTCCTCTACTTGGCGAGCAATGCCGCATCCAACGCCTCGTTGACCGTGCGCATGCCGATGGCTTGGATGCCTTCGGGCAGGCTGTCGGAGCCTTTGCGGCGCAGGGCGCTGCGGGGGACGATGGCCCGGCTAAAGCCCAGCTTGGCCGCCTCGCTCAGCCGTCGGGAGATTTGCCCCACGCTGCGCAGCTCCCCGCTCAGGCCGATCTCGCCCACCAGGGCCAGGTCCGCGGCCACGGGTTGGTTGCGATAGCTGCTGACGATGGCCGCGGCCACGGCCAAGTCGGCGGAGGGTTCGCCGATCTTCAGCCCGCCCACCACATTCACAAAGATGTCGTGGTCGCTCAGATTCATCCCCACCCGTTTGCTCAAGACCGCAGTGAGCAGGAGCAACCGGTTCAAATCGATGCCATTGGCCGTGCGCCGGGGCTGGCTGAAGGCGCTGTGGCTGCTCAACCCCTGCACCTCCACCAACAAAGGCCGGGTTCCCTCCATAGTCACGGCGATGGCGCTGCCCGATGCGTTGGGCAGCCGCTCGGCCAGGAAAAGCTCGGACGGATTCTTGACCTCGATCATCCCCTGCTCCCCCATCTCAAAGACCCCCACCTCGTTGGTGCTGCCATAGCGATTCTTGATGGAGCGCAACAGCCGATAGGCGTGAAAGCGCTCGCCCTCCAACTGCAACACCGCATCCACCATGTGTTCCAGCACCCGAGGTCCGGCGATGGACCCCTCTTTGGTCACATGGCCGATCAGAAAGAGCGGCACGTTCTGAATTTTGGCCAGACGCAGGAGCATGGCCGCGCAGTCCCGCACCTGGGAGACCGAACCGGCCGCGCTGCTGCTGCTCTCGCTGTAGATGGCCTGGATGGAGTCCACAACGATCAGGCTGGGCTTCATCGCCTCCGCGTGGGCCATGATGCGCTCCAGCCCGGTTTCGGAGAGGACGAAGAGGCGGGGTTCGTGGATATCCAGCCGGGCGGCCCGCCGTTTGATCTGATGGGCGCTCTCTTCGGCGCTGACATAGAGGGCCGGCCCCACCGTGCGGGCGATCTCCGCGGTCATCTGCAAAAGCAGGGTACTCTTGCCGATGCCAGGGTCGCCGCCCACCAGCACCCCGGCCCCCGGCACAATCCCGCCCCCCAATACCCGGCTCAACTCCTGATTAGAGAGGGGCAAGCGCTCGGTCCCCGCGGCAGGGATATCGGGCAGAGCAATGGGCCGGGAGCCGCTGCCCAGCACGGGCATGGGTGAACGGTTGGCCGGTGCAATGTCCACCACTTCCTCTTCCAGGGTGTCCCATTCATCACAGGCCGGACACTTTCCCATCCATTTAAGATGTGTGGCCCCACAGGTGCTGCACACATATCGGGTCTTGAGTTTTGCCATAAAATACTCCTGATCGATCCACGAAAACGGGCCAGGAAAGTCATTTTCCTGGCCCGTTGGGTCTCTGCTTGGGGGGGAACTTTATGCCGCCCGTCGATTGGGGGGCAGTTGTCGGTGAAAAGACTCTGTGACCGCCTCACGATAGATATCGTGGACCATGCTGGGCTTGTCCCCGTCTGGGTCCGCCGGGAAGCCAAAGGTTGTCTTGATCACGCTGTTGGTGCTGTGGTAAAGATTCTCCACCAGGCTGTCCGCATGATTATCTGTGCGCCAATTGCCGTCCACCAAATAGCGGAACTGGAATTCTTTGTCCGCCGGCAGATCAACCGTGGCCCGCCAAACACCGTTGCGATCTTGCCGAAAAGGGGTGGCCGTTTCGTTCCACTCGTTAAAATCGCCCACCAGAAAGACCTTATCCGCCCATACACAGGCTGGAAGTTCAAAGGTAACACGCACATGCCCGGACTGCGAAGACGACGATTTATGGATCATGGGAAGAACTCCTCTCGAACCAACCTGCAAAGACTTCTTGTCTCCCATTGTGTGCGCATTTTCACAAAAAATCAAGGGCCAATCTTACAAAAAATATTTTTCCCTCTTGGATTAATTACTTCTCGACCTCTGCATCTGTTTTCTCGCCGGGTCTAGCTCGCTCGACGCACCATGCCGCCCAGAGGACGCCCGCCCAGCAGATGAAAATGCAGATGAAAGACCGCCTGGCCTGAATCCGGCCCCACGTTTGTGATAAAGCGATACCCGCTCTCGTCAACACCTTCGGACGCGGCAAGATCATTTGCCACCTTCACCATGCGGCCCAACACCCCGGCCTGGGCTTCGCTCATCCCGGCCAGGCTGACAATATGCTGGTTGGGCACGATCAGGATATGCGTGGGCGCGATCGGCGCAATGTCCCGGAAGGCGGTCACCAGTTCATCCTGATACACAGTCTGGGACGGGATCTCACCGGCGATGATTTTACAGAAGATACAATTTTCGGCCATTGGGATACTCCTGATTTAGTCGAATAATGCAAGAAACTCATCGCGGTCCAACTCGGCATCTCGCAAAATTTTGCGCAGCAAGCCCCGGCCAATATCTTGATTGGCATGGATCGGGACCGTCACAACCCGCCCATCATCATGACGAAAACGAGCATGGCTCCCGGTTTGGCGCACTTGGTAAAACCCAGCGCGTTCTAACGCTTTGACCACTTTGGCAGAGGTGAGTGAGGGTAGCCTTGGCATATCACACGACTACCCGTTGAACACCGACAAACTCCATTTGGAACTCCCCATCCTCGTTGTCTTTCAGGCAAAGCGTGATCACATCTCGCATGTTGATCATGAGTTCATCTATAGTTTTGCCCTGAGAATAACAACCGCGCAGAGAGGGGACTTCGCCCACCAAATAACCATCTTCATCCCGCTCGATCATGACGTAATACGCTCGCATTGCATCCTCCATTCTCCATCAATCGGGACGGACGACGCAATTCCACGCCGCCCGCCCCACCAAAACCCCTACCCAACCACGATATTGACCAATCGTCCCGGCACCACGATCACCTTGCGCACACTCTTGCCGTCCATCCAGGGTTGGATGTCGGCCAAGCCCAAGGCCTGACGCTCCAATTCCTCTTTGCGGGTCTCCGGCGCGGCAGTCAGCTTGCCCCGGATTTTGCCGTTGACCTGGACGGCGATCTCCACCTCGTCCTCCTTGGCCTTTTCCGCATCGCCCACGGGCCAGGATTGCAGATGCACACTGCCCTCGTGTCCCCGCCGCTGCCATAACTCTTCGCTGATGTGGGGGAAGATGGGGGCCAGCAGCAGACACAGGCTGTCCAGGCTCTCCTCCCAGATGGGGGAGCCGATCAGGGCGCTGTCCCGGCTCTTCACCAGCAGGTTGTTCAGCTCCATCATGGCAGAGATGGCCGTATTGAAGCGGAAGGCCTCCACGTCGTCGGTCACTTTCAGGATGGTCTGGTGCAGCTTGCGTTCCAGGGTCCGCACCTCGTCGGCGCTGGGCTGAGCGGCCAGATTCTCCGGCTTGGCCTCGTCCACCATCACGGCCCACACCCGGTTCAAGAAGCGGCTGACCCCTTCGATGGCGCTGGGATCCCACGGCCCGCCCTGGTCCCACGGGCCGATGAACATCAGATAGCCCCGCACGGTGTCTGCGCCGTAGCCGGCCACATATTCGTCCGGGTTGACCACATTGCCCCGGCTCTTGGACATCTTCTCCCCGTCCGGTCCCAGGATCATGCCCTGGTTGAACAGGCGCAGCATGGGTTCATCAAAGTCCACCACGCCCATGTCCCGCAGGGCCTTGGTGAAGAAGCGGGTGTACAGCAAATGCATGGTGGCGTGTTCGATGCCCCCGGTGTACTGATCCACGGGCAGCCAATAGTCCCCGGCGGTCTTGTCCCAGGGCATTTCGTCCTCGGTCAGGGGCACCCCGGCCTTGAAGTTGGGGGTGATGTAGGCGTATTGATACCAACTTGAATCCATGAAGGTGTCCATGGTGTCCGTGTCCCGCTCGGCGTCGCCGCCACATTTCGGGCATTTGACATAGCGGAAGCCGGCGTGATACTTCAGCGGACTCTCCCCGGTCGGCTTGAATTGGGCATCGTCGGGCAGGATCACGGGCAGTTCGCTAAAGGGCACGGGCACGATGCCACAGTCGGGGCAGTGGATCATGGGAATCGGCGTGCCCCACATGCGTTGACGGCTGATCAGCCAGTCCCTCATGCGATAGTTGACCGAGCCTTCGCCCTTGTCCATCTCTTCCAGCCAAGCCACCACCTTGTCCACAGCACCATCCACAGGCACCCCCGTAAACGCACCGCTGTTGACCAGTTCCCCCTCGCTCTTGGAGGCATAGGCCTCGGCCATCTCCCCCGTGGCCCCGTCCGGCCCGCTGATCACCCGGCGGATCTCCAGGCCATATTTGGTGGCGAAGGCGAAGTCCCGCTCGTCGTGGGCGGGCACGGCCATGATGGCCCCGGTTCCGTAGCCCATCATCACATAGTCCGCCACCCAGATGGGGATGTGTTCCTCGTTGACCGGATTGATCGCGTAGCCGCCAGTGAAGACGCCGGTCTTCTCCTTGTCCTTGGCCGTGCGGCTGATCTCGTCCATGCGGTCAGCTTGATCCTGATAAGCGGCCACGGCGTCACGCTGGGCGTCCGTGGTCACACTCTCCACCAGGGGATGCTCCGGGGCCAGGACCATGAAGGTGGCTCCCCACAGGGTGTCGGGCCGGGTGGTGAAGATCTCCAGGGGATCGCCGTTCTCCGTGCGGAAGACCACCTGCGCGCCCGTGCTGCGTCCGATCCAGTTGGCCTGCATCACCTTGACCCGTTCGGGCCAGTCGATCTCGTCCAGCTTGTCCAGCAGTTCGTCGGCGTATTTGGTGATACGGAACTTCCACTGGTCCAGGTCTTTCTTAATCACCGGGGTATCACAGCGCTCACAGTGGCGGTCGTCGCCCCACACCTGTTCCCGGGCCAGGGTGGTGTTGCAGTTGGGGCAAAAGTCCACGGGCGAGAACTCCCGATAGGCCAGCCCCATGTTG
Organism: Caldilineaceae bacterium; assembly: GCA_018003515.1. Lineage (GTDB taxonomy): Bacteria > Chloroflexota > Anaerolineae > Caldilineales > Caldilineaceae > JAGNDO01. The sequence goes on from JAGNDO010000013.1 coordinate 32,515, forward strand.
AACATCTTGATGAAGAACCACTGGTTCCACTTGTAATAGTCCGGGTCGCAGCTCACAGCCTCCCGATCCCAGGCCCACATGGCCCCCATCTGGCGCAGTTGACCCCGCATACGCTCGATGTTGCCATAGGTCCACGGCTTGGGGTGGATGTTGTGCTTGATGGCTGCGTTCTCCGCCGGCAGGCCAAAGGCGTCAAAGCCGATGGGGAAGAAGACGTTGTAGCCCTGCATGCGCCGATAGCGCGCCCCGGCATCGCTTGGGGTCATGGCGTACCAGTGGCCCGTGTGCAGGTCACCGGAGGGATAGGGCAGCATGGTCAGGGCGTACCACTTGGGCTGGCCGGGCTTCTCGACCGTATCGTGCTGGCCGGCCGCTTCCCAGGCTGCCTGCCATTTGGGTTCGATCTCTTGGGGGGTGTATTTGTCAGACATGATAAACGCTCCTTGGAGGAGGAAAGTGTTGATTTGTTGATTGGTTGATTGGGTGGTGAAACGAAAAACGTGAAACGTGGAAGGAGGCCCAGGGCACTCATTGCTCACGTTTCACGTTTGATTGTCGGCCCGCTTTGTCCGGCGCAGGAGGTGTGTGGCAGCCTGCGGAACGCGGGCTATCTAAGCGCGACCACGCCACCGACGGAGATGCCGACGGGGGCGGTGTTGAATTGGGTGGTGAAGACGGTCGCGTTATGGTTCATAGTGAGAAAATTATAGCACAGGTTGTCAAGAGGTGGTGAATTCTTGCGGATGATCGGATTCGATGAGCATCATAGCTGACAGATCAAACTCCACATCCGGCAAATCCGTGTCGAAATCCGTGAGGTCGTGTTCATCCCAAAACGCACCAACCTCGATTAGAGACCATGCGTGAGAGATGGACATTGGTTCACTGTAGTTGTTATAGATTGATTGGACCATTGGATGACTTTTCCGTATAGCTCCAGATCCGATCCCCGCGAACTAGGACAACTTGGCCGCAACGCCGTTCTTTGGTGGAGAACTGTGGCTTTCCAAACAAACGGCGCACGATCGACGGAATTAGATCGATCTTAGAATTGGGAATCGCTATAGAAACAATCGCATATTTGGAATCGGCAGGGGTTTTGCGCCAAAAATCCGAAACATTGATGGTTACAAATGTTGGCTGCCGCTGGTGTCTCAGCAACATGGGAATGGCATCGTCTTTGATTACCGTGTCCGGTCGCAGATCGGTCACATAGACGATTGAGCCACGATACCATTTGCCAATCGCAACCTCAAGACCCCGCCCCAAAAGTTGCTCATCCAAGACAATCATCAGGCTGCTTCGAGAATGGGAAGCGTGCGCAGGTACTCTTTCGTAACCACTTCCGCTGCTTCCTCAATAGCTTGAGCCGATACCCGATCACGATACCCGATCACGAGTGACTCAACCGACTCGCCGGCGGCCAGTCGTTCCAGTGTGCCGGCGATCTCAATGCGAGTGTATTTGAAGGTGGGACGTCCGCCACAAACGCCGGGTGCCCGCACCACAAATTCACCTAAAGGAAAGTACTGGTATGGTTCTCCCCCAACCATTTCGGTTCGTAATTGCGGCATGTCCGTTCCTCCCAACAATCGCTACAGCGCCACCTTGATGGCGAGGTTAGATCAATTCATTTCCCAGAAGTGTCTATTCAAATGGGTGTGTTCACAACGAGTTGAGGCCAAAAACCGCCGGGGGCTGAAGCGCCCCGGCTAGTCACAACAAGCCCGATGAATCGGGCTACATTGACACATGAACCGCCTGATACCCAACCCGATTCATCGGGTTTTCCCGACCAGCCGGGGCGCTTCAGCCCCCGGCGGACTGTGTCGCCCAACTCATTTTGAACACACCCTATTCAAATCTGCAGGCTTTCAATGTCCACATGGTGGCTCGCCTATGCCCATGCTGGCCAATTGACCCTGCACGGTGATGATGCCATCAACCGCTGTTTCCCAGGCGATGGCATCTGATTCCACCTCCCACGAGTAGCCTAACGCTTTGGTCATTTGGCGATCTTCAAACTCGGCAAAACCAACTTTGTACTTCTCTGAAAGAAGTCGATCCGTCAAGCGATAACGCGCCAGCCGCCGTTGATATTCGCCGACCAATAATCGCTGTAAAGTTGCCTCGACATCACCTGTCTGGGCGATGGCAAGATCATCCAGCCGACGCACAACATCTTCCGAAACAGTGATTACCCTGCTCATCCGGTTCACCTCTTTCTCTCAACAACCCCTACAGCGCCACCTTGGTCAGCCAGCCCCACTGATCCGGCGCGCCGTCCTCGGTGATGCCGAAGAAGACGCCCTGCACGGCCTTGGTGATGGGGCCGCGCTTGCCGTCGCCCACGGGCATGCGGTCCACGGAGCGCACGGGGGTGATCTCGGCCGCGGTGCCGGTGAAGAAGATCTCGTCGGCCATGTAGAGCATCTCCCGGCTCATGGAGGTTTCCACCACGGTGTAGCCCAGGCTTTCGGCGATGATCATGGCGCTGTTGCGGGTGATGCCGCCCAGGATGCTGCTGGACATGGGAGGCGTATAGATGGTGCCCCCCTTGATGATAAAGATATTTTCGCCGCTGCCCTCGCTGATCTGGCCGTTGCCGTCCAGGGCAATGCCTTCGCTGAAGCCGTTGTCGTGGGCTTCCATGGCGATGTTTTGGCTGCTGATGTACTGGCCGCCGATCTTGGCCATTGGACTGAGCATGTTGGGGGCCATGCGCCGCCAACTGCTCACCTGCACGTCGATGCCGTTCTCGATGGCATCGTTGCCCAAATAGCGGCCCCAGGGCACCGTGGCCAAAATGGCGTCCACCGGGCACTTGCGGCCATCTATGCCCAGACTTTCGTAGCCTCGGAAGACCAAGGGACGCACATAGGCGCTGCGCAGTTGGTTGGCCTTGAGTACCTGGGCGGTCACATCCATCCACTCGTCCACGGTCAACGGCGAGGGGATGCGGGCCACTTTGCAGCTAAAGAGCAGCCGCTCGAAATGCTCCCGGCCTCGGAAGATGCCCGGCCCGTCCACGGTCTCATAGGCCCGGATGCCCTCAAAGACGCTGCTGCCATAGTGGAGCGCGTGGGTAAACACATGCACCTTGGCCTCGTCCCAAGGAATGATCTCGCCGTTCATCCAGATGTAGTCCGCCCGCATGGCCATAAAAGTACTCCTCGTGTTCGATCCAGCGTGGTTTGTTGAGTTGATAAAATCTTGGCCCGCCCCTGTCTGAAACCGGAATCTGCCGGCGTTGAGTAAATTGGGGCCAAATGGATGGGCACATTATACAAGGGAACGACCAGAAAGGCTACTTCCCGATTTCTGATTGTGCGATTTGGCGGTCCATACATCCTCCTTAACGAGGGTGTTATGGCACTAAAAACGCGGTTGACTTTTGATCATTTCAATAGTAGAGTAGAGTTAGTTGATTCTTCCAAATCAATGCATCTCCGCTCCCTACACGCCACTTTCCCATGCGGTCTGGTTTTGGGAAAAGACAGAACAATCCTGCTATTCCCGAACACTCCCCCATATCCCCCCCCGCACCCACCGCCGCCCACATCATCCCATGACGCTGGATTTGAGACACCCCTGTTTTTGTTCTCAACCGATCATGCAGTCTGCTGTTTCATCTCTTCTAATTTTATCAACTGTGTAGAATGTTGGAGGTATCCCTATGGCACATTCCTCAATTCACTCCCTGCGCCGCATGCTGATCCCGATCGGCCTGCTCTTGGTGATGCTGTTCGCCGGGTCCAGCATCGCCGTGGGGGGATCTATGGTCAGCACCACAGCCATTGCCCCGCACATTCCTGGGGTGGTTCCCCTGTTGAGCTATCAAGGGCGTCTGGTCGATCCCGCCACGGGCGCGCCCAAGGTGGACGGCACCTATGAGATGTCCTTCCGCCTCTATACCGTGGCCACCAACGGCACGGCTTTGTGGACGGAGACCCGTGATATCCCAGTGAGCAATGGCGTTTTCAGCGTGCTGTTAGGTGAGATCACAGCCCTGAACCCTGCCCATTTCAGCGGCCAAGAGATGTGGCTGGCGATTAAGGTTGGGGCCGATGCCGAGGCAACCCCCCGCCAACATTTGGCCCATGTGGCCTATGCCCTCTTTGCGGAGAATGCGGCCCTGCTCAACGGCCAGGCCGCCACGGCCTTTGCCACCGCCACCCACGCCCACAGCGGCGCGGATGTCACCACCGGCACAGTGGCCGATGGCCGGGTCGCCGCCACCATCGCCCGGGACAACGAGGTCTTCTCCATCGTCACCGGGGCGGACGGGACCACATCTGGATTGGACGCCGATCTGCTGGATGGGCTAAACAGCTCCTCCTTCGCCGCCACCGTTCACAACCACGATGCTGCCTACATCAACAGCGCCGGGCCGGACGCCATGACCGGGTCCGACGCCTCGCCTGTTCTGCAAGTCACCCAATCCGGTACAGGAAATGGGCTGACCGCCAGTACAACATCCACCCAGGTGGGCCAGGCCGGTGTCTCCGGCGTGGCTGGGGCATCTGGCACCACGATCAACAGCTATAGCGGTGTTCTGGGCGATTCCAAACTGGGCCGGGGCGTGGTGGGAGTGAGCGGAAGCAATGACGCCATCTTGGGTTTTAGCACCTCTGGCATCGGGGTATATGGGCAGAGTATTGACAGTTATGGGGTGGCGGCCTACAGCCAAAACAATGATGCGTTGCGTGTGTTTGGAAATGGTCATGTCACCGGGGATTTGACAGTGGCTGGCACGGTGATCAATCCGATGGTGCCGATTGCGCTGGGTTTCATCGCGAGTGATGGCACAAAAAATGTAGGATCTGCCAATGTCAGCAGTATTTGGAATGCAGCAAGTTCTCGGTATGAGATCACCCTGGCTGGCTATAGCTATTTCTACAACACCTTTGTAACAATCATTACCCCAACCTGTACCAATCGAACATATTCCACCTCTAGTGTGAGCGGCAAACTGCTGATCTTTATGTCCGACGGTACTGGCGGTCTTGGTCAGTGTGCTTTTCAGTTTGTCACCTATAAACCTTAATCGGCTTTCGGTCATCTTGAGTTAATTTGGACCCACGTCCCATGAAACCTTGGAACAAGAAGATCTTACAATTTAGCATGGCTGTGGTGGCATTCCTGCTCTTGACCGGGGTGGTCATCGCTCAGGTTTCGACGAACTTTGGCCTGGGTTGGTCGCTCTTTTCCAATGGCGGCGGCACGCGCCAATCGACCAACTATCAAGTTCAGGATAGCCTGGGGCAAATGGCGGCGGGGAATGCCAGCAGTGCCAACAGCCGCGTGGAGGCCGGTTTCTGGCCCGGCGCGGTGACCACGCCAACGCCTACCCCCACCGGGGTTCCGCCCACCAAGACCCCAACAAGCCCGCCACCGACGAATACACCCACGGCAATTCCGCCAACCAACACGCCCACGGGGATCCCGCCAACCAACACGCCCACGGGGGTTCCGCCAACCAACACGCCGACCCAGACCCCTTCTCCGGTGCCGCCGACCAACACTCCCACCCTGACCCCCACCCAATTGGCAGGGGACACCTATGAATCCGACGAGGATTGCAGCATCGCCAGGGCCATCAACACAGACGGCGGCACACAGTTCCACACCTTCCACACCAACGGGGATGTGGACTGGATCAAGTTCACGGCCCAAGCCAACAAGACCTATGTGATCCAGGTGGAAAATGTGGGGACAAAGGCGGATGCCATCCTGTTGCTCTACGACACCTGCGCCTCGCCGCCAGGGGCCTTTGGGGACAATGCCTTTGGCAGCACCGTGGTCATGCAGTGGGATGCCACCAAGAATGGTACCTACTATCTCAAGATCCAGCAGTTCGACCCGGCCTTCTTCGGCAGCGATGCCAACTATCGGGTCTCGGTGATCGTGGACGGCACACCCCCTAGCTGGCCCACCAACCCCCGCTGCGTCACCATCAACCAGAACACCCTGGCCGTGCAGTGGAACCGCAGCCCAGAGCGGGATGTCATCGGCTATCAGGTCAACTTCACCAACCAGAGCGGCAGCCAGGGCGGCACAGACGACGTGACCGGGGCCACCATCACCTATTATGAGCTGGGCGGACTGATCCCCAACGATTTCTACACCCTGAAGGTGCGGGCGCTGGACTTTTCCCAGAACACCAGCCCCTATTCCGGGGAAGCCACTTGCCGGGCCACGGCTCCAACCGATACCACCCAGCCGGCCGTGACCATCCAGCAGCCGGCCACCACGGCCGTCTACTCCACCACGGCCAGCCTGCTCACCTTCACCGGGGCGGCCACGGACAGCGGCAAGAATTTGAGCCGGGTGCAGGTACGCAACACAACCAAGGGCGTGGAGGGCTGGGACTATACCCTGACCGACAACAATGCCGACTTCCGGGTGGCGGATCTGGCCCTGAATATCGGCGACAACACGATCCAGGTCACGGTCTACGACGCTGCGGGCAATTCCAGCCAGAAGTCCATGCTGGTGCGACGGTTGGGAAACAGTCCCGGCGCGGTGATCATCGTGGCCGGCCACAACGAGACCTTTGGCTTGCAGACCAACATCTACAACTCCACCAACCGGGCCTATCGCATCTTCCAGAGCGCCGGCTATACGGACGAGGACATCTACTACATCGCCCCCGTGGCCCAAGACCCAGACGGGGATGGGACGAGTGAGGTGGACACGGCCGGGGCCACCCCCGCGGATGTGCAGTACGCCATCACCACCTGGGCCACGGAGGCCAACCGCATTGGGCCGGGCAAGCCCCTCTTCATCTATATGATGGACCACGGCTTGGAAGAGAAGTTCTGCGTCAACGGTTGTAACGGCGGCGGGGCTTTCTCGCCGGAGCAGATGGACGAGTGGCTGCGCAGCATGGAGACGGCCACGGGCGCGGACGAGGTCAACATCGTCATCGAGGCCTGTCGCAGCGGCAGCTTTATCAGCCGGGCGGCCACCAAGGACAGTATCGTTAAAGTGGGCCGGGTGGTGATCACCTCCGCCGGGGCCAGCACCAACGCCTATGCGTCCGCCCAGGGAGCCTACTTCTCCGATGCCTTCTTCTCGTGCATTGTGGACAGCAACAACCTGAAGCAGTGCTACAGCGAGGCCACCCAGGCCGTGCAGGCCGCGGGCACGCTGCAAACCCCGTGGATGGATGACAACGGCGACGGGGTCTCCAATGCCGGGGACGGCAGCATTGCCGAGCTGCGCCGGGTCACCCGCTTCTTCAGTTCCGTGCGCCCGGTCTTCCAGAGCGCTGTGGTGGACAAGCAGGGGGTCGGCACCCTGACCGCCACGGTGGATGAAGGGGCCGAAGCCCTGGACGTGGTGTGGGCCGCGGTCTATCCGCCCTCCTTCCAGGAACCCAGCGATGTCACCATCAACCTCAACACCCCCGTGGTGCGGTTGGAGGCGGACCCCGGCACCCCGGGCCGGTTCACGGTCAGTTATCCCAACGGCTTCACCGAGGCCGGGGACTATCGGGTCATCTTCTATGCCCAGGACCGCCTGGGGATCAACGCTCAACCCATGCAGCCCGGTGGGGGACAGCACACGATCTATCTGCCAATGGTCGTTAAATAACATGCACACACGCTCGATTCGCCCACTCTATTTGCTCATTCTAACCGCCATCGCGGCGGCCCTGACCTGGGTGTTGATCGGCGGGCTGTCCGCCTTCACTTTGAGCGCGCCAGCCTCCCCCACTGCCCCTGCCGCCGTGGACTTGACGGCCCAGATCAGTCTCGTCCCCGCCTCGCCGGGCGTGGGGGAGTTGGTGAATATCGAGATCGTGGTCTCGAACCTGGGAGCCAACGGCACAAGCAGCAATCTGGCCAGCTATCTCTACGTGGACCCGGTGGATCGCCCGCCCACCCTGACCACGCCAGGGGCGCGGCCTTTTGGTGCCAACTCTTTGGGCGGCGGCGCGTCCTTCAGCTTCAGCCGTGAACACACCTTCACCACCCAGGGCTGTGACCATGTGGTCTATGTCTGGATAGATCGGGATAACGCCATCTCCGAGTCCAACGAGCAGAACAACCTGATCGCCCTGCCCGTATGCGTGGGGGTGGAGTGCGAGGTGGACAGCTTCGAAACGGACAACACCTGCTCGGTCGCCGGCTGGTTGAACGAGGATGTGACCCAAGCCCGCAGCTTCTGCCACCCGGTGGACAAACAGGTGGCGGATGTGGATTGGGTCAAGTTCACCGCCTTTACGGGGGTGACATACACTCTCTCCACGGCCAACCTGGGGGCCCACGCCGACCCCAAGATGACCCTCTATGCCAGTTGTGGCGGTGCGGCCACCCCCGGCCAGGGTACCGGGTTGACCTGGCGCGCCCCGGCCAGCGGGGTCTACTATGCCCAGATCGAGCATCGGGCCGCCAGCTACGGTCCCCAGACCCGTTTCGACCTCACCCTCTCCGCCACCACCGGGGTGACGGATAAATACGAACCAGACAACCGTTGCACCCTGGCCAGGGACATTTCCACCACCGGGGTGCGCCAGACCCATCTCTTCCAGGCCCCCAATGACGAAGATTGGATCAAATTCGCCATCCGCGCCGGGGAGAGCTTTGCCTTGGTGGCGGACAATACGGCCACCGGGGTCAACCCGATCTTGAGCCTCTTCACCGATTGCGCCGGGACGCCCCTGGCCACCTCGACCGTGCAGGCCGCCGCGGCCCAGTTGGCCGCCAGTAGCGCCACGGACCAGATCTATTACGCCAAGGCGGTCAACCAAAACCCGGCGACCTATGGCATAGACGCCCACTACGATCTGCGGGTATTGGCTTCCACCTGTGTGAACGACAGCTTTGAGGAGAACGATAGCTTTGGCCAGGCCAAGCCCATCGGTCTGGGCGGCGCGGGCCAATCCTACAACGTCTGCCCGGCGGGGGACGAGGATTGGAGCAAGGTGGCCTTGCAAAGCGGCAGGATCTATGTGATCTCCACGGCCAACCTGGGCAGCGCGGCGGACACGGTACTCTTCTTGCGGGATGGTACCGGCACGTTGATCGCCAGCAACGACGACTACGGCTATACCCAGGCTTCCCGCATCATCTTTGAGCCAACTACCACGGGCGACTACTTCATCATGGCCCGTCACCAGGAGAGCACGGCCAGCGGCCCGGACACCGGCTACGATCTGCGGGTGGAGGAGGGGGTGTGCAACCCTGACGACCAGGAAGGAGCCACGGGGGACAACGGGCCGGGGGACGCTGGCAGCATCACCCTGGACGGCACGCCCCAGCCCTTCAACTTCTGCGCCGACCCCCTTTCCCCCAGTTTGGGCGACCAGGACTGGCTGCGCTTTACCGCGGTGAGCGGTGGGGTCTATTACATCGAGACCAAGGAGTTGGGGCCAAACAGCGACACGGTTCTGCAACTCTATGATCGAGATGGCACAACCCTGCTCAAGAGCAACGATGATGCCGGAGCGGGCCGATCCGCCTCCCTGGTCTTCACGGCCACGGTGCCCGGTGACTATTTTGTGCGCACCACCCAGTACAACTCCAACATCGCCGGCGCGGACACCAACTATCAGACCCAAATCCTGGCCGATATTCCGCCCACGCCCACGCCCACCCCCACCTTCACGCCCACCCCCACGGCCACCCCATCCCCCACGCCCACCCCGGAGCCGTCAAATGTGCAGACCTTGATCCTGGTCAACCGGGAACGGCTACACTCGGTCTATGCCGACACGGCGGTCAACGAATTGGTGACCAAACTCTTCACCCTGGCCGACCACGAACGGGTGGAGGGGGTGGTGATCCCTCTGGAAAATGACCCGGCGGTAGCCGCCGCCTATGCCACCTGGACCGCCAACCTGGGTTCCTTGGAGGACAACACCCTGGCCAACAACGTGACCGCGGCCATCCGCAACCTGATCATGGACTTTCTGGTCAACGCGCCCAACGTCAAGTATGTGGTGCTGGTGGGCGATGACCGCATGATCCCCTTCCGGCGGGTGGCGGAGGGTACGTTGGTTCAGCAGGAGCAGGACTACGCGCCCAGTGTCAGCGCCGGGTCCACGGTGGCGGCGGCGTTGAACGCCAACATGGTGCTGACCGACGACTACTTTGTAGACCGGGAACCCAGTGCCTGGAAGGGCAACGAATTCTATGTGCCCGATCTGGCTACGGGCCGGCTGGTGGAAAGCCCGGCGGAGATGGGTGCGTTTATCGACGCCTTCCTGGTTTCACCGGTGAATACGGTGAGCAACGTCTTGGTCACCGGCTACGACTTTGTGCAGGACAGCGGCAGCAGCATCAGCACCCTGACCCAATACGATAACTTGACCACAGACGTCGGTCTGATTGGCCCAATCTGGTCGGGGGACACCTTGCGGGCCAAACAGCTCAACAGCAGCCCCCGTTTTGATCTGCAATCCATCAACGGTCACTCCTCCCATGTGGCCACGGGGGTACCATCGGGCACAGAGATCCAGGCCTCGGAGATCGTCAGCGGCACGGCGGATCTGGCCGGCGCGCTGATCTATGCCGTAGGCTGTCATGCCGGGCTGACAGATCCGGGCCTGCTGGATCTGCCCCAGGCCTTTCTGCAAAAGCGCGCCACCTATGTGGGGAACACGGGCTATGGCTGGGGAGGGGGTGGCATCGTCTTTAGCGAAGCGCTCATGCGCAACTTCACCCGGGAGCTACTCCAGGACACCAGCGCCGAGATCGGCCCGGCCTTGGTCAAGGCCAAGCAAAAATATGTAGATCGGGCCTTTGTCTTCAACGCCTATGATGCCAAGAGCCTGATGCAGAGTACCCTCTACGGTCTGCCCATGGCCGCGGTGACCAGCGGCGGCACCCTGACCGGAGACGACGACTTCCCCAGTGTGGACAGCTCCGTGCAGCCGCCTACGGCCTTTGGGGAACTCAATATGGGGGCTTTGGCCTATGGGCTGCCCGGCTCCTTTGGGGCATTTGGCGACAACAGCTCTGGGGACGGCTCTTTTCTGGATCTGAACGACAGCATCAGCTTTAGCGCCGGGCAGCCCATCCAGCCCCGCTTCTATGCCGATGTGACTGCGCCCAACGCCGGCAGGCTGCGGGGCGTACTCTTTCTGGGCGGGGTCTATTCGGACACGGTGGGCTACGATCCGGTGGTGGCCCGGCCCGACAACGAGTATGTCACCGATACGGGCGAACCCGCCTTCAGTAGCGATGGCTGGGTACCCCAGGTACCCTTCAGTTTGCAAAGCGGGGGCAACCGTTCGGGCACGGGTGACACGGTGGTGCTTTCCCTGGGCCAGTTCAACGGCGATCAGGACACAGAGCGGATCTACGACCAGATGGCCTTCAGCACCCTTTACTCCACCAGCAGCGACCAGACGCCGCCCACCTTGCGCTTTGTGGATGGGGTGTTGAACAGCGCCACGGGCAAGGGCATGATCAAAGTTGAAGCCGGAGATGACTCCGGGGTGGCCCAAGTTCTGGTCGCCTTTACAGATAATCCCTTGAGCGGCCAGGGCACATGGTTCAGCACACCACTTACTTTTGAGCCGTCCACCCAAAAGTGGAGCGGGGTGATCACGGGCACGGCCACGACTCGCTATTTTGTGCAGGTGGTGGATGGTGCAGGCAATGTCGCCACCGGGGACAACAAGGGCCGCTACTATCCCTTGCTGCCTCCTCTCCCCCTGGCCCCCGGCAGCCCCTTGCCCCAGCGCAAAATCTTCCTGCCTCTGCTCCTGCGCTGATCCAACGGCCTCCCTTCTTTCTGATCGCCACTTTCCCGGCCGGACATCGGCTCTCAGCCATTCCCAGCGTTGAGTGTTCGGAACCCACCCACCCCGAAGTTTCATCTGTCCCCACCGCCAACGGTCTGTTTCTAGTTCAAGAAAGGAGAAAGTGAGCCGACCCATCCGCATGAACCCCGGTGTACCCCGGTCTCGACCTGATTTCGCCGTATCTGCGAAAAAGGAGAAGGGAGCGGGAGAACGACTGAATAGGGAGTAGACGCGTAGGTTTAGATCGACTTGCAGGAACCCCCTGCAGAGGAGGAAACAAGATGCAAAATCGAGGTGTAGTACCCGCAAAAGCCCGTCGCGTGGGCATCGGGTTAGTGATTGCGCTTATCCTGGTTATGGTGGTGGCGTCCATTGCCATGACCGCCCAGGTTGAGCCCACCGCCGTCCTGGACAGCCCCGGCCTTGAACCCCTGCCCCAACTGATCCTGGGGGCGGATGGGGTGGCCCCGGCCGCGGTCAGCGCGGATGACGGCGGCGCGTGGGAGCTAGGTCTGCACGGCTCCGCGGGCAACCTGACCCAAGCCACGGCAGCCGAGCGCGCTGGCATGAAGTATTGGCTCGACGGCTGGTTTGTCACCCGCTATAACTACAACGAAAATAGCGCGTGGGAAGAGGATTTCAAGAAGGCTTCATCGGGCGGCACCGAGAACAACTATCTCGACACGGTGGATCTCCAGTTCTATGTAGGTCACGGCTCCCCCGGTCGCTTCACCTTTGACAATGCCACCCACGATGACGGCACCCTGGTTGCCCCAACCGATTGCAACGCCAGTTGGGGCGACGGGGACAATGAATGGCTGGCCCTGACCTCGTGCCAGGTCTTGGCCGATTCGGCCATCGGCAACATGGCTCAGTGTATGAATCGTCAGCATCTGATCCTGGGTTTTGTGACCAACGCCAGCGCCCACAACAACTATTGGGACACCCAGGCCTATCAGTTTGGGCGCTACATGCGCTATGGCTACAACATGACCCAATCCTGGTTCAAGGCCTGTGACATTGCCCAGCGGGGAAAAACCACCCGAGTGATTGCCGAGGAGACCGCCTGTTTCAACGACAATCCCTACTACGGCAGCGTCTGCGCCGATGTCCTGGACAGTGACTACTACTGGTATACGCACGCCTGTGGCACCGAGACCGCCAGCTACGTAGATACCCAGGCCATGACCTTGCAGATGCCGGTCTTCCGGGTCAACCCCTATGGGCTGGATGAGGCCAACCAGGACTTCTCCCGGTTGGGTGGGGTCTTCTCCGTGCCAGTGACCCGCACCGTGACCCTGCGCTCCCCCAACGAGGATGCCTACCCACCCCCAGGCACCCAAGGCGATACCTTCCTGGTCGCTATGGACCAGAAAAAGACCCTGGAGTTGGACAAGAGTAGCGGCATCTACCAATACTCGGACCTGGATCAACTATGGAATGACTCCCAGGCCGTGCAGGCGCTCTCGCTCAACGCAGCGGCGGTCAACGCCATCAACGCGGACGACGCCAAAACCATCGCCGATGCCTTCTTGAACAGCAACGGGTTGATGGGGGATGGCTCTGTCTTCTACGAAGTGGTGGCCGACACGGTCGGCAACCTGGTCAAGGACAGCGGCGTGAATGGCGCTTCGACCACTGCCGAAGAGATAGCCGCCGCAGAAGTCAACGCGGTCTGGCAGGTGATCTACACCCGTGTGTTGACCGCGCCCGTGGTGACAGCAGCCGGTGGCAATGCCGATGTGACCTTCACCGTGGTCGGCCCCGGTGCCAAGCAGAAGGTCTATGTGCCGGTTGCGGCCCCCGTGGGCGCGGCCAGTGTCCTGGCCACGGATCCGGTGGGTCTGCAAGGCGGCTGGCGGGGAGTCTCCCCGGCCATCAGCGCCGCCTCTGGCGAACAGATCATGGCCGACATTCTGGACGTGGAGACCATCAAGCGACTCTATCTGGTCCTGGACAAAGAAGTGACCATGAACAGCATCCCCCTGGACATCAAGAGCCGCACGATCCTCTCCCACACCCTGGCCTACTGGGAAAGCGCGCCGGGCAACAGCCAGGGCGAGCTGATCCCGGTCTATGAGCTGAAGGTGAGCCTGGTGGAGAACGGCACGGACGCGATCAGCGAAGACTTCGCCTATGTGCCTGCCAGCCCGATCTACATGCGCCCCCTGGCCCGCATCACCAACGCACCGGCCACCGGACGAGATGAAGGCACCCCCATCACCCTGACCGCCGCCGACGCCAACCAGACCCTGAAAGCCCTGGGCATCGGCGAAGCCTCGGACAACTTCAACTTTGTCATGGGGTACGCCGGGTCCGGTGGCACCTATACCTACGAGTGGTATCTGGGCGAGGTGACACCGGAAAACAAGATCACCGACCTGAACACCGGTGATGGTCCCCGGAATGTGACCTTCAGCCTGCCCAACGTCCCCGCCGGTCATGGGGATGTGGTGGTTGTCACCCTGGTGGTCACAGATACGGACGGGCCGAACCGGTCCGTGGGCACCGCGGCGGCGTCGATCTTGGTCAACTCCAAGGTCTTCCTGCCGTTTTCTCTGAAGTAGAGCCAAGGGAGTGCCCAAGGCGTCCCCGGGGCGGATAGAATGACAAGACGACCGGGCGACGAGGTGAAGTTCACCTCGTCGCCCGGTCGTCTTTTTTTGGAGAAATTCAGGCCAGATCAGCGGAGAAGCCAGGGGAGGTAAAGTCGTTCGTCCCGGATCTCCCTGGCCCGCACCCAGGCGGCGTCGATCAGGGTTTGCAGGGTGATCACCCGGCTGGTCTGGGGGCTGGCCTGGGCGGTGAGGGCGAGGACGGCGTAGTCCATCTCCCCGACCGTGGCGGTGACGGGGACTTGCACGGCCACGGTCAGGGTGAGGGCGTGGCCGGGGGCGATTGGCCCCAATGTCTTGGCCACGGTGATGGGCCAGCCGCTTTGCACCAAGCTCACGTCATAGCGGTCGGCTACGCCCCCCGTGTTGGTGAGGGTAAGGGTGTGGGTGATCCGCCCGGCGGCGGGGGCGAAGAGGGTGGGGCCGCCGGTGGTGACAGCCAGATCGTGGACGGCCACGATGTTGAGGAAGATGGCGCTGGGTACGCCCCAGTTCCCGGCGGCGTTTTGGGCTTGGACGAAGATCGTGTGGCGGCCTGGGGTCCAGCCGGCGGTGTCGATCTGGCCGGTTAAGGACTCGGTGGGGCTGTTGAAGAGGCCGTCATTGGGGGCCAAGGGCGTGACCGCTCCGCCAGCCCAGGGGGGCGCGTCCACAGACCATCGGGCCGCGCCAACACCCACCGACGGCTGCAAACCCCAACCGTGGCTGTCATAGCGCGTCCCGTCCCCGATCCCAGACAGGTTCACCTTTTCGCCCTGAAAAACGGTGGCCGACCCCAGAGAAAGTTCGATGACTTCTGGGCCGGCGGGCGCGGTGTAGGGGTGGAAAGCGGCTTTGGCGGCGTAGCCCAGGGCGGCCAGGTTGGGTTGAAGGATGCTGCTTTCGAAGGTGGCGCAGGATTGGAAGAAGGCGCTGCCCATCTCGAAGGTGAAGGCGGCCACCCCCAGATCGCCGTAGGCCCAATCGGTGTTGGAGCCGTCAAAGGCGTAGAGACAGGCGGCGCTGCGACAGACCTGATGGCCGTTGTAGAAGCCGAACTTGCGACCCAGGGTGCGCAGTTGGCTGTCGTTGGGCGCGGCCCCGGCGCTCCAATCCCAGGGGTAGAGGACCAGGCCGCCATAGCTGTGCAACGAGACGAGAATGCCCGTGGCGTCCGCGGGGGCGACGTCCGTGTCCGCGGGGCCGCGCTGGTCCGGGAAGAGGCCACGCAGATATGTTTGCAGGGCGGCGGTCTCCGGCTCGGAGGCCGGGGAAGTGCCCCGATAGAAGATGCTGCACGGGTCTGTGGAGGAGCAGCCAGAGCCGGTGCAACTGTTCCATTTGTAGCTGCTGTTGCGGTTGAGATCCACGCCATAGGTGGGGAAGGCGCAGGCGCTGGTCGTGTCCGTGTTCTTGCGCCAGGAATAGCCCTGCTCGGCCCACACCCGCCCATCCGGGTTGGCCTGGGCCAGGATGTGGACTTCGCTGAAATCGAGAATGGCGGTGATCTCCGGGTCCACGCCATAGGCGTTGACCAGTTGTTCGGCGAAACGGGTAGCCGTTTCCGCGGCCACATATTCCCGGGCGTGGACCGCGCCCATGACGAAGAGGGCGGGCTTGGGGCCGGGGATGGCTTGGTTGGTGAGAACGAGTACGTTTAGATCAAAACCGGGCGGGCCGCTGGGGATGGCCTTGTCCCAACTGTTGCCCATGTCGATCCAGCGGG
Organism: Caldilineaceae bacterium; assembly: GCA_018003515.1. Lineage (GTDB taxonomy): Bacteria > Chloroflexota > Anaerolineae > Caldilineales > Caldilineaceae > JAGNDO01. Next base: position 48,593 of record JAGNDO010000013.1, read on the forward strand.
CGATAGACGGATGGGCGACGGCCAAGGCGGAAAGGTCGGCGTAGGTCTCGCCCACTGTGCGATAGCAGACGTAGGCGGGGATGCCGCTGGTTTGATCCGGCAAGTGGGGCCGGGGGGCGTTGATAGCCTCGGTCTGGGCATAGTCGATGAGTACCCAGTAGCCGGCCACGGTGAGGGCGTCGATCTGGGGCTGGGTCACCTGGGCCAGGACGGAGCCGCGGGCGTGGTCCACTTCCCAGATGTCGATGCCGAGATCGACCAGATGTTGCAGGCCGGGCGTGTGGGTGAAATAGATGCGGGCGATCAAGGGGCTGGGGGTTGGGGATTGGGGATTGGTTGATTGGTTGATTGGCGCGGCGGTGGAGATCTCGCCGGGGGCGAAGATGAGCAGGGTGAACAGGCAAAGGATAAGCGTAGTTTTGCGCATGGTGGGCAAAGGGTGGGGTGAGTTGGGCTGATTGACTATCTCGGCTATGCAAATCAGGACGGTCTGGGCTTGGCAAAGTGACGGGGGGGGGCGCAAAAACCTTCCCGGCAGGGGCCACAAAATTTTGGGGAAAGGCAGATATTGTGGCCCCTGCCGGGAAGGTTGGTCAACGCAAACAACAAGGAGCCGGGACATCTGGGCAGGTGTCCCGGCTCCTTGTTGTTTGAACGATCATTCTCAGGTTAACTTTCAGCCGTATGATACGATTCAGAGCTTTCGGCCAAGATCGTTTCAGTGTTGCGGGGTAGCGTCGGCTGCAAGAGATCGGCTTCGATAGAAAGGCGCAAGCCCAAGCTGTGCAACAGAGATTTGAGGCTGGCTAGTTGGGGATTGCCCGTGGCGGAGAGCATTCGATATATATTTTCCCGGTTCAACCCGGCGCTGCGGGCAGTTTGGGCGATGCCTCGGGCTTCGGCCACATCTCGAAGCGCAAGAAGAAAGCCCTGCTGATCCCCATCCTCGACCGCCGCGTTCAAATAGGCAGCCGCCTCGATAGGATCGCGCAAATCCTCGTATAGTCCATCCACATATTTTGCTGTTAGCTCGCTCATGGTGCCCTCGATTGATAATCTTCCCAGTTGCGGTGAGCCTGGAAAACGTCTCGTTTTTGGCTGCCTTTGTCACCCCCGCACAACAAGATCACGACAGTATCGCCTCTGCGTCCGTAATAAACGCGATACCCAGGGCCATATGGAATCCGAAGTTCATTCACCCCGCCACCGACGCTACGAGAATCGCCCAGATTTCCCATGCGCGCCCGATTGAGTCGTACACGCACTCTCGATCTGGCTTGTCCATCCCGAAGACTCGATAACCAGTCTCGAAAGGGGTTTCGGCCATCCCCTGTCAGATATTCAAGGATCTCAATCACGGGATCATTTTGCATGAGATAAGTGTAGCACAAAAACTACAAAAGTAAAGAGTCTATTCTTCTTTCGTTCTGCCAATAGCGTTGTGCGTTGGCAATAGCACGGGATTAGGTGCTTTTGTCGCCTCCACAAAACAAGAGAACGACTTCAGAACCCGTCAGGCCAAAATAGACACAAAACCCCGGACCCATATGGATGCGAAGTTTGTAGACGCCCACGACTATACACTCCCGAATCAACTGGGGGTGTTTATTTTGAGTTGAAGGAGTCGGCACCCCCTGGTGGCGACCCGTTCGCACCAGGGGGTGCGAACTCCTCTGCCCAACGCAAACTATGCACCCCCGAATCAAATGCCCAGGAACGGTTGATAGTTGTCTTTGTTGATGATCTCGAAGGACGAGCCGGGGTAGGCGTTGAGGAAGGTGTCGGGCCGGCGACCTCGTGATTTGCTCCACTTGCATTCGTAGGCGTACAGACTTCCGCCTCGCTCTTCCACAATATCGATCTCCGCGCCGGTGTAGACCCGCCAGAAGTAAAGACTCGCGAATACCTTGTTGTATTGCAGCCACTTTAGCCGTTCCGCAAGCACAAAATTCTCCCAAAGTGCGCCCACATCGTCACGTTGCGCAAGCGGCTTCAGATTGTCAATGGCTGCATTGCGTACACCCAGATCCCAAAAGTAGATTTTGTCCTGTTTGCTGACCTCTTTGCGCAGATTGCGGCTATATCCGCCCAGCCGAAACACCACAAAGGCTTGTTCAAGTAAATCGATATAGGTAGCGACCGTCTCTTTGCTCATCTGCAATTGGCCGCCAAGTTCGGTCAGCGAGACTTGATTCCCAACTTGGAAAGCAAGTAATCGCACCAAGTTGCGCAATTTGGCGGAATGGCGAATTCCACCAATTTCAAGCACATCTTTGTATAGATAGCTGGCCGAGAGATTCTGTAGATATTCTTGGCGTTGAGCGAGACTGGACAATCCGAAAATGTCGGGATAGCTACCATAGATCAAACGCTCTTCCAGCATGTCGTTGAGTTCAAATGGGGTGTAAAGTTGGGCCAGTTCGGCCATGCTAATGGGGTAGAGCTTATGTACCCATGCGCGTCCAGTCAAAGGTTCCTGGACCTGACTGGCCAGATCCAATGACGAAGAGCCTGTGACAACAATGCGCAAATTGGGGAAATTATCCGCCAGCAATTTTAGATTGATGCCAATTTCGGGAATGCGTTGCGCCTCATCCACAAAGAGCAACTCGTATCCTTCCACCAAGCCTCGCAGTTTGCGCAGATCTCGGCTGGAAAGAATCTCGGTGTACCTCAACTCATCACCGTTGACGGCCAGAGAACGATAGGGTAGATCGGCCAAAATCTTGCGGATCAGGGTAGTCTTGCCGACCTGCCGCGCACCGTAAAGGAACACAATCTTGTTTCCGTCCTGTATTTGTTGTGATATGTGGTCATGCAATAAACGTGGAATCATGCCAAAATTATAGTTTATTCTCCGAATTAGCGCTAATTCGGAGAATAAACTCTCTGAATTAGCGCTAATTCGGAGAATATTGAATTTTCTCACCTCACGCGCTTTCCCAACCCCAACCCCAATCCCTAAAATTCTAACTCCCCAATCCCCAATCCCTGTGCTATAATACTCCGAAACCCTTTTTCCAAATCGGTTTCACAAAGGAGTGTGCCTCATGCCGATCCCCAATGCTGCTCGTCTTTCTGATCCTTCCCGTCTTTCCAATTTGATTGCTGTCGCCCGCGGCGACCTGCCCGCGGATCTTGTGTTGCGCAATGGCCGGGTAATCAATGTTTTCTCCGGCCAAATCGAGACCGCGGACATTGCCATCTATGCCGGGATGATTGCCGGGGTGGGCGCGGGCTATGTCGGCGAAAAGGAGGTAGACCTGGCTGGCGCGTATGTGGCCCCCGGCCTGATCGACGCCCATGTGCATATCGAGAGCAGCCTGTGCGTGCCCAGCCAATTTGCCGCGGCCATTGTGCCACGAGGCGTCACCACCGCGGTGGTGGATCCCCACGAGATCGCCAATGTGGCGGGGATGGCCGGGGTGCGCTTTATGCGGGACGCCAGCCAGGGTTTGCCCCTGAATGTGGTGATCATGGCCCCGTCCGCGGTGCCGGCGACCCACATGGAGACCAGCGGCGCGGCCTTGGATGCGGAGGATCTGGCGGATCTGCTGGCCGAGGGCGCGGTCTATGGCCTGGCCGAGATGATGAACTTTCCCGGTGTGGTGAACGGTGCGCCGGAGGTGCTGGCCAAGATCCTGGCCTTTGGCGGGCGGCGGCTGGATGGCCACGCGCCGGGGTTGAGCGGTCACGCCCTCAACGCGTATGTGGCCGCGGGGGTGGGCAGCGAACACGAATGCACGACGATTCCCGAGGCCGAGGAGAAGCTGGCCAGGGGGCTGTATATTTTGATCCGAGAGGCCACCAACGCCCATAATCTGCACAACCTGCTGCCCATGATCACCCCGCAGAACAGCCGCCGCATCTGCTTTTGCACGGATGACCGCATCCCGGTCGATCTGCTGGACCAGGGCAGCGTGGACTATATGGTGCGGGAAGCCATCGCCTATGGCATCGACCCGGTGGAGGCCTTCCGCATGGCCACCCTCAACAGCGCGGAGTGGTTTGGGCTGACGGATCGGGGGGCGATTGCGCCGGGTCGGGCCGCGGATCTGATGATTTTCGACGATCTGGCCGCCCCCACCGCCCGGCTGGTCTATGCGGGGGGAGAATTGGTGGCGGAGACGGGGTCTATGCGGGGCGAGATTTCGTTGCCTTTTCCCAACATTCCTGATACCGTCGGCTCCACCATGCGGGTGAATTGGGAGCGGGTCGATTTTCGGATTCCGGCCCAGGGCGGGCAGGTGCGGGTGATCGGCTCCTTGGAAAATCAGTTGGTGACAGAGCATCGTATCCTGGACGTGCCCGTGGTGGATGGCTACGCCGTGGCGGACCCGGCGCGGGACATTTTGAAGATGGCCGTGATCGACCGCCACACCGGGTCGGGGATGAGCTTGGGCTTTATCCAGGGTTTTGGGCTGAAACGAGGAGCGCTGGCCGGGACCGTGGCCCATGATCATCACAATTTGGTCGTGATCGGCGCGGACGATGGGGCCATGATGGCCGCGGCCCGTCGGGTGGGGCAGATGGGCGGCGGCTTGGCCGTGGTGGATGGGGAGACCGTGCTGGCCGACCTGCCCCTGCCCGTGGCTGGGTTGATGAGCGACCGGCCCGTGGCCGCGGTCAAGGCGGCCTATGCACGTTTGCAGGCCGCGGCGGCAGATCTTGGCTCCCCCATGCACGATCCCTACATGGCCATGAGCTTTATGGCCTTGGAGGTGATCCCCGCCCTCAAATTGACCGACAAGGGGCTGGTGGATGTGGAGGCCTTCGATTTTGTGGATTTGTTCGTTTAGGGGGATAATTTAACGGCAATTCAGCATTGCACGACGAGGTGCGTGGTGCGTGGAAATACCGTCCACGGGCCACGCACCTTTTTTAATGATTGAGATTAAGAGAGTAGGAGATTGGTGTGGTTCGACCACGTTCTAATCTCCCAATCTCTCAATCTCCAACCAACCGATCACTTGGGAGAACTAATCCATGTTTGAAACCATTGAAATGGCCCCGGCGGATGCGATTTTGGGGCTGACGGATGCATTTAAGGCGGACCCAAACCCCAAGAAGATCAACCTGGGGGTGGGGGTGTACAAGGACGCCAACGGCAAGACCCCGGTCCTGCGGGCGGTGAAGATGGCCGAGGCGCGCATTTTGGCCGGCGAAAGCACCAAGAGCTATCTGCCCATCGACGGCTCCCCGGCCTACGCCGCCGCGGTCCAGGCCATGCTCTTTGGCGCGGACCACGACATCATCACCAGCCAGCGGGCGGCCACGGCCCAGACCCCCGGCGGCACGGGCGCGTTGCGGGTGGGGGCGGATTTCGTCGCCCGCAAGTTCCCCAACGCCACGGTTTGGCTCAGCGACCCCACCTGGCCCAACCACCCCAGCGTCTTCAAGGCGGCGGGGCTGAAGGTGGCGACCTATCCTTATTTTGATAAAACCGCCAACGGGATTGCCTTTGACGACCTGTTGGCCACCTTGTCCCTGGTCCCCGCCGGAGACGTGGTGGTCCTGCACGGAGCCTGCCACAACCCCACGGGCGTGGATCTGACCCCGGAACAGTGGACTCAGGTGGCGGCGGTGCTGGCCAAGACCGGCGCCCTGCCCCTGATCGACTTTGCCTATCAAGGCTTCGCCGTGGGGCTGGAGGAGGACGCGGTGGGCCTCCGCACCATCGCCCAGGCCATGCCCGAGTTTATGGTGGCCAGCTCCTTCTCCAAAAATTTTGGCCTGTACAACGAGCGGGTGGGCGCGCTCACCGTGGTGGCCGGGGACGCGGACGCGGCCGAGCGGGCCCGCAGCCATGTCAAGATCGTGGTCCGGGTCAACTATTCCAATCCACCGTCCCACGGCGGGGCCATTGTCAGCACCGTGCTAGGCGACCCAGAACTGCGGGCCGTCTGGGAAGCCGAGCTGACCGAGATGCGGGATCGCATCAACACCATGCGCCATCTCTTTGTGGAGACCTTGGACGAGAAGGGGGCCAAGCAGGACTTCTCCTTCATCGCCCGGCAGCGGGGCATGTTCAGCTTCTCCGGCCTCACCCCGGCCCATGTCAAGGCGTTGGCCGAAAAGTATGCCATCTACGCCGTGGGATCGGGCCGCATCAACGTGGCCGGGCTGACCGAGGCGAATATGGACTATCTGTGCTCGGCGATTGCGGATGTGCTAAAAACGTCGTAGGAGATTGAGAGATTGGGAGATTAGGAGATTGGTCTGGTATCACACCAATCTCCTAATCTCCCAATCTCCTAATCTCTCAAATTCTTCCCCCGTCAACGGAGACACCAACCCCATGAAACCCATTTCCACCCTTCTCCAATCCGTGCCCGGCTCCGTCACCGCCCAGATGATGCAGAAGGGGCGAGAACTTCAGGCCGCAGGCAAGGACGTGATCAATCTGGCCGGGGGCGAGCCGGACTTCGACACCCCGGCCCATATCACCGAGGCGGGCATCGCCGCCATCCGGGCCGGTGACACCCACTATCCGCCCTCGTTTGGCACCCCTCAGTTGCTGGAAGCCATTGTCAACAAACTAGATCGAGAGAACGGCGTCAAGGTCAAGCCCAACCAGATCTTGGTGACGCCGGGAGCCAAATGGGCCATCTTCGCCGGGCTGGCCGCCACCCTCAACCCTGGGGACGAAGTGCTGGTCCTGGACCCCTCCTGGGTCAGCTACGGGCCAATGGTCACGTTGAACGGGGGGGTGCCCGTGCGGGTGGCTTTGCCCGCGGCGGACAATTTCCGCATCACCGCGGACATTTTGCGCGCCCACCTCACCGAGCGCACCAAGCTGATCATGGTCACCACGCCCAACAACCCCACGGGCCGGGTACTCAGCCAAGCCGAGACCCAGGCCATCGTCACCGTGGCCAACGAGGCGGACCTCTATGTGATCAGCGACGAGATCTACGAGCACATTCATTTTGACGGGGCCAAACATGTCAATCTGGCCGCGCAGCCGGGCATGGCCGAGCGCACGCTGATCGTCAACGGCTTCAGCAAGGCCTACGCCATGACCGGCTGGCGGCTGGGCTGGCTGGCTGCCCCCGCCCCCATCGCCAAGTTGGCCCGGGATTTCCAGACCCAAAGCGTCACCAGCGCCACCAGCTTTGTCATGGCCGCGGGCGTGGCCGCCCTCAACGGCCCCCAGGAGTGCGTCCACGAGATGACCGCGGCCTACGCGGCCCGGCGCACCTTCATGCTGGACGCCTTCAGCGAGATCCCCGGCATCGACTGCCCCGCGCCGGAAGGGGCCTTCTACCTCTTCGCCAAATTTACCCACACAGAGAAGGACAGTCTGCAAGTGGCCCAGGCCCTGCTGGCCGACGCCCTGATCGCCACCACCCCCGGTGTGGCCTTTGGCGACGCCGGCGAGGGCCACATCCGCTTCAGCATCGCCACCTCCATGACGGATCTGGAGAAGACCGTGGAGCGCATGGCGAAGTTGGTGCCGACGCTGTAAAAGCAAAGATTTTGTTGCAATACCTTGCCATTTATGGCAATTATCTCCAACCAATTTAGCAATTGAAAGGCGAAATCATGGATGTTCTCAGTCTGCTTTTGGTCGGTGTGGCGGCGATAGGCGGGGGCGCGGTCAACGCCCTGGCCGGTGGCGGCACGTTGATCACTTTCCCCGCCTTGATGATGGCGGGGGCATCCTCCGGGGTGACCGCTGTGATGGCGAATGTCACCAACACGGTGGCATTGCTTCCCGGCTATTTGGGCGCGACCTATGCCCAGAAAGACGATCTGAAAGGCCAGTCCGGGCGCATGTTGATCTTTTTGCCCATTGGCGCGCTGGGCGGCATTTTGGGTGGCATTTTGCTGTTGAACACGGGGGAGAAGTTATTCAGCGACTTGGTTCCCTACCTGATCCTGTTGGCCTCTGGCCTGCTGGCCCTGCAAAATCCTGTGCGCAATTGGATGACCAAACGCACGGCCGCCGCGGCCTTGCAGGGCGGCGGGGCAGCCACTCCGTCCGAACTTTGGAAAACCCTGCCCGTTGGCCTGGCGGCCATCTATGGCGGCTACTTCGGGGCCGGTCTCAGCGTGATCGTGCTGGCTGTGTTGGGCTTGGTGCTGGACGACACCCTGACCCGGCTCAACGCACTCAAGCAGGCCATCTCCTTCAGCGTCAACCTGGCCGCGGCCATCTTCTTCCTCTTCTCCGGAAAAGTCGTGTGGGAGCCGGCCATGGTCATGGCCGTGGGCGCGCTGATCGGCGGCGTCCTGGGCGGCAAACTGGCCGGACGTATCCACCCCACCACCCTGCGCTGGATCGTCGTCACCATCGGCGTGATCGTGGCGGTTATTTATTTGGTGAGGTAGGGTAGAGATTAGGGGATTGAGAGATTGAGAGATTGGGAGATTAGGAGATTGTCTGCATGCCACCAATCTCCCAATCTCCCAATCTCCTAATCCCTCAACACATATCCAACCAAAGGAGGTTGTGAACATGGACGAAGTTGTCATTGTCAGCGCGGTGCGGACGCCCATCGGGCGCATCCGTGGTGCGCTGTCTGATGTGCGGGCGGATGATATGGCCGGCATGGTGATCCGCGAGGCCCTGGCCCGGGCCGGGGTGGACGGCGGCGCGGTGGAAGAGGTCTACATGGGCTGCGCCAACCAGGCCGGGGAGGACAACCGCAACGTGGCCCGCATGGGGCTGCTTTTGGCCGGGCTGCCCCATCACGTGGCCGGGGTGACGGTCAACCGGCTGTGCGCCAGCGGTCTCAACGCGGTCAACCAGGCGGCGAGGGCCATCCTGGCCGGCGAGGGGGAGATCTTCGTGGCCGGGGGTGTGGAAAACATGACCCGCGCCCCCTATTCCCTCCCCAAAAACCCGGTCGGCTTCGGTCCATCCGGCAACGTCACCGCCTATGACACCACCCTGGGCTGGCGCTATCCCAACCCGGCCATGGAGGCTATCTTCCCTCTGGAAGCGATGGGCGAGACCGCCGAGAACATCTTCGACATGAGCTGCGCCGGGCAGATTGAGGGCGGCGAGATCAGCCGGGAGGAGCAGGACGCCTTCGCCTTGGAGAGCCAACGCCGGGCGGTAGAGGCCATGAACCAGGGCCGCTTCGATCGGGAGCTTATGCCCGTGATCATCCCCCAACGGCGGGGTGCGCCGGTTGTGGTGGACACCGACGAACATCCTCGTTATACCAAAACTGCCGATGGCTACCAATTGGATACCAACATGGCCGATCTGGCCCGGTTGCGTCCGGCTTTCCGAAAAGGGGGCACGGTCACCGCGGGAAATTCTAGCGGTCTCAACGACGGGGCGGCCGCTTTGGTGCTCATGTCCCGATCCAAGGCGGACGAGTTGGGGCTCAAGCCCCTGGCCCGCTGGGTCTGCTCCGCAGCCGCGGGCGTAGATCCCCGTGTGATGGGCCTGGGCCCGGTCAGCGCCACCCGCAAGGCCCTGAACCGGGCCGGGCTGACCATCGCCGATATGGACTTGGTCGAGCTCAACGAAGCCTTCGCCGTGCAATCCCTGGCTGTGCTGCGGGAACTCAACCTCAGCCAAGCCATCACCAACGTCAACGGCGGGGCCATCGCTCTGGGCCATCCCCTGGGCTGCTCCGGGGCCCGCATCCTCACAACCCTGATCCACGAAATGCACCGTCGGGCCGAAGCCGGCGACCCCATGCGCCACGGCCTCGCCACCCTCTGCGTCGGCGTCGGCCAGGGGGAAGCGACGATTATTGAGTTAGAATAGAACGAACAAATAGAACACGGATTGGACGGATCAAACGGATTTTTACGGATCTTTTTTTGAATCCGTTTTGATCCGTCGCATCCGTCCAATCCGTGTTCTATTTGTTCCCCTTTTTAGCGAGAAACTGGAGAAAACCATGAAGATCGTACCCCAAATTACCCCGGCAGACGCAGCGGCCATGATCAAAAGCGGCGACACGATTTTGGTGGGCGGCTTTGGCATGACCGGCAACCCGGTCCACCTAGTCCACGCCCTGGCCGAGACCGCCGTGACGGACCTGACCTATATCGGCAACAACGTGGGCGAGGCCGGGCTGGGCGGCGGACGGCTGCTGCGCAACGGGCAGATCAAGAAGGCCATCGGCTCCTTCTTCACCAGCAACCGGGAGGCTGTGGCCGCGGCCCAGTCGGGCAAAATTGAGATCGAGCTGATCCCCCAAGGTTCCCTGGCCGAGGCCATCCGGGCCGGGGGCGCGGGGATCGGCGGCTTCTTCACCCCCACCGCGGCGGGGACTGTCTTGGCCAAGGATCGGGAGAGCCGCATCATCGACGGCGTGGAGCAGATTTTTCAACCGGCTTTGCGGGGGAATGTGGCCCTGATCCGGGCCTGGCAGGCGGACACCGCGGGCAATTTGGTCTATCGCATGACCGAGCAGAACTTCAACCGGGCCATGGCGACCGCCGCAGATCTGGTAATCGCCGAGGTCGAGGAAATTGTGCCTGTGGGCGCGCTGGACCCCAACCAGATCCACACCCCCGGCTGTTTCGTGGATTATTTGGTCCAAGCCCACACCACTTTGGACGATCTGGGATCGTCCGCGTCGGTCAAGGACAGCGCCAAGAAGGTGGACGACGACCGCATGAACATGGCCCAGGCCGCTCTGGCCGAGCTGCACCGAGGCGACGTGGTCAACCTGGGCATCGGCATCCCCACCTTGGTGGCGGATCTGATCACGCCGGAACACGGCATCATCATGCACACGGAGAACGGCATGTTGGGCGTGGGACCGGAGCCGGAGGAGGGCGGGGCCATGGATTATCCGGTCAACGCCGGCAAGGTGCCGGTCACCGCCCTGCCGGGGAGCAGCTATTTTGACAGCGCCGACTCCTTCGCCATGATCCGGGGCGGCCATGTGGATGTGGCCATCATGGGCGGCCTGCAGGTGGACGAAGCCGCCAACCAGGCCAACTGGGCCGTGCCCGGCAAACCTCTCTTGGGCGTGGGCGGGGCCATGGATCTGGCCTCCGGGGCCAAGAAGTTGATCATCACCATGATCCACACGGACCGGGACGGCAGCCCCAAGATCCTGCCCGAATGTACGTTGCCGTTGACTTCCCGGGGAGCAGTGGACGTGGTGATCACGGATCTGGCGGTTTTTCGGTTTGTGGATGGACGGTTGACGTTGACCGCGCTGATGCCGGGGGTGACGGTGGACGAGGTCAAGGCGAAGACGGCGGCGGCGTTTGAAGTGAGTTTGGCAGGGTGAAAGTCGTGGTAAAATAGGGGCATGGATACAGAACAGATAGCCCTAACCTTAGATCGAACCGCCTTTTCGGTCGTCTCCTTGGATGACGAATCCGACGAGATGGCATTTTGGCTGACACGAACGCCTGAAGAACGTATCCGACAAGTGGAACGCCTGCGTCAAATCAACTTTGGTGATCGAGCTAACGAACCACTCCAAAGAGTGCTTGAAGTGGTTGACCTCACATCAAGTTGAGCATCTGAATGGGGGCTGTTCACCCCAATAGTGCCGAACGCTTGAATCACTTTAACCAGGCGTTCGGCTTTTCTGTGGCAGGTTTTGTGATTAAGGTTTTTTCACCGTGATGTGTCGGCCCGTTCGCACCAGGGGGTGCGAACTCCACTAATTTGGCTTTTTAACCGACTGGATAGACCACCATGTCATCACAACCAATCCGCATCGCCATGTGGTCGGGGCCGCGTAATATTTCTACGGCTATGTTGCGGTCGTGGGGGAATCGGGCTGACACCGCGGTCTATGATGAGCCGTTGTACGCCCACTTTCTGCGGGCCACGGGGATTGACCATCCTGGCGCGGACGAGATTATGGCGGCGGGAGAGACGGATTGGTGCAAGGTGGTGGCGGAGATCACCGGCCCCATCCCCGGTGGCAAGGCCATCTGGTATCAGAAGCACATGACCCATCATCTGCTGCCCGATATGGGGATGGAGATGGGGTGGATCGACCAGTTGACCAACTGCTTTCTGATTCGGGAACCCCGGGAGATGTTGACCTCGTATATCAAGGTGCGGCCTGACTTTACGATGGAGGATTTGGGTTTGCCCCAGCAGCGGCTGATCTTTGACTATGTGCGGGCCAGCACGGGCCAACTCCCCCCGGTGGTGGCGGCGGAGGATGTGTTGAAGAATCCCCGGCGCACGTTGGGCTTGCTCTGCGCGGCCCTGGAGGTGCCCTTTGACGAGGCCATGTTGTCTTGGCCGCCGGGTCGTCGGGCCACAGATGGTCCCTGGGCTAAATATTGGTACGCCAGCGTTGAAAGCTCCACCTCTTTCATGCCCTACAGCCCCAAAGACGATCCCGTTCCGCCCAAATATGCGGCCATGATGGACGAATGCGACCAACTTTATGCGGAGATGGCCGCCCATAAATTGAGTTGAACCGATAGGAAGGGAACCCATGCTACAACCATTTTTCGAGCAGAACCGGGATTTGCTGGTCAACATCAACGGGGAGCTGATCCACCGGGACCGGGCCGGGGTCAGCCCGTTTGATTCGTCGGTGCAGAATGGGGATGCGGTGTGGGAGGGGCTGCGGCTGTACAACGGGCGCATCTTCAAGCTGATGGAGCATCTGGACCGGCTGCGGGATTCGGCCAAGGCGTTGGCGTACCCGGAGATCCCGTCCCATGAGGCCATCATCGGCGAACTGCGGCGTACGTTGGCGGCCAACCAGATGACGGACAATGTGCATGTTCGGCTGACGTTGAGCCGGGGGGTGAAGTACACCAGCGGCATGGACCCGCGTATCAACACCGCCGGGCCGACGTTGATTATTTTGGCCGAGCACAAGCCGCCGGTCTATGACAAGAGCGGGTTGCGGCTGATCACGTCGGGGATCCGGCGTATTCCGGCGGACTGTTTGGACCAGAACATCCACTCGTGCAACATGCTCAACTCGATCTTGGCCAAGATCCAGGCCAACGTGGCCGGGGTCGATGACGCCATCATGCTAGACGTGGATGGCTTTGTGGCAGAGACCAACGCCACGCATCTCTTCTTTGTGAAGGGGGGCGTGGTCACCACCTCCCATGCCCATGCCTGCCCGGAGGGGATCACCCGGGCCACGGTGCTGGACTTGTGCCGTGCCCACGCCATTCCGCATGAGGTCAAGAACATCACCTATTCCGAAATGTTCCGGGCCGACGAGATCTTCTGCACGGGGACAATGGGCGAGTTGGCCCCGGTGGTGGAGGTGGATGGGCGGGTGATCGGAGAGGGCGGGTTGGGGGCGATGACGGCCCGGTTGAGTGGGTTGTATGGGGAATTGACGGCGAGTGAAGGGGTTGAGATGGGGGTTGACACGTCACCGGATCATGCAATATAATTCACGTCATGAATAACATTTATTCACGTGATGAATCATATTATCCCAGATGGCTCACCCAGCACCTGCGGGACGCCATTGCCGAGCAGCCGATTGTGGTGTTGACCGGTGCGCGCCAGGTGGGCAAAAGTACGCTCCTGCGTAACGAGGAGCCCTTCCGCACGTGGCGATATCGTACCCTGGACGATTTCGACACCTTGGCCCAGGCCCAGACCGATCCGACTGGGTTGTGGGCCGGGACGGATCGGATTGTGTTGGATGAAGTGCAGCGGGTGCCGGAACTCTTGTTGGCCGTGAAACAGGCTGTGGACGAAAGTCCCGGACGCTATCGCTTCGTCCTTTCTGGCTCGGCCAATTTGTTGCTCATGCAGCGCATCAGTGAAAGCTTGGCCGGGCGCGCTATCTACTTCGTGCTTTATCCCCTCACCCTGGGGGAGCAGCACCGTCAGCCCCCTTCGCCCCTTCTTCAAAATCTGCTGGCGGGTCGCTTGCCCGAAGAGGAGACCCTACCCGTGCCCCCGCCGGACCCGGTTCCTCTCCTGCTTCAGGGGTCCATGCCCGGTCTTTTTGCCCTGCCTAACCCGGACTCCTGGCTACGCTGGCGGGAGAGCTACATTCGCACCTATTTGGAGCGGGATCTGCGCCAGATGGCCCAGATCGACGCCCTCCCCGATTTCCGCCGATTGATGGAATTATTGGCTTTGCGCACGGGGCGGCTTCTTAATCAAGCTGAAGTGGGGCGGGATGCGTCACTGACCCAGCCCACGGCTCATCGTTATATCAATCTGATGGAGACAACTCATCTGTTGGAACGGTTAGCCGCCTATACACCTGGGCGGACCCAGCGTTTGGTCAAGTCGCCCAAGATTTTTTGGACCGATCCGGGGCTTCCCGTCTTTCTTTCCGGCTATTACGACACTGAAAGTTTGAGCAAAGCTCGCGAACTCGGTTTCTTTTTTGAAGCCCTGATCTATCAGCATCTGCGCATCCTGTCCGAGTTGATTACGCCAAAGGCCAGGCTCTATTTCTGGCGTACTCGCACCGGACAGGAAGTTGACTTTGTGCTGGAACATGGGCGAAAATTGCTGGCCTTTGAGGTGAAACTGAGCGGAACGGCTCGCTTCCAGGATACAGAAAATCTGCGGGCGTTCATGGCTGAACACCCGCAGACTCAGGTCGGTATTTTGCTTTATTCCGGGGCGGAGGTTCGCTATTTGGGTGAGCGGATCATTGCTGTTCCGTGGACGCTGCTCACTGATTGAAAGCATTGGGCAGCGTGGGAATCGAATCGAGTGGCGATTCAGGGAAAATGAAACATGGCCCAACACGGTGAATGGACTCGCAAGGGCGCATCCCTCAGCGATGCGACGGCGCAGAAAGAATATGGCGTGGATCGGGACTTCATCATCCGCGGAATCCAGGCCGAGAAACTCGAATACCGGCAGACGGTGCTCTATGGGAATCCGTGCCTGAGGATCTTGCGGAGCCAATTCGAAGCATACATTGCTGAGGAACTTGGCGCAGAGCATCTGGCGAGCAGACAACAGGCGACAGAACTTCGCAAAGTCAAGAAGGAAATCGCCAGTCTGAAGAGGAAGCTGAAGGTGCTTGAGGTCCGAAAGGCCGAACTGGAAGCGTAAAACGGAGCAATTTATAAAACAACCCACGGCGTGAATAAAAGTTATTCACGCCGTGGGTTGTTTTGCATGAAAATTATGTTGACCTGTTGGTGCGCATCCTACCCGTTCACCCACACCTTCTCCGGCTCGATTTTGTATGTCACTCGGGTGGCGTTGCCTAAGTCGCCAAAGTTCTTTCCCGTATATTTTCGGGAGAGGCGATGGATCTGCTCGACGGCTCCCTCGGTGGTGAACTCTACCACCCGGCCTTGGATGCCGAGGTAGCGGTAGGGATCGGCTGGGTCTTGGATGCTGACGGCGACCTGGGGACGCCCGACCATGTTGCGGTCTTTTTTGCGCCCCTTTGCGCTGTTGATGGAGATGTATTCGCCATCGAACTCTACCCACACGGGTGTGACCTGGGGCGTGCCGTCCGCGTCCACGGTAGCCACGTGGGCAAAGGACTTGCTGTCGAGAATGTCGCGGTGGGACTCTGGAATTTGGACCATGAGCATGTTCCTTTCGTCAAAGCTTGAATCGAAGCGTAGGCAAAAATTTAATATCAAACTAATACACCCCCATTCTACCCCACCTTTCCGCTGTCCTCTGTAAACTTCCTCGCACAACCCCAGGCCCCAATCCCCAGTCCCTGCATTTCCCCACCCCATCCCCCTGACGTAAAATGAACCCATGAACCGAGACCACGCCGCTATCCAACGAGTGCTGATCCTCACCTTCCTGCTCAACCTGGCCGCCACGGCTGCAAAGCTGACCGTGGGGCTGATGACCGGCGCGCTCAGCTTGATCGCCGACGGCCTGGACACCCTCTTTGACGGCCTCTCCAACGTGATCGGCGTGATTGCCGTGCGCATGGGCAGCCAGCCGCCGGATGAGGATCACCCCTACGGCCACCGCAAATACGAGACCCTGGCCGCGCTGATCATCGCCACCCTGCTCTTCGTCACCGCCTGGGAAGTGGGCAAAGGGGCGGTGGATCGACTGTTGGCCCCCGGGGATCCTGGCGAAACCGTGGTCAATTTTTGGAGCATTGCAGCCCTGCTTTTCGGCGGCATCGTCCAGGGGGTCACCGGTTGGTGGGAGATGCGGGCGGGGCGGCGGCTGGGCAGCGAAGTGCTGGTCGCCGACGCTCGTCACACCTTGGCCAGCATCTATGTCAGCGCCGGGGTGTTGGTGGGCTTGGGACTGGTCTGGCTGGGCTTCCCCTGGGCGGACCCAGTGGTGGCCCTGATCGTGGCAGTCGTCATCGCCCGCATCGGCGTGGAGACCGTGCGGGAGAACATCCCCGCCCTGGTAGATCATGCCTCCCTTGACCCGGAGAGCATCGGCGCGGTGGTGGGGGAGGTGGCCGGAGTGGAGAGCTTCCACCGCATCCGCAGCCGGGGACCCGTGGACAGCGTGGCCGTGGATCTGCACGTGCGGGTGGCCCCTCGCCTCTCCATGCAAGAGGGCAACGCCATCGGCGACGAGGTGCGCCGCCGCCTGCTGGACCTGCCCAATATTGAGGATGTCACCGTCCACATCGAGGCCGAGCGAGGGCCGGAGAGCGCGGCGGACCTCTACGCCGCGGTCAAGCTAGCCGCGGACGAGCACGAGCTGACCGTCCACGAGTTCTGGGTGCAGCAGATCGACGGCGACCTGCTCCTGCATCTGCACATCGGCGTGGACCCCAACCTGCGTCTGGCCGACGCCCACGAGCGGGTGGACGCCTTCGAGACCACCGTGCGGGAACGCTACCCCCAAGTCACCGCCATCCACACCCACATCGAACTGGCCACCGCGGAGATCCTGCCCGCGGCCCGGGTCAGCCGGGGCATGCAGGAGCGGGTGGCCGCCATCGTCACCCAGGCCGCGGACGACGTGCCCGGCCTCTCCGCGCCCCACAACATCCACGTCCATCAGATGGAGGGCCAACTCTTCATCACCCTGGACGCCTTCGTGGATGGCACCATTTCCGTCGTCGCCGCGCATGAGTTGAGCACGCGTCTGCAAGAGCAGGTGCGGGGGCAGATTGGGAATGTGAGCGAGGTATTGGTGCATTTGGAACCGGCAGGGTAAATCCATTTTGATCTAAAATCCACTCTTGACATACTATACGGCAATGCCGTACAATACGATTATGGTATTCATCGAAACCTCGACATTCACCAAATACCTTTACCGCTATCTGACCGAAGAAGAATATGTCGGTCTACAGAGTTTTTTGCTGTTAAAACCGGATGCGGGTAATATCGTCCCCGGCAGTGGTGGGGTGCGAAAACTGCGTTGGGGGATTGCGGGCAGAGGCAAACGTGGCGGCGTACGCATCATCTATTTTTTGAAGTGGCAAGATCACAAAATTTGGATGTTGACTCTTTACGCAAAGAATGAAGTCAGCACAATTCCCGCTCACATTTTACGGCGGATGGCAGAGGAGATCGGAAATGACTAAGCGTGACATTGGCATGGAAATTTTGGAAGGCATTCGGGAAATCAAGGCGTTTGAAGCCGGTTCCGGATCACTACGGGTGCGGACGCTTCAAGAGCCGGGTTCTCCCCAGGTCATTCGCGCCCGACTAAACCTGTCGCAATCCGCCTTTGCCGGGTTGATGGGCGTCAGCCTGCGCACGGTTCAAGATTGGGAGCAGAGCCGTCGAGAACCCAGCGGGCCAGCCAAAACCCTGCTGCGTGTCGCTGAACAGCACCCGGACATCCTGCTGGCATTGACGTAACGACCCAGGTGCCAGTCACTTGAAGAAGTGACTGGCACCTCTTCACCTCTTCACCCCCTCCCCCGCTCACCCCTTCACCCCGTCACCTTCCCCCTGCCGCCACGATCCCAAAACCCCCTCAAAACAGCCACCGACTAGCCTACAGATCGACACAGTTCCCCACCATTCAATCGATCCACTTTCCCACTGCGGCCAGCACTCCTGGCCGCACCCATTGCCAAAGGAGCCAATGTTCCTATGACCCACGCAATCAATCGAGTCACCGTCATCGGGGCGGGGACTATGGGCGCAGCCATCGCCGGACACCTGGCCAATGCCGGGATTCCGGCGTTTTTGCTGGACATCGTGCCCAACGAACTGACCCCGGACGAGGCCGCCAAGGGCCTCACCCTGGACCACCCCGCCGTGCGCAATCGCTTTGTCAACGACGGCATGGCCCGTATGGTCAAGGCCAAACCCAACAACCTCTTCAGCCCGGAAAACGCCAAGCTGATCACCCTGGGCAATTTGGAAGACGACTTCGACACCGCGGTCAGCCAGAGCGACTGGATCGTCGAGGTGATCATCGAGCGCCCCGGCCCCAAGCAGGCCCTGATGGAACGCATCGAGCAGACCGCCCCGGCCCACGCCATCGTCAGCAGCAACACGTCGGGCATCCCCATCCACATCATCGCCCAAGGCCGCAGCGACGACTTCAAGAAGCGCTTCCTGGGCACCCACTTCTTCAACCCGCCCCGCTATCTGCACCTGCTGGAGATCATCCCCACCCCGGACACCGACCCGGCCATCGTGGCGCAGATGCGCACCTTTGCCGAGCAGCGCCTGGGCAAGGGCGTGGTGGTGTGCAAGGACACGCCCAACTTTGTGGGCAACCGCATGTTCAGCTTCATCATGAGCGACCTGATGGAGTTTGTGATCGAGAACGGCTACACCGTCGAAGAGGTGGACAAGCTGACCGGCACCCTGTTGGGCCGGCCCAAGAGCGCCACCTTCCGCCTGCTGGACGTGGTGGGCATCGACGTCATGGCCCTGGTGAGCGGCAACCTCTACGACCTGATCCCCCAGGACGAGGACCGGGACGTGCTGCGCTCCGAATATCAATCCGCCGTGGTGCAGACCCTAGTGGACAACAAGCTCTTCGGTGCCAAGGTGGGCCAAGGCTTCTGGAAGACGGTCAAGACCGACAAGGGCAAGAAGGAATTCTGGGGCCTGGATCTGCCCGCCGCCGCCGAGGGCGAAATCGAATACGTCGCTCCGGCCAAGCCCAAGTGGAGCAGCGTGGGCGATGCCAAGGACAAGCCCCTGCCCGACCGTCTGCGTACCCTGGCCAAGGCCGACGACGCGGCCGGCGACCTGATCTGGCACACCCTCTCCCGCACAATGGCCTACGCTTCCAAGCGGATCCCGGAGATCGCCGACAGCCTCGTGGACATCGACAACGCCATGAAATGGGGTTTCGGCTGGGAGATGGGTCCGTTTGAGATGTGGGATGTTTTGGGTGCAAAGAACGTCGTGGCCCGTCTGGAAGGGGAGGGCGGCAAAGTGGCTCCTTGGGTCAAGGAAATGTTGGCCAAAGACGTGGTCACCTTTTATGCCTTTGAAAACGGTGCAAAGCTGGCCTACAGCCCCTTGACCGGTCAATATGAACCCATCGACGCCAGCCCCTTGGACAAACGGGTGGCCGACGTGCGTCGCAACAAGAGCAACACCATCGCCGAAAACGACTCCGCCGGTTTGCTGGACATGGGCGACGGCGTCATGCTCTTGGAGTTCCGCTCCAAGATGAATGCTTTGGACAGCGACATCTTCGCCCTCATGCGCATGGCCGTAGAGCGCATGCACGGCAACGCCTCCGGGCTGGTGATCGCCAACGATGGGGCCAACTTCTGTGTCGGGGTGAATTTGCTGAAAGTCGGGCTGGCGGCCCAGGGCGGACTGTGGAAGGAAGTGGAGGCCGTGAGCGTAGAAGGCCAGCAGACCATTCTTTCCTTGCGCCAAGCCCCCAAGCCCGTGGTCGCCGCTCCCTTCAACATGGCCCTGGGCGGCGGCGCGGAGGTCAGCATGGGCTCCGATCGCATCGTGGCCCACGCCGAAGCCTACATCGGTCTCGTCGAGTTCGGCGTTGGCCTGATCCCCGGCTGGGGGGGCTGCAAAGAGCTGGTGCGGCGACGGGTCAGCCCCCACATGACGGCCCCCAACGTCAACCCCACCCCCTACCTGCAACAGGTCTTCGAGCAGATCGGCTTCGCCAAGGTCTCCGAGTCCGCGGTGCAGGCCCGGGAGATGGAGATCCTCGGCCCCAACGACCGCATCGTCATGAACCGGGACCACCTGCTCATGGAAGCCAAGCGAGAAGTCCTGAGCATGGTCGCCGACGGCTACAGCGCCGCCATCACCAAGGGCAACGTCTACGCCTCGGGCAAGGACCAACTGGCCAACCTGCGCATCGGCATCTACACCCTGCAACAGGGTGGCTACATCAGCGAATACGACGCCCACATCGCCGGCAAGCTGGCCCACATCCTCACCGGCGGCGAACTCAGCGCCCCGGCGTGGATGGACGAGCAGTATTTCCTGGATTTGGAACGGGAGGCGATCTTGTCCCTTCTGGGCGAAGAGAAGACCCACGAGCGCATCTGGCACATGCTCCAAACCGGCAAACCTCTGCGGAATTAGGCGAGGGGCGAGATGATGTAGGTGCGGTTTGCAACCGCACGGCTGGCCGAAATTGTGCGGTTGCAAACCGCACCTACCGATAACATGATACCCACATGGAGGGATAACCATATGAGAAACGCAGTGATTGTATCGGCGGCCCGAACCGCCATCGGCAAGGCTCCCAAGGGCAGCTTGCGCACCGCCCGCCCCGAAGACATGGCCGCCGCCGTATTGCGGGCAGCCGTCGAACGGGCCGGGATCGACCCAGCCCTGATCGAGGACGTGATCATGGGCTGCGCCATGCCCGAGGCGGAGCAGGGCATGAATGTGGGGCGCATCGCGGCCCTGCGGGCCGGTTTCCCGGTCAGCGTGCCGGGGCAAACGGTGAACCGTTTCTGCTCCAGCGGCTTGCAGACCGTGGCTTTGGCCGCCCAGCAGATCATGTCGGGCATGGGCGAGATCATCATGGCCGGGGGGGTGGAGAGCCTGTCCCGGGTGCCCATGAGCAGCAACAAATTTATGGCCAATCCCCAGTTGGCCCTGGACTATCCCGGCGTCTATCTGGGCATGGGGTTGACCGCGGAAAATGTGGCCAACGAGTTCAACATCAGCCGGGCGGACCAGGATGCTTTCGCCTTTCGCAGTCACCAGCGGGCCGCAGCCGCGGTGGACGGCGGCCTCTTCGACGCCGAGATCGTCCCCTTTGACGTCACCGTGTTGGACGGGGACGGCGCTGGGGCCAAAGAACACAGTTTCACCTTCAGCCGGGACGAGGGGGTGCGCCGAGGGGGCACAATTGAGGCAATGGCTAGTCTGCGCCCCGTCTTTCATGCCCGGGGATCGGTCACTGCGGGCAATAGCAGCCAAACCAGTGACGGGGCCGCTGCGCTCCTGATCATGAGCGAAGAACGAGCCAAGGCCGAAGGATTGACCCCCTTGGGTCGCTTCATCAGCTTTGCCGTGGGCGGTGTGCGGCCCGAAGTCATGGGCATCGGCCCGGTTGCTGCCGTGCCCAAGGCCCTCAAGCTGGCCGGCATGAGCCTGGCCGATGTGGATCTGATCGAGCTAAATGAAGCCTTCGCCGCCCAAAGCCTGGCCGTGATCCGAGAATTGGGCTTTGACGAAGAGATCACCAACGTCAACGGTGGGGCCATCGCCCTGGGCCACCCCCTGGGCTGTACCGGGGCCAAGCTGACCGTGCAGATCCTCCACGAGCTGGCCCGGCGAGACAAGAACGTGGGCCTCGTCACCATGTGCATCGGCGGCGGCATGGGCGCGGCCGGGATCATCGAACGCATGTAAGCGTGCCCAACAACAAGTAAAAACCAAGGCAAAAGGCAAAGTGCAAAAGGCAAAAGTGGTGTTGGAAACCCAATGAGTTTCAAGCCCACACATTTTTGCCTTTTGCACTTTGCCTTTTGCCTTTTGCCTTCATTCACTGGTTTGCTTCTGCTCCCCCGGTTGAGTATAATCAGGGAGTGAACTTGCTGTACCTCCTGTTTTACCCATTCCTCTGGGGATCAACCCTTTTCGCTTTTGATGAAATACCCAATCCAATTCGGATAGAACCCATTCACTCTCAAAGGAGAAAGTCGATCTATGTCCAAACAAAAATTGTTGGTTTTACTTTCCGTACTCTTGGTTTTGGCAATGGCCTTGACGGCTTGCCCCGCGCCTGCTCCGGCGGCCCCTGCCGCAGAAGCCCCAGCCGCCGCAGAGGCTCCGGCTGCCGAAGCACCCGCCGCCGAAGCCCCTGCCGCCCCGGAAGCCGCCACGTTCAAGGTCGGTCTGGTTACGGATGTGGGTCGTGTCAACGACCGCAGCTTCAACCAGTCTGCCTGGGAAGGCGTCACCGAGTTCGCCACGGCCATGGGCCTGACCGAGGAAGATTACCGCTACCTCGAGACCCAGGATTCCAAGGACTACGCTGACAACATGCAGCAGTTCATCGACAACGGCTACAATGCCATCGTCACCGTGGGCTTTGCCCTGGGCGATGCCACCACCGCCGCTGCCAAGGCTAACCCGGACATCATGTTCATCGGCGTCGATCAGTTCCAGGGCGAAGCATTGCCCAACCTGACCGGCCTGATCTTCCACGAAGATCAATCCGGCTATCTGGCCGGTGTGTTGGCCGCCCGCATGAGCAAGAGCGGCACCATCGCCGCGGTGCTGGGCACGGATCTGGTTCCCCCGGTGGTTGCCTTCAACGAGGGCTACATTGCCGGTGCCAAGGCTGCCAATCCTGACATCAACATCATCTCCACCTACCACCCCGGTGAGATCTCCCAGGCCTTTGTTGACCCCGAATGGGGCGCTGCCACGGCCAAGCAGGCCATCGACCAGGGCGCGGATGTGGTCTTCGGCGCTGGCGGGTTGACCGGTAACGGCGCTCTGCAAGAAGTGGCCGCCCAGGCTGGCCTCTTCTGCATCGGCGTGGACGCGGACCAATGGTTCACCGTCCCGGCTGCCCAGCCCTGTCTGATCTCCAGCGCCATGAAGCTGATCACCCCCGGCGTGGTCGAACTGCTGACCGCGGCCCAGGCTGGCTCCTTCCCCAGCGGCAACTACTTCGGTGGTTCCGGTCTGGCCCCCTTCCACGATTTTGATGCCACGGTTCCCCAGGAAGTCAAGGACGAACTGGTCAGCATCAAGGCCGGTCTGGATGATGGCTCCATCAGCACAGGCTATGGTCAGTAAGATTGATTGAGTGTCGGGATGGGGGCGTGATGTTTGGCACCACGCCCCCATCCCGATTGCTTTGCCCCATTCCCCTTCTCTACCCAGCCATTTCCCAATTTCGTTACCCCACCTAGCCTAGCCCCATCCCGACCCTCCCCAGATCTTCAAGGGGGCGTGGTTCATCGGTTTTCGCTTTCATCTTTTCTTCATCTTTTCTTCGTAGCCGCAAAGGCATTCCTATGCAACTACTCTCCCGCATCCTGCGCCCCCTCTTGATCCCGGCCTTGGCCCTGTTCAGCGCCTTGCTGGTTGGGGCCATTGTGATGGCCTTCTTTGGCAACACTTCCGGCGATTTCATGGATCGATTGCTACGCCCCATTGAGGCCTATCAGGCCCTCTTTGAAGGCGCCTTCGGCAGCGGGCGCGGACTCTCCACCACCGTACGCAAGACTGTACCCTTATTGCTGACCGGTCTTTCCGTGGCCGTGGCCTTCAAGGCCGGTCTCTTCAACATCGGGGCATCGGGCCAATTTGTGATGGGGTCGGTCTTTGCCGTGGCCGTGGGCATCAATTTTGAAGGGTTGAGCCCCTTCATCCATCTGCCCTTGGCCATCCTGGCCGGTGCTGTGGGCGGCGTGGTGTGGGGGGCCATTCCTGGCATCCTCAAGGTCTACACCGGGGCGCATGAGGTGATTGTGACCATCATGCTCAACTATGTGGCCTCGCTCTTCGCCGGGTGGTCGGTCTATGCCGGGGGCACCCAGGGCCAGACCCCCGGTCCCCTGTGGGATGTCACCGCCGGGCCGATCTCTGAGACGCCGGATGTGTTGGCCAGCGCCCAACTGCCCTGGCTCTTTGGGCCGCCCTATCGGGTGCATTATGGGGTCTTTATTGCCCTGGGCGTGGCCGTGGCCATCTGGTGGCTGCTCTATAAAACCACCATCGGCTTCGAGATCCGCACCGTGGGACTGAACTTGAAGGCGGCCAAATATGCGGGCATCCGGGTCAATTGGACCATCATCCTGACCATGATGATCGCCGGTGGCCTGGCCGGGTTGGCCGGGGGCATCGAGACCCTTGGGCTGAATCACAAGTTCGCTCCGGAGTTTGGCGGTGCCGTGGGCTTTGATGGCATCACCGTGGCCTTGCTGGGCCAGACCCATCCCCTGGGCGTGATCCTGGCGTCGTTTATGTTTGGGGCCTTGGACGCCGGCGCAGCCAAAATGCAGTTCGAGACCGGCGTGGCCGCCGACATCATCCAGGTGATCCAGGCCCTGGTGCTGGCCTTTGTGGCCGCCCCCACCATCATCCGCACCCTTTTCCGCATCAAGAGCAAGCCCGACGAGACGGGAACGATCCCCAGCGTCAGTTGGGGCGGAGACTAAAAAATGCACAATTTTCAATGGACAATGCACAATGGTCACGTCCATTCGCCATTCGCCATTCGCTCGCTAACCGCCAACGGCTAAAACCCTATGAAAACGAATAATTTTTGGAAAACCTCGTCTATTGTCTCCATAGTGCTGGCTGTTTTTTTGGTGATCATGGCGATTCTGGTCAATTTGACCGGTCTGAGGGAATATACCTGGCTGCGGGTGCTGTTCGGGATCAGCGCGCTCAACTTCACTCTGCGGGCCTCCGTGCCTTTGATCCTGGGCGCGCTCAGCGGCATCTTGTGCGAGCGGTCGGGGATCATCAACATCGGCATTGAAGGCATGATGTTGGCCGGAGCCTTTGCCGGTTTTGTGGCCAAGACCAACACCAACGACTGGCCCCTCATGGCCAGCCTGATCTTTAGCGTCCTTATCGCCATGGGCATTGGCGGGGTGATGGGGTTGCTGCACGCCACCCTCTCCATCCGTTTCCGCATGGACCAGATCATCTCCGGCACGGTGATCATTATTCTGGCCGCCGGCTTTTCGTCCTATCTATTTGACCGCAACGCCCTCTCCGTGGGCAAGTTCAGCGCCATCCCCATCCCCTTCCTGGCGGACATCCCGGTGATCGGGCCGGTCCTCTTCAACAATCCGCCCATCACCTATTTGACCCTGATTTTGGTCCTCGTGGTCCACGTCGCCCTTTTCTACACCCGCTGGGGTCTGCGCACCCGAGCCGTGGGCGAACATCCCCGGGCCGCTGACACGGTGGGGATCAACGTCAACCGCTATCGCTACGTCAACACCACCATCGGCGGCATGTTGGCCGGGCTGGCCGGGGGATTCCTGGTCCTGGAAGCCGTGGGCCAATTCCAGGAAGGCATGACCGCCGGGCGGGGCTTCATCTCCCTGGCCGCCATGATCTTTGGCAACTGGACCCCCTTTGGGGCCTTGGGTGCCGCCACCCTCTTCGGCTATACCCAGGCCCTGCAAAACGAACTGCTCCTGGCCGGCGTGACCACCATCCCCCGCCAGTTTGTCTCCATGTTGCCCTACGTGGTGACGATTGTGGCCGTCTCCGGCTTCGTTGGCCGGGTGCGCGCCCCCGCGGCAGAGGGCAAGGTTTATGAGACGGAAGGGCATGCATAAGTGAGAATTGAAAATTGAAAGTGGAGAAGTTTTAATGGTTTGGGTAGGATGGGGTTCCCAAGGGAGGTAGAGTTGATGATTCAAAACGAGTATAAGGCCATTATTAAACAGGATGCGGGCTGGTGGATCGGGTGGATTGAGGAGGTTCCTGGGGTGAACTGTCAGGAAGCCACGCGAGAGGATTTGATGGAGACCCTGCGTATTACCCTGCAAGAAGCGTTGCAGATGAATCGAGAAGATGCCTTGGCGGCGGCTGGTCAAAATTACCAAGAGGCACGAATTGCCGCATGAAACGCCGGGATCTAGTCAAACATCTTCGTTCATACGGGTGTGAACTGTTGCGGGAAGGGGGACGCCACTCTTGGTGGCACAACCCAGCCTTGAATAGGCGATCATCCGTTCCCAGACATACGGAGATCGGTGATATTCTCGCCAAGAAGATTTGTAACGATCTCGGCGTTCCACCGCCCAAATAGGCGGTTCAACCCTGTCAATTATCGGAGAAGCGTTGCTGTGGAACAGATACCTGTCCTCGAAGCTAGAGGCATCACCAAAAAATTTCCTGGGGTGATCGCCAACCAGGATGTGAATTTGAAGCTCTATCGGGGCGAGATTTTGGCCTTGCTGGGGGAGAATGGCGCGGGCAAGTCCACGTTGATGAATGTGATCTACGGACTGTATCACCCCACCGAGGGGGAGATCCGGGTCAACGGCAAGGTCGTGACCATGAACAACCCCAAGGATGCCATCGCCCTGGGCATCGGCATGGTGCATCAGCATTTTCAACTTGTGCCGGTGATGACCGTGGCTGAGAACATCATGCTGGGCAGTGAGAGCGTCAAGAACGGGCTGCTGGACACCCGCTCCGTGGCCAAGCGCATCACCGAGTTGTCCCAGCGCTACAACCTGGACGTGGACCCCTACGCCATCATCGAAGATCTACCCGTGGGCATGCGCCAGCGGGTGGAGATCGTCAAGACCCTCTATCGCAACGCGGACATTTTGATTCTGGACGAACCCACCGCTGTCCTCACCCCCCAGGAGATCGAGGGGCTGTTCGAGGTCATGGCGTTGCTCAAGAGCCAGGGCAAGTCCATCATCTTCATCACCCATAAACTTAAAGAAGTGCTGCGGGTGGCGGACCGCATTGGCGTCCTGCGTGGCGGCAAGGTGGTGGGCGAGGCCGACCCCAAGACCGCCACCCAAGGCAGCCTGGCCGCCCTCATGGTGGGCCGGGAAGTGATCCTAACCGTCAACAAGAAGGCCTCTGAGCCGACGGATGTGGTGTTGGAAGTGAAGGGCGTCTCCGCCAAGACAGACCTGGGGGATGCGGCCCTGCGCAGCGTCAGCTTTGACGTGCGGGCCGGGGAGATCGTGGGCATCGCCGGGGTGCAAGGCAACGGACAGACCGAGCTGGTGGAGGTGATCGCCGGCCTGCGCCATGCGGACACGGGCCACATCACCATCAACGGCCAAGAGATGACCAACGCCAGCCCCCGGGCCATCACCCAGGCCGCGGCCAGCTGCCACGTCCCCGAAGATCGCCACACCTATGGCATGGTCGACTCCTATCCCATCACCCAAAATTTGGTGCTCAATACCTACAATTTGGACCCCTACGCCCACGGCATCAATATCAACGATAAAGCCATCCGCGCCCACGCCACCGAACTGGTCGCGCAATACGATGTGCGCACCCCCAGCATCGACACCGCCGGGGGCAGCCTCTCCGGCGGCAACCAGCAGAAGATGGTGGTGGCCCGAGAGTTTAGCCGCACCCTCAACTTGCTCATCGCCGCCCAGCCCACCCGGGGCATCGACGTGGGTTCCATTGAGTTCATCCACAACCAGATCGTGGATAAGCGGGATAACGGCGTGGCCGTACTCCTGGTCAGCTCCGAGCTGGACGAGATCATGGCCCTCTCCGACCGCATCGCCGTCATGTACAAGGGCGAAATCATCGGCATTGTGCCTCGTGCCGAGGCCACCCGCGAGGGGCTGGGCCTGCTCATGGCCGGGGTGAGGCGGGAAGAGGCGTAAACGACCTCATTTTTTAGACACAAAGAGAGGGGCAGCGGATATTCCGTTGCCCCTCTCTTTGTGTCTGCGCGGGTTTGTCAGTCCAACGCGGCCACCACGTAATCGAAGATGCGCCGTTTGATGCGCAGCCGGTTAAGATTCAACCCCGCTTCGGCGATCTCGGCGTCCGGTTCGTAGAGGTAGTCGTGGCCCAACGCCCCATTTTGCGCCAACTTGCGCCGGTTCAGCACCACGGAAAGCTGAGATTCCAACCGCTCCCGACCCAGCACATAGGTACGGTGGAGCAGACGCAAACGGGTGGCGTCGTCTGCGGGGATGGCCAGTTTGGCCTCCACTTCGGCCAACTCCGTATCGATCACCGCCATCTTTTCGGCCAACTGGTCCACGATGATCGGGTCCGGCAGCCCCTGGTTTTCCCCCACCCGCCAGGCGAAGGGGGTGAGCAGGGTTGCCGCCGCCGGGGTCGACGCGGGCTGACTGTCCATCCCCATCTGCACGGTGACTACCGCTTTGGCATCCACGCCGTCGATCTCTCCGTCCGCCTTTCCCCACACATCGGTTTGAGCCATTGGATTTGAAAAAGGAACCAGATTCGGGGTTGGGTTGTAGATCCGCGCCAGGATAGTCTCGCCGCGCAGGTGCAGGCTGGCCAGGGGGACATCGGCCCGCAGGAGGGGCCAATTCGTTTTGACGCCCGCGCCTTCGCTCTGGACGATCAGGGGCGGCGTTTGGAAGGCGACGTTGAGGGCTTGCATGGCCACGGAATCCGCGGCGTCCGGTACGATGGCCACACCGATCTCGTGGCGCACTGTGCGCTCGCAGCGGGCGTCGGGGACATAGAAGAAGGGGCCGGCGTCGCCGATGCGGTGGGGCAGGTCGGCGGCGGTCAGCCATTCCACGGCCCGGCGCAGGTGCAGGCGGAGGGTGCCCGCCCCGTCCGCGTCATACGAGCGGATGCCCTTGGCCAACACGGCCACGCTCCCGGCGTTGTCGCTCATGGCCACGAAGTCGTGGAAGGGGAAGGTGGAGACCATATCGACTTCCCGTTGGCCCAAGAGCACTTTACCCAGGGTGGGGGAGACCTCCTTGGGCAGCAGGTCCGTGTCCACCGCGGCCCGTTCCACCACGTCAAAGGGCATGCCGGCCAGGATGCGGCCGGTCTTGGCCGTGGCGAAGACCATGTCCACCCGCAGGTCCGTGCCCCGGCTGTCCAGATCGATCTGCCAGGTGACCACGGGGGACGGGTCGAAGGTGAGGCGCACGGTGGCCGTGGCGCTGGCGTTTTCGCCCGTCCACGCGCCGGAGAAGCGCACGACCGCATGATGCTCGGACCGGGCTTCCACCACTAGCGGACCCTCTGCATCCATCACACCGAGCCGCTGGCCTGGCTCGTCAGAATAGGTGTCCCCATGTTCGGCAGAAATCACCAGCCGCCCCAAGGTGCCATCGCCGATCGATACTGTGCCGTCACCATTGACTTGAGCCGAGAAGTGCTGATTTTTCCAAATAAACGTGGTGACTTCCTCAGATTTTCGCTGGATGGGCAGACGCTCGGCCACGGGCCACACACCCACGCCGTCGGTGCGGACGTGGATCAACTCGTCCCCGGCGGGCTGCCATTGGTCCACGGCGAAGGGGGTGGTGCTGACCGCGTAGGTGCCGGGGGCGAAGTCGGCCAGGATGGTGGATAGGGAATCCTGGGCGTCCGCGGCCATGCTGTCAAAGGCTTGGTGATAGCTGTACTCCATCTTCTCGTGGACTTGGTCGATGCTGACGCCGCAGATGCAGTCGTGGACGGCATTTTGCAGCAAGGCCCGGCTCCACGCCTCGAATTGGGCGGCGGGATAGGGGCGGCCCTTGGCGTGGGCCATGACCGCCAGGGGTTCGCAGCGTTGCAAGAGCAGGGCTTCGCAATCCCGGGCCATGACTTTGAGATAGGTGCGGGCCGAGAAGGTGCCGGGGAAGGTGGCCCCATATTTGCCGGAGTTGAGTTCGCCGGCGATGGTGGGCAGATCGAGCTGCTTGGCGGCCAGCTGGGCGGCGAAGCGGGCCGGGGTGGATTCCACCAGGGCCAGGTCGCTACCGATCTCCTGGTCGGCGTAGAAGCGCAGGGGATCTTCCGGGTTGTCCTCCAGATCGTAGCCGTCGAAGAGGGGCATGTCCGGGGTGGGATAGTAGGGGAGGAGCTTCTCGACTTCCGCGTGCAGGCGCTTGACCGCCACCTCCGGCGCGTGGGTGATGCCGTAGAGGTTGCGGTAGCCGCCGAAGAGGTCGATGGTGAGGAGGCGGCAGCCGTCCGCGCCCTGCCAATTGAAATAGGGGGTCAGTTGGGGCACGCCCCGCCACACATAGACCGTGTCGATGCCGAACATGCGGTGGATCTGGGGAGACTGGCTGATGTGGCCGAAGGTGTCCACCAGCCAGCCCGTGCGCATGGGCTGGGTGCCCAGTTTGGCCAGATCTTCCTGGCCCAATTGCAGGTTGCGGATCAGCAGTTCGCCGCTGGTGAGCTGCCAATCGGGCTGGCAATAGTAGGGGCCGACGGTCAACTGCTCCGAGGCGATCAGGGCTTTGACCCGGTCCGCGTAGTCTGGGGCCACGGTGAGCAGATCCTCGATCACCAGGGTTTGGCCGTCAAAGAGGAAGCGGAACGCGGGGTTGGCCGCGGCCAGTTGGGCCAGCTTGTCCATCAGGCCGGGCACCCAGCGGCTTGTGTAGACCGAGGTCAGGAACCATTCCCGGTCCCAGTGGGTGTGATTGATGACGTGTAGTTTTGTTTGAGACATGATATTTGAGCCTCTGAAAATGGAAATTAACCACAAAGATCACAAAGATCACAAAGAAAAAGATGCGGTTATTCTTTGTGATCTCTGTGATCTTTGTGGTGACTATTTTGTTCTGCCTTCCCTAGCCCTAGATCTTGGGATAAAGAACCAAGCCCGTGTCCCGGTCGGTCCAGCGGATCTTTTCCGCCGGGAAGCGCAGCCAGACGGTCTGATCCGCCACCACGTCAAAGGTGGGGTGGGTGGCCACCTTGACGCTATTCTTGCCGATCTTGATGGTAAGCAGATTCTGGGAACCCAGAGGCTCCACCACCAAGACCTGTACCTTCAGGGCATCGTCCGCAGGCTCGGCCAGGGTCTCCATGTTCTCGGCCCGGATGCCGATGACAATGGGCTTGCCGTCGTAGGGCTTGAGTACATCCTGCATGAGGGGGTGGGGGGTCAGTAGGTGGCCGCCGATGGCGACCTGCACGGCACCGTTGTTGCGCTGCACCTGGGCGTCCATGAAGTTCATGGGCGGGTTGCCGATGAAGCCGCCCACAAAGGCGTTGGTGGGCAGGTCATAGACCTTGGTGGGGTGGGCGCACTGTTGGATGGCCCCGTGCTGCATGACGGCGATACGGTCGCCCATGCTCAAGGCCTCGATCTGGTCATGGGTGACATAGATGGTCGTGGCGTTGATCTCGGCCAGCAAGCGCTTGAGTTCGGCCCGCATCTCCAAGCGCAGGAGGGCGTCCAGGTTGCTCAGGGGTTCATCCATGAGCAGCACCCGGGAATTCATGGCGATGGCCCGGGCCACGGCCACCCGCTGGCGCTGCCCACCGCTCATCTTGGCGGGGTAGCGGTCCAACATGGTTTCGATGTGGAGCAGTTCCGCGGCCTGGCGCACCCGGCGGTCAGTCTCGGTCGGGTCCACATTGTTCATCTTCAACCCGAAGGCCACGTTGTCATAGACCTTCATGTGGGGGAAGATGGCATAACTCTGGAAGACCATGGAGATACCTCGCTGGCGGGCGGGCAGATAGGTGACATCCTTGCCCCCGATGCTGATGCGTCCGCTGTCGGCCATGCCCAGGCCGGCCACGGCCCGCAGCAGGGTGGTTTTGCCACAGCCGCTGGGGCCAAGCAATACCATAAACTCCTGATCTTCGATGCTCAAACTTACATTGTCAATGGCGACAAAGTTTCCGAAATTTTTCGATACTTGTTCGATCTTGATATCAGCCATAATAGCCTCCGCCTGTTGCGTCGGAAAAAGTGGTTTAGAGAGTAGGAGATTGGGTGATTAGGAGATTGGGCGATTGGGTCTGACCAAGCACCTAATCTCTCAATCGTTTAATCTCTGAATCTCCCATGTCAACGAGTTGTGTGATCAAATCCCCTTACTTCGACACCTGGCCCCACATATTGAAGAGATAGCGCCGGATGAAGAAGATGAAGATCATGGCCGGGATCATCATAAAGAAGGCCCCGGCAAACTTGTAGGGTTCCGACGATTGGCTCAGGGTGGCGAGCACTTGGGCCGGAAGGGTACGGTTCTGCACAGTCAGGATGCTGGCGGCGAAGACTTCGTTCCAGGACATCACAAAGGTGAAGATGGCCGCAGCGGCGATGCCAGGGGCGACTAGGGGCAACACCACCACCCGGAAGGCTTGCAACGGCGTGCAGCCAAACATCTGGGCCGCCTCCTCCAGTTCATAGGGGATGCTGGCAAAGACGCTGCTGATCACCAGGATGGTGGTGGGCAGGGTCAGGGCCGTGTGCATCAGGGCCAGGCTATAGATGCTGTCATAGATCTTGAAGTTGATGAAAACCACGGCCAGGGGGATGGCCAGGATCACCACGGGGAAGGCACGCACGGCCAGGACCGAAAGCCGGAAGAAATCTCGGCCTGGGAAGATGTAGCGGGAGATGGCGTAGCCGGCCGGGGCCGCAATGATGGTCGAGAGTAGCAGGGTGATCACCGCCACGACGATGCTGTTGATGGTCCCGGACAGGATGCCCTGGGAGGTCAGGAAGAAACGCATGGTCTCAAAGGAGAAGGGGATAAAGGGCAACACCCCCTTGGGGAATGAACGCACGACTTCCGGCGTGGTTAGGGCCATGCTGGCGATAAACCAGATGGGAATCAGCACCCACAGGCAGATCACAACGGCCAGGGCATAGGTTAGCCCCCGATTGAACCGCATGCGCATCAGCGCCTTGCGGCGGACTTGCAGCATTTCGGCTGAAGCTTGGATCTCGGTTTGGGGTGCTGAAGGTGACGAGAGAGCGTTGGCGTTGGTCATGCAGAGGCCTCCTCGTTAGTACGCACGGTGCGCAGGTAGAATACAGCAGTGACCATAGAGATTACCAGGATTAGCCCGGCATAGGCAGCGGCTAGATTGTCATTGCGCAGGTCGTAATACTGGCGGAAGGATTCGTTCGCCAGCACCGTCACCACGTCACCACCGCTGAGGGCGATCACCACGGCGAAGACCTGCAAGGCTAGAATGGTCCGCAGAATGAGGGCCACCTGCAAGCTGGGCTTGAGCATGGGCAGGATCACGTAGCGCAGGCGCTTCCACAGCCCAGCCCCAAAGAGATCCGCCGCCTCCAGGGATTCCGCCGGGATGGCTTGCAGCCCGGAGACAATCATCACCATGACGATGGAGGTGGCCCGCCACACTTCGGCCAGCCAGATGGCGATCAAGATCCAATAGCGGGTGTCTGCGGTCAAATAGGCGATGGGGCTGCCGATTATCCCCAGACTCTGTAGAATGCTGTTGAGGTAGCCAAACTGGGTGAAGACCGCATACCACACAATACCCACGGCCAGGTCAGACACCCCCAATGCAATGGCGAAAATGTACAAAAAGATGCTGTTGCCCTTCAATTGGGCCTGGATGATCAGGGCCATAATCATGGCCAGCACAAACTGCACGGGGATGATCAGAATCATCAGCAGGAAAGTTGTGCCCATTGCAGGCCAGAAGAAGCGATCGTTGACCATCGCCTGAATGTAACGCATGGTCAACTCGCCGGCAGATCCCCGGTCGATGCGTCCACTTTCGTTGTCGTTATAGAGTTGAATATAGCGAGAGGGGGCCCAGCCTTCGGTGATGGTACCGTTCACATCGCCCTGCACCCGATACCACAACTCCAAGGTGGATTGATCCTGGATCTGGACCGGGGCGTTGGCGTCCAATTTGCCCACAACCTGGGCCACCAGGCTGGGTTCGACATACACAGAGGTGAGGGGATCTGCACCCGTGTCCAGCTTGCGGCGGATGGTGCCGGAGAGGGCCACGCCCTCGGCATTGCTTTCCCGCACCCGCACTCGGCTTTCCGCGGCCCAGCCGTTCACGGCCTGGCCATCCGGGTCGGTTCCCTGAACCTGGAACCAGATTTCGGTCTTGAGATTGGCCTGGTTCAGATCTTCCGGGTTCAACACATTGCCCTGGCGATCCAGGACCGTGATCTGCGCGCCCCGGGGCAGGGATGCGCTAATGCTGCTATTGGCGTCGGCGTCTTGGTACAGTTCCAGGACCGCATCCTTATCCCAAACAGACAGGGTGAGGGCTTGGGACATGGGCCAGACAAAGAAGAGGGCTAAATAGAGAACAGACGGCAAAATAAGCAGATATGGTGCCCAGTTCCGTTTCTTTTTCATGAGCTTTGCTCCGCGAACGGGTGATGATGGAAAGGAACAACCAGTTGTTTTGAGCCATTTTGGGCTCTGAGGGATGGGTTCGTTGTGGGTGCCGGGCGGGCAGTAACCCACCCGGTACCCACAGACTACAATCTACTTACTTGACCTGACACGGGCCATCGCTGGGCGCATCGGGTGCCCAGCAGGGGGCACCGGTCTCGTCGAACAGGAGTTGCAGGTTGACTGCTTCGGCATCCAGAACGGTCTGGATGTCTTCGCCGTTGAGGACGATGCGGTCAAAGGCATTGCGGAAGATCTGGTTGATCTCGCCACCCCGGGCACCCAGGCCCACGGGCAGCAGAGCGGGCAGAGCGTCCGCCGAGCTGGACTGAGCCGCCACGGCCGCGGCTTCGATGCCGATGCCTACGGGCAGGTCAGAGGTGTCCACGCCGGCCACCACGGGGAAGAAACCCATTTCTTTGAGAATCATGCCCTGAACGTCCGGGCGGGTCAGGTACTCGATCACGGCCGCACCGCCTTCAGGGTTCTGGGAAGCAGCGGGGATGCCCAGGCCGACGATGACGGGCATGAAGCCACGACCATAGGCCCCAGCCGGGGCCGGGAAGGCCACGAACTTCTCAGGCTCGGCGTTGAAGGCTTCCAGCAGTCGGGCGGTGTGGTCAAAGGCTACCCAAACTTCGCCGGAAAGCAGGGGTTCCTGCATGAAGCTGTAGTTGATGGACTGGGGATTGATGTAGGGCCACAGGGATTCGTTGATCCAGGTGAACATGGCCGCCGCGTCGGCACTCTTGAAGGTGGTGACCACGCCGCCAGTGAAGGAGGGCCACATGTAGCCTTCCAGGAAGCGGTGGAAGAGGCCCGCATGGGGCATGCCACAGCGAATTTCGCCAGTTTCCTCGGACAGGTTCTTGCACCAGTCGCCAAACTGCTCCCAGGTCAGGGCGTTGACGTCCGCGCCTTCGGGCAGGTAGGGCAGGGCCTCCACACTGGCGGCCATGATGTAGGTGGCCTGCATCCAGGGCACGTAGCTCAGGAAGTCCTGGGTGCCCAGCAGACCGGTCTGCAAGTAGGCAGCGGTCAGATCGCGGTCCATGGAGAGGTCGTCGGCCACGTCAACCAGGTTCATCATGGCATCTTCCCGGGCCAAGGGGGGGAAGGTGCCGTGGAGGGCACCGATCACGTCAATCTCGGACTTGCCGGACTGGGCACCGGCCAAGACGACATCCAGCAGGGGGCCTTCTTCGCTACCGGTGACATCAAAACCACCCATCTGCAAGATGGCCCGGAACTTCTCTTGCTCCTCCACAGGCACAAACTGGGTGGAGAAGAAGGTGGCCGGGGCCATAGCCGCTTCGACCGGGGCTTCGGCGGCGGGAACTTCCGTGGGGGCCGGGGCCTCCACGGCGGCGGGGGCTTCGACAACCGCCGGAGCCTCAACGGCTGGCGCAGCCGGGGCTGGTGTGGCGGCTGGTGCGCCACACGCACCGATCAGCAGCACCACGACAAGCAACAGGCTCAACAATCTAAAACTTTTTGACATCGTTTTTCTCCTTGAGTGTGAATGGGTAAAACAACACTGATGGAACGGATGGTTCTTCGGTAATGGAACAGCATAATCTAGGAGGGAGCAAAAGAGAATGGAAAAATCGTCCTGTATCTGGCAGGTTTAACCATTGCCATTGGCCGGATAGGGACCACTGGATTGTCGAATCACTAACTCTGGGTTGACGACGATTTGCTCAGGGTCAACCGTCTTTTGTTCAATCTTGCGGATCAGGATGTCAGAGAGCATGACCCCAAGCTGATGGGCGGGTTGGTGGATGGTTGTCAAGGACGGGTGGGCATATTCGGCCAAAGGGATGTCGTCAAACCCGGTGATACTGACATCATGCCCCACCACTAGCCCCCTGGATTGGGCCTCGCTGGTGGCACCCAGGGCCAGCAGATCGTTCCAGGTCACAATGGCCGTGGGGGGATGGGCCATGCCCAGCAACTTGCTTGCTCCCAAGCGGCCAGAGCGCTGCCGATAGTTGACCTCTACCAACATCGCCGGGTCCAAACTCAGCCCGTTGGCCGCCAGCCCCTGCAAAAAGCCTTGATAGCGATGATGGGACTTGGTCAAAAAAAGCGGCTCGGTGATACAGGCGATGCGAGTATGGCCCAAGCCGACCAGATGATCCACCATTTGGCGCATGGCCAGGGCACCGTCCTCGTCAACAAAAGAGAAGTCGTTTTCCCCCTCTACCCGACCAAAGGCCACAAAGGGCACCCGCTGTTGGCGCAGAAAATCGATCCGCTTGTCCTGGCGCTGGGTGCGGATCACCACAAAACCGTCCGTGCGCCCGCTGCGCATCTGCTTCAAATAGCTCTGCAACTCATCTTCGCTTTCATCCATGCCGATGTTTACATCAAAGCCATGTTTGACGGCCCCTTCCACCAGCCCGCCCAAGAGTTCGCTAAAGAATGGGTCGGAAAAGCGGATGTTGCGGGTGGCGGGCAAGATCAGGGCGATGTTGTCGGCCTGCTGTTTTTGCAGACTACGGGCGGCCGAACTGGGCACGTAGCCCATCTCTGCGGCCACCCGCTGCACCTCGCGCCGGGTGTCCAGGCTGATGTCCTCGAAATTGCCCAAGGCACGGGAGACTGTGGGGACGGATTTCCCGACACGTTCGGCAATATCCTTGAGGGTGACAGGCATGACAGATCCTCGCGTTGCGGCGTGTGAAGCGAATATGATAAAAAGTTTGGTGAAAGAATGTTTGTGTTGCTTGGGGCAGGGGGTAGAAAAACGGGAACAATTGCATTATAATCTAAAACGTTTTAGATGTCAACCCCCCAATTTTGACTTTGGCCAAAATTGGCACAAAAAAACGACCGCCCCCTCACGGTGACAGTCGCTTCCAAATCATTTTGTTCAATACTCGATACTCGTTACGCTCACGTCCCCCAATCCCGCGCATACCGGAAATCCCGGCCCACGGTGCGGGGACCGATCTTGCAGATCACGGGCATCACCCGCTTGTATTGGTTGCGGCGCACGGTGGACTCGATCTTCTGCACCAGGGCCAAGTCAAAGCCTTGGGCCGCAATCTGGACCGGGGTCAGGCGCTGATCGAAAAGCAGATGCAAAACCTGGTCCGCCTGATCATAGGTGAAGCCCAGTTCGGCCTCGTCGGTCTGGCCCACCCACAGGTCGGCGCTGGGGGGCTTGTCCAGGATGGAGCGGGGGGTGCCCAGATGGGCGGCCACCTGGCGCACCTGGCATTTGTAGAGATCCCCGATGGGGTTGATGGCGTGGGCGCTGTCCCCAAAGAGGGTGCTGTAGCCCAGGAGCATCTCCGTGCGGTTGCCCGTGCCCACCACCAGCCCGCCAAAGGCCGCGGATTGGTCATAGAGCACGATCATGCGCTGCCGGGCCATGATATTCCCCCGGCGCAGCCGCTCGCCCCGGCTCTCTGTGCCAATCTCAAAGCGCTCAAAGAGCGGTTCCACCATGTCCGTGATCTCCACGGTCTCGGCCGGCACGCCCAGATCATCGATCACCGCCTGGGCGTCCGAGAGGCTGCCGGCGCTGCTGGTGCGATAGGGTAGGCGCACGGCCAGGACATTTTCTGGCCCAAGGGCCAGGGCGGCCAAATAAACGCTCACCGCCGAGTCGATGCCACCGGAGAGGCCCACCACGGCTCGGCTCAACCCCACCCGGCGGATCTCCCGACCCACAAAGTCCACCATCTGCTGGGTGACCAGGGGCAGGTTGAGGGCAAGTTGATGGAGAAGAGGCTGGGGCGGCGGTGGGCTGGAAACGGGTAATTTGGGCATGGGTATGGATCCGTAAATGAACGTTTGGGCCAAACCCATTCAAATAAGCGGAGTTAGCATCCTCAGATGCGGCTCTTGTTGAATAAACCCGGCATCTGAGGATGCCTACTCCACTTTTATTTGAATGGCATGGACGTTAGGGCGTAGCCTGAACGGTGAGCAGGGCATCCTGGGGCGAAAGGTTGCCGGCCAGCACATCCTGAGCCGCCTGTTGCATCTGCCCAGCCAGATCGGTGAAGGCTTTGCCGTTGGGGATGGCCACGGCCAGATTGGCCTGGTCATCCAGAAATTGATAGTAAGGATCGGCACCGGTCCAGGCTTGGAGGGCGCTGTGGCGCACGGGCAGGCGATTCGCAGACTGATTCCACGGCCCCAGCACTTCCGCCTCCAGCAGATCTTGGATAAACTCCACCACCAGGGCCTGGCGGTCCGGGTCCGGGGTCAGGATGGCGATGGCCCAGGTCTGGGCAACCGTGCTGGGGGTGCCATCCTGGGTGGGGACCGGGCCATAGCCCACCTGATCCAACACTTCCCGCTGGCTCAAATAGTAATGGGCATTGACCGCGGCCAGACCGGCATCGCCATCCGCAAATGCGCCCCAGGTGGTCTCTTCGCTGAGTAGCCCCAAGATCCGATCCGGGATCGCCCCGCTCTGGCGGGCCTCGGCCAGAAAGGTGAAGAGATCCACAAGGGCAGCGGCATCGGTCAACGTGCCATCCTCGCTCAGGCTGCCCCCGGCACCGACATATTGCAGAAGCAGGGAGAGGTTACGGGCTGGCTCCCGCACGCCGGCGGTAAAGATAAAGGGCGCGCCGTCGCTGATCACCTGTGACCAGGCCAGGGGGGGGGCCGCCAACGGTTCACCGGTTTGGGGAAGAAGATAGTCCCGGGCATAGACCAAGTGCTGGAGGTCGGCACTGAGCGGCACCCCATACAGAATGTCGTTATAGGTCGCCGCATCCAGGGCAAAGGGATAGAAGTCATCGATCCCGTCCAGCGCCGCCGGGTCAACCGGCTGGACCAGACCGGCATCCACCGCCTGCCACAGATCCTGGGTGTTGAGGATCACCGCGTCCGGCAGCACAGAGGGGGCCACCCGTTGGGCCGCCCGCAAGAAGTTGAGCAATCCGGCCTGTCCACTTTCGGCCTTGTTGAACAGATCCAGAAAGACGCCGGGATAGGTCTGCTCGAAAAGTACCCGCACGGTGTACAAGGTCTCTCCGCCGGGTTGGGAGGGGTCCAGGGAATAGAAATCCGGCAACCACACGACCAAATTTGTCTCGCCCTGGCTATTCACGCTGCTGTTACTGCCGTTGCCCGCTGCGTTGTTCAACACGCTATCGGGTACGCTTTGAGCCGAGGGAGTGGGCGGAGCGGTGGCTGGGGCAGGCGGCGTTGACAAGCGGGCGCAAGCGGCCAAGATCCAGAGGACGGACAGCAACAACGCGCCCAGCCCGATCAACCTGGGGCGGCGGATTGGATCGCTTTGGGTGGGCATGGCAGATATCTTCATGGGTGGCTCTCGGTTTCAGATCGATCAGGTCGGAGACTCGGACACATGCTGGCCATTATATCACCAATCTCGGCAGAAGCGGCAGAACAGACCTATTTGGGTAAGGCTATCCCTCTGTGATAAAATCCACATCCACCGCATTGCCATGCGCGGGCTTGTTGCCACGGGATGAGGGTTCAGAGGCCCAACCATCCCCCCTATTCCAAAATGGTCGTTCCCATGACTTCCAACCCCGAAACTGATGTCACTGCGCCCCTTGTCCAGCCAACCGGTTTGGGCCAGGGATGGGGCGTCTACGGTCATGGCTGGGCATTGAATCTGCTGGCCCAGGCGGCCCAAAGCGGGCCGCGCCACGCCTATCTTTTCCTGGGGCCGGCCCAGTTGGGCAAGACGACCCTGGCCCGATCCTTCGCCCAAGCCCTGCTTTGCACCGGGGAAGGCGAACGTCCCTGCGCTGGCTGTCGTGCCTGCCGCTTGATGGGCAATGGCGGGCTGCAAGGCGGCCACCCGGACTTCCGCCTGATCCAGCCCGTGGATTCATCGGGTGAGGTGGACCGGGCCGATGGCACCCTGCGGGTGGAGCAGGCCGAGGCCATCATCCACGAAGCCACCCTGCGGCCTCTGGAAGCACGCTACAAGATCTTCCTGATCCAAGAGATGCAGAGCGCCAACACCTATTTTGCCAACAAGCTGCTCAAGACCCTGGAAGAGCCGCCGCCCCATGTGATCCTGTTGGTGACCGCCACCGAGCGCTCTCTGCTGCTACCCACCATCGTCAGCCGCTGCCAGGTGCTGGATCTGCGGCCCGTGGACATCCGCACCGCGGAGCAGGCGCTGATCCAACGCTGGCAGGCAGACGCCCAACAGGCCCGACTTCTGGCCCGGCTCAGCAATGGCCGGATGGGGTGGGCCGTGCAGCGTTTGCAGGATGCGGATATGTGGACCCAACGCCAGGAAATGGTGGCCCAGGTCATGCAGTTGGCCGCGGCCGACCGGGTGGACCGCCTGGCCTTTGCCGCGGATCTGGCCGCCAACCGGGACAACCGGCGGCTCTTCGACCTCCTGGCCCTCTGGATCTCCTGGTGGCGAGATGTCATGCTGGCCCAGGCCGGCAGCCCGGAAAGTTGCAGCAACATCGATCATCTGTCCGACATCCAAACCCTGGCCCGCTCCCTGTCGGCCCAGGCAGTCCAGGCCTATTTGTATACCCTGGAACGTATCGAAAAATATCTGCACCATACAACCAACACGCGCCTGGCCCTGGATGTACTGGCCCTGCGCATGCCTAGAGCATAGAGAGCGAATCAATCCCATGCCTGTTGCCGTCGGCGTACAATTTACGCCCGTCTCAAAAATTTACCACTTTGATCCCAAGGATCAATTGGACCTGGCCTTCCGGGACTATGTGATTGTGGATACGGCCAAGGGTCAGGAGGTGGCCCAGGTTGTGCAGCCGCCCCACGAATTGGCCCCCGGGGATGTGGTCGGCGAAATGAAGAGCATCATGCGCCGGGCCACGGCCTGGGACATGGTGCAAAAGGATCGCTGGAGCCGCAAGGAAGCCGAGGCCCTGGCCGTCTGTCGCCAAAAGGCCCAGGAACACAAGTTGACCATGAAGCTGGTGCGCTGTGAATATAACTACACCGGCGGCCGCCTGACCGTCTTCTTCTCGTCGGACAACCGGGTGGATTTCCGCAATTTGGTGCGAGATCTGGCCCGCACCTTCCGCACCCGCATCGAGATGCGCCAAATTGGGGCCAGGGATGAGGCCAAACTGCTGGATGGGGTGGGCAAGTGTGGGCGTCAACTCTGCTGCACCAGTTGGCTGCGGGAGTTTACCGCCATCAGCATCCGCATGGCCAAGAATCAACAGCTTCCCCTCAACCCCGACGAGATCTCCGGGGTCTGTGGCCGGTTGCTCTGCTGCCTCTCCTACGAGGACGCCACCTATCGGGAGCAGAACAAAAAGATGCCCAAGATCGGGGCCGAGGTGATCACCCCCCAGGGCACGGGCCGGGTGCGCTATATCCATCCCCTGCGCGAGACCGTCACCGTGCGTCTACTCAGCAACGCCTTTGAAGAGTTCCCCGTGGACGAGCTGATCTCCTCCAAGAGTGGGGGCAAGAGCTGCGGCACCTGCGGCGGCTGCACCGTCACCCGCCGGGCCTCCGCAGACGAGGACAACGCCGCCCAACTGGCCAAACAGCCCGCCGCCCAAGAGAGCAGCGCAGACGAAAGCAGCGGGGAGAGCGAAGAGAACCAATCTTCCCGCAAGCGCAAACGCCGCCGCGGACGCCGGCGCACGAACCCCGCGGATAGCAACTAAACCAGACCGCATCTTCCCGGAAGGGGCCAGCAGATCTTGGGTAAACAAGATCTGCTGGCCCCTTCCGGGAAGATTGTCAGCCGAACTTGATCCAACAAGAAAAAGAGACGCTCACCCCACGTGGGGTAAGCGTCTCTTTTTCTTGTTCGTTTTAGATGCCGGCCAAGCCTGCTTAGGCAATGATTCCGGCCCCATTCCCATTCCCATTCCCATTCCCATTGGTGTGGATCAGGCTCTCTGGGCGAGGGAAGACGGAGATGCGCAACGCAGTGCGCTCGTTGCCGTCAATGTCCACCTCGGTGAAGGCGGGGACAACAGCCAGATCAATGTTGTCCTGTTCCAGATAGCCACGGGCGATGGCGATGGCCTTGATAGCCTGGTTGACGGCGCTGGCACCGATAGCCTGGACTTCAGCATAGCGTTGTTCACGCATGACACCGGCGATGGCACCGGCCACAGCGGTAGATCGGGACGTTGCAGAAACTCGGATGAGTTCAGCCATTGGAATACCTCCTGAAAGATAGCGGTAAGTGGGTTGAGAACGGTGCTACGGTTGGTGTGTAATGGTTCCAGGACCATGCTCCTGTAAGAAGCACTGTCCGAGGTTGTAAACGATGACGCGTCTAGGGAAGGAAAGAAACGGCTTATTTCTAAAGTTCAGCATAATTACGTAGACCCGGTCTCGCCCGGTCTCGCTCGGTCTCGCTCGGTCTCGCTCCCACGCTCCGCGTGGGAGCGGCTTTGCGGCGCTCTGCGCCGAGGGGCGCAGAGCGCCCAACTTCGTTCCCACGCGGAGCGTGGGAACGAGATCCCCGGCCCCACCCTTTCCTCCGAGTGAGGCATCTTTCGTTTTTCTATTTTGCGGCCAAGATCAAAATTACGTAAACCCATCCCCCGGTCTCGCTCCCACGCTCCGCGTGGGAGCAGCTTTGCGGCGCTCTGCGCCCCTCGGCGCAGAGCGCCCAACTTCGTTCCCACGCGGAGCGTGGGAACGAGATCCCCGAGATCCCCAAACAAAAAAGAGGCCCCACCCTTTCCTCCGGGTGAGGCATCTTTCGGTTTTCTATTTTACTGCCAAGGTCATTGCCTGTTTGGCCGCTTACTTGGCATACTCCACAGCCCGGGTCTCGCGGATGATCGTGACCCGAATCTGGCCCGGATATTGCACGTTATCCTCGATCTTCTTGGCGATGGCCTTGCTCAGTTCGATGGCGGACATGTCGTCGATCTCTTCCGGACGCACGATCACCCGAATCTCCCGGCCGGCCTGGATGGCGAAGGTCTGGCTGACCCCGGCAAAGCTGTTGCCGATGTCCTCCAAGGCCGTCACCCGCTTGATGTAGGCGTCCAGGGACTCGCGCCGGGCACCCGGGCGGGCACCGCTGATGGCATCTGCCGCCGCCACGATCACCGCTTCCAGGCTTTGGGGTTCCACCTCGTGGTGATGGGCGGCGATGCAGTTGACCACCTTGTCGTTGACCCCATAACGCTTGGCGATCTCCGCGCCCACCAGGGCATGGGGACCGTCAATTTCATGGCTGACCGCCTTGCCGATGTCGTGGAGCAGACCACCCAGGCGGGCGGTCTTCACATCTGCGTGCAGTTCTGCGGCGATGATGGCGGCGATGTGGGCGGTCTCGATCACATGGAAAAGCTGCACCTGGCCGTAACTTGTGCGGAATTTGAGCCGCCCCAGCAGTTTCACCAGCTCTCGGTGCAACCCCTGGGTATTGGTCTCAATCATGGCCTGCTCGCCGGCCTCCCGGATCACCTGCTCCACCTCAGATTGGGCCTTCTCGACTTCCTTCTCGATGCGGGCCGGGTGGATGCGGCCGTCAGAGACCAGCTTGGTGAGGGCGATGCGGGCAATCTCCCGGCGCACGGGGTCAAAGCTGCTGATCAGGATGGCTTCCGGGGTGTCATCCACCACCAGATCCACGCCGATGGCCTGCTCGATGGCCCGGATGTTGCGGCCTTGGCGACCGATGATGCGTCCCTTC
Organism: Caldilineaceae bacterium; assembly: GCA_018003515.1. Taxonomy (GTDB): domain Bacteria; phylum Chloroflexota; class Anaerolineae; order Caldilineales; family Caldilineaceae; genus JAGNDO01. The sequence continues at coordinate 92,258 of JAGNDO010000013.1, forward strand.
ATATCGTCCGAAGGCAGGGAAACGCTGCTGACCGCATACTCGCTGATGTGGTCGCTGGCCACCCGCTCGATGGCCACGGTGATGATCTCCCTGGCCCGGCGGTCGGCGTCGTCCATGACTTCGGCCTCCACCTCGCGGATGGTGCGGGCCATCTCCTGGCGGGTGGTCTTTTCAACTTCCTTGAGCAGCACCTGACGGGCTTCTTCCTCGGTCATGCGGGCGATGCGTTGCAGCTCGGTCTCCCGCTCCTCCTCCAGATTTTCGACGATGGCGGTGCGCTCGTTGAGCTTGGTCTCCCGTTGGTTGAGCTTGCGCTCCCGGGATTCCAGTTGCTCCATGCGTTTGTCTACATTGTCCAGCCGGTTTTGCAGTCGCTCTTCGGTGCGTTCCAGATCCCGGCGGCGCTTGGTCATCTCTGCCTCGCCGACGTCCCGCATTCGGACCTCTTCTTCCTTCAGGGCCAATTGCTGTTGCTTGATCTGGTTCTCCGCTTCTATCAGAATGCGCTCGGACTGTCGCTGCGCAGAGTCGACAAGTTCCTTTTGGCGCGCCTGTTCGGCTTGAAGGCCCCGTTCTTGGCCTCGACCGAAAGCGACATAACCGGCGATCCCTGCGCCAATACCGGCCGCCAGGAGTATCAATACGATCGCCAGTGGTAAGGGCATGATTCCGTCCTTGTTGAATAGTGAATAGTGAATAAAATATGGGTTGATTGGGTGGGATCAGGCGGGTCGGGATTGATCCGGCTCACTGATCCGATTGTTCAGTCTCTATTTCCTGCCAGATAATCTCCACGGCGGCTGAAACAGCCGACCATGAGAAGCCTCGGCGTTGTAAAAACCCGACCATCTTGTGTTGAAATTCATCGTAAGTCAAATGTTGCCAACGATACAAACGAGAGCGGGCCGCGTCCAGGGCGGCTTCGTCTGCATCGATCTGCTCGGTCACCAAGGCGTCGATGATGCTGACGGCGACGCCCTTCTTGCGCAGTTCATAGCGCAAGGCCCGGGGAGCCATAGGCTTGAACTCGCTGCGCTGATCGATCCAGTATTGGGCAAAGGCCCGGTCGTCCACATACCCCTGGACCGTCAGCTTTTGGATCACCCACTCAATCGTCTCATCGGGCAGACGTGGGAGTGCCGCCGCTTCTTCTGCTTCTTCGCTGTCTGGGGTAGTTGGTTCTTCCCAGCCGTCCAAGCCGTCCGCTTTTTTGGACCTGCCCCCACGTTTAGATCCATCCATCGTTGACCGGCGCTTGCTGCCCGGTCGATAGCGGCGCAAGTTCTGCTCAACTTCCCAAATACTACGTGGGCGCACGGCCAGAAAACTCACCGCCCGGTCATACGCCTTGGAACGCAAATCCAAGGCCCGCAACTGCACAATTTCTCCATCACTCAGCTCCTGTCCCCGACGCAAGGTGGCGGCATCCAGCGCAGCCAGCCCAAAAGCGAACTTGCCGTCCAGGAAGACGCTGACCCGATCCGGGTTGCGTTTCTGAAATGATAAAGCCGTAATCGTCCCCGCCACAATCTCCCACAATCTTCGTAAAGACCAACCATTCACCGCAAAGACGCCAAAGAGACAAAGAAAAACAAGAACTTCCTGCGCGGCATCTCTGCGCCCTCGGCGGTTGATTCCCCCTCCGCCCACAAAAAAACGCTGTAGCAAATGCCACAGCGTACTCGCAACATGAACATCGAAAGGTCATGATCCGCCACCGCCGAAAAGCCCAGAATCAGGCACGGTGACAAATTTCATGGCCCAGGCAATGTCAAACCCTGGATGGTGATGAATAGCACAATCTTGCGCAAAACAGACGGGCGACTTTGTCAAAAATCCCAAAACGGGACACTTCGTCAACCACAAATGCCGGGGTACATAGCGTATGTTGTCCGCTCCCCCAACGACAATCGCTTCAAAGCGTCTGATCGCGAGTGCGTTTGGGGTCGAATGGTTGGATAAAATCCGGCCAAAGGGTCTCTGCTGCCACCTATGGGCATCGGCAAACGGGCCTGCCCGCTGGGGCAGGGTCGGTCTGCATCCTAGCCAGTGATGGTCACTACCCGTCAAAGTCACTATCTGTCAAAGTCGTCATCGTTATCATCTGGCCAAGGGGGCGGACCACTGCCCAATTGGCGGACACAAGATGCTGCGTAAGATTGTCAATGACATGATGCCCTTCTCTTCGGTCCTCATTTTGGCGTCTGTTCAAATGCCTGCGTCCACCGCGGTGGGAGGAACGTCTGGCCGTTGCGCCGCATAAGCGCCGATTTGGGCTTGATGCCAACAACCGGGCGGGTCAACCCGCTGCGCCGGTTGGGTGTCCAGGGATGTTGCTTGGTGTGGCGAAAAATTCGAATATGCCTACAGGTTCGTCAGATAAATCAAAAAACTTAAGGATAAGGTTCAGTTCAGCTGTTGCCTGGCTATGCGGCCCCGGCATCGGTTTCGGGGACGATCAACCCGGCGCGCTCGCGCACCATGCGGTCGATCTTGGCCGCCCTTTCCGGTTGGGTGCGCAGTGCATCCTTGCTCTTCTCGCGTCCCTGGCCAATCAGCTCGTCCTCAAAACGGAAGAACGCGCCGCGTTTCTCGATGATGTCAAACTCTACCCCCAGGTCGATCAGGTCGCCCAGGGTGCTGATGCCTTCGTCGTACATGATGTCAAACTCGGCCACCCGGAAGGGCGGGGCCACCTTGTTCTTCTTGACCGTGACCCGGGTGCGGTTGCCCACCACTTCCGCCCCCTGCTTGATGGACTGGATGCGGCGGATATCCAGGCGCACGCTGGCATAAAACTTGAGGGCCATGCCGCCAGACGTCGTCTCCGGGTTGCCAAACATGACGCCAATCTTCTGGCGCAGTTGGTTGGTGAAGATCAAACAAGTGCCGCTGTTCTTGACCGCACCGGCCAGTTTGCGCAGGGCCTGGGACATCAGCCGGGCCTGCAAACCCATGTGGCTGTCCCCCATCTCGCCCTCGATCTCGGCCCGGGGCACCAGGGCGGCCACGCTGTCCACCACCACCACATCCATAGCCCCGGAACGCACCAGGGCCTCGGTGATCTCCAGCGCCTGCTCGCCCGTGTCCGGCTGGCTGACGTAGAGATTGTCCACGTCCACGCCGATCTTGCGGGCGTAGGCCGGGTCCAGGGCGTGTTCCACATCCACAAAGCCGCAGATGCCGCCCTTCTTCTGGGCCTCGGCGATGATGTGCAGACAGACCGTGGTCTTGCCCGAACTCTCCGGCCCGTAGATCTCCAGGATGCGTCCCTTGGGCACTCCCCCCACCCCCAGGGCAATGTCCAGACTCAAGCTACCCGTAGGGATGGACTCCACGTTGAGCTTGGTGGCCTCGCCTAGTTTCATGATCGCCCCATCGCCAAAACGCTTGTTCAGGCTAGCCAGGGTGCTTTCCAGGGCCTTACCGCGGCCATCTTTTGCCATGAAATCACTCCGTTAAGGGCGGAAGGGCGTACGCATTGGGGATGTCCTGAACCGATTCAGGGTAAAAACCCATGGGCCAGGGTACGGTTAGGCCGATAATGAACCGATTGCTGATTATGTTATTCCTATGGTGCGTATAGTTTACTTGAGAGCCCCGAAAATTGCAAACGATTCGATCCCCCCCATCCCCATCCGAACCCGGATGCAAAAAAGCCGCCCAGATTGCGTGGGCGGCTTTTGGGAAGCGCGATGTGTGAAACGGGATGCGTGACCCCACATACGCATCACGCACCACGTCTACGAACTGCCTGGGGCGGCGTAGACCCGCTCGCGCAGCAGCATGATGTCCCGGCGCAGACCGTCGTTGACCTCGATCTCCACGGCCACCTTGTCCACCCCATAACGCACCGTGCTATGGTCACGCCCCCCCAACAGATCGCCGATCATGGGCAGGGACATATCATTTTCCTCCCGCAGCAGATACATGGCCACCTGGCGGGCAATGGCAATCTCCTTGGTGCGGGTGCGCCCGGTCAGCTCCTCCACCTTCAGCCGGAAGTGTTCCGCCACCACCCGGATCACCGTGGTCGGCTCTCGGGGCGTGCGCTGGGGGGCCAGATCGTTCAGCACCGTCTCGGCCAACTGACGATCCAGGGGGCTGTCGATCATGCGCGCCTGCATCACCAGGCGGTTGAGGGCCCCCTCCAATTCGCGGATGTTGCTCTCCACCCGCTCGGCCACAATCATCAACACATCCAAGGGGATGGGGAAGTGCAACTCCGCCGCCTTGGCCTGCAAAATGGCCACCCGGGTCTCAAAATCGGGCTGGGAGATGTCGGCCTGCAAGCCCCCCTCAAAGCGGCTGCGCAGACGACCTTCCAGGGTGGCGATGGCCTTGGGCGATCGGTCGCTGCTGATCACCACCTGGCGATTGGCCGAGTGCAGATGGTTGAAGGTGTGGAAAAACTCCTCCTGGGTACTCTCCTTGCCGCCGATGAATTGGATGTCGTCGATCAGCAGCACATCCAGTTGGCGATATTTATTGCGGAACTCTTCGGTATTCTGGTTGCGGATGGCGCTGATCAGGTCGTTGGTGAACTGTTCCGACGTGCAATAAAGCACGTTCAGATTGCGCTTGGCCGCCTCGTTGCCCAAGGCGTGCAGCAGATGGGTCTTGCCCAGTCCCACCCCGCCGTAGATGAAGAGCGGGTTGAAGCGCTGCCCCGGCTGTTCGGCCACGGCCCGGGCCGCGGCGTGGGCCAGCCGGTTATGATTGCCCACCACAAAGGTCTCGAAGGTGTGGTGGATGTTTAGCGGGACGCTGGATTGACTGGCGGGCTGAGTCATGGTCGGATAGGTGATGGCTCTGGGCAACGAGGCCGCGGCGCTGGCTGGCTGGGCGGGCAGGGCGACGGATTGAGCAGGCTGATAAAGCGGTGCCCCTTCCGTCATCTCCGTGTCCTCTGCCGGTTGCGGCTTGACCCGGAAGTTGACCTGCACCGAGCGGCGCATGATGCCCCCCAGGGTGCGCTTGATGGTGGCTCGCAGCCGATTGTCCAACCAGTCCCTGGCATAGCTGTTGGGAGCCCCGATGATGAACTCCCCATCTTCATAGGCCATGATAGAGGTGTCACGTACCCAGGTGTCATAGGTGGCACTGGTCATTTGAAGAGCCAGCTCGGCCAGAGCCATCTGCCAGACGGTTTTGGGATCGATCCGGCTGGGGCCAAACCCCGCTGCGGTCGTCTCCACCTTTCCGGCGGCCTGGGGGCGAGTGGGGGCCGGTGCCGCGCCGCGCCCCGTTGGGGAAGGCAAACTGCCCTCCCCGGCCAAATCCAAGGCCAAGGCCATGCCAAACTCGTGCCAGGGGCTGACGCGACCGCTGTCCGCCTTCCCCTCAACCAGGTCGGCCAGGTCGGCAAAGGTGGACTGCTGCATACCGTCTGCGTTTGTTTCGGCTTCCTGGCCAATGGACAGGTCAGCGGGCAGGTCAGCGGTGATACTTTCTTGTGTGCGGGATGATTTGCGCCCGCCATACCCAGATCGTCCCGACCGGGCAGAGGCGGACGGATTGGACTGGGCAGATTGGCTGGACCAACCCTGCCCGCCGTGATCGTATGATTCCCATTGGTTGCTCAAAAGAGAGTTCCTCCGTCCTTCTCAAAACGGCACAACACCCAAATGGTGGGCCGTTCAATGATAAAAAATGCCGCCTCTTCCCTGGTCAACAGATCGCAGGCAGAAAACCATTCGGTCTGATCGACGGATTTCGGCGTAAAGAAAACTACGAGCACGCAAATAAACGTGCTCATAGTGCAGTCTCTAAGCTGTATTGATCATGCCATGCTTCAGCGGCGGTGATGTGGATAAGTCGCTGGCTTATGCATCGAATATTCTGCATGAGGGTGGTGAGGGCACACAAAAATGTACCCATAAACAAACAGCAGAATGCAGTCAGTGCAAATGGGGAGCAGGCCTAGTGTCAATGTAGGAATCGGCGTTTGGCGACGTTACTTCCTGTATAGTGTAGCAGAAAACGGGGCGGTTGACAACGTGGGTTGTGGGTGAAAAAGCGCTCAAAAGGTGGGGTTATTGTCAACAGATAGGGGTTGCACATCCGTTCTACGCGAGATGTAGAGGGTCGGAATCAGTGAGACTCTAGATAAACAGATCAACCAGTTTTAGGAAACATTTATTGATTTTAAAAAACACTTCGCAATATAGTTTGAATCCACCTTTCCTGAAGAGCAGATTAAATCCCCGGGGAGTTCTCCCCAGAAACAGTAACTCTCCACAAACTTATCCCCGGACTTATCCCCACCGGGGTATAAGCAAAAAAAACAAGTGTCGTTTGCACCCCCGGTGCAAACGGGTCGGCCCCGAGATCTTCCGCAAGACTAGTACAGCTCGGTGCAAATAACTCCGGGATAAGCTGCTCTAGCCGGGTCCGTGACCCATAGGCATCAAGCTAAGGGATCAGGGTGGACCAAAGCGCTGGAAATGAGCTGGGCAATCCCGGAATGGGCCGGTTCTTCTTGTGTTCATGCAGTAGTT
>JAGNDO010000014.1:0-58170 GCA_018003515.1 Caldilineaceae bacterium
GACTTCATGCACCAAGAGATTGCCGGGTCCGAATACCATCTCATCCCCAACGCCGGGCATGTGGTGGTGATGGAGCAGCCCGGCGCGGTCAACAGCATCATCATCGGCTTCTTGACCCGGCAGCGTTAGGGTGGATGGCCGGATGAACCGTTTATTGAGAGATTAGGCGATTAGGCGATTAGGCGATTGGGAGATTTTGCTGCGGCACTCGCTCAATCTCCCAATCGCCCAATCTCCCAACCACAAACCAATTGGAGACGAACTATGATTATCTCCCACCAACCGGTGGCTGACTTTGCCAAGGTTCAGCGGGATCTTGGCTTTCTATTGCACTGTTTTGGCGAAACTTTGCACGAAGTGGGCGAAACAGACTTGGCCCACCTGCTCCAGATCCTGGACCCGGAAGGCTCCCCAACACCCATCCCTGATGACACGGATCCCCAGCGGCTGGCCCAAGCCTATTCCATCGCCTTTCGTCTGCTGACAATGGTGGAGGAAAACGCCGCGGCCCAATTTCGCCGGGCCAGGGAGACCGAGGCCGGCATGGCCGATCTCTCCGGGCTGTGGGCACAAAATTTGGCCCACCTGGCCGAATTGGGGGTGACCGACGCCCAGATCGCCGCCGCGTTGCCCTCGATTCTGGTGGAGCCGGTGCTGACCGCTCACCCCACCGAGGCCAAACGGGCCACGGTGTTGGAGCATCACCGCACCCTCTATCAACTCTTGGTGCAGCGGGAAAATGGCATGTGGACCCGACAAGAGCAGGCCGCCATCCGCAACCAGATCAAGACCGAACTGGAGCGGTTGTGGCGCACGGGGGAGATCTTTTTAGAGAAGCCCGATGTGGCCTCGGAGTTGCGCAACATCATTTACTATCTGCGGGTGATCTTCCCCCAAGTCCTGCCCCGGTTGGATCTGCGTCTGCGTCAGGCCTGGGAAGAAGTGGGCTTTGACCCCAGCCTGATCAGTCGGGCCGAGGATCTGCCCCGGCTCACCTTTGGCGATTGGGTGGGAGGCGACCGGGACGGCCATCCCTTGGTCACGGCCCAAGTCACCACCCAAACGTTGGCCGACCTGCGACGCAGCGCTTTGGATCTGCTGCAAGAGCAGCTCAACGGTCTAACTGTGCGGCTGAGTCTTTCCGAACGGCTGCAAGAGGCTCCCGCCCCCCTGCTGGATCGGGTGGCTCAGATGGCCGCTGACTTGGGCAGTGTCGGCCAGCAGGCCGTGACCCGCAATCCCCAGGAGCCGTGGCGACAATATGTCAACCTGATGCTGGCCCAATTGCCCACAGAAGGCAGCCGCGCCCCCCGGACCTATGCCCACGCTGCCGAATTGGAGGCGGATCTGGCTTGGCTTGGGGAGAGCCTGCGTCAATCCAACGCAAACCGGTTGGCCGAGGCCGATGTGGAGCCGGTGCAGCGGATCGTGCAGAGCTTTGGCTTCCACCTGGCGGTGTTGGATGTGCGCCAGAACAGCGCCTTCCACGACCGGGCGGTGGAGCAACTGATGGCTGCGGCAGGGTTGGCCGAGGCCGATTTCGCCGATTGGGACGAAACCCGACGGCTGGCCTTCCTCAACGGCGAGCTGGCTTCCCCCCGCCCCTTCACCCGCTCGGACATGGGGTTGAGCGGCGAGGCGGCGGCGGTGCTGGCCTGTTATCGGGTGCTGGCCGAGCAGATCCGCACCCACGGCGTGGACGGTCTGGGCGCGCTGATTGTGAGCATGACCCGATCCCTGTCCGACCTGTTGGTGGTCTATCTGCTGGCCCGGGAGGCGGGACTGTTGCAATCCACGGAGGCCGGACCGGTCTGTCTGTTGCCCGTGGTGCCCTTGTTCGAGACCATTGAGGATCTGCAAGGCAGCCCGACCATCCTGGGCGCGTTCTTGGACCACCCCATCACCCAGCGCAGTTTGGCCCACCGCCAGGCGTTGATGGGCCAGGCGCAGCCCGTGCAGCAGGTGATGGTGGGCTATTCCGACAGCAACAAGGATGGCGGCATTTGGGCCAGCCTGTGGAATCTCTACCGGGCCGAAGTCGCTCTGTCCGACCTGGGCCGGGCCAAGGGGGTGCGTGTTCGCTTCTTCCACGGACGGGGGGGCACCATCAGCCGGGGGGCCGGGCCGACCCATCGCTTTGTGCGGGCCATGCCCCACGGCGCGCTGGACGGCGACCTGCGCCTGACCGAGCAAGGGGAGACCATCGCCCAGAAGTACGCCAACCCCATCACCGCCACCCACAATTTGGAGTTGCTTTTGGCCGGGACCGCGGGGGCAACGTTGGCCCACCGCCACACCCAGCGGGAGGCCCATGCCCTGGAGCCGGTGATGGATCAACTGGCCGAAGCCAGCCGCCACGCCTACGCCGACCTGCTCAAGAGCGACGGCTTTATCACCTTCTATCGCCAGGCCACCCCCATCGACGTGATCGAATCCAGCCGCATCGGTTCCCGGCCGGCCCGGCGCACGGGACAGCACACCCTGGCCGACCTGCGGGCCATCCCCTGGGTCTTCAGTTGGAGCCAGTCCCGCTTCTATCTGTCCGGCTGGTATGGGGTGGGCAGTGCGTTGGCCGCCCTGCAAGCCGACAACCCGGAAGGCTTCCAGGCCATCATCGACCACAATCTGGTTTGGCCATCTCTACACTATATCGTCAGCAACGTGGGCACGGCCATCGCCACGGCAGACCCGGCCATCATGGCCGCCTATGGGGCCTTGGTCCAGGATGGGGCGGTCAAGGGGCACTTTCTGCCCCGAATTCTGGATGAATACGCCCTCACCCGGCAGATGTTGGAGCGGATCTACGACGGTCCCCTGGCCCAGCGCCGGCCCAACGTGCAGAGCATGTTGGATCTGCGCGCCCCGGGTCTGCGCACCCTGCACCACCGCCAGATCGACCTGCTCTCCACCTGGCGCGCCGCCCTGGCCGCCGGGGACCAGGCCCAGGCCGACCTGCTCCTGCCCCAACTGCTGCTCACGGTCAACACGATTGCCAGTGGGTTGGGGGCGACGGGGTAGGGTAACGAATATCGAGTATCGTGTGTCGAGTATCTGCTTGGTTGGGGGCGTAACGTTTGATCCCTGTCAACCATCAAAAATACACGATACTCGACACACGATATTCACCCACAGCGGAAAGGACAGACCATGACCACAAAAATCATCATCATCGGCGGAGATGCGGCGGGGATGAGCGCGGCGAGCAAGGTGCGCCGGGAGATGAAGGATGCGGAGTTGATTGTTTTTGAGAAGAGTCCCCACATCAGCTATGCGGCGTGCGGGATGCCCTATTGGTTCAACGGGGTGGTGAAACAGGAATCGGATCTGCTGGCGCTGACTTTGGACGACGCCCGCACCAAGCGGGGCATCGACGTGCGGGTGGGCCACGAGGTCACGGCCATCAACCGGGCGGCCAAGACGGTGACGGTCAAGAAACTGGCCAGTGGGGAAAGCCGGGATGAACCTTATGACAAATTGGTCATCGCCACGGGCGCGTCCGCCATCCGCCCCCCCATCCCTGGGCTGGAACTGCCCGGCGTCTTCGTCCTGCGCACCTTGGAGGATGGCCAGCGCATCAAGGCGCACCTTGAACAGCACAAACCCAAGCGGGGCGTGATCATTGGGGCCGGGTACATCGGCCTGGAGATGGCCGAATCCTTCCACGATTTGGGCATGCAGACAACCGTGATCGAGATGCTGCCCCAGATCATGCCCAACATGGACGCCGAGATCGTCGCCCCCATCGCCGAGCATCTGGCCGCAAAAGGTGTGGATGTACGCACGGGCACGAAGGTCACGGCCCTGCGCAGTGAAGACGGCGGGTTGGTTGTGGAGACCGACGGCGGACCTGTGACCGCTGACATCGTCCTGGTCTCCGTGGGGGTGAAGCCCAACAGCGAATTGGCCCGGGACGCCGGTCTGACCCTGAGTACCCGCAACGCCATCGCCGTGGACGACCATCTGCGCACCAGTGACCCGGACATCTACGCCGCCGGGGATTGCGTGGCCTATTGCCATCTGGTTTTGAACGAAGATGTGTGGATCCCTCTTGCCCCCTCCGCCAACAAAGGCGGGCGGATCGTCGGCGAAAACTTGGTGGGGGAAAACACGACCTTCCCCGGCATCTTGGGCACCGCGGTGGTCAAAGTCTTCGACTACAGCCTGGCCGTCACCGGGCTGACCGAGGGCCAGGCCAAAGAGCACGCCGCCAAATTCCAAGGCGGGGTGGCCGCGGCCACCATCACCGGGGGCAGCCTGCCCCACTACTATCCCGGCGGCTCCCCGGTCACGGTCAAAATCGTGCTGGAAAGGGCCACGGGCCGCATTCTGGGTGCGCAACTGGTCAGCCAGTCCGACGTGGCCAAGCGGGCCGACATCTTCGCCGTCGCCATCACCGCGGGGATGACCGTCCAGCAGTTCGGCAACCTGGACCTGACCTACGCCCCCCCCTTCGCCCCGGTCTACGACCCGGTGATCGTGGCGGCGAATGTGGCGGTGAAGAAGGTGAAGGGGTGAAGGGGTGAGGGGGTGAGGGGGTGAGGGGGTGAAGGGGTGAATAAAAGGCCTGATGCGACATGATCGCATCGGGCCTTTTTCATGTGATTGGGATCGCGGAGTGAGCACCCCCTGGTGCGAACGGGTCGACGTCGACCCGTTCGCACCAGGGGGTGCTCACTCCGCGAATTCGCCCCTTCACCCGCTCACTTCAGCGCAGAGGGCAAGTAGACCTTGTTGGGCAAGTTGGCCGGGTTAACGGAGAGGATCACCGGGCTTTCGCTGTAGCGGCCCACGTTGTTGTTGCCATCTCGGGCCACCATGTAGATGTTGTAGGTGCCATAGGGCACGGCGCTGGTGTTCCACATGTATTGGCCGGTGGAGGCCGCCACCCCCGTGGTGATGGCGGTCTTGGTGCCAGGGTTGAGGTCCGTGTCGTAGTAGAGATCGATCACCGTATCCGGCGCGTACGTCCCCGCCCACTTGATGGTGAAGGAGCCGGTGTTGGACTCGTCAATCGCGGTCAGTTTGACGTCGTCCACATAGATCTGGGCGGGGAACTCGATCTCATCCAGATCGAACCGGAAGACCTGCTTGTTGCCGGTCCAGCCAGCCTGGCTGTTCGCTTCGATCTGGGTCTTGGAGAGATCGATGGTGATCTCGTTCCAGCCTTCATTGAAGACCAGATCCTTTGTTTGGCCAAAATCGATCTTGATGTCCTGGTTGTACCAGACAAACCGAGAGACCCAGCCGAGGGTGGTGTCTTGACGGCCATCCTTTCCATCATCCCTAAACCGATAGGTGACGAATCGATATTTGTCGGCGTTGATCGGGGTGGCCGTCTGTTTTGTGGTGAAATTGTACCCCGTACGCATGAAGAGTTGGGGATCTCCATTGGCGGTGGTGGTGGCGCGCAGGATGCCGCCTTCCACGCGCGGATTGGTCAGCCCGGCGGTGTCGTCTACATCCGCCATGCTGTCGAAGTCCCAGGGATTGCCAAAGGTGACGGTGGCATAGTCCGGGCCGCTGGTCATGCTGGGTTGGGTCAGTTTGAGGATGGGCGACTGCTTGATGGTCAGCTTGCCAGGGCTGTAGACGACCCCAGCCCCGGCCACAGCCGCCACATAGTACTCCCCATCGGGAAGGTTCACGCTGTCCCAGGTGTAGCTGGAGCCGCCAGCATTCACGCCCTGGGCAATCAATCCGGTGTACCCATTGGCCGAATTGGTATCCGTGTCGCTATATAGATCCATGCTGTCGCTGCCACCGCTGTAGGTGACAGGGTAGCTGGTCTCCGTGCCCGAACCGGGGGTCAAACGCACCCAGTCGATCTTGACGTCTACCCCCCTGGCGGCAGTGGTCGGATCCAATCGCAACCCTTGGACCTGCCCCCCCCAGGGCAGTCCAATCTGCCAGCCAAGGGAATTCAAATCCAAAGAATAGGTATTCCACCCCTGTTTGAGGTCAAAGAAGTTGGAGACGCCGCCCTTTTGGGCAAAATCCAGCGTGGCGTCCTTATACCAGATGAGCATTCCCTTGTCACCAGCCCCGGCGGTGGAAAGATACATGCGGAAGGTGAGCCGGGTGTATTGGGCGGCGTCGATGGGATGGTTGACGCCATATTTGCCGGGGCTGTCAATGCCCACATTGGCAAATCCTGGATAAAGCAGGAAAAAAGACGGATCATCCGTGGTGGTGGTTCCCTCCAGCACGCCGCTGTTGATGGCCATGCGGTTGGTCCCGGCGCTGCTGTTAATGTTCTGGGTCTTCTCGTTGTAGATGTCCGTGATCTCGTTCATGTCCCAAGCGTCCAGCCACACCCGCTCGGCGTAGTCATCCCCCTCGGCCACCACATCATTCGTGCCGTCGGGCTGGCTGATGGCGAGGACGGTGGGGGCGTGGACACCCGACCCGTCGTCCCGAAGCTCCCCGGCAAAGGTTGCCAGGGTGGGGGTCAAGAGCAGGCAGAGGGCCAGGAGGATGGTGAAGAAGGACCGGCATCCTTCCTTTCGCCCCCCTGTGCGGCTCCCACGAGAATCGCTTCCAAGTCGAGAAAAATAGACGTTCTGGTCTTGCATAATGGGCTCCTTTTGGTGTAGGTGTTCAGTGATTTGCGATGCCTTTTGGATAGTGTGCCATGGTTGGCGTTACGGCAAACTGGGCGCGGGAGTGGCCAAAAAGGTCAGGGCCTTCAGCAACCGCTCTCCGTCCGCCGGACTGTTGTAGGCTTGGATGCTGGCCCGGATCAGGGTTTGACCATTCCACGTCATGACGGGGATCTCCACCCGAAAGTCGTCCCACAGGCGGCTCTTGATGCTGGCGGGATCGCCCCAGGCCGCGGGGAGAGGCAGGCTGACCATCTGCCCGGTGAAGTCGGGCGAATGGGGGGCCAGAGGCGGCAGACCGGTGAGATCGACGATCTCCTGGCGCAGATCGCCCAGAAGGGCGAAGCTGGCCGCCCGCACCTGGGGCCAGTCGTGGTCGGCCTGGAAGCGGATGGCGGCGGGGACGCTGAGATAGGCCGCCGGGTCAAAGGTGCCGGGCCACTCGAAGTAGTCCAGAAACTGGGACGGGCCGGGCATTTCACCTTCCCAGCCCCAACTCACCACCAAGGGATCGAGCAGGGGTTGGCACTCAGGCCGGGCATAGAGAAAGGCGGACCCCTTAGGGGCCATCAGCCACTTGTGGGCGTTGGACGTGTAGAAATCCGCGCCAATCTGCTGCATGTCCAGATCGATCTGGCCGACGGCATGGGCACCGTCGATCACCGTAAGAATCCCCGCTGCCCTGGCCCGGCGGCAGATCTCAGCCACAGGCAAAATCAGCGCCGTAGGCGAAGTGATATGGCTAAGAAAGATCACCTTGGTGCGCTCAGTTACCCCCGTCCACAACCTGTCCACCACGTCCACCGGCCCCACAAACGGCACCGGCAGCGGCTGATGGATCAACTTAGCCCCGCTGTCCCGACAGACAAAGCGCCAAGTGCGGATGGCCGCGCCGTATTCATGGTCCGTGGTCAGGATCTCATCACCGGGGCCAAGGGGCAGGGTGCGGACCAGGGAACGGGCCACGGCGTTGATGGCCGCGGTGGCGTTTGGCACATAGACCAGATCGTCCGCAGCGCAGCCCACCAGTTCTGCCAAAGGGGGCCGGGCCTCCGCCAACAGACCCCGAATGCGCCGGCCCAGAAATTCCACGGGCTGGCGTTCCAATTCCCGCTGCCATTTCTGGTACACCTCAAAGACAGGCCGGGGACAGGCGCCGAAACTGCCATGATTCAAAAAAGTCACATCCTCATCCAACAAAAACTGATCCCGCAACACCGGCAAACTCAGCATGTCATCCATCTCCATTGTGCATTGTGCATTGAAAATTGTGCATTGACTTTATCCGCCCAACTCCGCCGTATCCAGCCAAATCGTCACCGGCCCATCGTTGATCAGCGCCACCTGCATCTCGGCCTGGAAGACGCCTTGGGCCACGGGGATGCCCTGGTGGGCCAGGAGGCGGCAGAACGTACGGTAGAGGGGGTCGGCCTGTTCGGGCCGGGCGGCGTGGGTGAAGCTGGGTCGGCGGCCCTTGCGGGCGTCCGCATAGAGGGTGAACTGGCTGACGGCCAGGACGGCGCCGCCCACGTCGGCCAGGGCCAGGTTCATCTTACCGTCGGCGTCCTCGAAGATGCGCAGGCCAGCGATCTTGCGGGCCAAGAGCGCGGCTTCGGCCTCCCCGTCCGCCGGGGTGATGCCCAACAGCACCAAAAAACCCACGCCGATCTGGCCGACGATGGCGTGGTCCACGGTGACGCTGGCTTGGGTGACTCGTTGGATCAGTGCGCGCATGGGCGTGAATGGCGAATGGCGAATGGCGAATGGCGAAAATTCAGGGATGCTGATGGTATCTTCTAAGTACTTCAGGTAAAACGTAGCTTGACCCTTGGAAATTATATACCGAATCCATCGATCCGGCCATTCGCCATTCGCCATTCGTTTGACTTTGCGAACGAATGTTCTTATACTGCATCCATGAACATACGCATGGTGCCGGACACAATTGAAAAGATGGCTTTGTTGGCCGATGCCACGCGCTTTGAGGCGGCGGGGGATTCGCCCCACCGGGAGGGGGCATCCGAAGGGGTGGCGGCGGCGTTGGAGGCGGGCGCGCCGCCCTCTTGTTTTGTGCCCAATGCCGGGGCGGTGGACGGGGAGATCCCGTTGACCGTGGCCCCGCCCGTGCGCTCGGCCAAGCGCAGTGTGTTGGAGGGATTGCAGGCGTCCATCACTATGGCCGCCACGCCCAAGGGGCCCAAGCCTCTGCTCAAGGGCATGGTGACCACGGCGTGCGAGCGCAATTGCTATTATTGTCCCTTCCGGGCCGGGCGCAGCCGCACCCAGCGCATCAGCTTTTCGCCGGACGAGCTGGCCAAGGGCTTTGACCAGTTGCAGCGGGCCAAGATGGTGGATGGGCTTTTTCTGTCGTCGGGGATCATCGGCGGCGGCCCCACGGCCCAAGACAAGATCATCGCCAGCGCGGAGATCTTGCGGCGCAAGTATGCGTTTACGGGCTATATCCACCTCAAGATCATGCCGGGGGCGGAATATGAGCAGATCCGCCAGGCCATGCGGTTGGCGGATCGGGTCTCCATCAATTTGGAGGGGGCGACGGCCCAGCGGCTGGCCGCCCTGGCCCCCATGAAGTCGTATTGGGATGAACTGTTGCAGCGCATGACCTGGGTGCATCGCATCCGCCAGGAAGAGCGGCTGCGCACCAGTTTGGCCACCCAGTTTGTGGTGGGCGCGGTGGGGGACACGGATCTGGAACTGCTGGCCATCAACGCCAAGCTGTACTCGGAGTTGAAGTTGGCGCGAGTCTATTTTTCCGCCTTCAACCCCATCGGCCAAACGCCCTTTGAGGATCTGGCCCCGGTGCTGCCCTTGCGGGAGTTCCGGCTCTATCAGGCCAGCTTTTTGTTGCGGGACTATGGCTGGGATCTGGAGGAGATGAGCTTCCAGGGGGACCAGAATCTGCGCCTGGATGTGGACCCCAAGCAGGCGTGGGCGGACCAACATCTGCGCCACGCGCCCGTGGACCTGGCCGGCGCGGACCGATCCACCCTGCTGCGGGTGCCGGGGATCGGGCCGAAGTCGGCGGATGCGATTTTGGCGGCCCGGCGGCGGGGGCAGATCCAGGATGTGGAGCAGTTGCGGGCCATCGGCGTGGCCGCGCCGAACAAGGCGTTGCCTTATGTGCTTTTCAATGGGCGACGACCGGCGCATCAGCCGACATTATGGTGAAAGCGGGTTAACCCACTGCGGTTTCGATACGCCCTTTCTTTTGGGATCAAGCGAGTAGTTGGGTCGAGCCGGGCTACTCAACCTGCGTTGGCCTTTGCGCGTGACTAGCGCCGGTTGAGTAGCCGCCGTCAAGATCTCCGCTGACCCTTCACGCACTCGGCGGCGTATCGAAACCAGAGCGGGTTGACCCACGGGCGGTGGTCAAAACCCCGATCAAAAGTGCAACAATCCACGGCGACGGCCCCACGATCCCCAGCAGCCCCACGCCGATCCCCGCCAGCCAGCCGGAGACTTCGATCCACCCCAGCCGCCCCAGCATGGATGGACCGGGGAGGAGGTCCGCCCAGGCCAGGCCGATGGCGGCCCACAGGATGATCCCCACCAGCCCCTCTTCGGGCGTGAATCCCAGCAGGACCAGGGCCAGGATGATCAGGATGGTGGCGCGCTGCCGCCGGGCGGGGTCGGCGAGGGGCCGTCTTGGGGGCGACCGGGTCTCTGCGAAACGGCGCACCCCTTCTCCTCCAAAAGAAAAGAGCAAAATCAGCCCGGTGATCAGCCAGGGGTTGCCGTGGGCCGTGTGGAAAAAGCCGACCACGGGCGCGTAGGTCAGGCGGAAGGCGGCGAAGAAGGCGCGGGCAGTGCTTGGGCGGCTCATTTGGTGAGTGAGGGCAGGTAGAGTTGAGAGAAAGGGGTCAGTCGCTCGCTTTCCAATTGGATCAGTCGCTCGCGCAGGCGGGCTTCGTCCGCGGCATAGGCGGGATTTCCGGCCAGGTTGATCTGTTCCAGGGGGTCCGCGGCCAGGTCATAGAGTTCGTATTGGGGCGGGGCCTGGCCGACGGGGTCAAAATAGCGGGCATATTTCCAATTTTGCTCTCGCATGCAGCGGATATGGCTGGGCTGTTGCACATAGGGCAGTTCTGTGGCCGTGCCCGCCCGTTCGTCGTCGAAGGTGAAGAGGATGGCGTCTTGGACGCTGGCGGTGGGTTCGCTGAAGAGGGGGGTCAGGTCAAAGCCGGAGAAGTGGATGACCTGGGGATTGGACAGGTGGGCCAAGCTGGCGACCGTGGGCATGAGATCCACAAGGGAGGCCAGGGCGTTGCTGACCACGGGCGTGGGAAAGAGAAGCGGGTTGGAGATGATCAGGGGTACGCGCAGGGTTTCGTCGTAGGCGTTGAACATCTTTTGACGCAGGCCGCCGTGGGAGAGCCCCATTTCGCCGTGGTCCGCGGTGCGCAGGATCACCGTGTCGTTGACAAGACTGCGGGCATCCAGTGCGGCCAGGACGCGTCCGATCTGCTGATCGATACGCATGTGCAGTTCGGCATAGAAGTTCACATAGTTGAGTTTGCGTTGGTCGGTGAGCAAAGGGCCAAGGAAGCTGGCGTAGAGATCCCTGGATTGGGCCTGGACCGTGGGCTTGGTGGCCAGGTCCTCGTTGACCGTGGGGGGGAGGGGGATGCCCATGTTGAAGTTGGCCGTGCTGCTGTATTGGCTTGCCCCGCAGCTTTCATCGTCAAAACCGGCGGGATAGGCGATGACATCGTGCGGGTTGACCAGCATGACAAAGAGGGCGAAGGGTGCGCCGCCGGTGTAATTCTCCAGAAAACTCACGGCCTGGCCGGCGATGTCCGGGTCGTTGGCCGCGCAACCGTCGCCGTAGTCTGCGGGATCCTGGGCCTCGCCGGCAGTGGTGGGTTTCCACTCGTTGGCCCCAAAGGTCAACAGATCGTCCGCATCCACCGGGCCGCCGTCGGCATGTTTGCTCATGTGCCATTTGCCCTTCCACGCCACATGATAGCCGGCCGCGGCCAGCATTTGGGCCATGTTTTGCAGATTGGGCGAGAGGGGCGTCTCGGTGCCGGAGAGTTTGCCGTTGTAGGTCAGGGTCATCTTCAGCCCGTGCTGTTCGGGGTAGAGACCGGTGAAGAGGCTGGCCCGGCTGGGCGAACACATGGAGGCGTTGCAGAAGTGGCGCTGAAAGCTGATGCCGTGGTCGAGCAGGCGCTGACGGTTGGGCAGATTCTGGGCGAAGTTCCAATCCGCAGGCCAGTGCTGAGGGGTGCGTTCCTGGTCCGTGACGATGAAGAGCAGGTTGGGCTGATCCGGCAGGGCTTCGGGGGGATTGGGGTTGGACGGCTGGGCGTGCAGTCGGTTGGCGGCGGCCAGACCCACGGCACCGGCCCCACCGGCCAGCATCAAGAAGCGACGACGGGAGAAATTGGGGTGAAGAAAGTGGGTCATTGCGCCCTCCTTGGGGGCTGTGGTCAGAAAAAGATCGATGAAGCTTTTGCCACTCAACGCCGGGGAACGGAGACGGGCGACAGGTTCGCCCCGGCATCTCCGGGTTCTTCGCTGGGTCACTCGTTGGCTCGCCACAAAGCCATCACATTGGACGGCGGACGCTGCTGGCGCAGTTCGGTGGCCATCAAGCGCATGGGCGCGTCGATGTGGGTAAAAAAGGCGAAGTAGCCGGCGCACAGATAGTTCAGCCCCGGCTCGCCGTCCGGGGTAGTGAGGAAGCGGTTCTTGGGACATTCCCCGTGGCAGGCGAAGCGCACGGGGCATTCCCGACATTGGCGGGGCAGGCTGTCCCGCTTGGCTTGGCCAAAAGCCCGCTGGGCCGGGCTGCCCACCATCCGGGCAATGGGCTCAAGCCGGATGTTGCCCAAGCGATGGGCCTCGTCCACAAAGTGATCGCAACTGTAGAGATCCCCGTTGTGTTCCAGGGCCAACGCCTCCCCGCACGTCTCCCGGAAGATGCACAGGGATGACGGCTCCCCCAGCCACGCGCCCAGGGCCACATCGAAGATCTGCACGAAGACCTTCCCCACGTCGTGGCGCACCCACTCATCAAAGATGGTATTTAGAAAGTCGCCATATTGGGTCGCGCCCACGCTACGGGCCGAAACCCCCGCCACGTTCCCTTGTGCGCCCGCTTCGCGCTCGACAATGGGGATGAACTGGATATACTGCGCCCCCACCTCGTCCCGCAGGAAGCGATAGACAGGCAGCGCATGGTCGGCGTTGGCGGCGTGTACCGTGGCCAGGATGTTGACGGCGACCCCCGCGGTGCGCAAGTGGGCCAGCCCGGCCATCACCCGGCGGAAGGTGGGCGCACCGCCCTTGTCCACCCGGAAGGCGTCGTGGAGTGGCTGGGGCCCGTCCAGGCTGACGCCGACCAGAAAGTCGTGGCGGCGGAAGAAGGCGGCCCACTCGGCGTCGATCAGGGTGGCGTTGGTCTGGATGGTGTTGGCAACGCTCTTGGCGGGCGGGCAAAGTTGGCGCTGCAAGCTCATGGCCCGGCGGAAGAAGTCCAGCCCCATGAGCAAGGGTTCGCCGCCCTGCCAGGCGAAGGTCACCTCCGGGCCGGGCTGGGAGGCCAGGGTCTGGCCGATCAACGCGGTGAGGGTAGCGTGATCCATGCGGAAGCCGCTGCCAGGATAGAGATTTCCCCGGGAGAGATAGTAGCAATAGGTGCAATCCAGGTTGCAGATGGCCCCGGTGGGTTTGATCAGCAAGGAAAAGGGTGGGGCGAGCGGCATGGTGGCCTCCATTCGTTTTGCACCATTATGGTTGACCCGGCCTACTCAACCTGCGCTGACCTGCCGGGCACTTACAACTTTTGAAAAGCCCTGAAGCATGGGCGATTGATCCACGAATCTCATTTTGATTCGTGCAGATTCGTGCAGATTCGTGGATCAACAACTTCTCAATTCTGTGATAGACTTGTGGTACCCAATCCCCAAAACCATCAACCAAGGAGCTTTGTCATGAACATCGGATTTGTGTCCACCCGACTGGCTGGAACCGACGGCGTCTCGTTGGAGGCGCGCAAGGTGGCGGCCATTTTGACCGATCTGGGCCACACGGCCTTTTACTGCGCCGGGGAGTTGGACCCGGATCTGCCGGGGCGGCTGGTGCCGGCCATGCACTTCACCCACCCCAAGATTATGGCGGTGCAGGCCGTGGCCTTTTCCACCACGCAGGCCACGCCGGACTTTGAGCGGACGGTGGCGGACCTGGCCGATCATCTGCGCCAGGAGTTGGCCCTCTTCTGCCAAGAATACGCCATTGACGTACTGGTTCCGCAAAATGCCCTGACCATCCCCATGAACATCCCCCTGGGCGTGGCGTTGACCGATTTTATCCAGGCCACGGGCATGCGCACGGTGGCCCATCACCACGATTTTTATTGGGAGCGGGTGCGTTTTGCCCGCAGTTGTGTGGGGGAGATCCTGGAACGCTGCTTCCCGCCAAACCTGCCCAGTGCCCGGCACATGGTGATCAACTCCCCGGCCCAGGCCAGCTTGTTGGCCCGGCGGGGAATCGAGAGCGTGGTGCTGCCCAATATTTTCGATTTTGAGACCGCCGCGCCGGGCATCACGCCAGAAAGTCGCAATCTGCGAGCGGACTTGGGGTTGACGGACGAGCATTTGCTGATTTTACAGCCCACACGGGTGATCCCCCGCAAGGGGATTGAATTGGCCGTGGAGCTGGTCGCCCGCCTGCAAGATCCGGCCCACAGTGCCGCGTTGCAGGGCAAGACCCCGGTCCTGGTCATCACCCATCACGCTGGGGATGAGGGACAGGAATACCTCTACCAGCTCCAGGCCCAGGCCGAAGAGGCCCAGGTGGATCTGCGCTATGTGGGGCCGCGCTTTGCGCCCCAGGGCGACCCGGCGGCGGGTATTTATTCCTTGTGGGACGCCTACGCCCACGCCGATTTTGTCACCTATCCCAGCCTGTATGAGGGCTTTGGCAATGCCTTGGTAGAGACCGTCTACTTCCGGCTGCCCGCTTTGGTCAACCGGTACAGCGTCTATGACGCGGACATCCGGCCCCTGGACTTCGACTTTGTGGAGATCGACGGCGTGGTGACGGACGAAAGCGTGGCCGGGGTAATCCAGGCCATGATGGACCCGGTGGTGCGGCGACGCATGACCGAACACAACTACGAAACCGCCCGCCGCCACTTCTCGTATGCCGCGGTGCGGCCCATCTTGGCGGGGTTGATCGGGTAAGAGAGCTAAAAAATAGGCCACGGATTGGACGGATTTGACGGATTAAAACGGATTTTTTCTTTTCAAAAAAGATCCGTTTTAATCCGTCAAATCCGTGTCATCCGTGGCCTATTTTTTAACCTCCCACAACTGCCGGGTGAGTTGGGCGTGGCCGATGTGTTGGCTGAGGTGTTCGATGGCGTGTTGGATGTCGTAGCGCACGTTCATGGGGCGGCCCACCACGGGGTGGGGACGGCTGGCGGCCAGATCTTCCAGGGTGACGATCTGGTCCAGGGCCTGGTTGACCATCTCCACCATGCGGTCGGAGCGGGCGCGCAGATAGGCCGGGTCGTGGTTGGCCGGGCCGAATTCGTCCGGCCCCTCGTCCCCGTCCACGGCTTCCCAGGGGATGCGCTCCAGGATCCACTCTGGGCGGCGCAGCAGATAGACCGTGGACGAGATGCCGTGGGCCAGGATTTCGCCCAGGGTGTTGGCCGGGTTGCCCCAGGCTTCGCCCTCAAAGGGCTTCCAGAGTAGGGCCTCCGCGGGCAGATCCGTCAGCAAGGCCTGGATCTCCTGGTTCTTCTGGCCGATCAGACGGCGATAGGTATCAAGTTCAGCTTGGAGTTGGGTCATCTCTCTCTCTCTCTCTCTCTCTCTCTCTCTCTCTCTCCCTTGGCGGCTTTGCGAGGAGGTGTGTCGGGATCGTACCACAACGGTCTGGATGCGCAACTTGGACAAAATGACTCGGGTGTATTTTCACCACAAAGATCACAAAGATCACAAAGAAAAGGTAATCGTTCACGCCCCTCGGCCCCCCGGCCCCCAATTCTGGGGGAGGTCATGGACAGTTCCCCCCAAGGTTGGGGGGTCAGGGGGCGGGGGTGAACGATTACAAGAAAAGTAAGTCTTTCCTCAGCGATCTCGGCGTTCTCGGCGGTTTGATAGGTTTTTGCAGGTGACTCACCCGAGAAAATCACCCGCGGATTGCCCGAATGGGGTGCCGTGTGATATGCTAAAAAGGTAGAATCCAGGCTATTTTGTCACCGCCCCCGTCACCCAACCCAGGGTCTATGTTATGTCGCCACCCATCTCCTCAACGCCCGATCCCCTCCCCCTTGCCCAACTCGAAGATCAGATCCAGACCCTGTTGAAGGAGTGGGACCGCAGTGGAACCGCCACCGTTTTGGCCTGGGCGGGCTTCCGGCTGATCCAGAGCATTCGGCTTGAGCAAAGCCTTGACGATACCCAGGCAGCGCGGGCATTGGTGCGCTACATGCTGGCCCAGTTGAAAACGGAGCATCCGGATCTGGCCGACCTGCTGGACTGCCGATACTTCAAAGGCGAGACGGTCAACAAGATCGGCGATCGTCACCACTGGTCTGTGGCCACCACTTATCGCAAACAGAAGCAGGCCATCACCCGGTTGGCCGAACTGATCCGCCAGGGGGAGCTGGAGGCCCGGACCCTGGCCGCGGACACGGCCCAGAGCCGCTTGCCCCTCTTGCCCAGCCAGCAACTCTTCGGCGTGGAGAGCGCCCTGACCCGGCTGCGGGCCTTGGTCCACGACCCGGAGAGCAACCTGATCCTGGTGGACGGCATCGGCGGCATCGGCAAGACCGCCCTGGTCCACGCCCTGATGCAACAGGAGTTTCAGCAGCGCCACTTTGTAGATTTTGGCTGGGTCAGCGCCCAACAGCGTAGCTTTGACGCCGACACCGTCCTCGGTTCCCAGGCTCCCCCAGCTCACCCAGCCCGCCCGGCCCTGACCGCCACCGCGCTGATCGAAGCCCTGGCCGCCCAACTGATCACGGGCCACAACTTCTTCTCCAGCACCCAGGCCGCCCAAGCCCTGGCCGAGCGGTTGCGCCAGATCCCCCATCTGATCGTGATCGACAACCTGGAAACCGTGGTGGATGTGGAGAGCCTGCTCCCCACCCTCAGCCGGCTGGCCGGGGCGGGCAAATTTGTCCTCACCTCCCGAGAGAGTCTGCGCGACCAGGCCGGGGTGCATCATTTCCACGTGCCGGAGTTGGACGAGGTGGACGCCTTGGCCCTGGTGCGCTATGAGGCCCGCCGTCACAACTTGCCCCAGGTGGCCGCCGCCCCGCACCCGGAACTGGCCCCCCTTTTCGCTGCCGTGGGGGGCAACCCCCTGGCCTTGCGGCTGGTGGTCGGGCAACTGCACCTGCTCACCATCACCCAGGCCGTGGAGGATCTGCACGAGGCCCGGGGGCGCAGGGCCGAGGCCCTCTACTTCTATATCTATCGCCAAGCGTGGATGCGCCTGGGGGCCGACGAGCAGGACACCCTGCTGCTCATGCCCCTCTTTGCCCAAAGCGGGGCCGACCTGGAGACCCTCGTCGGTCTCAGCGACCTGGGCCGGGGCCTTTTGGTGGGGGCGTTGCACACCCTGGCCCGGCTCAACCTGGTCAACGTGGGCGGCAGCCTGCACAGCCGCCGCTTCAGCATCCACCGGCTCACGGAATCCTTCCTGCGCAAAGAGGTGATCCGCTGGCAGGCAGAAGCCCAGGAGATGCCCCCCTCATGAACCATCCCCACACCCCGTCTCTCGCCCCCACTGCCCCCCTCTCCGTGCGGGTGACCACGGATCCCCTGGCCCGCTTTCGCCGCAAGATCGCCCAAAACGCCCTCAATTGGCTGCACGTTCTGCAAACCGCCCCGCCCCAAGATCCCAGCACCGAGTTCGCCAACCTGCACAAAGCCGCCGAGCTGGCCCTGGCCGAACCATCCGCCGGGGAGGCTGGCCTGGCCTTGGTGGATGCCATGTGGCCTTTGGTTGAAAAGCGCGGTTTTTGGTTAGATTGGGCGGAAGTTTTGGGTCGCGGCCAAGGGGTGGCCCGACGACTGGGTCATGCCTTGGCGGAAGCCCGCATTTTAGACCAACGGGGCGAGGTGGCCCAAAAGTTGGGCGAAACCACCCAGGCCCTGGCGTGGCAGTCCCAAGCCCTGGCCCTCTTTCGACAGCTTGGCGAGGACGCAGCCACGGGCCGGGTGTTCAACCACCTGAGCCAGGCCCACATGATCCTGGGCCAGCACACCCCGGCCCTGGCCTGCTGCCAAGAAGCCGTCACCATCTTTTCCGCCACGGGCAACCAGGCCGACCTGGCCCAGGCCCACCTGCGCTGGGGGCTGGTCTGCACCGAGCTGACCCAGTGGGATGAGGCGCTGATCCATCATCGCCTGGCCGCAGACCTCTTCATCGAACTGGGGGAGGTGAGCGGTCAGGCCAAGGCGATGAACAATCGCGGGAACGTCCTGCGCCTGATGAAGGAATTTCCCCAGGCCATCACCGCCTTCGAGCAAGCCATCGCCCTGCACACCGCGGCGGGCGACGAGATCAACGTCGCCCGCACGCGGGTCAACCTGGGGATTGTGTACGATTCTCTGGGCGACCCTGGGCAGGCATTGCGCCTGCACCGGGAGGTCGAACCCCTCTTCCGGCACCTGGGCGACCGCCCCTGGTTGGCCCGCGTCCTCAACAACCAAGGCGTCTTCCTGCGCGACCTGGGCGACTCCGCCGCCGCGGCCGATGCCTTCGGCCAGGCCGTCACCCTCCACCACCAAAACGGCAACATCCCCTACGCCGCCATGACCCTGCTCACCCTGGCCCAGATGCGCATCAACCTGGGGGATCTTGAGTCGGCGCGCGGTCCGCTACGCGAGGCGGAGGGGCTGCTGGCCGGGTTGCCCCATCCGCCGGAAAGGGAGATGGGACGATTGCGGGAGATGGTGGGGGTGGTCTTTGGGTGAGTGACGGGCATGACCAGGGGGATTGGTCACGCCCTGGGGGTTGCTCAGATCAGAGTTGGCACTGACCTCCACCCTGGCAATCCGACAGTTGTACCGGTGGACCGTTCCCCACCATCTGAGGCAACGACCCCGATACCTGACCCGCCGAGAGCAACAGCATCCCGGCCATCAACAGCATAAGCAGACGTTCTTTCATCGCCAGTCTCCTTTCATATCAACAAGTTGATAGAAACAGGAGACTGAGAGTTGGGGCCCCGTAGGTCCGGTATCGACCGCACCTGCCTGATCAGAACGCTCAGTCTTTGTGGGTTGTCCTCAACCAACGCTTGTCAACTGAAGACAATTCCACTATAGTAGGGCGCAGGTCCGGTGTCCACACACAAAGCGTAAAATCCTCTTCACGAAACGTGAAAAAGCCATGTCCAGCACATTTGGATCACTTTTACGTAAACATAGAGAGACCTCAGCCGATCCTCCCACGGGCAAGAAACTTTCCCAGGAGCGCTTGGCTGAGTTCATGTCTGTTGCGCCTGCGACAATCAGCAACTGGGAAAACAATCGACGCACGATTGGATCTGACGAACGCCCCGTGCTGATGACGTTGGTGGTGACACTGCACAAATATGGCGGGCTTGCTACATTAGGCGAAGTCAACGAGCTGCTGCATGCCGGTGGCTACCAGGGATTGACCCAAGACGAACAGATCCAGTTTCTACCCGCTTTGGCTGTCGAGGAGAAAGACACCATGCTCACCCAGTCTCAGTTGCATCACCGCCTGGCCAAATCGACCGTGGCGGCCATCTTCACCGGCCCAGACTGGCCCGAGGATGATTCCCGGCTAGCTGCAGCCGTCCTTCACCTGTTAGGCGCCCCGTTCAACAACTTCACCCCCGCCCAGGGATTGCGGCTGATCAGTATGCTCATGCTCTGGATCTTCTCGGCGGCCATCTGGTCCCAAGCCCTGGTATGGCCTTTTTTGAGCCAGGGTGCCATGCTGCAAGCCTGGATCCTCTGGGGCGGCATGACCGTGGTGGCCCCACTGCTGCTTGGCCAGATCATCAAGGCGGACCGCCAGAACAATCTTGTGGAGACCACGGGCGCAAAGTGGTCCATCGCCCTGGTGCGCACGACCGGAGCCTTGGCTGGCTATCAGGTTGGGGCCGGCATGATTTTGCTGGCCGTTCTGGCCCTCTTCTACCTTGGCCTTTTGCCCCGCAGCCAATGGCTGATGGCCGGGTTGGCCGGACTGCCCCTCGTGATCGGGTACGCCGCGGCAAGACGCATGCCCCTGATCCACTTCCGGGTTTTCTCGAAATATCATGACGCGGAAGAGGCGTTTCATCTTGAGGATGGTGATTGGGCCATGTTCTTCGCCTTTTTCATCCTGGGTCCGGCCCTGGCGGTGATGTTTGTGGTGGGGCAGCCCTGGTCCTGGCCGCCCCTGGTTGGGGCCGCCATGCTTGGGATTGTCTTTATGGGCGTAGCGGCTCTACACCTCTTGGCCGGACGTCTGGGCGAAAAGTTTGTACCGGCGGAGGCATGGGCGCTGCTGCTGGGGGTTCCCCTGGGGCTGCAAATGGCCATCCAACCGGGGGCCGAACCCCTGCTGGGGCTTGGCCTGATTGCCGGGCTGGTGGTGCTGGCCGTGGGGCTACGTCGGCGCAAGGAGACGCCCAGTTTCGTGCAGATGATCAGCTTCCTGGGCATCCTGGTGGGGATTGGGGTTCTGCTCCAAGTCAATGTGTGGGCAGGCAGAGCGGGCGCGCTGATTGGGGCTTGGGTAGCGTGGCGCTGGCTGGGGGATCTGTTCCGGCAGATGGCCGGGTTCTGGTTGGTTGTTCTGCTACTGGTCGGCTGCCTCGTGCTTCTAGAGATGACGGATCTGCCGGCCTGGGTGATTCGGGGCGGGTTTGGGGTGGGGGTGGTGGGAGTTGGGGTGTGGGAGGTGCGGAGGGGGGAGGACTCTCGAACCCGTGAACGATGACCGACCGTGAATCCATCCACACTCAAACCGATTTCAGAGAAAAGCCCCAGCCCAGGCGAAATACCTGGGCCGGGGCAGTATTCATCCCTGCAGAATCCGTTGAACATAAACGAAACGTTCTAATCCAGGCAATATGGTCGTCTGGCCATCTATTGATGTGATAACAAGCGTCCCAATCCCAAATACGCGATCGATCAAGCCTTGGCGGCACTCGACAACCGAAGATGTCAAGTTCCATGTTCGATCGCTGCGGGATAGCCAGCCGCTGCGCACGCTAATCCGAGTCGGTGTCACAACCACCTCATTTACCATCCACTTCAGATACCCCCAGATGAACTTGGCTCCGGCCCAGAGCGCAATGACCTGAAGGCCTATCTGCAGACCCACTGCATCGGGTGCGAACCGCAGATAACAGGCCAGGAACGCCACGACAAAACCAATGAACAAAACAAGGTAGACCAGCAATGCAGGGAGCACTTGCACTAAATGCTTTCGGCAGCGAACTTCTGACATCGAAATTCTCCTTTCCTTGTCTATGCATGCGGAGACACAGGTCATCGCAAGTTGAGCCGTGACGTCAACTACACGGGAATCCACTCCTTTCGGTTGAACGCAGACAAATCAGAAAGAAGCAGGTTGGCCGATCTGGAAGATTGCGTACTTCGAATAACACATTTGTTCCGTATTCCTGCGAACCACAGATGATCCATACTCTGGACGCTCATGATTTCTCTACCTTCTGCGAGAATTTTACGGTGCATACAAGGGTGATTTGTAACACCAGTATGCAGCAAGATTTTCTGGCCGTCTTGATACTAGGCTAACAGAACCGTGTCAGCAACGCGACAAATCTAACACGATCGATTGTCATTCTTGTCATCCATCTATCATGATTTTGGATGATCGCTCTCGTCATTTTTCTGTTATGATAGCCCTATCAGGATTACAACCTGCCAACCACTTCCTCTTCCCCTCGTCCCACCGTATCCTCCAATTCGAGCCTCAATAATTGTTTAGTTCTGGAGTCCTATGTGAGCGCTAAACTGCAAATCGGCGAGAAATACCAGATTCGAGTAATCCGTCAACTTCGCATTGGCCTGCTCGTGGAGTTGGCCGATGGCAGGCGCGGGATTGTGCGGGAGCGGGAAATCGCCTGGTCCCAGGAGGAAAGCCTTACTTGGCGCGAACGCTACCAGCCAGGGGAGGAACACCAGGCGGTTCTGCTCAAGGATGATGGAGACGCTCTGGAATTGAGCCTGCGTCTGGCCATCCGGGATCCGTGGATCAATGCGGCCGAAAGCCATCGACCCGGTGCGTGGGTGCAGGGAATCGTCACCGGTCTGGACGAGAGCGGCACCTTCGTCGAGTTGGAGCCGGGCGTGATGGCAAGGCTGCACCAGAACCAGCTTCCCGATTGGAACCGGCAGGAACTCCAGGATCTCTTCTGGCCTGACGATACGGTGCGGGCGGAGGTGATCGGCGTCGATATTCCAGCTCGGGAGATCACTCTCTCCATGAAAAACCTTTTAGCCCGGCGCTGGCCCACGGACAGGACCGATACTTTTCGCGCCCAACCGTTGCCAAAGCAGAGCAAAGAGGAAGACGAACAAGTCGAAACACGGCTGCCCTTGGAAATTCTCGCCAGCCAGGGTATGCGCAGCATTTTGATCATCGAAGACGATCCGCGGCAGAACCAGGCCATTACCGATCAACTGCGGCGGGCCGGCCATCGAGTGCAAGGAGTGCTCGACGCCGAGCAGGGACTCAGTCTGCTGGCACGGGAAGCCTTCGATATCGTTCTGTCCGACGCAGGACTACCAGGGATGGATGGCGTCGAAGTCCTCAGACGCGTGCGTCAGGACTATCCTCAGACATGCGCCTTTTTGATGACTGACTGGAGCAAAGCCGATCGGCGCAACGGCGAAATCGCCGCCTTGGAAGAGCAAGGGATTCGTCTCCTGCTCAAGCCACTCACGCCCTTGGATCTCTTCCGCATTTTTGAAACCGACAATGCACCCGTTTTCTACTCCGCCGAGCGCACCCTGGCCACAGCCCAACCTCTACCCGCCTTCGTGGATCAGCAGATATCTGTCCAACAACGCCTGCATCAGGTGTTGGACGAATTTCGCTCTCTAACCCAGGCCACACAGGCCGTGCTCTTTGTCCGATATCCCGACCAAGGGCAGATCGAAGTGGCGGACAGTTGCGGGCGCGGCCATTTCAACCAGTCTGCGGTCATCCACCTGCTTCACAGCCCCGTGCGCGACGCCATCGAGGATCGGCTTCTGGTGCGGGTGCGGGATAGCCAGCAGGTAGCAAAATATGTACGCTATCTGCTTCCACTCCTGTCTTTTCGATCGTGTCTGGGTGCGCCTATTTCGGGAAATCTCGCCAGCCAATACGCACTTTTTCTCTTTTTCGCCCAGACAAACGGGTTTGATGAGGGCGCAGAACAGATGGCCCAGGCCGGCGCCTTGGCCCTGGGCGCTCTGCTGGAACAGCAAATAATCCTCGAACGCATGGCTGAGATGCAGCGCACCCTGCTGGTGGGCCATTTGACCAGTGCCCTGGTCCACGAGGCCAACCATCAACTCAGCCCGATTGTCTTTGCCCTGGAGGAGCTGCAAGACCAGTGTGGGCGGGTGGAGAGATCGATTGGAGGACCGGTTGCCGATGCGCTACAGGAAATGCAGGAGACCCGGACAGCCCTAGACAGTCTCTCCATGGGCCTGCAAAATTTGATGCGCACCACCAAAATGTTTGGCCGCATCACCGTCCAAGATGAAGTTCGGATGGTGCGGATCGATAAGGTGTTAGGCCGCTGCATGGAACTGCTCAAGGATATGGCAGACCGCGCCCACGTCGTATTGGAATACGAACCGCCGACCCAGATTTTGGTGACGAAGGCCAAAGAGACGCTGGTCCAGCAGATCCTGCTCAATCTGCTGCTGAATGCCGTGCAGCAGATTGCCCTGACACGACCGGCGACCGGCGGGCGTGTGCATGCCTTTATTCGTAAACAGACGACGGGGCAGCGTGTGGCGATACAGATCGGCATTGAAGACGACGGACCGGGCATCCACCGCAGCCAGTGGCAACGCATCTTTGACCTGGGCATGACCACGCGCAAGTCTGAGGGAAGTGGTCTGGGGTTGTATCTGGTAGAACGACTGTGCGAAGAAATCCACGGACACGTCTCCGTTGAAGAGAGTGCCATCCTATGGGGGACGCGCTTTGTGGTTGAGATTCCTGTCAATTTGTAGCCAGTAGCAGCGAGGGCCGATAGAAAGGACCCCCCATGGCACGCATTCTGATTGTAGACGACGACGATGTGTGGAGTGTGATGCTGGTCCGCCGCCTGGAACGGGAAGGCCACCAGACCGAGTACACCCTGAGTGCCGAGTCCGCTCTGGAGAAACTCCAACAGGCAAGCGAAGGCTACGAGATTCTCCTGATCGATCAACGGCTGGGGCCAGGCATGGACGGTATCGAATTGCTGAAGCAGTTGCGCGCTGTCAGCCCCGGCTCCGACGCTGTCCTCTTCACGGGACTGGACGATCCCAGCGTGGGCTTGCAGGCCTACCAGGCCGGCGCCTACCGTTACCTGCGCAAACCCTTTGAACCCCAGGAGTTGATCCTGATCATTCAATCCCTCCTCCATTGGCGGGAGGCCAGCTATGAACGGGGGTGGCTGCACACCCTCAATGAGGTGGTGGAGGCGCTGCAACGGGCCAGCACCATTGCGGAGGTGGGTGAAGTGCTTGTCAACGGCGGAATTCGCCTGGGCTTTGACCGGGCGCGCTTCTACACCGTGCGAGAGATCGACGGAACGCCGACCCTCTTCGGTCTATGCCAGGCTGGGGTCAACCAGGTCATCAAGTTTAAGCAGATCGTGCGCCCGCTGGCCCAGACAATCTACAGCAAACGCGCCGTAGAGAACCGCCAGCCGACCTTCTTCACCGACTACGAACTCGGCATTGGCTTCCTGGCCGAATTCGAGACCACCGAGGGGACGCCCTACCGCTATGGCAACTGGGTCAGCATCCCACTTTTCCGAGGAGAGTCTTGCATCGGCATTCTCAACCTGGACAATTGCCAAGGACAGCGCCAAGTTCCCCAAGAGCAGAGGGAGTTGTTGCGACTCTTCGTAGGCCAGGCAGTCAGCGCCCTGGAGCGTGTGCTGCGCAACAAGGATGAACAGGTTGTGGATCAGATCGTCCGGCGCATCTTGCAGCACATGGGTGACCCGGCCGAAGAAGGCAGCCTGGATCGACTGCTGCACGCTACACTCAGCGAGTTGACGGCCTATGTACCTGTGCCTAATTTTATGGTGGTACTCAAGAGCCGGGATACGGATGGGTTTTACACCCGCCTACACATCGAAAACAATGAGGTAGTACGCAACCCTTACTGGCGTTCCAACTCGGAAAAGGGCATGATCTGGTGCGTACTCACCTACGGTCATCCCCTCTTTCTGCCCCAGGGCACGCAGGAACATCGGGACAAATACGGCCTGCACCAGGTGGGCAACCGATCCGCCCGTTCCTGGATGGCCGCCCCCCTGCGCATCGGCGACCAGATTGTGGGTGCACTGATTGCCGAGGATGACGACTGCGAAGATATCTTCAAAGCGGATCATTTTGATCTACTACAGGCCCTGGCTGACCGGCTGGCCGCTGTGATTCAGACCGCTTGGCTGAACGAGCAGGAACGGGCGTACAGTAAACTGCTGCGCCAACTCCAAGACGCCAGCGAACTGAGCGCGGGCTTTGATGAAGAAAAACTGTGGTTGACCACCTTGACCCTGTGTACGGCCAATTACGGGGCCAGTTTCGAGCGAGCCATGCTTTTTCTGGCTGAAGAGGGCGGTGCCCGCCTGCGCGGGCGCATGGCCATCGGCCATCTGCAATGGGAGGACGCAAAGGTCGACTGGGAAGAAAATGTGCGCGACGGCACGGACTGGGATAAGTTTTTGGCTGCCCTGAAAGCGGGATCCATCGCGCCGACGCCCTTACACGGGGCGGTGTGCGACTACGCCTTTGCCGTGGGCGATGACGCCTTCGCCGAGGTTCTACAGGGGAAGGGTGTCATCGTTCTTTCGGAAGAAGAGGCCCAGACTCGTCTGCCCGCGGACTTCCTGGCCCGCTTCGACGTCACCGCCTATTGCCTGCTGCCGGTCAAAGCCGCCGGCCAGATGATTGGCGTGGTCGTACTGGACAACATCTGGGGAAAGACCCCGCGGCGCGTCGGCGTTCTCGACATCCTAGACACTCTGACCAACCAGGCAGCTCTACTCCACGAGAACCTACGTAAGACCCGCGCCCAGGAGCAACTGATCGCGGTCCAGCACGAGGTGCTGGTGCAAGCGGTCAATCGCCCGCTGCAAGAGACTTTACGGCGGATCTGCGAGGCTATCCAAAACATTGCCGCGGCAGATCTGGTCGCCATCTATCCCCTGCGAGATGACGGGCATCGATTGCTTCACGATCACGACCATACGGCTCGCGTGGGTCGGCGCAACACACCTGCTCCACAGCTTCAACCTGCGCCCAGCGGCCTATCGAAACATGTGCTTCTCGAAAAAAAACCAGTATTCATAGAAAATGTACGAGAGGATCTGACTCCCTATTGCGATGAAGTGCGCGCAGATGCGCTTATTGTCAAAAATGAGAAGATCCAGGCCACGATCTGTGTGCCCATTTTGGGTCTACGCACAGGCAAGCCGCGTGGTCTTCTCTATGCGGACTACCGAACGTCCCGTCGCTTCACTGAGCACGACCGGGCGATGGCCGAAGCCTTTACCCACCTGACCGCCACGGCCATAGGCAACTGGCGCGATGCCCAGGGGTTGCGGGATACCCAGGAGGCACGGGAGGAGGAACTGCGCCGTTTGGGCCAGGTGTTGGAGGGCGCTCTGGTCGCCGAGAGTGACGAACGCCAGATTACTCAACTCCTGCTAGATGTAGTTCCCGCGATCTTCGCGCCGTTGCACGTCACCTCTCGCATCATACTGAAAGAGTGGCAGCGCACAACGCCAAACGGTGAACCGGTGGAGATCCATCATTACTTTTCCCCGGAACAAAGCTCATCTAAAGAACAATTGATATTGGCAAAGGACGACAATGGTATTTGTAGTCGGGCTATGAGAAATGGCCAGGCTGAAAACATCGAAAACGCGCATGCGGACTCAGATTATAGGGAACGCGACAAATATACACTTTCCGAATTGGATGTACCCATTCTGGTAGATGGGCAAGTGGTGGGTGCTCTGAACATTGAATCACCGCAGTTGGCGGCCTTCACAAAGTACCACGAAGAAATGGCCCGACGCTTTGCTCACGTGGCAGCGCTGGCGTTGGGAAATGTGCGACGGCAGAAGAACTTGCACACAGTGTTGAAAGCGGCGAGTGCCATTACCGGCCCCCATGACTTGCCCCATACCCTACGCCAAATTGCCGAAGAGGTCCGGCAGGCCGTGCCCAATCTCTCTACTTTGACCATCTGGTACAAGGATCCGCAAAGCGGCGATCTGAAGTTGGCAGATTCCTACTTTGGCGTGCGTAACCAAGTGGACCTGTTGGCCGATCCGCCCAGAGAAGATGGTATGGTGCGCTATGCTATGACGCTCCATGAGCCACTCTGGGTCACGGATGTAATGCTGAATGAACGATTCGCCAGCAAGAAGTTCGTCGAAACAGAGGGAATCCGTTCCACAGCTGTCTTTCCTCTCTGGGCCCAGGAAGAAGCCATGGGCGTCATGTTCTTCAGCTATCGAGAATCACATCCGTTTACCGAGGAAGAGAGGCGACTTTACCCCATCCTGGTAAAGGTGGCGGCTGCCAGCATCCAAGATGCCCTGCTGCTTGAAAAAGCTCGCACCGAACATCAGCAGGCAGAGAAAGTAGGACAGCGCTTCCAGATGGCCTTGGATGTCACCGAAACAGTTGGCAAGGAACTGGATCAGGAGAAGCTCATTGGGAAAATCTTAACCCGAATTCAACGGGACGATCTCTTCCCTAACACAACATCTGCGATTTTACGCTACGACAAAGAGGATGACAGCCTAGTCTTCACTCCCTCCTCCCTGCCCTTCTATTTTCCTGAAGATCCTGCTCACCCAACGGTACGCATTGTTCCGATGGACGGCAAATCCCTCGTGGCGGACGTAGCGCGCAAGTCATTGGCAAACCGGCAGAAAAAGTACATCAATGAAGGCAGCGTGCAGAACAATCCCGACTACATGAATGTACGCTCTGACACCCAATCGGAGCTTGCCATCAGTTTGTGGAGTGAGGAAAAGGGACTGCTCGGTGTGCTTGTACTGGAAAGCACCAAAGAAAATGCTTTCGATGATGACGTCGTACAGACAGCCTGGCTGCTGACCAAACAAGTGCGTATGGCAATAGAGCGATCCCTGGAACGCGACGAGATGGAGGTCAACAATACCATCGCTGCAGCTACCGCGTGGGCTACAGAGATTGCCCACGATATCGAACAGGAGATCTATCACATCCGTAGTAGTGTGGAGGCCCTGCGCAATCCCTCTGATGCAGGACAGACTGTCGGGCATTACTTCACCGTCATTGACGAGAGTGCTCAGCGGCTTGTCGCTGCCACACCGCCCGAATCCCAGACGGCCGAACCGATTGCGATCGATAATTATCTGTGTACAGTCGTCTCAAATTCGGTAGCAGAGATCGGCGGGGATATCGAAACCGACTTCGCTTTCTATTGTGATGGCTTGGAGGTCGAAAGTTATCCATTGGCTCTGGAACGCATCATGCGTCACCTAGTGCGTAACGCCCGCGAGGCCATGGAAAAACAGACGACCAGGAAGATATTCAGGATTGAAACCGAACTACTTGATGCAAGCGATCAAATCGAGATTCGTATTTCTGATACAGGTCCTGGCATCCCTCTAGACCGGCAGTATCAGGCCTTCCGTCGACGCTTCTCCCGTAACAATAACGGTCACGGTGGACTGGGACTGATGCTCATCTATTTTCTGGTTAAAACAATCGGCGGTACCATTCGTATTCTCCCCTCCAACCCAGGCTGGGGTGCGACTTTCGCTATTCGCCTGCCACTGCGGCCGTCATCGAAGTCTGCTAACATCCCGGAGACCCCAAATGGGCAATCAACGAACTAGAAAACAGGCCATCTGCAAGTTACGGGTACTCATTGTAGAGAACCGCTTAACAACAAGACAGGTCCACGTGGACAATGTTACCCGCTGGGGCTACGAGCCAGTGGTTGCAGAAGGGGTAGGGGAGGCCCTGCTCCAGCACGCGCTGGAATTAGCCCGCACTCAATGTTGTCACCTGGCCCTGGTTGACAAGCGGCTACGCGATGATTACAAGAATTCAGACATCAGCGGAATCGACTTGATCGAGAAGATCCAACCGACAAGCACAATCCTGATCACCGGCTACCCGGATCACGAGTCCACCCTTGCGGCTATGCAAAAAGGGACCGTTACCGTAGTAGCCAAGAAGGGTGGACCCGATGCGGTGCGGAAGGCATTACAGGAAGCCGCAGCTTTGTGGCATCCCACCACCGATATCCGCTGGCCTTCTGGGTGGTCGACTAAGCGTGTTGCCAATTTGCTCGTGGAAGATGAGGCGTGCGCCAGTACCTTTTGCGAGGATGAAGCTGATTACATCATTGCCAAGCTATTTTCCGGTGCAAAAAAGGTTGTTCTCAAGCGGCTCAATGGATCAACTAAATCAGACTCCTCTGCGCGGATCCCCTCATTTCGTCTTGGTTCTCTGGTATTCATCGTCTATGAAGACGACAAAGTACCGGTTATCGTGAAGTTGCTATCAAAAAAAAAGGCTACGAAAGAAAAAGAAAATTACGATCAATTCATCCGTGGATATGTGGGAAATAACCGTTACGCTTCAATGGAAGGCAGCCAGACGCTCTGGCATTTGGGAGGACACAAGTATCGGTTAATTCGCGTAACAGGTCAAGAAATCCTTACCTTCGATGAACTATACGCACGGAATATTCAAGATCAAAAGTTGCTCGATATTCTGGAAGATTTTTTCAAGACAACCTGGGTACGCAATAGAGACCAAGTAAAAAGATCTTCAAGATCACTCTTTGAACTCTACGATCACAACTGGGAAGGAAAACTCTCCCAAAGATTGGATGATTGGCGCAAAGAACCCGAAGTATTGCGCAAATCCAAAACGTTTCCCATTTCGCTTCCCCACCCTTTACGCTGGATCGCCGACCATTTGGA
The DNA here is from genome assembly GCA_018003515.1 of Caldilineaceae bacterium. Lineage (GTDB taxonomy): Bacteria > Chloroflexota > Anaerolineae > Caldilineales > Caldilineaceae > JAGNDO01. Next base: position 29,791 of record JAGNDO010000014.1, read on the forward strand.
CGATTCGAATCTGCCGGGTATTTGTGTAGCAGTGGTGCACGGAGATCTGCATGGTGGCAACATATTATTAGATGAACAGTACTTCACTTGGGTTATCGACTACGAAGACACGGGTTATGGACACGTCTTACGCGACTATGCAGAGTTGGCACAGAATATCATGACGCGGCTTCATCCTGGACCATACAGCCAATTACAGTGGTTGTATGCGCTTGCGGTCTCATTGGCCGCGCCCGCAAACCCACATCAAAGAATTCCGTCGAACCCGACAATCGATAACAATCCCCATTCTCTGCGCGCCTATTCGATCCTAAGGGCCATTCAGAAGTTCGCTGACGAATTGACTGGGTATCAGCAAAGCCAAGAATTCCTCTGGGCAATTCTGTTGGACATTGCCAAGGTCTACGCCGCTCTTAGCAAAGATCGCAAACGACAGAAACGGCTTCTCTACCTAGGCGGCCTTCTCTGTCATCGCGTCGACCATTGGGGAGATACAGAGTGGCCACCAAAAGAATGGGCGACGACTGTATGGAAATAATACAGACATAGAATGGAAACGTTCTCATGCCCGAAATCGGCCCCACCCACCCCATCACCTACCGCGCCGAGATCGTCGGCCCCATCTTCGCCCTCATCCATGCTGGCGAATCCGCCGCGGTGGTCGCCTCCGCCAGCATGGGCAAATCCCGCCTGGTTCAGTTCCTCCTGCGCCACGACGTGCGTCGGCACTATCTGGGCGATGCCGCCGACGCCACCCTCCTGGCCTGGGCCGACTGCAACCGCATGGCCAAAATCTCCGAATGGGGACTGCACGAATTGATCTTGACCGCACTGGTCGAAGCCATCGGGACGCGCCCGGGAATGGAAGCTGTGCGCCAACAGTTGAACCAACTGCGCCGAGAGGCCATCGTCGAAAGCAACGCATTGTTGGCCCAACGTCATGTGGAGCTGGCGGTACGCATGGTGTGCCAGGAACACGGACTGCGCGTGTGCCTCCTTTTCGACGAATTCGACGAGTCGTTTAGCACATTGCCAGTCCAGGCCCTGGCCAGTCTGCGCGCCCTGCGCGACGCCAACAAATACTGGCTCACCTATGTGCTTTTTCTGCGCCACCACCCGGCCCATTTGCGCGATCCAGAGGAATGCGAAGGGTTCTACGAATTGATATCTCGCTCCATCCTCGGCCTGAAACCGTACACCGACGAGGATGCCCGCCGCATTCTGATCCAGTTACAGGCGCGCCGCGGCCACAGGCTCCTCAACCTCAGCGAAGAGATCGTAACCGAACTGCTGCGGCTGAGCGGAGGGCATCCGGGACTGCTAGGGGCGCTGGTGGACGGACTGACCAACTCTCAACCTTTGGGTGTCGGCTGGCAAGAGTGGGCGCAGAGGCTGGACAACGTGCAAGAGGAGTTGCGCAAGCTGTGGGCCGGATTACGTGTTGACGAACGCCAAGCGCTCAACCGCCTGGCCCTGAGTGCGTCTACCGGCTTTCGTGAACGAGAGTCTCTGCTCCTGAAGGGTCTGATCCGCCAGAAGGACCGGCAGGATTTCACCTTCTTTACCCCTCTGCTGCGAGATTTTGCCGCCACCCAACCGCCCAATGGAGGCGATCTGCGCGTCGATGTGCAGTCTGGTGCGATCTACGTGAACGGCAAACTATGTGAGACGTTGACAGCGAGGGAGTTCGACCTGTTTAAGTTTCTATACGAGCACACAGGTGAAATCTGTGAGATAGACCAGATTGTCGCCCATCTCTATCCCGATTATAAAAAAGACAAGAAATCAGGCGTCTTCAACAACACCATCACCGCCCTGGTGGGTCGTGTGCGCAAGAAGATCGAACCCTATCCTGGGCCGCCCCAGTATCTGCTCAACGTCAAGGGCCGGGGCTACAAGTTGATGACCACACCCGACGCGTCGGATTGACACATTTGGATTCATCAAGCCCCTCGTCGCAGCAGAATAGGGTGGGCTGCATGGGGTCACAAAATCAAAGAGGGCGGGTTCTTTTCACAAAAATCCGCCCCCTTTGATTTGATCTTCCCCCAATCCCCCTCTAATCCGCCCCCACCGCCGCCCCCACGCGCGCCGCAGACGTCCGCCACACCCACACCGCAATCCCCGCCAATGCCGTGCCATGCGTGGTTGGATTCTGCCCACCTTCGTTCCGCCTTCGTCCCACCTTCGCTGCACCTTCGTCCCACCCCTAATCCGCCGCCACCCCTACCCTCACCCCTACCCGCTCCGTCCGCCACACCCACACGGCGATCACGGCCACGGCCACGTACGAGACGGTGGCGGCGGCGAAGACGCCCCGCTGCCCAAACCAGACGGCCACGGCGGCCCCGATCATGGGGGCGATGGACCGGGCGGAGGCATTCACGCTGTTCTCCACGCCGAAGGTGGCCCCTTGGTTGCCTTGGGGTGCCCACAAGTTCATGAGGGCGGCCAGGGCGGGGATGAGGCCGCCGGTGGCGAAGCCGCTGAGTCCTTGCAGGAGGACGAGCTGCCAGGCCGCGGTGACAAAGGGTTGCGGCAAATAGAAGAGGATGGCCAAGAGGGCCGCGCCGGCCATGACCGGGGGATGGCCGATGCGGTCGCCCAGTTTGCCAAACCAGACCGCGCTGGTGGCCCCAGAAAAGGCGCGCAGACCGATCATAAGACCGGTGATGGTGGCGATGGCCGAGCTGTTGGGCAGCAGGGTGAGGACGAAGAGCGGGGCGATGGGCAGGATCACGGCAAAGCCCAGGCTGTTGAGAAAGGTGATACTGTACAGTTTGGCCATGCCGGGAGCCTTGAGCAGGGTGGTGAAGCTGGACCGCATACTTTGACGCTCCAGCTTGGGCACGGGGACAAAGTCCTCGTGGACCCAGAAGAGGACGGCAAAACCGGCCAGGGCCAGCAGGATGCCCGTGATCCAGAAGCTCTCCCGGAAGCCAAAGGCGTCACCGATCACGCCGCCGATCAGGGGGCCCAGGGCGATGCCGGTCCAGCGGGCCATCTGCAACAGGCCCAAGGATTCGCCGGACTTTTCCCGGGGGGCGGAGGCGGCGACCAGGGCGTTGGCCGCGGCCACCACGCCGGTGAGCATGCCCTGGATGGCCCGCAACGCCACCAGTTGCTCGGCGTTCTGCACAAAGCCCATTGCGGCCAAAATCACCGCGCCGGCCAGAGTGGCCCGCAAGAGCATGAGCTTGCGTCCATAGCGGTCGGCCACGGCTCCCCAGATGGGGGCGGCGATCATCATGGTGGCGGCCTGGGAGGAGAAGACCAGGCCCGCCCAGAACTCCACGCTGCCCCCGGTGGCGATGCCGACCTCTTTGACATAGAGGGGCAGGAAGGGGAAGACCAGGCTAAACCCCGCGGTGGAGATCAACTGGACCATGAAGAGTACGTAAAGATTGCGACGCCATTGGGGCATGAGGGCCTCTGGGATTTGGGATTGTGGGTTTTTGATTTTGGATTGCGTTCGTAGAGACTAAACCGGTAAAGTGACCGCGCAAAAGTATAGCACAGGATCGAGATCCTGTGTAATGAGATAACCCTGCATCCCCGTCCCGTTTGGCGGCAAAGAAGTTTGGTTCTTTGGGATTTCAGGGTCAACCCCGGGCATACAGCCAGCTATTCCCCTGTTTGCCCACGGCCTGGATCTGGCCCATCTCGCGCAGAGAGTAGACCATCTGCCCGGCCAGGCGGCGGGGCAGGGTGGTGTGGGCGGCCAGATCCGCCGTGGTGAAGGGATGCGGCAGACCGTCGGGGAGCAGGGCGGCCAATTGGGCGGTGTCGGTGAACGCATGGCAGGCCACCACCTCCAACAGCCGGCGGTCGTGGATGATCCAGCCGCCCCGCCGCCAGCCCCGCTTGCCCCCCTTGTCGTGGGCGCGCCAGAACTCCTCGGCCCGCACCATCAACACATCCAGCCGCAGGTTGGGATGGTCCAGAAGCTGGGGAATGCCCACCAACTCCTTAAAGACCATCTCCATGCGCCCGGCCTTGGGTGACTTGCGCCGGCTCAGGATCTCCCCGTCCTCGCTCACCTTGACAATCCACTTTTCCAGGGCCACGGGATAGACCAGGCGCACACGGTGATTTGGCAAAAGAGCCGCCAGTTTAGAACGCATCTGGCCGAAGTTGGCCGACTGTACCTCTACCAACTCCCCGTCCTCTCGCACCAAATCGATCACATACCCATCCACGGCTACTTCAACCTGATCCTGCGGCCCCGCATACCACGCCTTCAGCGCAGCGTGCAGGGGTGTCTCGTTTAGGCCACCAATGTGGGTCATGGGGTCTCCGGGGAAAGGAATTAAACCGCCGAGGGCTCGTCCACCCAGTTCAGGATCACCTTGCCCGAATTGCCCGACCGCATGATCTCAAAGGCCGTCTCGAACTCGGTATAGTGAAAGCGGTGGGTGATGATCTGGCTGATGTCCAGCCCGCTCTGCAACATGGCTTGCATCAAATACCAGGTTTCATACATCTCCCGGCCATATATGCCCTTGATGGTAAGCATGTTAAAAATGACCGTGTTCCAGTCAATGGCCAGATCCTGGGTGGGGATGCCCAGCAGCGCGATCTTGCCGCCGTGACACATATTTTGCAACATATCCTTGAAGGCCGGACCGCTGCCCGACATCTCCAGCCCCACATCAAAGCCCTCTTTCATCCCCAGCTCTTTCTGGACTTCGGCGATGCTCTTCTCCTTGACATTCAACGCCACGGTGGCACCCATCTTGCGCGCCAGCTCAAGCCGATAGGGATTCATGTCCGTGGTCACAATGTGGCGGGCCCCGGCATGGCGGGCAATGGCCGTGGCCATGATCCCAATCGGCCCCGCCCCCGTGATCAGAACATCTTCGCCCAGGACATGGAAGGCCAAGGCCGTGTGGGTGGCGTTACCAAAGGGGTCAAAGATGCTCAAGATCTCCATGGGGATCTTCGGGTCGGCGTGCCAAATGTTGGCAAACGGGATGGAAATATACTCGGCAAACGCGCCGGGCCGGTTCACCCCCACCCCTTTGGTCACATGGCACAGATGTCGGCGTCCCGCCAAACAGTTGCGACAGCGCCCGCACACAATATGTCCCTCACCCACAACCACATCCCCCAGGTCAAGATCATGCACATTGCTGCCCATGGCCGCCACGGTGCCCACAAACTCGTGGCCCACCACCATGGGCACCGGGATCGTCTTTTGCGCCCAGGCGTCCCAGTTCCAAATATGCACATCCGTGCCGCAAATCGACGTCTTGTGGACCTTGATCAGCACATCATTGATGCCATATTCGGGAATTGGCACCTCCTCCATCCACAAACCCGGCTTGCTATACTTCTTTACCAACGCTTTCATTTTTTCTCCTTTGAAAAGAGCGTCACGGGCAGATTGACAACCACCAACCCCACAACTATACCATATTGCCGCCCGTTTTACCGCCCCAGCGCCAAGTCTTTGCCCAAGCTTCTTTTTCTTGAAAAAAGAAGACCCTCCGTGCCAAAGCACCCCTCAGCGCCACAGCCACCGTCTCCGTCAACTCCCCGCCGGCAAACGACTTCGACCCGCGCAGAGAGACCCGCCTCGGTTGGGGAACCGAGGCGGGTCTGTCAAAAGCAACCCGATTGACCCAGGCGGACAGGTCAGGCCGAAGACGACCCGTTTGTTGGCATCCTATCCGGGGAATTAGAATGAAAGCCTCGGCCCCGGTCCGCTGCCAAGTGCGCGGGTGGGGTGGAAGTTTAGGTGGGCGCGTAGGTGGGTGTCATTTATACCACCTGCCCATATAACCTCGTGTCCCCTCATTTATCAAAAACAGTCAAAAACCCCATATCACCGTAGAAAACTGGTGCGAAGTTCTCGCAGAGATACGATGGACACGCCTAACGCACATGCACAGTCTGGTTGTAACAATAGCCAAGACCTAGGTTTCTTTCCGATTCCACACCCGAAAGCATCTTTATGGGGTGGGCGTGGAAGTGGGGGGTCTTGGAGTTGGTGTGCGTGTTGGTGTATGTGTCGGTGCGCGTGTGGGTGTGCGTGTTGGTGTGCGTGTCGGTGTGTTGGTCGGTGTGTTTGTCGGCGTCGGTTTAACAGTAATCAGGGGGGATCCCGTTGCACCGCTTCCGAATCCTGTTCCGGGCTGGATAATTTCGGAGCATGGTCCAGAAGGGATCGGAGGGTCTTGAGGAATACACTTGTCACAATCCCCAAGAATCTGCGTCAGTGGCTTGCCATTCCTAAACTCACGCTGCAACTTTTCAAAATCCTCCGCAAATAACCCAGAAAAAATCGGGTTTTGGGGATTCAGTTGAATATCCTCACTGAGTCTGCCTCCCGCAGGAGACCAAGGCAGCAGATCATGTTGAAACCAGTTCATTTGATCCTGTACACTGACACCGAAATCCTCATCAAAGTGATATTCAAAAACGAGTTGACCAAAACCAAAATTATCCTTGTCACCTTTCTCGTCAATTACTTTCACATCTGGCAGAAACTCTTTACTGGAACAATCACTCGAATACATGAGATCGAAAATATCTCTCAAACTCTGAACATTATACTTTTCAATCTCATATGCATCGCCAACACCTGAAGGATTCTGGTAAGGGAGAATAAAGGTAAGGGTAGCACCCGTCCCATCGGGTTTCTGGCTGATCAACCATTCGTCTGCCATGGGGCTTATGAGCGTACCATTGGAGTTATAGGTAACAAGAGGATTATTTAGCAATGTATCCGTCATTGAATAACTTGAACCAATGGACGAGAGATAAAGTGGCACCCGATTCTGGGTTATCATCTTCCTGGCATTCTGAACTAGTGTTCCGTCAACGTTGATTTGATGGATTGCGGAGGCGGGCATCCTCAGATGCCCGCCGCTCGCATCTGAGGATGCGAACTCCTCAATTCCATCATTTGATGCATGACGGGACGCTAGCGATGTCATGTGATCGTATTCCCGGACAGACACCTGACTATCGGAAGATGCCTGGGAAAAACCTACAATCGGCAGATGTGAAAATACCAAGCCGTTAGAAGCGATGGATGTGCCAGCAAATAACAACAAGCCGACAATTGACAATATGACAAGCAGCACTCTTTTGTGGATAGACATAGGATCTCCTTGAACTCAATGAACTCTATAGGCAGCAAGTGGATGCAGCATAGCCAACCAAGCGTAACTCAATCCGAGAAAATGTTGATGATTAGGAATCACCTCCGCAGTCACTATTAATCCCAAATTGCTGGCACTCAGCAGGGGTTAGTAACCGGGTGGTACGATCCTCTTGGGCAAAGATGGCAAGATCATGTATGCTTTCTAGGTAGAATCGTACCTGTCCATCTTCAGTAACGGCTGCTATGATCCTGCCATCTGAAGAAAATACAATATCGTTGATCACTGTTTCGTTTCCGGTCAGCAGAGAATTCCTTTGTAAAGATAGGGCATTTCTTACACCTATGATCCCATCCCTTCCACCAGTTGCCAATACACGACCCGTCGGATCAAACGCAATGCTATGGGCACCACCAGGATGTATTTGGACAACTTGGGAATCTTCAGCATAAGAATAAGTATTCTGCCGACCCTGAATCCGCCATAATCGCACTTTTCCATTTGACGACAACGTGTAGACGCTCTCTCCATCAGGACCAAACGCCACGTCATATATGTTTGTGCCAACCTCAAGCGTAAGTGTGGTGATCCGATTCGATTCAATCTCGACAATATAAGCCAATCCCGTACCCGCCAAACCTGCAACCAATTGTGTCCCATCTTTATTAAAATCGATCGTGTTTATCCAACCTGTGCCTTGTAGCAAAACATCCAGAGGTTTTCCACTGTTTCTATCCCATAGAACGACTTCACCATTTTCGTGGCCGGTCGCCACCTGAGCGCCAGAAGGTGGTCGGAAGGCTGCTGTAAAAACCCTTCCCGCCTTGGGCTGAAGCCAAACCGGATCTGTTGGGTGGGCAACTTGCCATATTGCGGCCCTACCATCATTGCTGGCAGTGACAACGCTTTCCCCTGTCTGGCTGAACTCTGCATAATTAATACGCTCCGTGTGCGATAGGATCGCTACCTCTGAAAATGCATCAGAGGTCATAATTCGCGCACTACCATCGTCACTGGCTGTGATAAGGTGGAGACCGTCAGAACTAAAATCAATGGCCTCTATGGGATCATTGTGCAAAGCAACGGTCCGAATTTCAGCACTTGGACCAATATTCCAAATGCGAACGGTTCCATCGGCACCGCTTACAGTGGCCAACTGTTCACCACAAAATGGAGTTGGAGGCTTGACAGAGGTTGGCTCCACAAATGCAACAGCGTTTATTTCATCCGTATGCCCCAGCAGTATTTCGATTGGGTCTCCATTAATCTTCCAAACTCGAGCCGTATGATCCCGACCTACGGAGGCTACACACTGTCCGTCTTGGCTTATAGCAACATCGTAGATTCCTGATGAGTGATCCACTTCCGAAAAGCGTAGTTGCGGCTGACCAGGATCGGTCAGATCCCATAGGTTTAGCTTACCCTGGGTGCTTCCAACAGCCAACTGATGCTGAGAACCGAATTTTATTGTTCTAATTTCTTCGCCCTGACCAAGGTCCGCCATGACTACCCAATTCACGTGTTCATTTTGGAGCCGGCTATCCCAAAGGCTAACCCGATCTGGCAAACTAGCGATTGCTAGATATTGACCATCGTTGCTGTAAGTGAGTGAACTATATGCTTTTCTAACAGTCGCTCTGCCAGTAAGGATGTTTAATGCAAGACTCCAAATCTGAATCTCGAACAAATCTTCGTTGATTTTTACCTGTAAAGCAATCTCATTATCATCGGGATGAATAGCAAGTCCATTGATTTCACTGTCCAATTGTATATGCAGAATTTCTTGCCCTGACTGGATATTCCAGACCTTGACACTTCCATAACCGTTAACGACACCGAGTAATTTTCCGCTCACACTAAAGGCCATATCCCAAATCGAAGCATCAACACCAAGATTGAATTCTGTGAGAACCGCTTCCGGGGAGAGACTAGATCCCACATAAACTTTACCAAACACATCTCCAACTGCAAATGTGCCGCCATCAAGACTTAATGCGGCATCACGTGGGCTTACAACGCCATGTTCGATTCGGCGAACGATACGAGATTCTTGCAACGCTTCCCGCAGTGCATTTTCAGCTTCATAAGTATATCTTTCGTGCAATAAAGCATGGCTTGCCAAAAGAACACTCACTTCTGGATCGATGTCTAATTGATAGATTGCCTCATCAGCAAAGGTGCGGGAGCGAAGTTCGGACCTTGCACGGCGTTCTTGTCCTGTTATGAGTGCCGCAACGATGGCAAGAACAGCAACCAGGGCAAGTGAGGATACCAAAGCAATCACCCTTCGTTGTTGACTTCTTCTGCTTTGTTCCTTTTCTGTTGCCTCTCTTTCCCGCAGAGCCACCGCTGCATTGAAAAACGCTTCCTCAATCACATTGAGCTTTCTTGCGTGTTCCGAATGCTGAGACAACTCATAGATCATTGCCAATCTGGTGTTCCAACGAGGAAGGTGGCTCTCTTCTCTCGCCGATTCCTCCCAAGTCATGGCTAACCTGCGAAGTTCCTCCTGCAATTGTAGCCATTCCCGATCAAGATTCAGCCATTCCTGCAAACGATACCAGCCGCCTATCAACGCCTCATGGGAGATGTCCACTCGGCGCTGACTGCCCTTTTCGTCACCGCTTGTAGTAAGCAGGCGATTCTGTGTCAGCATATACAAGGTCTCATCAAAAATCTCTGGATCATCGCCGGTTGTTCGCAACGCCTCCACCGTCTGTTGCCGCCGCGTATCAGCCCGACCCTCGCCAAACTGGATCAGACGCAGAAAAATACGCCGGGCGATAGCCTGCCCATCTTCCGATAGATCGGCGTAGACATCATCGGCCCGGCGGGAGATGGCTACCTGTAAGCCCGTGCGTCCGTCGCCGCCGTAGGCCCCTCTGGGCAAGATCAGGGCTTCATAGGCTCGCAGGGGTAGGTAGCGGCGCTCCACTTTTTCCCACAACAGCACCAGGGTCTCTTGGACCAAGGGCAGCACTCCCGGTTCGCCAGCGGCGTCGGCCACCAATCGCTCAACCAGGGCGGCCTCCACGAAAACGCCCACATTTTCCGCCGGGCGCATGATAGCCTCCCGCAGTTGCGCCTCGCCCAGAGGCGTCACCTCCAGCCGGCGCTTCTGGATCGGCTCCCACAGGGGTGATGCCATCAGGTCAGGGTAGAAATCGGCCCGCACGGTCAGGACCAAGAAGAGATCCTCGACCTCCATCAACTTGAGCAGGGATTGCTGGAAGGCGGCGGTCTCCCCCCTGGCCAGGGTGAACGTTTCCTCGAACTGATCAATGATCAAAAGCAGCCGGGTGCCAGCAAGGACCGGTGCGGATAGATCAACCGTGCGGCCCAACTCAGTCAAAGGAGTAACGCCGGGACGCAGGCTGCGCACGATCCACTGACCAGGGCCGAAAAGGGTGCTTTTCTGCAATGCGGGGATAATGCCAGCAAAGACCAAGGAGGATTTGCCGCTGCCAGAGGGGCCGATGACCGTAAGAAAAGGGCGACGCCGCAGGCGGTCAACGGCATCGGCGATCTCGGCGTCCCGGCCATAGAAGGCGGCGGCCTGCTCTGTGGTGAACGGACGCATGCCCGGATAGGGGCAGGGTGGTACTGCCGCCGGGGCCGGTGCCGGCGCGTTGAGTTCGGCGCACAGGCGTTCCACCACTCTCTCCCGGTCATCCGGGTCCGTGGCGTCCAGGGGCACCAGAAAGGAGAGGCGGGTGGGCAGCGTCGTTGGGTGCAGAATGAGGGGAATCACCGGCCAAGTAGCGGTCTCCAGGCCATAGTGCTGGGCCAGGAGGTTCACGAAACTGCTGTCTTCGTCTACCATGTAGGCAGGGCTGAGAACCAGGAGTACCTTGCGGCTGTTGTGAACGGCGTCGTCGAACTCACTGATACGGGGCTTGCCCAGAGCAAAAGCCTGTTCGGTGTGGAAATCCACCCCGGCGGCGGTCAGGGCATCCAGCAGATAGCCCTCGACCCAGGCTCGGTCGGCGTCTGCATAAGAGACAAAGAGGTCATGTTGCGTGGGCATGGCTAGATCCGGGACTATGGACGGTCGACAAAATCAGCGGCACAGGAGAAACAAGGCAGACCTGGGATACCGTATCTTATCACGACAGATCTATCCAAGATCTGTCCAATAGCTATTCTGAATCTATCCAAATAGGAAGCAGCAGGAGAGGTAGAACTCAAAAGAAGAGAGCGGTTTACGAAGTAGCTATAGCGTAGCACAAACTGGGTCAGACGTCAATCAGTTTTTTTGAAGATGTGGGGCGCGCGCAGACTGGTGAAGTCCGTGCGGCCCTGGGCGGCCAGCAACACTTCGCTCACCCCCTTGCCGTGGGCGTAAGTCGGAGAGGTCGCCGATGGTCACCTCCACCCCCAACGCCGCCAGCTTGGGGGCCGATTCGGCCCGAGCCAGCGCCCGCACGGGCAGGGTGCGCCGCTGAAGTTCAGGGATGACATAGCTGCCGGACAGTCCGGTGCCGCCGGTGATGAGGATCATGGGGTGGGTTCTCCGAACGGAAATACGCCTTCATCCAGAAACAGCAGACCTAACGCACCCACACAGGATACCAGTCGCTGGCTGGGTTGGCCGTCAACTGGGTAACTTTAGTACCGTTTGCAGCCATGATGAAGATCTCGGTGTTGTCGGTATAGCGGGTGAAGGCCAGCCAATTGCCGTCCAGAGACCAAGTTGGGAAATCCTCGTCCTGGAGCGAATTGGTCAGGTTGCGCACATTGCTGCCATCGGCATTCATCACAAAGATGTCCATGCCGCCATCTCGGTTGCTACCAAAGGCAATCTGGCGGCCATCGGGCGACCAGGCGGGATGGGTGACGATCTTGCCTTCAGCAAAAAAGATCCGTTTGGTATTCGCCCCGCTTGCGGACATCACCCGGATGGCGCGCGGGCAGGATGGCTGGCCACAACCTTCAACCGTGACAAAGACGATCTGGTCGCCCCCAGGCGACCAGGCCGGCATGGTGTTGCGTGCCGGGTCGTCGCTGGTGAGGCGGGTAATGGCCGATCCGTCGTTGTTCATCGTATAGATTTCCCAGTCCAGGTTATCCCGGGACGACACAAAGGCGATCTTGCGCCCGTCGCTTGAGATGGCCGGCTCCCAGTTGTCGGACCCAAAGTCAGTCAAGTTGAAGGTCTGATTGTCGGTCAAACGCCATCGATAGACGGATACCCGCTGCTCTGGCCTGGACGTGAAGACAAGTTGACCACTGTCTGCGGTAGTGTAGCTGGGTTCGTAGGCAGTGGTGGAGGTCAGTCGGCTGACAGATTCCCCGGTTGTCGACATCACATAGAGATCTCCTCGAGAGTTGTTCCGGTTGGACACAAAGACGATCCGGCCCGGTGGCGGCCAGGAGAGGACCGTGGGCGTGGGGCGTGGCGTGGATGTGGCGCGTGGCGTGGCGAACGGGATGGGCGTGGCGGTGACGTCGATCACCGTGGCCTGGGTGATCTGGGTTTGAGGTGCGACCACTTCCGCGGGCAGCCAACCCCGCCATACCAGAGCACTGGCAACATCCGGGTATGTGACAAACAACCACTGTCCGCTGCCATAGGAAGTACTGCCGCTTGTCGTAGCCAATACGGTGACCTGCGAACCGACCGATATCCAAAAAGCGCGGCTTTGCTCATCGAAGGCATCCTTTAGCAAATAGTCGCCAGCGGACTGTCCATAACTGATAACCTGACCATAAACAAAGGGAAGATCCGCCCGATCCGTGATCACTTGAAACTGCAAATCGATCGGTAGCAAAGCCTTGTCGCCTTCAAACACAAGGGGAAATGCTAGCAGCCATCCAATTTGCTCGGTTGCGGGATAGGAGACTTGAACCCACCAGTCGTTCCCTGTCTTCATTGTCTGAAGCACAGGCAAACGTATAGGGCCGGTAATCTTCTGCAATTGTACACCGGAATAGCCCGCTTGATCTCGCAAAGTAAGCGGGATGGGCGGCAGGACAGCATTAAGGGGCGATGTCTGGACCACAGCCGTTCGAGCAATGGCAACCACGGTTGCGGTCGCATTAACAACTTCGGCAGAGCGGGCGGACTGGACAGCGAGTTGAGCCTCTACCGTGCCGAGGAAAGCGATGGCGGTTGCGTCTGGAGTCAGGGTTGCAAAAACAGGCGGTTCGCCTGGGGTGCCTGATTGACGGGTGGGGATAGACGGTCCCGCTTGCTGAGTAGCCAAGGCCGCACGCAGGCTACTGGCCAACTCTGCACTGACTGTGCTCTCTGCATCCTTTGTGGATATGGCCACGGCCTGGGAGGTCACGGCCCCCTCAGCCTCCAATCGGGCAGCGTTAGCCCTCTGTTCCTGCTGTCTGGCCTCGACAGCGGATTGCTCGGCTTTTTGACGCTCTTTGTTGGCGGCGGAAGCTTGAGTCAATGCCCAACCGGTTAGAACCGTGAGTACGACCAGAGCCGCCACCACACCCAACCCGATCCAGCGGCGCTGCCGGGCCAGGCGCTGATCATCCCGCCGGATGCCTGCTTCGAGGAAACTCTGTTCCAAAGGCGCAAACTGCCCAGGATTTTCCATCAATTGCGATCGATACTGGATCAATTGATCCTTACCATACAAGAAATCGTTCGGCTCACCCGCTATATTCCAACGCTCCGCATCCAGAGCCAAGGGGGTAGCTTGCCGGCGATTTGTCTCTCGAATCGGTTCCACAAACCGATCATGGATCAACTCAACCCACACCCCTCCCGCCCGCACCTCCTTGCGCAGGAGGCGGCGGGATTCCAGCACGTCCACCACCTTGTTGTCCAGCCCGGCGGTACTTTCTTCCCCCTGGAAGACCGTGCCCCGGGTACCGGCCTCGGTGATCAACTGGGTGTCAAACCAGGTGCGCAACTGGCGCTCAGAGACATCCAGCGCCGGGTCGGCGATGACTTTGCCCAGGGCATTTTCATAGAAGTGGCCCAGGGCCTGGTCCACATCCCCGGCTTCCTGGCGGTCCGCCTCGGTGATGGAACCCAGTGGACGGTGACGGATCTTCTCCCATAATTGATAGCAGACCACCTGCAACTGCACCGGCTCCACATATTGGCCGGGGATGGGAACCTGTTGGCCCGACACCCGCACCTGGCGCAGGTTGTCCACTAATCGCTCGGCCACCCCGCTGTCGAAAGGCCGACCACCCATCTCCGCAGGACGGCGCACGGCTTCCAGAGCTGCGTCGACGCCCATACGTTCCATGTAGAAACGCGCCCGCATACGATCCAACAGCAGAGGGGCATAGGGTTCAATGGAGGGTACGTAGTCCTCCCGCAGGGTGAGGATCACCCACAGGTTGGGGTCTCGGCGCATGGCTGTGTCCAACTGGCGAAAGAAGGCTTCCCGCTCCTTCCAGCGCCCAGGGTGGGCGGTGATGATCTCTTCGAACTGGTCGATGATCAGCACATAGGGCGTCACCGGCTGGGTGTCACTGCCGGGCATGTCCGGGATGGAGACGGCCAATTCATCAAACACAAAATGCTCGCCATCATCGCTGTACAGCCCGTGTAAAAAGTCGCCCAGTTCCACATGGGCAAAGCGGCTGGCCTCCTCGGTGGATTTGTCGATCCGCAGCATGAGATTGAAGAGATAGATGTTGTCCACCTGGTCGATGTCGGCGGGCAGTTCGCCCCCCACCCTCGTCACCGGCAGAACGGCATAGCCCACCTCTCGCAGGCTGGGGATGAGCCGGGCGTTGAGCAGGGAGCTCTTCCCCGCGCCGGACTGGGCATAAAAGAGTACCAGCCGCTCGGACAACACCCGTGAGAGCAGATCCCTGGCCTCCCGTTCTCGACCAAAGAAGAGCTTGCCCTGGGCCTGGGTGAAGGTTTCGGGACCGACATAGGGATTGGCAATGGGGTTCGTCAGGTTCATGGCAGACCTCACAGATTTACCCGCAGTTGGCGGCGGCAGAAGGAGTCGATGGATTCCCAGTAGACCTGGTCAAAGCGGGCCTCCTGGCGCAGATAGCTCTCCAGATAGAGCTTCTCCTGTTCCGTGGGCACCAACTGCACGCAACAGAAACGTTCATAGAGCTTGGCTTCGGGCATAGGTTTGATCAGCCCTCGATAGAGCGCCCGGAAGCCCCAGGTGGGCAGGCTGAAGCCCAAAAGCAGCAGGGCCGAAGATTGCAAGGCCCCCTTCACCACATCGTGGACCGGGTCCACGCCCCGATCCTTGCCCCGGCCCTGATAAATGGCCTGGAGAAAGTCCAGGTAGTCGTCCTCGGTGAGTACCAGGGCATCGGGGTAGGCATCCAGCCCATAGAGGTGATAGACCAGGGGCTTGTGGGGGCAGGGCAGATACGGATTGCCTGCCCGGTTATGTTCACAGGGGGATTCGCCCGGCTCTACCCCATTACGGTCGAAAATCGAGGGCACATTGCCCAGGCCAGGATGCCAGCGGCAGAATTCGCTGCGGGGGATCTTGCCGGCCCGCCGCAGGGCGTCCTCCAAAAAAGTGTACGGACTGGTGGTGATATAAATGGGCAGGGGCAGATTGGCCAGGAGCAGCAGGGGGTTGTCCGGCCCGCCGCCAAGTTGGGGATAGCCCAGGTGGGCGGCAAACTGGGAGACGGTCTGGCCGCCGGCCTGGTCCGCGGCCTCGGCCAGCAGACCAGGGTCCACGCCGTTCGCCTCAGCCAGGGCATAGATATAGCTGCCCACCGTGTCCAGATAATCCTGCTTGACCGTGGTATCTTTCCAGCCCGTGGTCAGGGCCTGATATTTAACCATGCGGTGCAGTTCCGAGCGGTCGGTCAAGGGATAGCCGATGTGGTCGGCATAGCTGAGGACCAAATTCTCATGGCCGCCCAACACCAGATCCTCCAAGGCCGACCCGCTGATAACGGGCAGCAAGTTCCCCCGCTGGATCAACTGAGCCAATCCCCGGTCCGTGGCCGGATTGACCTGTGCCGGGCCAGTGGCGCTGCGTATGTTGACCATAGGTGTTGCCTCCTGTTGAAAATGCTTCCCAAAATATCTCCATCATCAGCCGCAAGGCTCACCAGCGGATGCGGATATCGGACGTAGTACGATCTCGAACGGCGGTTATGAGATGGGGGTTGCTCAGTTTGAACCCACCCGATTCAATCAGCCAACACCTCGGCCACAGTCTGCGGCCAAGTGCGGGACGGGTGGAAGTCCAGGTGGGCGCGCAGGCGGCTGTCGTCGTAGTGCCAGGATTGGGCGTAGAAGCGCATGGCCTGGCGGGTCTCCTCGTCCATCTCGGCCAGGGGACGGTGGACGAGGGTGGCGTCCGCACCGGTGAGCCGGATCACCGCGGCCACCAGATCGTGCCAGACGAAGTGGCCGGCCAGGACGTTCATGGCCCCGCCCAGGGGATGGTCCAGAGACTCGGCCACGATCCAGGCCAGATCCCGGGCGTCGATCCAGGCGTCCCGGTGTTGGGACCACTCGGCCTCGGACCCACCGGGGAGCAGGACCGTATCGCCCTGGATACGGGCGGTCAGCCGTCGCCGGGCCTTGGGATGAGGTGCCCAAATTTGAGGGGCGCGCAGGCTGGTGAAGTCCGTGCGACCCTGGGCGGCCAGCAACCCTTCGCTGACCACTTTGCCGTGGGCGTAGTCGTCGTCCGTATCGGTAAGGGCTGTCTCCTCGCTGATCACGGACGCGCTACTCGGGCCATAGACATCCAGGCTGCTGAAGAAGACGAAGGGCCCCTCCCGCCAGCCGTCCAGCAGGGCTTGCATGGCGGCAATGTCCACCGCCGAGTCGGTGAAAGTGCAGGCGGCATGCACGATGCCCGTCACCCCCGCACACGCCCGGCGCAGGGCGTCCGGGTCGGAGAGGTCGCCGACGGCCACCTCCACCCCCAACGCCGCCAGCCTGGGGGCCGATTCGGCCCGAGCCAGCACCCGCACGGGCAGGTTGCGCCGTTGAAGTTCATGGATAACGTAGCTGCCGGATAGGCCGGTGCCGCCGGTGATGAGGATCATGGGGTGGTTTCTCCTACTTTTAGCTCCAGTTGATAGTCTCCACTGCTGTCACCGAAACTCCCAGCCCAGATGTAATAGATGCCGGTTTCGGGGAGAAAAAAGGTGTCGATGCGGGAGTTAGTTCCTTCGAAGTCATCGTTTATAGTCAGCACATAGTCGTTTGGCCCGTAAAGAGTGAGATAGGTGTCCAATCCACTGTCGTTGGCCGCATATTGAGAAATGGTGACCACATCGCCGAAAGTCCCGACAAAGGACCACCCTTCGCCCTGATAGATTGTTACTGTTCCTGTGACCACGTCTCCGTAGGAAATTGGCTGAGGTGCCAGACGTTCAGCCTCAGCCACGGGATCGATGTCCCACACTGGGTTCAAAACCAAAGCCTCCTGATACTTGGCCACCGCACCGGGAATGTCCCCCTGCCGGGCAAGGGTGTTTCCCTCTCCGACCAGAACAGATGAATAAATGTGTCTAGCCTCCGCAGCGGGATCTATGTCCAACGCCGGATCTAAAGTCAAAGCTTCCTGATACTTGGCCACGGCACCGGAAATATCTCCCTGCTGGGCTCGCTGATTCGCCTCGTCTACCAAAGCAGTGACATCACCCGGCAAGTTTGCACAAATGAGACGATAGGGTTCATTTGGGAAGTACTGCGCCCATTCCCCTTGTTTCAGATTGCGGCCAACGAGTGAACAAGCAGTTTCCATCAACTGGTTCGCCTGTATTGCCCAAACCCGAATTGTTCCATCTTCACCAGTAGTGATAATCGTACCATTATCTAGATCGAACATTACGGCAGTCACTCTTCCATCATGGCCTGTAAGTGAGATAACACTAAGATTGGGATCGTCGGCAGTCAGATCCCAAATACGAACGCTTCCATCCTCACTCCCTGTTGCAAGCCAACGATCATTTTCGCTCAAAGAAACCGCAGTAATTGGTCTTTGGTGTCCGCGAAGGACAACAGGGCTTTGAGTATCTCCAGCCTGCTGCAAGTCCCACACGCGTGCTGTGCCGTCATCACTTGTGGTAATCACCTTGCGATCATCAGAGGTAAGCAATACTTCTTGAAGTTCGCCGGTGTGACCGATTAGCTTCTGGAGAATAGCGACATAGCGGTCAGATTGCGAAAAATCCCATACAATAGCTTCGCAGTCAGGGCAACCACCCATGCCACCTGCACCGGTAATCACGAATTCGCTGTCTTGACTAATGGCAATTGCGACCACTTGGTATCGATGTGTGCCAAGAAATAACGACGAATTATTCGGATTCCTGGCAGTCAAATCCCAAGCTCGGACTGTGCCGTCATAACCCCCTGTAATCAGCCAATGGCCATCATGACTAAAAGCAGCCGACCGTGCAGGACCTTGATGGCCCACTAAGACAAGTGACTGACTTTGCTCCACACCTCCATCTAATCTCCACAATATCGGGCTATCGATGGCACCTAATAGGACAACCCACTGTCCATCATCGCTAAACAAAGCACCAGTCAGATATTCTGGATTCTCTTCCAATATAGTTGGCTGCTGCAAACTTGGATCAGCAATGCTCATATCCCACAACCTCACCTTGGCAGGAAGAGAGTCAGTAACCTCAGGATTATAGGCTCCGTAAGTGAGCAACCAGTGACCATCTGGACTCATTGTCAACACCTCAGTCCATCCCTCAAGCTTTGACAAGGTGAGAGGAATAGAATCTGAGCGAAGTGATTCTGCATCCCAAATATTCACTTCTGCATCGGGCCAGCCACTTCCGGTGATCAAATACTGTTGTTTTACATCAAGGACAGCCGCTTTGATCGAACTGGCATGAGCTTGTAGTACCATAGGTTCAGCACTAAAATCCATCTTCGTAAGGTTCCATAATCGGACTGTTCCATCGTCAAATCTTCCACCCGATGTAGCAAGCCATTTTCCATCAGAACTAAATTCGATGCTACCCAGAAAGCCAGTATCAAACCCTCGCAAATCTATAGCGTGGAAAGAGTTTTCGATTTGCCTAAAATTCCATGACTGATCGTTTGCTGCGTATGCTGCGTAAGAGTTTGCTATTTGTCCAAGATTCCACAAACGAATTACATTGTTTTCACTTGCCGCTAGCCATGAACTGTCAGGACTGAAGATGACCTCCGAGGAATTACCGCCATACTCCAAGTCGAATAGTGTATTCTGAGAATCGCTGTCATTAGCGAGAGACCATAACTGGATGTTCCCTTTGCGATCACTCACTACCAACCAATGTCCGTCTGGACTAAAACTCAATTGACTAATTGTGCTAGTTAGCTTCGTGACGATACTCGCTGGCTCCGTTACCAAACCAGCTTCATTAAGCCTCCATATCAGCACTGAACCAGACTTCGTTGCACCTGCAATCGACAATCCATCACTGCTAAATTGAAAAATTTCCATTTCATTATTGTTGAGGTCAAACTCGAACGGGTCTTGCAGAGGATCATCGGCATCGAGATCCCACAGTCGAGCTTTTCCATCATCATGCTTAGCAGTAAGAAGCCATCGCCCGTTGGAACTGAGAGCAAATACACCTTTCTGGTCTATAATCTCTACTGATAAGGTCTCTGGATGCGTTTCTGAAAGATTAGTGAGGTGAACGCTACCATAGTCACTAGAACTAATCAACCAGTGTCTATCAGTAGAGCCAAACATAATGATGCGTAACGGCGGTTCATAACCCAACGCCTCTATCAATGATGGCAAGGTAATTACCACCTTAGAAGCAGCTATATCTTCGGCCTTTAGATCCCAAAGCAGAATCCCATAAGGGTTGCTGTGAGCGACTGCGAGCCATCTGCTATCGGGACTAACTTCCGCTGGAAATGGAGAGTCATAGATTTCCGTTTCCAGCGAAACTGTTGGCACAGCGATCCCAGAACTTATGTCCCAGATCTGGATTAAGCCAGGGTTGGCAAGTGTAACCAGCCAGCGCATATCATTCGTGAACAAGACGTGCTCGATTCCAAATCTTTTATCAATCGCTTGCGAAATGATCGAACTAGCCGGTAATGCTCCATCATTCAAACGCCAAAGGAGAATTTTACTGTCGCCTGTCGTAACCTGCCACTCTGCATCCGGACTAAACTCAACATTGGTAATCCAGCCGCTATGTCCCGCAAGAACTGACCCGCCTATTCCAGAAAGTGCATCTCGAAGTGTCTGCTCTGCTGTTGCCCGGAAGGACTTGTCAATCGACTGCGCCGTACGCAAGGCTTCCACAGCCAGTAATAGGGCCCTTTGAGGATAATCGCCTGCCATACTCTGGGACCCAGCACTCAGTTCCCCAACACGAGCCCTTCGTTCGGCAGCGCGGGCTTCTATTTCTCGGCTAGCAGCAATGTCCCGATCCGCTCTGGCAGTGGCCTCGGCATTCAAGGCACGGGTGGATTCAGCAATGGCAATAGCCTCGGTATGATATGCCTCCATCTCCCGGGTAGCGGCCAGATTTGCGTTGGTCGTGGCCCGACCACTATTCCAAAGACCCCACCCCGTCAATATTGCAAAGATAAGCACCAAACTCACGCTGCCTAGGACTATCAGCCGCTGGCGACGGGCGGCCACCCTGACTGCTTTGACACTAGCAAGCACGAAACTATGTTCTAGATCACCGAAATTGTCAGGCTTGGCGTCGAGTTGAGCCTGCGCCTCCGCTAACGTGACACCGGTCAGTAGTTTTTCAGAAGATCTATCTGCCGACTTCCAGGCCTGGGCTGATCGAGTCAGGGGGGTCTCGTTTTGGGCAAACCAAGCTTGATTGTTGTTTTGAATAGGGTCCACAATACGGTCGTGGACCAGTTCGTACCAGAGGCCGCCGGCCCGGTTTTCGGCCCGCAGCAGGTAGCGGTCCCGCAGCAGACGCAGGACCAGGTTGGGCAGGCCGCCGGTCTGGCTTTCGCCCTGGAGCACAAAGCCTCGGGTGCCCAGTTCGGTGATGAGCTGTTGGGAGAAGAAACGGCGCAGAGCGGCCTCAGTCACGTCGGGCAGGGCTTGCACCGTCGGGTCGGCCAGCACCTCGGCCAGGGAGCGGGTGTAGAAATCCATCAGGGCCTGGTCCACAAACTCGGCCAGGGAGCGTCCCCCGGCCAGCCGCTCCAGATCCGCCAGGGTGATGTTGTGCCCGGCGCTGGGGTTCAGGCTCTCCCACAACTGGAAGCAGACCACCTGCAACTGCACCGGCTCCACATATTGGCCGGGGGCCGTCTCCTCCCCGGCCACCCGCACCTGGCGCAGGTTGTCCACCAGGGCCTGGGCGGCCTCCGGGGCAAAGGGGCGGCCAAATTGCTGGGCGGGCAGACGCACCGCGTCCAGGGCCTGCTGCTCTTGCATACGCTGCATGTAGAAACGGCCCCGCATACGGTCGGCCAACAGGGGGGCATAGGGTTCGATGCGGGCCACAAAGTCCTCCCGCAGGCTGAGCACCACCCACAGGTTGGGGTCGTCCCGCATGGCCTGGTCCAGTTGGCGGAAGAAATCCTCCCGATCCAGCCAGCGACCCGGGTGGGTGGTGAGGATCTCCTCGAACTGGTCGATGATCAGCACATAGGGCACCGCTTCCTCCAGGTCGACCGGGGGCGGCTTTAGGTTGGGATCGAAGCGGAAGTTGACCCCGTCGTAGCTGACCAGCCGCTTGAGAAAGTCGCTGAGGGTGGCCTTGGCATAGCGCTGGGGCGCGCTGGCGTCGTCGTCGATCTGGTCCATCAGATTGAAAGCAAAGATGTTGTCGATCTCGCCCATCATCTCGGCAGGGGGCGCGCCGCTGACCCGACCCACGGGCAGCACCACATAGCCCCGCTCCTCCAGACCGGGGATCAGCCGGGTGTTGATCAGGGAACTCTTGCCGGCACCGGATTCGGCGTAGAAGAGGGTGAGCCGCTCGGTCTGCACCCGCACCAGGAGTTGCCGGGCCTCCTCCTCTCGGCCAAAGAAGAGCTTGGCCTCCTCGGAATCTCGACGGAAGCTGCGGGGACCGACATAGGGGTTTCGGCGGGCGGAAATCTGGGGCGGGGTCATGGGCTATCCTTTCCACATGTGCTGAAGTTCCAGGGCATAGGCGCGCAGGTCGCCCCAAAAGACATCGAAGCGGGTCTCCTTGAGGTAGCCCTTGACATACTCCTCCACCACAGGCTCTGGCCGGGCCTGGACGGTGAAGATGCCCTTGTCGTCGCTGCCGGTCTGTTTGAGCAGCCCCCAAAAGAGGGTGCGGAAGATGCCCCCGGTGACGTTGAAGCCCAACAGCACCAGGGCCGAGTCCAGCACGGCCTGGCGCACCCGGCTGGGGATGCGGTCGGCGTCCTTGCCCTGGCCCTGGGCCGCGGCCACCAAAAATTGCAGCAGGTCATCCTCGGTCAAAACCAGGGAATCGGCCCGGCTATCCAGGCCGAAGAGGTGGTAGACCAGGGGTTCGTGTTCGCTGGGGGCGTAGTCCCGGTCGGCAAAGACAGAGGGTTCGCCGTCCAAACTGGAGCGCCAACGGCAGATCTCCGAGCGGGGCTGCTTGCCCGCTTTGACCAATGCCGCCTCGATCAGGCCGAAGGGGCTGGTGGTGATGTAGACGGGCAGGGGCAGGTTGGCTAAGATCAGCAGGGGGTCTTCCCTGGGAGCGGAGAAGTTGGGGTAGTGCAGGAGGTCGGCGAAAGCGGTAACAGTGAGCACATCCACCTGCTCCTCGGCCTCGGCCAGGGTCTCCTCGTCCGCGCCGGCGCCCTGGGCCAGAAAGTAGATGTGGCTCTTGACCAGATCCAGGTATTCGTGTTTCAGGTCCCAGTCCGACATCTCCTTGGTGATGCTGCGGAACTTGGTCATCTCCCGCAGATGCCGGGGGCCGGGCAGGGGGTATTCGATGAACTCGGCATAGCGGTTCACCAACCCCTCGCAGCCGCCAAAGACCAGATCGATCAACGCCTCGTGGCTAACCACCGGCACTACACTCCCCGCCCGGATGCGGTCCACAAAACTCGGCTTCAACTGGCTCACCCGATCCGTGACCGGCTTCCCAAAAATAGGCATAAACAACGTCCTTTCGAACAGATGAAAATTAACCACAAAGAACACAGAGAACACAAAGAAAAAGCTATTTGTTTGAAATCTTTGTGTTCTTTGTGTTCTTTGTGGTTTTTCCCTCCAGATGAATGACCACAAAGAACACAGAGAACACAAAGAAAAAGCTATTCTATTGAAATCTTTGTGTTCTTTGTGCTCTTTGTGGTTTTTCCCTCCAGATGAATGACCACAAAGAACACAGAGAACACAAAGAAAAAGCTATTCTGTTGAAATCTTTGTGTTCTTTGTGCTCTTTGTGGTTTTTCCCTCCAGATGAATGACCACACAGAACACAGAGAACACAAAGAAAAAGCTATTCTATTGAAATCTTTGTGTTCTTTGTGTTCTTTGTGGTTTTTCCCTCCAGATGAATGACCACAAAGAATACAGAGAACACAAAGAAAAAGCTATTCTGTTGAAATCTTTGTGTTCTTTGTGTTCTTTGTGGTTTTCCATCCAGATGAATGACCACAAAGAACACAGAGAACACAGAGAAAAAGCTATTCTATTGAAATCTTTGTGTTCTTTGTGCTCTTTGTGGTTTTTCCTTCCTGATGAATGACCACAAAGAGCACAGAGATCACAAAGAGGGATCTTTCTTTTGAAGTCTTTGTACTCTCTGTGTTCTTTGTGGTTTTCTCTTTCAAGGCTCTATAGAGCGAATTTGCGGATCTGGAATTTATAGGAGCCGAAGTTGATCAGCAGGCCATGTTTTCGTCGTGATGATTTGAGGTAGCCCAGGATCTGGGCAATGTGTTCTGGGGCGATGGTCTTGGCGGTCTTCAATTCGATGACCAGCTTGTCCTCGACCAGCAGATCGGCGAAATAGTCACCGATCAGGGTGCCGTCTTCGTCGTAGACCTTGATCGGGTGTTGCTGATTGACCGTCAACCCCGCCTTGCGCAGACGGTGAGCCAAGGCGTTCTCATACACCTTCTCCAGATGTCCGTGCCCATGATACACATGGATTTCATAAGCAATCTGCCTGATCTGATCACACAATCGATCAACGTTCTGATCTTCCATTTTTATGCAAACCTTTCTGTGAAAAGAGGAAGGAATCTACCACAAAGAGCACAGAGAACACAAAAATTTTTTTCTTCTTCTTTGTGCTCTTTGTGTTCTTTGTGGTCATTAAATCTCCATAGCCACCCGAAAGCCCCGCCAGCGGATGCGACTGTCCGGGGATGCGTTGCCCCGTGTGGTGGATCGTAGGTCGGCGGCGTTGTTGCGGAAGCTGCCGCCTCGGTGGATGCGCAGATCCCGCTGGGTATGAGAGGCGGTGTCGTCCCGGCCATCGTCCGGGCGGTAGGGCACGGAAAAAGCGGATGTGTTCCGGTCCGGCCCCCAGCGGGTGAGGGTCCATTCTTGGACATTGCCCAGCAGGTCGGCCACGCCGAAGGGGCTGGCCCCGGCTTCGTGGACGTTCACCGGGGTGGTGTCGTCGCTTTCCACATTGGCGCAGGCGTCGGCCCAGGCGTCTCCCCAGGGGAAGGGGCGACCGTCCGCGCCCCGGGCCGCCTTCTCCCACTCGGCTTCCGTGGGCAGACGGTAGGTGCGCCCGGTTTCGGCGCAAAGCCAGGCACAGTAGGCGCAGGCATCCTCCCAACTGACGCTGACCACGGGGTGGTCCAGACGGTCCGCGGGGGGCTGACGGTTGAACCAGCCTAGCTTGGGCGGCACATCCTGGGCCGGGGTACGGGCCAGAAAGGCGGCGTATTCTCGATTGGTGACGGGGTATTTGCCCAGGCGGAAGGATGGCAGGGTGACCGAGTAGCCCGACTCCTCGCCCATCGTAAACGGGCCGGCGGGGATCAGCACTGTCTCCGGCTCGAAGGGCTGACGGGGGACGGTGGGCCGAGCGTCGCCAGTGGGCAATTCGATCAGCCGGTTGTCCGGCGAGCGGCTGAAGAGGACCGGGGTGCCCCATTCCAGGCTGTCCCCCAGGCCGAAGATGGCCTTGCGGGCCTCGCCCACGGCGGCGTCCACGGGATAGCCGTCGGCCAGGGCTTTGTAGAATTCCCGGCTCAGAGTGAGGGCAGCGGTGTCGGTGACGGGGAACTGCATGGCCACCACGGCCGGCACCCCTTGCTGCACTAACTGTTGCGCCACCCCGGCGAAGGAGTCGCTGCGTCCGCCCTTGGCCCCCTCGCAGGCGTTGAGGAAGACCAGGCGCAGATCGGCCTGGTCGTGGAGTAGAACCTTGAAGCGATCCGCCGAGATCAGGGTGGGCTGGCCGGTCTCGTCCTCAAAAAGCAGGCTGCCCTGGTTGGTTTGGTCGTCAAAGACACCGTGGCCGATGAAGTGGAGGACATGGGCGTTGCCCCGGCGCAGACGATCCTGCAAGGCGGTCCACGTGGCGGGCACCCGTTCCAGGCGAATGCGCTCCTTCCCCAAGCCCGACACCGCCTCCTGCACCCGCGCCCACTCCCCGTCCACATCCAGCGGCTCGACCCCGGCAGGATTGGACAGCACGCCCAACACCACCAAAGGCGGCGCTACGGGCTGCATGCGTCCGCCTTGGGCCACCTCCAAATAGCGCACAAAAGGCGTCTCGACCGAGGGGGCAAGATAGCGCTTCAAATGGGACGAGTAGAGGAATTCCCAGGGCAGGGCGGCCAGATCCGCCAGTCCCTTGTCCAGGCGCAGGATGATGCGCAGACGCCCGTTGGCCCGCTCCAGATTGCGCACCAGGGAGGTGCCCACCTCGCCGGCGAAGACAGCGTCGTAGAGGCGGTGGCCCAGGTCAGCGGCGTCGAAAGTCTCGCCTTCAACTGGTCCCAGATGACGGGAGGCGCGAGGGGTGCGCCACAGGGCATCCCCCATCTCTGCCCACTCTGGGGGCAGGATGAAGTCCACAGCGGCATCATCCCCGACTGGGGAGTGGATGACCCGGGCCTGGTAGCCTTGGGGCGATTGGGTGATCAGAAGAACGAAGTTTGCATAAGTGAGGATAGTCATCAGGCGGCCCTATTGGCATTGGCAACGATGGCGGGTGGGTCCACTCTATCACAGCAGATCTATCCAAGATCTGTCCAATAGCTGTTCTGGATCTATCCAAACAGGAAGCGGCAGGAGGGGTAGAACTCAAGGGAAGAG
The DNA here is from genome assembly GCA_018003515.1 of Caldilineaceae bacterium. Taxonomy (GTDB): domain Bacteria; phylum Chloroflexota; class Anaerolineae; order Caldilineales; family Caldilineaceae; genus JAGNDO01. Next base: position 56,027 of record JAGNDO010000014.1, read on the forward strand.
AGCGATCTACGAAGTGGCTATAGCGTAGCATGAACTGGGTCAGACGTCAATCAGTTTTTGAAGAAAGCGAGCATTTGCGATTGGATCTTGCTTGCTCACCCCATCACGCCGAAGGCGGCGTCATTTAGTCACTGCCGCCACGGGCTAAAGACAGTCCAGCATGGCTTCCCAGGCGATGGATAGATCGCGCTCTTGGGTCAGCCAGTTGCTCAGGGATGCCCGGATGGCCGGTCTACCCTGAAAGCGTGTTGGGGTGAGGAAGAGCCGACCATCGTCCCGCAGACGGTCCAGGTAGGCTTGGATCTCTGCGCTGGTTTGGGGCTGGGCCAGGGTGAAACAGACCCCATTCATGCGCACGGGGGCCAGCAGGGTGAAGGCGGGGGAGGCGTCGATCCACTGCCCCAACTGCCCAGCCAGATCGCAACAGCGCTCCACGATCTCCTGATAGCCCGTCCGCCCATAGGCCATGAGGGTGAACCAGGCCGGCAACGCCCGCAGGCGACGGGAGTTCTCTGGCCCCAAATGCACAAAATCTACCGGCTCGATCATTTCGCCCAAATAGGCGGCGCTGTTGCGAAAGAGATCCATCTGCAAGGGCCGATGACGGGTGAAGATCATGGCCGCGTCATAGGGCACATTCAGCCATTTGTGGGCGTCGATGGTGAGGCTGTCCGCGGCCGCCACCCCGGCCATCAAGAGTTGATAGCGGGGGGAGCAGGCCGCAAAGCCGCCAAAGGCCGCATCCACATGCAGCCAAAACGGGAAGTCGGCCCGCAAATCGGCGATGGCCGCCAGGTCGTCGAAATCGACCGTGTTCACCGTGCCCGCGTTGGCCACCACAATACAGGGTTGACCCTTCAACTGCCCAAGCGCGGTCTGCAAGGCAACGATGTCCACCGCCTCCCGAGTGCCGGGCAAGGTGGCAATGGGGCGCAAGGTGCGTCGGCCCATCCCCAACACGGACAGGGCCTTGGCAATGCTGCTGTGGGCCGCGCCGCTGAGGATGGGCACGGGCGGCAGGGCGTAGAGTCCATCCTCGGCCACGTTGATCCCCTGTTGGCGGGCCACCCACTCCCGGCCCAGGGCCAACCCAGCCACATTGGCCATGGTGGCCCCGGTCACAAAGGTGCCGGAGAATTCATCCGGCAGCCCGAAAAGATCTCGCAGCAGGTGGATGGCCTCGAACTCGATGTTGGGGGCGATGGAGTTGGCCGCGCTGGACAGGTTGAGGTCATAGGCGCTGGTCAGCCAATCCCCAGCCAGGGCCGCCGGGGTGGTGCCACCGGTCACAAAGCCCCAGAAGCGGGGACCATTGCTGGCGGGCATCTGGTGGCCGTAGCGCTGCATGAACACGGCCAACGTCTCGGTTGCGCCCAAGCCGTTGGCGGGCAATGAAGAAAACGACTGGGGGATGAACTTTGTGGCCGGAGGCAAGGAGGCCAGCCGGTCATGATACGCCGTGGTAATACTCAAGACTTGTTGCAGCAGATCGGTCAATTGGCTACGGTCTTCAGCGAGATGATGGTTCACGATCCCTCCCTATCTGATTGGCAAGCATTCCCCCCTCGGCCCCCGTCCCCCAATTCGGGGGAACGGGGTGGACAGTTCCCCCCAAAGTTGGGGGGTCAGGGGGGCGAAGAAGTTCGACTTTTGGCAAAAGTCGAACTTCTGGGTTGACCAACCCCGGTTCATTGAAAAGACACGATGGCTGGGATAAATGCCCCGTTTGGGGACCAAGGTCTGGGTTGCCCCGACGCCTATCGAACCAGCATGGGAATGTAGGCTAAATAACGCTCCTGCTGCATGGCGGCAAAGGTCGTCAGGTGATCCAGGGTCGCCGTCAGGGTGCGGGCATGAGGGTCATGCACAGATGGTATCTCAACCCACTTTTTATCCCGATCGCGCCAAAAATAGAGAAGGGGCGAGGCCCCAGTTCTTATGGGCAGACTGCCATAATGGATCGTGAGCAGGAAGGGTGCGCTGAAGCTGGTCACCGAACCACCAGTCCTTGTGCGGGCCATGACATGGAAGATCTGACCCACTACTCGGAAATTACTGTGGGGATGGGTGTCGGCCACCGGCTCGATCACCACCTCAACAGGTTCCACGACCGTCCCCGGTGAGAAAACGACCGACACCGTCAC
>JAGNDO010000014.1:58270-98030 GCA_018003515.1 Caldilineaceae bacterium
CCGTGGGAGTTTCCGTAGGAGTTTCGGTTGGGGTTTCCGTTGGTGTGCTTGTGGCGGTCGGCGTTAGCGTTGGCGTGGGCGTGGCCGTTGGCGTGCCGACTGGCGAGATCGTGATGTCCTGATAGAAGTAGGTCAGAATGGCCGGCCACAACCAGCCCGCGTTTGCCATGGTATTTGAGTCATATTGCCCCAGACACCCAGGATAGCTATTGGCCGAACATTGGGAATGATAGGCCCGGTAGCTGGCATGGAAGATTTGACCGCCATTGGTCATGCGATAATCCCACGTGGCGTCCACTGCCGCGTTGGTCTTTGCGTAACTCACTGCGGGGTTGTATACCTGATCGCAGGTGCTATCGTAGACATCAGCGTCCGGCCACTTCCCACCCCAATTGACCCAATGCCACGCATAGGTTTTCACCGCCATCGCACCCGCACGCAGGGACTCTTGATGCCAGCCCGCAATCCACTCATTGGGCAGGACATGTTTCACATAGTCATTGAAGGGGACGCTTTGCACCGTATACGGCGTGCTGGTGTTACAGACTGTTGAACCGGTCACACGCACACGAATTGTTGGGGGAGGAATGGTGGTCGAATAGTACAATGGCCTTGCGGACGGCAATAGTATAGACGGCACGGACGGTTCCCAAACTTGTGCCAAGGGTGTCAAGGCGCGGGGAACAGGCACTTCGATCAGGATTGGCTTGTCGGAAAGTTCTGCGTCAACGATCAAGGTATCATCCGCCATCAATCGAGCATTTGTTAGGGTCCACGTGCCAAAACCTGCTGCCTCCACCGTGATTGTGATCGGATGTGCCATGTCCGGAATAACGATGTCCTCGACAAGAAGCTCACCGTTTGCATCCGTTTGGAGTACCTTGGCGATAGAAAGCGTGATGGTTGCGTTGCCCACAGGCTTCCCCTGTTTCGCATCCTGGACGCGTATGGCCAGGGAAGCCTGTCGCACGCCCCGGGGTTCACCCTCTGCTGGGCTGGAAGCAGATAGCGCATACGGCTCAAGATGGGCCATGACGCCATAAATCTCGGTTGGCTTGGCCCACCAGAACGCAAAAAACCCAATCAAAACGAGCAGGAGCGCAGGGCGGCGATGTATCCTCATAGTAGGCTTCTCATCTTATGTCTGGCGAAAAACACGGCCCAACGCCGCCGACGGGCTGGGCCGCTCCGGCTGTTGGGTCACATAGGCCGGCTTGACGGTCACGGGCGTATACTCCGGGTCCGCGGCCATGCCACCCATGCCCAAAAGCTACCCCAGGGCCGGTCTCTGCCAAGCCTCAACCCGCTCACCCCAGCTGCGCAGAATTAGCGCCGATCCGCTATTGACGACGACCATCCGCTCCAATAAGCGTTCCCCCTCGGCCCCCAATTCTGGGGGAGATCGTGGACAATTCCCCCAAAGGCTGGGGGCCAAAGGGGTAGCGGGCAGATCCTCCACCTCCCGTCAGGGTAGCAGGATCTTGCCGGAAGATCAATTTTGACCCATCGATCGCACTTCGATTCGGGTGTGGCGAGGGCACCGTCGGGGAACACAAAACGACCGTCCGAATATCGGACGGTCGCAAACCAGACTGGTGGCGATGGCTGGACTTGAACCAGCGACCTAGCGATTATGAGTCGCTCGCTCTAACCAACTGAGCTACATCGCCATATACAAGCCGCCGACCTAGACTACGGCCGGCGGCTTGTTTTTTAGGTAGCGGGGACAGGATTCGAACCTATGACCTTCGGGTTATGAGCCCGACGAGCTACCTCTGCTCCACCCCGCGTTAACTTCAGATACTATACCATGCCTGCGGGCCGCGGTCAAATGCGGCCTGCCTTTAATCGCACCAATGTGTGAGGAGCAGGCCGACAAATTCAGAACCCAAGGCCAATTATGGGAAAAAGAGTGTCACCCATTGACGCCAGATGGGCAGAGTTATGTCCACACGAGGAGTGGGGGCAGAGGCGGGTTGGGGACCGGTGACGGCTGGGCCAGGCGCAGAGCCAGGGATCAGCACCGGCGCAGGGGCCATCTCCGCCGGGGCGGCGGGCTGAGGCAGGATCACCACTTTATTGTCCCCAGGTTGGGCCATGCTGAACTCTTCCCTGGCCTTTTCCTCGGCATAGGCGTCGCTCTGCACATAGGTCAAACGAGCTTGCAGTTGGGCCGTGCGCTCCTGGGCCAGTCGATTTTCCTCAACCTGGGCCAGCACATCATTGTCCATATGGATTTTAGCCAGCACCCGGCCCGTGTAGCTGACGGCGAAGACCAAGCAGAAACCGATCAGCAGGAAGATAAAAAATTGGGTGCGTTGTTGAGGCGTCACAACCGACTTTTGCGCGCCGGATACCCGGGACATTTGCATAGCAGTATGGCTCACAAGGTACAACTTACAGAAGAGGTTGAGGAAAGGCACAAGGCTGAAGCCAGTATAGCAAAAAAAAGCGTTCTGGGCAAACGCCCAAAACGCTTTTTATGTCTGGTGCCGCAGGAGGGAGTTGAACCCCCACGAGCTAATGCTCACTACGCCCTGAACGTAGCGCGTCTGCCTATTCCGCCACTGCGGCACAGCACTCAATTGACCCGAAGAAATATATCACAGGGCAGGGTCGGTGTCAAATTTGGGCGGTGATTCGGGGATTGGGGATTGGGGATTGGGGATTGGGGATTGGGGAATCAACCTCCTTGTCTCCCTGTCTCCTCTTCTTCACCCCTTCACCCGCTCACCCGCTCACCCCCTCACCCCCTCACCCCCTCACCCCTACTGCGGCGGCATGGGCGGAACTGTCGTGGGGATCTGGTTGGCGGGGACGCGGCGGGTGACGATGTACCAGTCTGCAAAGGTGGTGAAGCGGTCGGCGGCCCGGTTGAGGGGGCCGATCTGCACATTCTTGACCCGGTCGCTCACACCATAGGTGTAGATGGGATAGTAGAGTAGCAGGGCCGGAACCTCTTCGGCAAAGACATCCTGGAACTCCCGATAAAACTGTTTGCGCTCATCCTGACTTATCACGGTGCGTGCCCGATCCAGAATGGCATCCGCCCGCTCGTTGGACCAGCCGCTAAAATTCTGCGCCCCCTCCTCGGCCTGGGAACTGTGCCACAGAGGATAGGGATCCGGGTCACCGGCCAGCTCGGACCAACTGATCAGGGCCGCATCAAAGCGGCGAGGGGCCAGGAAATCGCTGACCAGACCGGCAAAGCTGACCGGTTGCGGCACGGCCTGCACCCCAATTTTGCGCCAATCGGCGGCCAATTCTTCGATCAAACGCTGATGCACAGCGTCTTCGTTGGTCAATAATACAAAACTGAGCAGCCGTCCGTCCCGTTCCCGCACGCCATCGCCGTTGCTGTCCACCCAGCCCGACGCGTCCAGAAGCTGGCCGGCCAGTTCAGGATTGTACGGATAGGTCTTGACATCGGGATTGTAGGCCCAGCTCTCTGTGAGCAAGGGGCTGTGGGCCAGCACGCCTTGTCCCTGGGCCGCCACATCGATCAAGCGCGCCCGGTCTGTGCCATAGGCCAAAGCCTGACGCACAGTTTTGTCTTGGAAAAAGGGCACATCGGCGTTGCGCAAATTGAAGACCACCACCACATAGCCGGCTTCCACCGCACTGAAGAGTTGCAGATCTTCTCGGGCTTGGGCCAAGGGCAGTTCGGTGGGCAAGATGCGGCTGACGCCATCGATCTCATCTTGTTGATAGGCGGCAAAAAGGCTGGGATAGTCGGGGTAAAAGTGAAATTCCAAGGCGGAAATATAGGGGGTGCTGTCGCCATAAAAGGGGTTGGGTTCCAGGCGAATGTGATCCGCCGTCACCACTGTCACCCGCATGGGACCGGTGCCGACTGGCGATGCATTGAGCGGGCTGGACCCCAACTCGGCCACGGGCACGCCTTCCCACAGGTGCTTGGGGAGCAGACCGATGGTGGTGTAGTTTTGGAAGGGGGCAAAAGCCTGGTCCAACCCAAAGCGCACGGTCAGATCGTCCACCTGCTCTACGTCCACCGCCCGCCACACTTCGGCCAGATCCGGCACGCCGGGGAAGTCAGGATTCTGCATGCGCTCCACAGTAAAAACCACATCCGCCGCGGTGACCGGGTGGCCGTCGTGCCAATATTGGTCCGCTTTCAGATGGAAGGTATAGGTCAAGCCATCCGGGGTCACGGTCCAGAAATCGGCCAGATCTGGCTTGACTTCGCCGGCCTTGTTAAATTGGGTCAGCCCCCGAAAGAGCAGGGCGCACAGATCCTGGTCCACCTCGTGCATTTGGCAGAGCAGGGGGTTGATGGTCTGGGGGTTGCCCGCCACCCCTTCCCGGAAGACACCGCCCCGATCCGCCACCAAGACGGTGCTGACGTTGTAGGCCGAATAGCCCAACAACGAGGTGAGGGCGATGACGCCAAGCAAGGCCAACAGGGCCTGCCAGCGGATATACCGACCCAGGGGCGCAGTGCCCGGCGAGTCGGCATGTCCGTCATTGGATTCGGCGTGAAAGGTGGATTGATTGGTCATACACCCTCAAGGATCACAGAAGCGGCATTCGGATCTGAATGCCGCCTGTGGGTTTGCGCGGATTGGACCTATTTCAGGCGAGTTCGGTCGCCCAACAGCTTAGAAGCGGTTCTGCAAAATCACGGTCAGCAGGCTCAGAAGCATGAACAGCCCGGCCAGGCCGATGGTGACATTGAAGATCGTCTTCTCGAAGCCCCGGCGGGTGCGATAGATGCTGCTGTCGCCGCCAAACATGTTGCCCAGCCCGGCGTCCTGCGCCTGGATCAACACCACGGTCGTCAGGGCAATGGAGACGATGATTGTGGCGATCATGAGATAGTCGGTAAAGGACATGGGAACTCCTCGGTAGCAGATAGCTGGTAGCTGATAGCGGTTAGCTTAGATGATTGCGTGCTTTTTTTGGGCACAGTCAAAAAGTATAGCACGGTACAGGGTTTTCATCAAAAAGGATAGAGATTCAAAGTGCCATTCGCCATTCGCCATTCGCCATTCGCCATTCGCCATTCGCCATTCGCCCTACTCCGGCAAGGTATAGGCAAAGAACATAGGCTTGGCCTCTTTGTCCCGCCAGATCTGCAACCTTCCATTGGGGAAGCGGGCCATGACCTGGGTCAGCACGGCTTCGTCATCCCGGTGGAAGAGGATGGAGCTGCCTGGGGTGAGGGAGCTCTCCCATTGGCCAGGGCCGATGTCCGCGCCGGGGCGCTGGTTGTAGGGTTGACCGCTGAGGAATTGGGGAACCCGATCCACCCAGTGGCCGTTGTCCGCGGCGTTGCCCACATAGACCCAGATGGGTTGGTCCACGGGCAGTTGGGCGGCGGCCCGGGCCACATAGCTGTATTGGTCCGCTTCGTAGCCCATATAATCCGTGTATTTAACAAAATTCTGGGCCCCGGTGATCAGGATCAGCCCCGCCGCGGCCACCACGGTGATCTGATCCAGCCACAGGCCGCCGGACTCCACCAGGCTGACCCGCAGACGATCCAGCCCAAAGGCCACCAACAGCCCGACCACAGGCAACACAGGCAACATACGGCTCCAGGTGGGCGCGTCGATGGTCAGCGCCCCGGCCAGGACCACCCCGGCAAACCAGGAGAGCAGCAGCCATCCTTGAATTCGGAAGAGATAGAGCAGGGCCACGCCGATGCCCAAGGCCAGAATGGGCGAAAGAGTGCTGTTGAGCATGGGGCCGGCAAAGCCAAAGTGGGAACTCTTGTCCGAAAAGAGGTTGAAGGTCAGCGCGGTCTGGCGTAGACTGCCCAGGAAGATGCCCAGTTGGGTCTCCACACCAAAGACACTGGACAGATGCTGGAAGGAGGCCGGACTGAAGATCGACACTTCCGCCGTGCGCTCCATGAAGGCCTGGGGCAGTTGCAGCCAATAGCCGACTTGGGGACCGATCAGGGTGAAGAAGCCCACGGCCCACACGCCCAGCCCTTGCCAGCCGCTCCCCGCCCCCTGCACCCGCAGCCATTCCCGGCGCAGAAGCAGCACGCCCACGGTCCACACCACCACCACGGGGACAAAGACCCGCCCGCTAAAATAGAAACTGGTCGCCACCCCAATCAGCAAACCGCTGGCGGCCAGGGCAAAGGCATCCCGCGTACGCAGACCGCGCAAAAAGGCCCACAGCCCCAGCGTCCCCCACCCCACGGGCTCCAGATATTCGGGGATGCGGCTGTAGTGGAGCAGGACCACGGAGCCGGCCACCACCCCAGCGGCCATCAGCGCGCCCCAGCGGCCATCGTCGTCGATCACTTCGCCGTGGGGACCAAAGCGGGGCGGGCGGCGCAGGATCTCGCAGCCCAGCAACCAGGTGCCAAAGACGGTCAACAACCCGGCATAGACCCCGGCCAGACGCAGACCCACCAACAAATTGTCGCTAAACATCATGCCCAGGGCCGCGGGCACAAAGGCCAAAAGAGGAATATTGGCCCACCCCGGCGCAAAAATACGGCTCTCCCGCCCGCTGACCATCTCCAGGGCTTGCAGACCGTGGCTGGCCGTGTCGCCATCCACCTCCACGGGCAGGGCGGCCAACCGCCACAGGGAGACCGCCAGCACTACGGCCAAAATCAGCCCCAGCACCGGCCATCCCGCTTCGGGGATCACGGTTTCTGCGGTCTGGTCTTCGCCCACAGGCGCCTCTGGCCCCCTGCCAGATCCAGACAGGAGCCAACCCCCCATCAGCACCGCCACCGCCCCCAGGATCCACAACCCAAGGATTAGTCCAGATTCAGCATGGCCTGTAGCGATCCAGCCCACATTGAAACCACCCAAAATCAGGGCTACGACCAGGGCAGCAAATCCAAATTTTGCTGATCCCGACCCGTTGCCGCTTTTTTTGGGTAAAACTGATGTGGCGGGCGGGCGCGGCCAAGCGGTGGCCAATAGACCGAAAATCAGGCCTGCGACCACCAAGAATCCGGCCCCCCAGTTGACCACCTCGGTTCGGGGCAGGCTCAACAGGGTACGCAGACCGGGCAGTTGTTGGATTGTGGACTGGATAGGGAGATTATGCAGAAGAGCAGGATCGAGGAGAAACTGGCCCAAATAGGCAACCAGAATCACACCGGCAAGCAGAAGAAAGCGGAGGAGCTTCACACAAAAAGCCTTTCACTGTTGCCGAAAGAGCCGGGGGGCCGGTTTAACCGCCGAGAACGCAAAGGATTCGTTGAGGACGCGCAGAAAATCCTGTTTTTCTTGGCGCTCTTGACGTCATCGCGGTGAATCCACGGCATAGAGAGCAACCTTGGATCAGGCGGCTGCGTCTTTGGGGGTTTCGTCGACCTTTTCGCTGTCAACATGCTTCTTGTCATCGGTGATCGTGGAACGAAATTCCCTGATGGTTTTGCCGATGGCTCCACCAATTTCGGGCAACTTGCCCACACCAAAGAGCATAACCAGGATCACCAAGATGATAACCATTTCAACGGGACCGAGACCAAACATAGTTTCCTCCACTTTAGAAAAGGGACAGATTTGAACATGACGTAATTGAGAGAATACGTTGAATCCTTAACATTATAGCACCGATGCCCAAAGGGTGTAAAAAGCCCCGGCCCATCACCAGCGCCACCCCCATCCCCATCCGTTTAGAACTGGCGACCGTTTGTGCTAAAATAGAGCGAATGGCGAGGGGCGAATGGCGGTAATCGTTCCTCCCCTCGGCCCCCCGGCCCCCAATTCTGGGGGAGGTGGTGGACAGTCCCCCCAAAGTTGGGGGGCAGGGGGGCGGGGGTGAACGATTATGAATGGCGAGGGGTCGGTAACATAAAAACCATCCCTTCACTTGACCCGCCACCCACCAGATTCCAATCCAAAATCCAAAATCACCCATCCAAAATCCAGAGGTATCGTGTTAGCCGAACTGCACATCCGCAACTTTGCCATTATTGACGACTTGCAACTGGGCTTTGGGGCCGGGTTGAATATCCTCACGGGCGAAACCGGGGCGGGGAAGTCGATCATCATTGACGCCGTGGGCCTGCTCCTGGGGGATCGGGCGTCCGCCGAGTGGGTGCGGGCGGGGACCGAGGTGGCGTCGGTGGAGGCGACCTTTGAACTGCCAATTGAAAATGGAAAATGGAAAATGGAAAATGCTGGCGCCGACGAGAATGATGGCGTTGGCGAGACCGGGGATGTGCGGGGGTTTTTGGAGAGCCAGGGGTTGAATGACCCGGACAACCCGGATTGGGTGACATTGAACCGGGAGGTGCGGCTGAATGGGCGCAATGTGTGCCGGATCAATGGCCGGGCGGTCAGTTTGCAGATCTTGGCCGATGTGGCCGCCAATTTGGTGGACATCCACGGCCAGGGCGAACACCTCACCCTGCTCAAACCCCGCACCCATATCCATCTGCTGGACCGCTATGCCGGGCTGATGCCTTTGCGCAGCCAGGTGGCCGAGGAGGTGGCCAAGCTACGCCGGGTACGCAGCGAACTCCACCGTCTGCGCCAGGATGCCCGCACCATCGCCCAGCGGGTGGACATGCTGGGCTTCCAGGCCGAAGAGATCTTTGCCGCCACCCTGCGCCCCGGCGAGGATGAGGCCCTGGAAAGCGAACGCCGCCGCCTGAGCAACGCCGAATCCCTGCTCAAATTGGCCCAGGCCGTCACCGGCATCCTCAGCGACGGGGACGGGGAGATGCCCGCCGCCATCGATCTGGTCAGCGAGGCCGTGGGGCGGCTGGACAAATTGGAACGCATCGACCCGGACATGGCCGAAGTGGCTGCCCAGGGCCAGACTTTGGTGGAACAATTGGGCGATCTGGCCCGTTCGGTCCAAGACTACGCCGATGAGCTAGAATTCAACCCATCCCGCCTGGCCACGGTGGAAAACCGCCTGGAATTGATCGACACCCTCAAACGCAAATATGGCGACGACATCCCCGCGGTGATTGAATTTGGCCGCAAGGCCCAGGCCGAGTTGGATGAATTGGGCAATTGGGAGGTCAAGACCGCGGCCCTGGAAGAAGAGGAGAGCCGCTATTTGCGCCAGGTGGGGCAGCTGGGCACGACCTTGAGCGCCCAACGCCAAGCCGCCGGGGAGCGCATGGCCCGCCAGGTGGAAGCCGAATTGGCCGATCTCAAGATGGAAAAAGCCCAGTTTGGCGTCGATTTGGCCCACAGCGATCAACCCGACGGGGCCTTCCTGGCCGATGGCCGCCGGGTGGCCTTTGATGCCACAGGCATCGACAAGGTGGAATTTCTGATCAGCGCCAACCCGGGCGAACCCCTGAAACCCCTGGCCAAAGTCGCCTCTGGCGGCGAGACGGCCCGGCTGATGCTGGCCCTGAAAAGCGTCCTGGCCTACGCCGACGCCACCCCCACCCTGATCTTTGACGAGATCGACCAGGGCATCGGCGGACGCGTGGGCGGCATCGTGGGCAAAAAGCTCTGGCGGCTCACGGACAGCCAGCCGCCTGCGGACGCGACGGGTCTTGCCCCATCCGCCATGCACCAGGTGTTGTGCATCACCCATCTGCCCCAACTGGCCGCGTACGGCGACCAACATTTCACCGTCAACAAGCGCATCCTCAGCGAGAACGGCAGCGAACGCACCACCACCCTGGTCAACACCCTGGCCGGGGACGCCCGCATCAGCGAACTCATGCAAATGCTCGGTGCCACCACCCCCGCCGGACGTCGGTCGGTGGAGGAGATGTTGGAAGAGGTGGGGGCGGTGAAGGGGAAGGCGTAACGAGTATCGACCCTGCTCTAGCCCGGTCCATGACCGGGCGGGTCTACACGATCTTCTGCGGCATACCCGCCCGGTCACGGACCGGGCTAGAGCGGGGCACTGCGGAGTTGTTAGCATAGCCGGACTGCGCTAGCACGCCCGCGGAGTGAGTACCCCCTGGTGCGAACGGCTCGACCCGATATTCCGTTAAATTCAAGATTTGAGTGAAAGGCAGAGAGACATTATGTCAAAATCTAGCCATCAACCCAACATCTGGCACAAGGCCATGCGCCTGCTCTATCTGTCCATGCTCTTTCTGGGGCTGATCTGGCCCCTCTTTGCCCCCGCGGCCAGGGCATCGGCCCAAGCCGTGCCGGGGACGGATGACCGCCAAGTCGTCGTGGTCCTCACCTTTGACGGCGCGGTGACGCCGGTCTTGCACAAATATATCCAGGACGGCATCACCCTGGCCCAGCAATTGAACGCCCAGGCCATGATCCTGCAACTGGACACCCCCGGCGGCAGCGTGGACATCACCAAAAATATCGTGCAGACCATGCTCCAATCTCCCGTGCCGGTGATGGTTTACGTTTCGCCCACGGGTGCCCATGCCGGCAGCGCGGGCACCTTCATTACCCTGGCCGGCCATGTGGCGGTGATGGCGCCGGGCAGCAGCATCGGCGCGGCCAGCCCCGTGGGCGGCAGCGGCGAAGATATCGGCGAGACCATGCAGGCCAAGGTGACCAACATCCTCAGCGCGGACATCGAAAACCTGGCCGACCGCCGGGGCGAGGCCGCGGTGGAGTGGGCCTTGCGGGCGGTCCAAGAGGCCGCCGCGGCCACGGCTCCCCAAGCCCTGGAATTGGGGGTGATCGACTTCATCGCCCCGGATCTGCTGGACCTGTTGGCCCAGACCGACGGCCTCACCATCACCGTGTTGGGGGAAGAGCGCACCCTGCACACCGCGGACGCCGCGGTGGAATATCTGGACATGAACCCCTTGCAGGACTTTCTCAACTTTATCAGCAACCCCAGCATCGCCTCGATCCTGCTCACCTTGGGCACCCTGGGGCTGATCACCGAACTGCGCATCCCCGGCTTTGGCGCACCGGGGATCATTGGGGCCATCTGCCTGCTCTTGGCCTTTTATGCCCTGGGCCAACTGGACGCCAACTTTGCCGGGCTGGCCCTGATCGGATTGGCCATCGCCCTGCTGATTGCCGAGCTATTTACGCCAACGTTTGGCGTGCTGGCCGCGGGGGGGCTGGCCGCCTTTGTCTTTGGCGCGGCCCTGCTCTTTGACGCACCGGGCGTAGCCGTGCCCTGGGGCACCATCATCACCATGGCCGCGCTGATGGGCGGGTTCATCCTCTTTGCCGGGGGCAAGGCCCTGGCCGCCCAGCGCCGTCAACCCTACTCCGGCATGGAGGGGCTGATCAACCAGACGGCTACCGCCAAAATCGCCTTCGGCCCCGGCGAAACCGGCAGCGTCTTCCTGGCCGGGGAATGGTGGAACGCCGAACTCGAATCCGGTCGCGTTGAAGCCGGGGAGCGGGTCACGGTGACGGGGCAGCGGGGTTATACGTTGATTGTGAAGAAGTAATATCGAGTGTCGTGTATCGAGTAGTGAACGTGGTTGACAATGGATCGTCATCTATGTCGATCCGTTGTCAAGCCACCAATACTCGACACACGATACTCGATATCTTTTAACCCAAAGAAAGCAACCCAACCCATGACCGACCAATTCGACACCTGGCGCAAGTACCTGACCGATTATAACGAGGGCCTGGGCTTGGTCTACGAGCGCTTTGTACTCAACGATTTTTTGGAGGACCTGCGCCGCAAATATAGCGTCAAGTCTGTGCTGGAAGCCCCCCTCTACGGCATGGCCGGGGTGAGCGGGATCAACGATGTGATCCTGGCCCAGAACGGGGTGGATGTCACCATGGTGGACGACAACCGGGAGCGGCTGGACGGTGTGCGCCGCATCTGGGCCGAGGACTTGAAGCTACCCGTCAACTTGGTCCCGGTTCAGCCCGACGGCTGGGATCGACTACCTTTTGAGGACAACAGCTTTGACCTGACTTGGGAATGGGCCGGGCTGTGGTATATCCAGAACCCGGAGGGGCTGCTCAAGGAGTTGGTGCGCACCAGCCGGGATCTGGTCTTTGTGGCCATGCCCAACAATATTCAGGTGGGCTATTGGATGCGCAAGCTGATCATCGACCGGGACTTCTTCCGCCACCACGATGAAAGCTGGACCAACATTGGGCGCATCCGGCGCACGTTGGAAGAGGCCGGGGTGGAGATCATCGACCAGGGCGTGCTGGACGTGCCGCCCTGGCCCGACACGGTGATGCCCGCCAACGAGGTGCTCAAGCGCCTGGGCATCCGCAGCAAAAAGCTGGAAGAGCAGTTCACCGGGGACGGCTGGCAGTGGAGCACAATGGCTTATTACATGAACGAACAGCCCGAATTGCGGGAACGAGTGATGAAGTACGCCTGGCTGGACCACGCCCCCCTGCCCTGGCAGATCAAGGCCGTCTGGGCCCATCACCGCTATCTTCTGGGCCGGGTGCGTTGATCCTATGATCACCCGACTGAACCTGTCCGCCCGCTTTGCCCCCATCTTCGGCCCCATGATTCGGGCCGTGCGCGCCGCGTATGCCCGGCACCGGGCCTTCCTCTTGCTGACCCTGCTCTTTGTCAGCTTCCGCCTGCTCACCATCCTGCTCTTCCGCTCCGGGGGCATGATCGCCGACTTCTCGGACCAGGACTATTACTTCGCCTGGGGCCATCTGGTTGTGGCCAAAGGGTACGTGCCCTATCAAGATCTCTGGTCCGTCTACCCCCCCCTCTTCCCGGCCCTCATGCTCACCCTCTTCCGCTGGGCCAGCACCATCCCCCACTGGGTCGATCCCCGCCTCGCCTTCCACGTCCTCCTCAGCACCGCCATGCTCGTTTTTGAGACGGGGAATTTGGTGTTGATCTATCGACTGGCGGGGAAGCTGGACGAGGGGCAAAGCGCGAAGGGCGAAATCCAATCACCCCTTCACCCGCTCACCCCTTCACCCCTTCACCCCTTCACCCTTTCACCCGCTCACCCCCTCACGGCAGCCACCCTCTACGCGTTGCTCTTCGTGCCGGTCTTTACGGTGCAGGGATGGTTTGAGGCTATGCCCCTCTTCTTCATGTTGTTGGGGTTGGATTTGCTGATCAGCGAGCGACGCCGGGGGTGGGTGTGGAGCGCGGTGGCCGGGGCCTTGGGCTTTTTGACCAAGTTGACCCCCATCCTCCTGCTGCCGATTGCCGTGCGTTGGTTTGGAGCCAAACTCAGTTGGCCTGCGGCCCGCACGGAATGGTTCGACCGTCGCTCGCCGGGCAATTTGCTGCGCCCGATCCTGTACGGGGTGCTCTTTGCCATCGTGACCGTGGGCGTGGGGTTGGCCTTTGTGGGCACGGATCCCCTGTTGGCCCTGAGCAGCTTCCGGGTGCAAGGGTTGCGTCCGCCTTGGCAGACCCTCTACGCCGCCCTGGATGGCTATTTCGGCTTCGGCCAGGTGCCCATTGATCTGCGCAATTTGACCAATCTAAAACTGGGCAACCTGTGGCAAGGCAACCTGCCCAGTTGGTTCTGGACCGTGCAGACCCTGGCCTTTGCCGCCCTCTTTACCTGGCTCTACACCCGCCCCTACGACTGGACCCGCCGCCGCACGCCCGTGGTCTTTTCCGCGGTCAGTTTGGTCTGGCTTTTCCTCTACAGCAAGGGGTGGAGTCCCCAGTTCCTGGTCTGGATTTTGGCCTTTGTGGTGATCCTGCGCCCGTCCATGTGGACCATGAGTGCGGCCATCATGCTAAGTTTGGTCAACTTTGTGGAGGCCAGCGTCTTCCTGGTGATCCTGCCGGATCAGGAGTGGCTGCTCTGGTCCACCACCATCCTGCGCATGGTGTTGCTGACCCTGTTGGGCGTGGAATTTCTGGCCCAGATCTGGCCCAAAGAGACAATGGCCCAGGCCATGCACCGCTTCAGCCGGTGGAGCGCCTGGGGGGTGATGATTGCGGTCCTAGTTTTAGGCAGCGCCGCCACCCCTCGGTTGGCCCATGCCTACGCCGACCGCCGGTTGGCCGAGAATCCGTGCCTGCCCGCCATCACCTTCTTGCAGACCGAGGCCGGCGGCCCCAACACCACCATCGCCATGGAACAGCTCACCGCCTGGGAACTGCTCTATCCCTGGCTGCGTCAAACCTATACCCTCACCGTGTTGGACACCTACGACACCCAACTGGAACCCGCCGTGGTCCTGGCCAACAACCTGGACGCCCTCTCCCGTCAAGGTGAATTCTGGTGGGTGGAGGCGCTCAACGGCGCCGGGGCCAACCCGGCCATCGGCACGGAAGTCCCCCTGGCCGGCCTCTTCTTTTCCACCCATCCCCAGGTGCAGAAGATCGAAAACCAGCAGATGGGCCAGTGCATGGTCAGCCGGGTGGTGCGGACAGAAGGAGAGCCTCTGGCCACCACCAACCTGGGCGACGGCGGCGGCCCTATCCTCCTGCGGGATGCGGCCATCAGCCTGGCCCGGCCCGGCGAGCCTCTGCATGTGGTACTCTATTGGCAGGCCGACGATCCGGTGAGTGCCAGCTATACGGTCTTCACCCAGCTCTTTGACAGCGCCGGGCAGATGGTGGCCCAACAGGACAACCTGCCCGTGCGCGGCCTGGCCCCCACCAACACCTGGCAACCGGGCCTGATCATCCGGGACCCCTATGACCTGCAAATGCCCGCCACGGTCTACCCGGACGGCTACCGCCTGTTGGTGGGTCTCTACGCCACCCCGGACAAGCGCATCCTCCTCACCCTGCCCGACGGCTCTACCGCGGACCATGTGGTGTTGCCGGTCCAGGTTGGAACGAGGATGAGCAATGAGTAACGAGTATCGAGTCGTGACCCAATCAACCAATCCACCAATCCACCAATCCACCACCCAGGATCGCAGCATCGCCTTCCTGATCTTCGGCTTTCTGCTGGCCTGTTATCTGCTCACCTACACCGGGGTGATCCAGTCCAGCGATGGGCTGTCCATGTTCGCCACCACGGAGAGCATGGTGCGGGGCGGGGAGATCGACAGCAATCAACTGCTGTGGATGGGCTTGCAGCAGGGCACCTTTGGACCGGACGGCAATCTCTATGGGCGCAAAGGCATCGGCATGGCCCTGCTGGCCTTGCCCCTGGTTTGGGTGGCGCTGAAATGGACGGCCCTGGGCTTGGTGCAGAGCGCACTGCTGCTCAACCCGATCCTGATCGCATGGACCGGGGGGCTGGTCTATCGATCCGGGCGGCGGCTGGGGTGGAGCCAGGCTGTGGCGGTGATCACGGCGCTGGTCTTTGGGCTGGCCACCTTGGCTTGGCCCTATTCGCAAACCTTTTTCAGCGATCCTGTGGCTGGGTGGGGACTCTTTGCCGCCTTCTATGGGCTGTTGAGCTTTGCCCGCACCGGACGCAAGCGCTATCTGGCCCTGGCTGGGCTGACCTGGGGGGTGGCCTATTTGGCCCGCTCCATCAACCTGGTGACCCTGCCCTTTTATGCCTTGGCCGTGCTGCTGATCCTCAACCAGGGCAGCCGGGCGTGGAAAGCCGCCTGGCGGGGCGCGTTGCGCCGTCTGCTGTGGGATGAGTGGCGGCCCTGGACCACCTTCGCCCTGCCGGTGATTTTGGCCGGGGGGATCTCCTTGTGGTGGAACTTTGCCCGCTATGGGAACATCTTGGACAGCGGTTATTTAGAGGCCGAGAGCTTTAGCGCCAACCTGCTTGTGGGGGTATTTGGCCTGCTCATCGGCCCGGCCCGGGGGTTGATCTGGTATAGCCCGGTGCTGCTGTTGGCGATTCCGGGGGCCGTGCGCTTGTGGCGCACCCACCGCTGGGCCACGGGGTTGATCTTGGCGGTCAGTGGGGTCTACGTGTTGCTCTATGGCAAATGGTTCATGTGGCACGGCGGCTACAGTTGGGGGCCCCGTTTCCTGGTGCCGCTGATGCCCTTTTTGGCCCTGCTCACCGGCCCGGCCTGGGCCGCGTTGACCGAGGAGGGCTGGGGTGGGCGAAAGGCTCGCTGGGCCGCCGGGGGGTTGACAGCCCTGTCCGTCGCGGTCCAATGGCTTGGCATGACCATCCCCTTCGCCCTTGTCCAAGATTGGCTGGCCGCCACCGTACAGCCCCTCTTTGCGCCCCAGACCTTCACCCAGCCGGGCTATTCGCCTCTGATTTTGCAATGGCTTTTCTTGGGGCCGGAGAGCGTGGCCGACAACCTGATCTTTGCCTGGTGGCGGGCGGGTCAGGCCGCGGGGTCGATTGATTGGATCGGCTTTGGCCTGCCCCTGGCCGGGGTTGTGGTGGGTGGGGGCCTGCTGCTGGGCTTGGTGCAAAAAACCGACCCCATCGCCCAGTCCGGTGAACGGTTGCGCAATGGGCTGTATGCCGCGGCCTTGGGGCTGATCGCCGTGGCCCTGTTGGCCCACTATCAGCTCCCCTTGACCGGCGCCGACACCGCCGCCATCGCCGCCCGCATCCGTAGCCTGGAAGTTCCCGGCGACGGGGTGTTGCATCTGCCCGTGCTGGAGACCCAGGCCTTTGCCAACGTCTATCATGGCCGCAGTCCGGTCTATGGCCTCTTCCCCCAGGCGGACCTGGACGAAGCGAACCAGGCATGGCTGGCCCGCATCACCGCCACCCACCGGCGTATCTGGGTCGCCCCGGACTATGTCCCTGCCCACGAATCGGGCTGGGAGCGGGGCTTGCGGGCCGAGAGCTTTTTGCTATTGGATGAACACCCAGCCGGGGCGAACGGTCGCCGACTGGCCCTCTATGCCCAGGCCGGCGCGGACGATCTGGCCGAGTCCGGGGTGGGCACGCTCTTTGGCACGCCTGGGCAGAGCGGCGGCAACATCTCCGAAGGCGAGGGCTGGGCCAGATTGGGCGGCTACGCCGTCACCCCGGACGCCCAGCCCGGCGGGGAGATCTTGCTGGCCTTGCGGTGGGAAAGTCTGCGGGCCGTGGAGCAGGATTTCAACGTCTTTGTGCATCTGCTCAACGCCCAGGGCGAAAAGGTGACCCAGCGGGATGGTCAGCCTGTGCTTTGGCAGCGTCCCACCCACACCTGGCAGCCCGGCGAAGAGATCGTAGACCGCTACGGCTTGCTCCTGCCGCCGGATCTGCCCGCTGGTCCCTACACCCTCAGCGTGGGATTGTACGACCCGGCCACAGGCGCACGTCTGCCCATCAGCGCCGGTCCCCAAGACAGCGCCATCGACCTCGGCCCCATCATGGTGGGGGATGCGAAGTAAATGTAGCCGTTCACCCCTCATGCCCCCCGGCCCCCAATTCTGGGGGAGGTGCTGGACAATTCCCCCCCAAGTTGGGGGGCTAGGGGGGCGGGGAGTGAACGCTGACAAGTAAATGTTGGAAAAAAGCCAGTCCCGTGTAAAAAATGTCTTGAGCGGAGAATAGAGATGCCTTTGGAACACGAGCAAGCACCCGAACGCCAAGAGAGTGTCCGACTACGTCTTGTTACTCTCCTCAGTTTGTTCGGCATTATTCTTCTAGGAGCCGTTTTTTTGCGGTTTTTTCAGCTGTCGGTCATACCCCCAGGATTGAACTTTGATGAAGGTGCCCACGGCATTGACGCACTGACTATTCTGAACGGACATTTCATCTCCTTTTCCTGGGAGGGGGGAGGCCGGGAAGCTCTCTTTGCCTACATGGTGGCTGTGTTTGTCCAAATAATGGGGCGTATCCCTCTTGCAATTCATCTGCCCGCGGCCTTGGCAAGTCTCCTAGCCGTGGCCGCAACCTTTGGAGTAGGGTACACGCTGTTCGAAGACAGTGGTGATCAGACAAGGCTTTTCGGTAAAGTTTCTCTACAGTACCACCACTTTGTTGCTTTGTTGGCCACGGCGTGGATGGCATTCTCTTTGAATCAAACTATTCTGGGCCGTACTGGCTGGCGTGCAAACTACTTCCTGCTCCTGCTGCTCGTGGCGGTCTGGTTTCTCTGGGCAGGCATGAGGCGGAATCATCTGGGCCTTTTAGTCGGGGCTGGTGTTGCGACCGGTCTTTTGCCCTACACTTATATTCCTGCTCGGCTCTTTCCGATTCTGATTCTATTATTTGTTGGAAGTTCGCTGTTTCTTGGACAGATTTCCAATTCCGATAGACAGCGGCTACAACGAGGAGCCTTGCTTTATGTTGGCGTTGCCGGGCTAGTCGCTGCACCTATCCTACTATTCTTCTTGTTGAATCCAGACGCTTTTTTCTATCGCAGCAAGTATCTATGGATTGCCGATTCTGCCGTCAACCAAGGATCATTGGGCGGAACGCTTTTGCAGTCAGTAATCTCGCACATAAGGGCTTTCGGACTAGAAGGTGATAGCCGCCTGATTCATAACTTCCAATCCCTGCCCTTGCTCGGCCCGATCCAGTCTCTATTTTTCTGGGGTGGCCTGGGATACAGTATTGTCCATTGGCGACGTCCGGCCCATCGATTCTTGTTATTCTGGTTCTTCTTGATGCTTGTGCCAGCAGTCATGGCATTTGATAACAATCCTCCCAACTTTCTGCGCATGATGGGAGCCATCCCTCCAGCCTACTTATTGGGTTCAATGGGTGTGTGGCAGGTATTGGCAGCCTTGCAGCGTTTGGGAAAACAGATGGCTGGGGTATCCCGACGCAACTGGGAACGCGGGATTGGCATCTTGCTAATCGTCCTCTTGTTGGGCCAAGGAGGACGTGTGTATAGGCTCTATTTTCAGGGTTGGGCAAAGGAAGAAAGACTCTTTTCAGTCTATCACGGCTATGTGGTCGATCTGGTTCATGATCTGGAAGCAGCAGCACCCCATGATAACCTCACGTATATGATACCCCTTTCCAACTTTAATCAGTCAGGGCGTCTCTACAATTTTGAATTCCTGTATCAAGGGGAGACATCCGTTCATCTGCTCCGCACAGCGGATATCGATTTTCCAGAAAAGCTTCAAAATGCCGTGATCCATGACGTAACCACCTTGGGGGATCCAGAGATCCGTAGCGTGAATTGGTTTGACACCGATGCAGCCGATCCCACAGGTGCCATGATCTTTTTGCTTTCTAAATATGCAACACAAAAGGAGAGTTGGAGTCAATCATCATACGGGATCGATTCTTATACACAACCCAAGTTGGACCGAAAATGGCGCTTCTACGAAGAACTTGTGCCTGTTGCAGTGCAGTATGATGTGGGCGTGGAACTGAATGGCGTGGCCATCGGTCGCCACGGAGGAGACCAGTTTTTTGAGCCGACTGCTCACCTCACCACAGACCAGGGACCGCTTTGGTTGGCGTTGGGATGGCGAGCCAATCAGACGATTGTCCCCAATCTGCGCATCTCTCTGCGGCTGTACAACGAGGCAAAGGAACGGGTTCATTTGGAAGAATACGAGTTGCGTGACCTCTTTGAAAGACCCACAAGTGAATGGCGACCGGGTGATGAAACCAAGAGCTACCAAATCTTCCCCCTCCCGTCGGATCTACCCGATGGCCACTACCAATTGAAGCTACTTATTTACGATCTGCAAAGTCTGGCACCATCTGTGCAGGTTGGGATTTGGGAACCAGAAATCGCTATTCTCGATTTTGAATTGGGACATTGAAATGGACAACCTATGCCGATAACCGCTCTTAGCACCCAATTTCTCAATTTCACCCTGCCTACCCCCCTGGTTCTGGCCAGCGGGATTTGGGGGACGACGGTCAGTTTGTTGGAGCGGGCGGCCCTTTCCGGCGCGGGGGCGGTGACGGCCAAGAGTTGCGGGCCTGTACCGAGGGCAGGGCACGTGAACCCCTCCTGTTTGGACTGGGGACATGGGCTGATCAACGCCATCGGTCTGGCCAACCCTGGGGCGGAGGAAGAGGTGGTTCTGCTCACCAATGCCCGCAACCGGCTTGACCCCTTGGGCGTGCCCCTGATCGCCAGCATCTTCGCCGGCACCCCGGCGGAGTTCGGCCAAGTGGCCCGCATCATCGCCCAGGCCCGGCCCCACATGTTGGAGGTGAATATCTCCTGCCCCAACGTGGCCAGCGAGTTTGGAGAGCCTTTCGCCGCCAACCCGGAGAGCGCGTCCGCTGTGACGGCGGCGGTGGTGGAGGCGCTGAAAGGCATGGGCATCCCGGTGATCGTCAAGCTGGCCCCCAACGTGCCCAGCGTGGCCCGCATTGCTAGGGCCGTGGTGGAAGCCGGGGCCGACGCCCTGTGCGCCATCAACACCATGCCCGGCCTGATCATCGACGCCGAGAGCGGCCAGCCCATTCTGGCCAACCGCTCCGGCGGCTTGAGCGGGCCAGCCCTCAAGCCCATCGCCCTCAAATGCGTCTACGACATCCGCAAGGCCTGCCCGGACACGCCCATCATCGGCACGGGCGGGGTCAATAGCGGGGTGGACGCCATTGAAATGCTCATGGCCGGGGCCACCGCCCTGGGGGTGGGCAGCGCCCTCTACTACGGCGGCGTCACCGCCCTCATCCAGATCCGGGACGAAATGACCGCCTGGCTGGTCGCCCACGGCCACGCCGACCTGGCCGCCATCCGCGGGGCCGCCCACCGGGAGCCGGTCTATCTCTCCACCCCCACGGGCGCGCCCGTGCCGGGGTGAGGGATTGGGGATTGGGGATTGGACTGACCCAATCCCCAATCCCCAATCCCCAATCCCCCCACAATCAGTTCAGAACGAGGCGGGGATAGGATGAGGCGGTAACCGCTTCCAATCCAGAGATACCCCTCCCCCAATCCGCAAGGAACCCAGCCAACATCAAGGAAAAAATTATGTCAAACACAAACGGAGAGCTGCCAATTTACAATCTGTACATCAACGGCCAGTGGCGCACCCCCAGGGCGGAGCAGTACAAGCCCACCTACGATCCGTCCACCGGGCTGGCCCTGGCGCAAGTGGCCCAGGCCGATATTGAAGACACAAAAGACGCCATCCAAGCCGCCCGCACGGCCTTTGATCAGGGCGACTGGCGCAACATGAAGCATGGCGACCGCTCCCGGCTGCTCCACGCCCTGGTGGATGCCATCGAAGAGCGCCAGCACGAGATCGCCGAGTTGGAGATGCGCAACGGCGGCTGCACCTGGCGCAAGGCCCATCTGCTGGACGTCCCCGTGGGGCTGATCCACTTCCGCCACTTTGCCAAACTGGCCGACTTTGAACCCCTGGAGACCGTGCCCCAGATCACCTTCCCGGCCCTGGCGTACAATTATGTCAAACGAGACCCCATCGGCGTGGCCGGCCAGATCATCCCCTGGAACTTCCCCTTCCTCATGGCCATCTGGAAGATCGCCCCGGCCCTGGCTGCCGGCAACACGGTGATTTTGAAACCGGCCACCTTCACCCCCCTCTCCGCCCTCAAGCTGGTGGAGATCATCCATGACACCGGGCTGTTGCCGCCGGGCGTACTCAACTTGGTCACCGGGCCGGGCCAGGTGGTGGGGCCAGAACTGTGTACCAGCCCCATGGTGGACAAGATCGCCTTCACCGGCAGCACGGAAGTGGGCCGGGAGATCATGATCCAGGCCGCCAGCACCATCAAAAAGGTGACGTTGGAGTTGGGCGGCAAAAGCCCCAACATCATCCTGGACGACGCCGACCTGGACATTGCCATCGACGGCAGTCTGTGGGCCACCTTTATGCACAACGGCCAGGCCTGCGAGAGCGGCACCCGGCTCTTTGTGCCCAGCAGCATCTATGACGAGTTTGTGGGCCGTCTGGTGGACCGGGCCAGCCGTCTGAAGGTGGGCCTGGCCGATGACGGGGCCACGGACATGGGACCGGTGATCAGCCCTGGGCAGTTGCGTTCCATCGAGGAATATATCCGCATCGGCATCGAAGAAGGGGCCACGCCGGCCCTGCTGGGCACCCGTCCGACCGACCCGGCGCTGGCCGGGGGCAACTTTATCGGGCCGACCATCTTCACCGACGTGACCAACGACATGCGCATCGCCCAGGAAGAGATCTTTGGGCCGGTGTTGGTGGTGATCAAATATGACAGCGTGGACGAGGCCGTGCGCATGGCCAACGACTCCATCTACGGTCTGGCCGCCGGTGTGTGGAGCAAGGACGTGGAGCGGGCCGTGGATGTGGCCGACCGGCTCGATGCAGGCACGATCTGGATCAACGACTACCATCTGATCAACGCCGAAGCGCCCTTTGGCGGCTACAAGCAGAGCGGCATCGGTCGGGAGTTGGGGATTTGGGGGCTAAAGCAGTACTTGGAGGTCAAGCATGTACACGTCTCCATGAACAATGACCGGTCATCCAAGTTCTGGTTTGACATTGTGGCCCCGCAGGAGTAGAAAATATCGAGTAGTGCGTATCGAGTCATGAACGTTGAAGGGGCGGTTCCGTGGGGTTTGCGGGGCCGTCCTTATTTTATTCGGGGCTGATTGGGAATATCCGTGGTCCCTACGGCTAGTGTTCTGTCACCGCTGATTTGATGGATTGTGGAGTCGGGCATCCTCAGATGCCCGCCGTTCGCATCTGAGGATGCGAACTCCTCAATTCCATCATTTGAACGTTGACGGGACACTAGTACAGTCCGGCGCAAATAAGTCCGGGAATTCCCGCGCTCTAGCCGGGTCCGTGACCCGGCGGGCCTACACGATCTTCTGCGGCAAACCCGCCCGGTCACGGACCGGGCTAGAGCATTATTGACCGGACTTACTTCCGCCGAGCTGAACTAGCGCAGGTTGAGTAGACCGGGGCAGTTTCCGGTCGTATCGAAACCGCAGCGGGTTGACCACGGATGTTCCAAATCAACCTTGTTCGGTTGATTTGATGGGGTGTTCGACACCGTCCGCCGGGGGCTGAAGCGCCCCGGCTGGGCGCAACAAGCCCGATGAATCGGGCTGAGTTGACGAATGGACGAGCTGACGGCCAACCGGGTTCACCCGGTTTCCCTGACCAGCCGGGGCGCTTCAGCCCCCGGCGGTGCCCCATTGCCAGCAGCAGACGCCCCGCTTTCTTGCCCACAACCCCGCCCCGTGGGAGAATGGTCACACCCCAGCCAGCCTGCCCGCCACCCAGAAAGCTGATCGCCCCATGTCCACCCCATCCTCTCCGCCGCCGACGCCCACTATCCCGCCCCAAAACACCACGCCCATCTTGATCGTGTTGCTCCTCGTGGACAGCCTGCACTTTGTCTTTGCCCGCTCCCTGCTGCCGCTGATTTCGCCGGGGGTGTCGGCCATGTATGTGCTGGTCATCGCCACCATCATCGTTGGGGCCTATGGGCTGGTGCGGGGTGAATTGAGTTGGCGGCCTGCGGTGGAACATGGTGGCTTCCTCGCCGCCATCGGCTTGCTGATTGCGGGCAGCACGAACATCAACTATGAGGCGGTGGCCTTCATCGATCCGGGCACAGCGGCCCTGTTGGGCAAGGCTGGGGTAGTCTTTGGGTTGGCTTTGAGTTTTCTCTGGCTACACGAAAAGCTGACTGCGCCCCAGATCCTCGGTTCCGCCGTGGCCGTGCTGGGCGTGATGGTGATCAGCTATCAGCCGGGGGACTATTTTCAACTGGGTTCCCTGCTGGTCCTGACCTCCACCTTCATGTATGCCATCCACGCTGCCATCGTCAAGCGCTATGCCGCGCCCATCACCTTTGTGAACTTTTTCTTCTATCGCCTGCTCTTCGCCAGCCTCTTTTTGCTGCTCTTTTCCACTCTGCGGGGTGCGTTGGCCCTGCCCACCCCCGTGGCCCTGGCCCTGTTGATCCTCACCGCGGCCGTGGACGTGGTCCTGAGCAGGGCGCTCTATTACATCGCCCTGCGCCGCATGCAAATGAGCATCCACACCATCGTGCTCACGGCCAGCCCGGTTGTGGCCGTGGTCTGGTCGTTGCTCTTTTTTGATGTGATCCCCACGCCCCAGGAGATGCTGGGCGGGCTGGGAGTATTGGTTGGGGTGTTGATCGTGACCGTGCGACGAAGAAAGTAGAACTCATCATCACTCGAAAGGAAATGAAAAATGGTTGAGGAAAAGAAACCGGGGCTTGGCACGCTGTCTGTGTGGGCCGGGGAAGAGACGGCGTTGTGGGAACGGGCCACGCAAGTGCCCGTGGTCCACAGCGTCTCGTTTGGCTATAACGATGTGGACATATGGCAAGCCGTGGCCTTGGAACAGGCCCCCGGTCACATCTACGGGCGCAATACTAACCCAACCGTGGCGGTCTTTGAGGAAAAAGTGCGGATTTTGGAGGGGGCGGAGGCCGCCACCAGCTTTGCCACGGGTATGGCCGCGGTCAGCAACAGCCTCTATGCACTGTTGCGGCCTGGGGATCGGGTGGTCTCGGTCAAGGATACCTATGGGGGCACCAACAAAATCTTCATTGAGTTTCTGCCTCGCCTCAACATCGAGGTCGTCCTCTGTGACACCACGGATCACGAGGCCATTGAGACGGCCATCGCAGGCCCGGACGGGGAGGGCTGCACGGTCCTCTACCTGGAAAGCCCCACCAATCCTACGCTGAAAGTGGTGGATCTGGCCCGATTGGCCGCAGCGGGGAAGCGGGCCGGGGCCACGGTGATCGTCGACAACACCTTCGCCACGCCCATCAACACCAACCCCCTGGCCCTGGGCGCGGACTTGGTGCTGCACAGCGCCACCAAATATCTGGGCGGCCATGCGGATGCCCTGGGCGGGGTGATCTGTGGATCCAAGGCGCTGATCAAGCAGATCTACCACTACCGGGAGATCAACGGGGCCACCCTGCACCCCGAGGCGGCCTACCTGCTCCTGCGGGGCATGAAGACGTTGGATCTGCGCATCCAACGCCAGAACAGCAGCGCCCTGACCATCGCCCGCTTCCTCCAGGCCCATCCCGCGGTGGAAGCCGTACACTATCCGGGTCTGGAAAGCCACGCGGGGCACGCCATCGCCGCCCGGCAGATGCGGGGCTTTGGGGGCATGTTGAGTTTTAAGATCAAGGGTGATTGGGACGAAGTGCGGGCCTTCTTGCCCAAACTGCGCTTTGCCCACCGAGCCGCCAATCTGGGCGCGGTGGAGACCATCGCCGCGCCGCCCCCGGTCAGCAGCCACGTGGAAAGCAGCCGGGCCGAGCGAGCCGCCATGGGCATCCCCGAAAGTTTGATTCGCTATTCTGTGGGGATCGAGAATCCCGAAGATTTGATGGCGGACTTGGGGCAGGCTTTACGGGTGAGGGGGTGAGGGGGTGAAGGGGTGAGGGGGTGAAAGGGTGAAGGGGTGAAGGGGTGAAGGGGTGAGCGGCTGAAGGGCTGAAGGGGTGAAAGGGTGAATCGCTTTCCAGCGAAGATCACCCTTTCACCCGCTCACCCTTTCACCCCCTCACCCCTTCACCCCTTCAGCGCTTTCAACACACTCGCCGTGTCATTGGCCAAGAGGGCGTCGATGTCCATGTGTTTGTAGAGCCAGCAGCGGGGTTCGGGGTCTGGGTCCAGAGGGGCGACGAAGGATCGGCGGCGGTGGGCCAGCCAGATGTAGAAGGGGTTGAGGAAGATCAGGGGCCAGATCGGTCCGGCCATTTGGGCACCCATGGGCGGGATCAAGTTTCTCATGGTGATCTGGCCGATGGGGATCAACGGCTCCACCCGCTTGACCGTGGTGACGTGATCCCAGTTGAACGAAATGATGGCTACTCGCTCCATCATGCCCGTCTCGATCAGCAGATCGATGAGCTGTTGGGCAAAAACCGGCTTCAAAAAGAGGGGATCTTTCAATTCCAAAGCCAGGGGGATCTCCCGGCGGGTCATGGCAATTAGCTCCCGCAGGGTGGGGACGGGCTGGTCGGTCAGGCTGCCGTCCAGGGGGGACCGGGTGCGCAGGGCCTTGATCTGGTCCAATGTCATCTCCCGTACCGCGCCCGTGCCGTCCGTGGTGCGGTCCACCGTGGGGTCGTGCATGAGCACGATCTCGTTGTCCTGGGTGAAGTGCAGATCCGTTTCCAGCAAATCCGCACCTTGGTCCAAGGCCGCGGCAAAGGAGCGCAGGGTGTTCTCCGGCTGGGAACGCATCACGCCCCGATGGGCCAGGATAAAGGGCCGGCCCAACTCCTTGCGCCGCCGCCGCAGCTCGTCAAAATCGGTCCAGGTTAGGGACATGGGGGTCTCCTTTCGGTGTGAGGTGCGAGTTTTGAGATGCGAGATGAACCCCAACTCGCAACTCGCAACTCGCAACTCGCAACTCGCAACTCGCAACTCGCAACTCGCAACTCGCAACTCAAACAATCATCATCGCATCGCCAAAACTAAAGAAGCGATAACCTTCCTGTTTGGCAATCTCATACGTTTCCAGCAAAATGCGCCGTCCGGCGTCTACATCGTCCGGGTGGGCCTGGGCGATGTAGGCGCTGACCAGCATGAGCAGGCTGGATTTGGGCAGGTGGAAGTTGGTGATCAGCCGATCCACGGCTCGGAAATGATAGCCGGGACGGATAAAAAGATCAACCGGCCCCTCGAAGGCCGCGGTGCGTTTCCACGGACAGGCGTTGAAATCGTAGGGGTCCAATCCTTGGGCTGCGGTGGCCGCCCATTCCAACGTGCGCACGCTGGTGGTGCCCACGGCCACAATTTTGCCCCCCTGCAAAGTCACATCGTTGATACGCCGGGCCGTATCCCGCCCCACCTCCGCCCACTCCGTGTGGATCTCGTGATCCTCGATCTCCTCGGCGCTGACCGGCTTGAAGGTATCCAACCCCACATGCAGGGTGGTCTCTTCAAACAGGATGCCCCGACGCCGCAGGTCGATGAGCAGTTCCGGCGTGAAGTGGAGGCCAGCAGTCGGCGCGGCCACACTGCCCTCTGGCCGGGAATAGACGGTCTGATAGCGCTCCGCATCCCCGGCGTATTCGGTGATGTACGGGGGCAAGGGCATCTCGCCCAAATCCGCCAGCCAGGGGTTGATGGGTTCGGAGAAGGCGACCGTGCGGGAACCGGTGGGGTGGACGGTTTGGATGGTGGCGATAATTCTTGATTCGGGAGATTGGGAGATTGGGAGATTGGGAGATTGATTGGGGGCCAGGGTGATCTCTGCGCCTTCGGTGAGGCCCCGGCCCCGGACGAGGCATTCCCAGCGGGTGCCGTCATCGTCAAGCTGGCGCAGGAGGAAGACCTCCACGCTGCCGCCCGTGGCTTTGTGGCCGTGGAGACGGGCCGGAATCACCCGGCTGTTGTTGGCCACCAGCAGATCCCCGGGGGCCAAATAATCGCCCACGTCAGAAAAATGGCGGTGAGTCACCTCGCCCGTGGCCCGATTCAACACCAGCAAACGGCTGCTATCCCGCGGCTCCACGGGCTGCTGGGCGATGAAGGATTGGGGCAGGTTGTAGTCGAACAGGTCGGTCTTCAAGTCAATTTCTCCAATTTTCTCAGATCAATGCTCGTTCCCACGCTCCGCGTGGGAACGCTGATGGGCGCTCTGCGCCCCTCGGCGCAGAGCGCCGGTTTCCACTCCCACGCGGAGCGTGGGAGCGAGAGCCTTACCGGGGCCAAAACGTCACAAACGGAATCCCCTCGCCCACCCGCCGATAGTCTTCGGGTTTGCCATCCCCAACGGGATAGTTCAGCGTCTTGGACAGGGCCAACGCCGCCTTGGGATAGCGCTGGGCATAGGCCATCATCACCGCGCCGCCCTCGCTCTGGGTGAGGAAATGGGCGGTGACGGCCATCTTCTGCCGCCCCACTTGAATGGTGACATCCGGGCGGTCTTGCAGATTGCGATACCAATCCGAGTTTGGCCCAAAACCGGAGGCCACGGTATAGATTCCCGTGGCCGCATCGTGGTTCACCACTTCCAACACCACTTGCCGGGGCAGACCGCTCTTGCGCCCCACGTGATTGAGCAGCAGAAAGCGTCCGCCCAACAGCCCGCCCAGGCCCAGGCGATAGAAGGTGATGGGCATACGCATAAACCAGCGGGCCATGCCTTTGGGGGGTGTGCGGGTTGCCATGGGGCCTCCTTGCTTTCGGGACTTTGGTCGCAAAATCGCTTTCAACCAATCCGATTATATCACCCCGGCGCGCCAAACCTGAATCGGCTCCCGGCGGAACAAGCCAGTATGGGGCGACGCAGATAACGCCGAGATAGCTGCTCCAGCCGGGTCCGTGACCCGGCGGGTGCTTCCCAGGATCTTCTGCGGCAAACTCGCCGGGTCACGGACCCGGCTAGAGCGGAGGTACTCCCGGACTGTGCTAGCGGGCGGACGCCACCAGCCGCCCATCCTCCAGCACCAGCACCTCGTCCATCAGCTCCAACCCCGCGGGCTGATGGGTGATGACCAGGGTGGATCGGTGGGCGATCAGCCCGGCCAGGGCCTGCCAGACTTCCCGCTCGGCCACGGGGTCGAGATGGGCGGTGGCTTCGTCCAGGATCAGGATGGGGGCGTTTTTGAGCAAGGCCCGGGCGATGGCCAGGCGCTGGCGCTCGCCGCCGCTGAGGAGCAGCCCCTGTTCGCCGATCCAGGTGTCATAGCCGTCGGGCAGCCCCAGGATGAAGTCGTGGATCTGGGCCTGACGGCAGGCGGCTTCCAGGGCGTCGTCGTCCGCCTGGGGATCGGCGATCAGCAGATTGCCCCGGATGGTGTCGTTGAAGAGATGCGTGCGCTGGGAGACCACGCCGATCTGCGCCCGCACTTGGTCGGCGCGCAGATCCCGCACGTCCTGGCCGCCCAGGCGGATACGGCCCGGCGCCACATCCCAAAAACGCAGGAGCAGGTTGAGCAGGGTCGATTTCCCGGCTCCGCTGACGCCGACGATGGCCAGCCGTTTGCCCGCGGGCAGATCGAAGCTCACCCCGTCCAAGACCAGGGCATCGTCAGGCCCGTAGCGGAAGGTGAGATCCGTGACCGTCAGATCCACGCTGGCGGGCAGGGGACGGGGTTGGGCCGGGTCCACCACAGCGGGGACCGCGTCCACCACCTCAAAAAGCCGTCGGGCCGAACGCAGAGAGCCGTCCAGAAATTGCAACGTGCTGGGCAGGGGCGCAATCGACTCAAAGGCGGCCATGATGCCCAGGACGATGACGGCCAAATAGACCCCGTCCAACTGGCCGCCGGTGACCCTGGGGATGGCGACGATGAGGGCCGCGGCCACGGTCAGGTTCATGATCAGCCCGATGGCCGCGTCGCTGAGGGTGGCGATGTCCCCGGACTGGCGCTGGGCCTGGGCGACCTGGTCACCCAGGCGCTGGATGTCGGCCAAATAGCGCTCTTCGGCCCCGAAGGCCAACAGATCCGGCAGGCCCTGGATGCCTTCGACCAGGGCTTCGTTCATCTCCTTGCGGGCCTGGATCTGGCGCTGGCCCGGCTTCAACCCGGCCTGGCGCACCAACCCGGGCACTATCACCCCGGCCACGGCCATGCACAGGCCGACGGTCAGGGCAATCATCCCCCCAAACTGGCTGAAAATCAGCAGGACCAGCAGCCAGATCACCCCGGCCACCAGGGGCGGGGCCAAGACCCGGACGTAGAAATGTTCCAGCCCATTCACATCTGCCACAATTCGCGTGAGCAGATCCCCGCTGCCGAAGCTTTGCAGCCGGGCCGGGGCCAAGGGTTCCAACCGCTCGTATACCCAAACCCGGATCTGAGTCAGCAGGGTGAGATTGAGATTATGGGAAACCAGCCGCTCGAAATAGCGGGCCACGCCCCGGCTGATGCCAAAGACCCGCACGCCCACGATGGCCACCTGTAGCACGGCGATGGAGGGGTGCAGGGCTGCCGCGGAGATGATATAGGCCGAGGTCATCATCAACCCCATGCCGCTGCCCACGGTGGCGACCCCCAAAAGCAGGGCGGCCACGGTCTGTTTCCAAAGCGGGCGCACCCATTGCAGCAGTCGAACCCAGGTGGAGTCAGCCATCTTCCGCCTCCGTTTGGGTCGTCGCCAGTCGATAAAAAAGGCCCGTGGGGTCGGCCATGAGATCGGCCTGGGTGCCGGATTGGACGATCCGACCCTGGTCCATGACCAAAATGCGGTCGGCCAGGGCCAGGGTGTCCAGACGGTGGGCGATGAAGAGGACCGTACGATCCTGGGCCAGGGTGCGGATGGCGGTCTGGACCTGGGCTTCCGTGGCCGGGTCGAGATGGGCGGTGGCTTCGTCGAAGAGGAGGAAGGGGGCGTCGAGCAGGAAGGCCCGGGCCAGGGCGATACGCTGGGCCTGGCCGCCGCTGAGCCGCACCCCCTGCTCTCCGGCCACGCTCTCGAAGCCCTGGGGCAGGGCGTTGATGAAGTCCACCGCCCCGGCCTGGGTCGCCGCCCGCATCACATCGGCCTCCGCGGCATGGGGACGGCCCAGACGGATGTTGTCCGCCAGGGAGACGTTGAAGAGGGCGGGCCGTTGGGGCACCCACACGATCTCCTGCCGCCAATCCGCAGCGTCGATCTCGGCCAGATCTTGCTCCCCGACTAGAATTTGCCCGCTCTGGGGAGAGACAAAGCGCAGCAGCAATTGAATCAACGTACTCTTCCCCGCACCGCTCGGCCCCACCACGGCCACCCGTTCCCCCGGCTGGATGGTGAAGCTGACGCCCCGCAAGGCGGGCCGCTGGTCGTCCTGATAGGCCACATGCACATCTTGGAACTGAATGGCCTGGCGGCGCAGATTAACGGGTTGGGCGGCGGGGGCAACTTCCAGCGTGGTGGGCGGCGACTGATCCAAAATGGCGAAAATGCGCTGGGAGGCGGCGACGCCCGCCATGCCGGCGTGGAAGCGAGCGCCCAACATGCGCAGGGGCATGTAAAAATCCGGGGCCAAGATCAGGACGAAGAGCGCGCCAGGAAAATCCATGCGCCCATAGAGCAGGCGCAGGCCGATCTCCACGGCGATCACCGCCACGCTCAAGGTCGCCAACATCTCCAGAACCAAGGCGGAGAGAAAGGCCACCCGCAGGACGCTCAGGGTGGTACGGCGGTATTCGTCGGAGATGGCAGCGATGGCCCGAAGCTGTTCCCGGCTGCGGCCAAAGAGTTTGAGGGTGGTCAGCCCTTGCAGGGTGTCCAAAAAATGGGCGCTGAGGTAGCTGAGGGTGCGCCACTGGCGTTTGGTCATGGCGTCGGCGCTGTCGCCGATCAGGACCATGAAGATGGGGATCAGGGGGGCGGTGAGGAGCAGCACCCCGGCGGAGAGGCGATCCTGGCCCAGGACGAAGAAGAAGAGGGTCAGGGGCATCATGGCGGCCAGGACGACCTGGGGCAGATATTGGCTGAAATAGGCATCCAGGGCCTCGACGCCCTCGACCAGGGTGTTGGTGAGTTCCCCGGTGCGCTCGCCCGTGGTGAAGGCTGGGCCCAGGCGCACGATCTGCTGCACCAGGCGCTGGCGCAGCTCCGTCTTGACCAGAATGGCCGTGCGCTGGGCCAGGGCATCCCGGCCCCAGGCCATGAGGGCGCGTGTGAGGGCCAGGGTCGCAAAGCCCCAAAGCAGGGGGGCGACGTGGGCCAGGGTTTGGTCCAGCAAAAAGATGGCGTTGATGGCTTGGCTGAGTACCCAGGCCTGGGCGACGATCAGGATCCCCACACCAAAACCCAGCCCCACCGAACCGATCAGGTGGAGCTGGGCGAGTTGTGCTTCTGAGAGCAAGCGTTTGTCGATTTTCATGCAGAAAAGCTAGTATTCAAGATGATCCTTGGGCGACACCCTTTCACGGAATTGATAGTAGGACCACCCCTGATAAATCATCACAATCGGGGTGAAGATCAGGGCCACAATCGTCATGACCTTTAGGGTGTAGGGGCTGGACGACGCATTATAGATAGTCAAACTCCAGGCTGGGTCCAGACTGGAGACCATGACCCGGGGAAAGAGGCCCATGAAAATGGTGACCGTAGAGAAGACGACAGCGACCGAAGACATGATGAAGGCCCAGCCGGATCGCTCAGTGCGCAGCAGCCAGGGGACCAGAAGCAGGGCCACACCGGCCAGAATGGGCACCGGGCCAGGATCGACGCCAAGCCGGGTGAACATGTCCGTGGCAAAGTAGCCGGCGATCACGAAGGCGAAGACCATCACCGCGGCGGGGATCCACAGCTTCTGCGCCGTGGCTTTGGACCGGGCACGCAGCACGTCCGTGGTGCGCAGGTTGAGGAAGATGGCCCCGTGCAGGGCGAAGAGAGAGACCGAGGCCAGGCCGCCCAGGAGCGCATAGGGGTTGAGCAAGTTGAAGAATCCGCCCACGTACTGCATGTTGGCGTCAATCGGCACGCCCCGGATGATGTTGCCCAGCGCCACGCCCCACAGCAGGGCGGGGACAAAGCTGCCCACAAAGATCATCCAGTCCCACCAGGAGCGCCACTGGGGACGGGCGTCCTTGCTGCGGAACTCAAAGGCCACCCCCCGCACGATCAGGGCGATGAGCATCAAAAAGAGGGGCAGGTAAAAGCCGCTGAACAGGGTGGCGTACCAGTTGGGAAAGGCGGCGAACATGGCCCCCCCAGCCGTGATCATCCACACCTCGTTGCCATCCCACACGGGGCCGATGGTGTTGATGATGACCCGGCGTTCCGTGTCATCCTTGCCCAGGAAGGGCAGCAGGATGCCAACGCCATAGTCGAAGCCTTCGAGCAGGAAGAAGACGGTAAAGAGAACCGCGACCAACATAAACCAGACGACTTGCAATTCCATGGGGTTGTCCCTCCCTATCTTAGTGAGCCCTGGCCGGGCGAGGCGAAGCAGTGGGTTTTTTCGACGACTTGGGGGCCGCTTCCATGCCCAGTTTGGCATATTTGGTCAGCAAAAAAACATCCGCCACCATGAGCGCACCATAGAGCAAAGTGAAACCGACCAGGGTAACCACTACCTCAAAGATCGACGTGACCACCGAAACGCCGTCCGTTGTCCGCATCACGCCAAAGACGATCCAAGGCTGTCGGCCCAGTTCCGTCATCAGCCAGCCCATTGAGTTGGCGAAATAGGGCAAGAAGATGGCAAAGACCATGACCTTAAGCATCAATCTCTGCTCCCCGATCTTGCTCTTGCGGACCCACAGGAAGAGGCCAAGCGCCGCCAGCCCCAGCATGGCAAAGCCGGCGGTCAACATGCCCCGGAAGGTCCAATAGATAGCGAAGACCCAGGGCACATAGTCCCCCGGCCCATATTGGTTTTCATATTCGGCCTGGAGATCGTTGATCCCCGCCACTTCGCAGGTGAGGTTGTTGCACGAAAGCAGGCTGAGGGCGTTGGGGATGCGGATGGCGAAGACATCTTCCCGGTTCTTGGAATCGCCGATGGTGAAAAGGGAGAGGGCCGCGGGCTGTTCCGTATCCCACAGGGCTTCTGCGGCCGCCATCTTCATGGGCTGAATCTTGACCATGTATTGGGCTTGGGTGTGACCGCTGAGGGTGACCAGCAGGGTAGCCACAGCCGCATAGACCAGGCCCATCTTCCACGAGCGCAGATAGATGGCCGCCGGTTGGCTCTTGCGCAACAGATGCCAACTGCTCACGCCCAGGATAAAGAAGCCAGCCGTCACCATGCCCGACAGCACCGTGTGGGGGAACTGGGCCCACACATGGCCGCTGGTGATCAGGGCCAGAAAATCGGTCATGACCGCCCGGTTGCCGTCAATCGCATAGCCCACGGGCTGCTGCATCCACGAGTTGGCCACCAGAATCCAAAAGGCCGAGATGTTGCTGCCAATGGCCACCAGCCAAATGGTGGCCAGATGTTGGCGCTTGGACAGCTTCTCCCAACCGAAGACCCACAGGCCCAGGAAGGTCGATTCCAAGAAGAAGGCGACCAGGGCTTCGATGGCCAGAGGAGCGCCGAAGACATCCCCCACAAAGCGGGAATACTCGGACCAATTCATGCCAAACTGAAATTCTTGCACAATGCCCGTGACCACGCCCATAGCGAAGTTGATCAAGAAGAGCGTGCCCCAATACTTGGTCATACGCTTGTAACTTTCGTCCCCCGTGCGCACATATTGGGTCTCCATGATGGCAACCATGATGGAAAGGCCCAAGGTGAGCGGGACGAAGAAAAAGTGATAGACCGTGACAATGGCAAACTGCATTCTGGAGAGGAAAAGTACATCCATGTGCCGTCTCCTGTGACAAAGGGAAAGGTGAATGATGGGGTTTTGACTGCGACCGAATTGAGGGTCGCGTAGGGTTTTTTGTAACTACCAACCCCACCCTAACCCTCCCCAGGTTGGGGAGGGAACAGTCCTTGGATGGCGGCTCGTTCGCTCTGCGACGATCCGGCTCCTCCCCCAACCTGGGGGAGGCTGGGAGGGGGTGGCCTGGTCGTTACGAATTTTCCAGGTATGATTTACAAGTTTTCACCGAATTACAGTACCAATTCGACAAAATATTACAAATATACTATGTTTTTATTATATACGGACAAAATAGGTATGCCAAGATTTCAACATGCTTGGAAGAAAAAATGCGTGGGGTAAATGAATGGGCGAGGTTCACACCAGAAGGTGTAGACCTCGCCCATTCATTTACCCCACGCATTCAAACTGCACTCGTGCCCGCCGCTTGATCCGTTACGGGCGCATCGCCCTATTGATCAGAACTTCCCGCCCGCACCGTGGCCATGAAATCATCCCACAGACGGCGCTGACCGTCGGGGATGGCGAAATCTTGGATGCGTTCGGGATGCCATTGCACGCCCATGACCCAGCGATGAGCTGGACTTTCGTAGGCCTCAACCAGCCAGGGGTCCGGCTCGGCAAAGGCCGTGGCTCGGAAGATGGGGGCCAGGGTGGCCTGGTCCACCCCTTGGTGGTGATAGGTGTTGACCGCCAGGGAATCACCGGCCACAATTCGGCCCAAAAGGCTGTCCGCCTCCACGGTGACGGCGTGCAACTCTGGGTTGTCCGTGTCCGAGCGGTGATCGTCAAAGTGCTGCACCATCCCCCCGCCCGCGGCCACATTGAGGATCTGGCAGCCCCGGCAGATGCCAAAGAGGGGCATGTCCCGATCCAAAGCCCCCAAGGCCAACACAATTTCCAGCTCGTCCCGCTTCTCGTCGATGCTCTCCGGGTCGGCCCCGTTCAACTCTTGGCCAAAATAGCGGGGATGGACGTCTCCACCGCCGCTGAGGATCAAACCATCTAGTTTGTCGAGGATCTCGGGGGCCACACGACCTAGTGCGTCTGGAGTGAAAATGGTGCCGTCGGGCAGTTCCGCTGGCGTGTCCGGGGTGATGATGACCGGGATGGCGTCGTACTCGTTGACCCGGTTGATATAGTTGATGGCCCAGCGGCCGATCCATTCCTCCGTGCCGTGGCGGGTGGTGATGCCGATAATGGGTTTACGGGTGGTGGGTTGGGTTGACATGATGGCTCGCTTTTCTGATAAATGAGAGAAACGCCAATTGATTTTCAGCGTCTGCATTGTACATCCAACGCCCAGACTTTGACCAGGAATAGAACACGAATGACGTGGATTTACGCTGATTTTTTTCGATGGCGAAAACTGGTCGGGCGACTCCGCAATTGGACATGACCGGCGTTCCGGGTGTACAAATGGCGCATGGCGATTCGTCATCACCACAACCTCCCCGGAATGGGCCACAAAATCTCGTCTTGCCCAAGATTTGCTGGCCCATTCCGGGGAGGTACTCGCGACACTGGAAACACTTTATGCCCCACCTTCGCCAACGACTCACCCAACAGATCGGGCTGCTGCGCTCCCTGATCATCTACTATCGCCCGTGGAAAAACCGGCAGTTGGCCGATTTCTACGCGCAATTCATCGGCCCTGGGGATCTCTGCTTCGACATCGGCGCGCACGTGGGCAACCGACTGTGGGCGTGGACCCGGCTGGGGGCCCGCTGCATCGGCGTGGAACCCCAACCCCACTTGGCCGCCTATCTGCGCCGCCGCTACGGGGATCACCCGGACATTGTGCTCGTTGACCAAGCCCTGGGCAGCGAGCCGGGATCAGCCACCCTCCACATCAGCCGGGCCAACCCCACGGTGACCACCCTCTCCCAGCGCTGGATCGACCAGGTTCAACGCACGGACGCCTTCGCCAAAGTGGCCTGGGATGATACGGTCACGGTCCCCGTCACCACCCTGGATGCGCTGATCGCCCAACACGGGCTACCCGCCTTCTGCAAGATCGATGTGGAAGGCTTCGAGTTGGCCGTATTGCGGGGGCTGTCCCAGCCCATCCCCGCCCTTTCGTTTGAGGTGGTGCTGGCCGGCGGTGCGGACGCCCTGGCCGATGCCGTGGCTTGCTTAGATTGGCTATGCGAATTGGGGGCGTACCGCTTCAATTGGTCGCCGGGGGAATCCCATCAGTTGGCTTTGGATGGATGGGTAGACCGTCAGGCGATGGCCGATTTTCTGGGCGACTTGCCGGTGTCTGCCAATTCCGGGGATGTCTACGCCAAACTCTTTCCGCCATCCGCTTCTTCCGGGAAGAAGATCTCTTCGATCTGAAGGCCAAAGAGTCGGGCGATCTTGAAGGCCAAGGGCAAACTGGGGTCATATTTGCCCGTCTCCAGGGCGTTGACCGTCTGTCGGGAGACGGCCAACTCATCCGCCAACTGGGCCTGGGACCAGTCCCGCTCGGCCCGCAGCACTTTAAGTCGATTGTTCATTTGTACCTCCGCTCGGCGAAGGCGCTGCCGAT
This sequence comes from Caldilineaceae bacterium, assembly GCA_018003515.1. Classification (GTDB taxonomy): domain Bacteria; phylum Chloroflexota; class Anaerolineae; order Caldilineales; family Caldilineaceae; genus JAGNDO01. Next base: position 94,615 of record JAGNDO010000014.1, read on the forward strand.
GCCCCAGAAGGCGATGATCATGGGGAAAATCCAGACCCAGGAGAGCATGGGAAATCCGGCATTTTCCAGAAAACCATAGGTCAGGGTGACCATGCCAGTGGCCCCGGCGGCAAAGGCGAAGCCATTTAATTGGATGCGCCGCTGCAATTCGTCCGCGCCGTTGAGGAAGATCAGATAGGCGCGCAGGGCAAAGCCGATGGGGATCATAGGCAGCACGGCCACGGGGATGCGCCACAGGCTGCCATCGCCCAACCGGTCCAGCAGCCACATGGCAGCGACGAGGACGATTGAATAGGCGATCATGGCGGGGATGAATTGTCGCATGTACCGGCGGGTGTTGGTGTCCATTGGGGTTGGCCTTTTGGGTTGGTTGATTGGTTGATTGGTCAACTTTGTATTACTTTTTGTCAACTCTGCTTGACAATCCAGAGTATACAGCAGATTTTTTCCAATGTCAAGTACCATTTACATTTTGATTGCTTTGTTTTACAAGTTCGTCATGACCCAACCTGGCCTAGCCAGAACCAAAAAGAGTTACCACAAAGATCACAGAGAACACAAAGATTTCAAAAGAATAAATCCCTCTTTGTGTCCTTTGTGTCCTTTGTGGTAAAAATTCTTGCACAAAAAACAAGGATTTCGCTGGTTAGGTACTAATGGGGTTTGGGTGGCGGGGAGGGTCAAAATGGCGCAAACCTTGCAGGTTTGCGCCATTTTGACCCTCCCCGCCACCCAAACCCCTACGATTGACTGATACCCTCACTACAGACTGACCCCCAAACGTGATACAATATGGACCGTGGCGGTCACAAAGGCCCGCTGCCCGTCAATCCCAAATCAAACCTATTCCGGTTGACCTTATGCCATCATACATTTCTGTCATCTTATCCATCATCGTGGCCCTGATCGCCCTGGGCGGGCTGGCCTTTCTCTACTTCTATTGGTGGCTGGTCCAGCGCCCCGTGCCCAAGATCGACGGCAAGCTGACCCTGCCCATCCTGGACGCGCCCGTGGAGGTGCTGCGGGACAAGCATGGCGTGCCCCACATCTACGCCCAAGGCCGGGCGGATCTATTCCGCGCCCAGGGCTTCACCCACGCCCAGGACCGCATGTGGCAGATGGAGCAAAACCGCCGCCTGGCCCACGGCACCATGTCCGTCCTCTTTGGCGAGGCCGCTTTGCAGATCGACCGCTACAGCCGCATCATCGGCTTTGGCCGGGCCGCCCAGGCCGAGTTGGCCACCCTGGACCCGGAGATCCTGCAACTGCTCACCTGGTATGCAGACGGGGTCAACGCCTATCTCACCCTGCGCAAGGGCCGGGTCGCCGCGGAGTTCAACCTCCTGCGCCGCCAGCCCGACCCGTGGACGCCCTTGGACAGCCTGGCCTATTCCAAGATGATGGCCTGGAGCCTGAGCGTCAACTGGGAAGGCGAACTGACCCGGCTGCAAATGGTGCAACAGATGGACCCCACCCTGGCCGCGGATCTGGAACCGGACTACCCCGCGGACAACCCCATCATTTTGGAAGCGGGCAGCGGCGACGCCATGCGTCTGCAAAGCACCACCGGGCTGCTGCTCTCCCAATACGAAGAACTCAAAAAGTGGATCGGTCCCCAGGGCGCGGGGTTGGGCAGCAACAGTTGGGCCGTGGCCCCGGCCCGCAGCCTCAACGGGCGGCCCTTGCTCAACAACGACCCCCATTTGCCCCTCACCCTGCCCAGCATTTGGTATGAAAATCATCTTTCTTGCCCAGATTACGAAGTGAGCGGAGTCAGCTTTTTGGCCGCGCCGGGGGTGATGATCGGCCACAACGAGGACGTGGCCTGGGGCCTGACCAATGGCTTCCCCGACGTCCAAGATCTCTACATTGAGCGCGCCCACCCGGACGATCCCACCCGCTTCGAGTTCCAGGGCGAATGGGAGCAAGCCCAGGTTTTCCGGGAGGAAATCACGGTCAAGGGGCGCAGCCAGCCCCACATCGAGCAAGTGATCGTCACCCGGCACGGTCCCCTGATCAACCGGTTGGCCGAGACCAGCGATCCGCCCGTCGCCCCCCCGACCGTCCCCCTGGCCCTGCGCTGGACAGGACACGATGCTGGCCAGAGTATCCGGGCGATTTTTAAGATAAATCAGGCCAAATCTGGTGTAGAGTTCGATGCGGCGCTGACAGACTGGTCCGCACCGCCGCAGAATTTTGTGTGGGCGGACAGCGGCGGCAACATCGGCTACGTGATGGCCGGGGCTGTGCCCATCCGGGCCAAGGGCTTGGGCCTGGTCCCCGCGCCGGGCTGGAGCGGCGACCACGAGTGGATCGGCATGATCCCCCACGCCGAACTGCCCCGGCTGATCAACCCGGAAAGCGGCGTGATCGTCACGGCCAACAACAAGATGGTCGGCGACGACTATCCCCACTGGCTGGGCGCGGAGTTCTTCCCCGGCTGGCGGGCCAAGCGCATCGAAGAACTCCTGGCCGAGAAGGAAAAGCACACCATTCGGGACATGGAGCGCATCCAATTTGACAACACCAGCACCTTCGCTCGTGCCCTCACGCCCTGGATCACCATGCTCTACAGCGACGACCCCTGGGAGCGCACCGCCCTGGCCGCCCTGCGCAACTGGAGCGGCGACATGGACAAGGCCGAGGAGGCCGGACTGATCTTCCACTACACCCTGCTGCATTTGCTCGATCTGGTCTATGGGGACAAATTGGGGCCGGCCCATCAGGGCTTTATGGGCGGCAGCATCAGCCCGCTCTTCATCATCAACGGCTTCATGCACCGGGCCGAGACCCGACTGCTGGAACTGTTGCAAACCCACGAGCATTCCCGCTGGTTCGACGACGCCAAGACGGGCCGCACCCGCAGCCGGGACGAACTGATGCAAGAGGCGTTTACGCTGGCGGTCAAGTCCATCCGCAAGGACGTGGCGGATACGCCGCTGAAATGGCATTGGGGGCGAATGCACCAGGTGCGCTATGCTCACCCGTTGGGCAGCGTCAAACTCTTCTCCGGCATCTTTGATCGGGGACCCTTCCCGGTCCACGGAGACGGCACCACCCCCAACCAGACCAGCTATGCGCCCAGCCTGCCCCCCGGCCTGGTGCAGATCGTGGCCAGCTATCGCCAACTCTACGAAGTCGGCGCCTGGGACCGGGCCATGACCGTCACCACCAGCGGCCAATCCGGCCACCCCCTCAGCCCCCACTACGACGACCAAATGGCCATGTGGCGGGAAGGCGTCTACCACAACATGCCCTGGAGCCGAGAGGCGGTGGAGAAGGGGACGGAGTCCAGGTTGCGGCTGGCTCCGTAGAATGGAATTATCGAGTATCGTGTATCGAGTATTGTGTGGTGGTGGCGTTCTCGACGCTTGACACGATTCTCAATTTCACTGACCAGAAACTAAACCAAAAAA
>JAGNDO010000063.1 GCA_018003515.1 Caldilineaceae bacterium
CTCTCACAATAGCCCCGTTTGACGGGGCGTTGCTGTTATAGCCCTGGGGCTTTCAGCCCAGGGCGGACGCCGATTTCTGCACATGACCCATGATCTGCCAATCCTGCCCCCAAATTGAATTGCACCCCCCACCCCCCCAACCGATTGACTTCACAACCCCAAAACGCTACAATACCCCCCATGCCAAACGAACGCTTTGAGTGGCTAGAGATCCCCACCGACGCCGATCTCCAGCCCGAAACCAAGAAGACCAAACCGACCGAAACCGTGATGGGCAAACGCTGCCCATCGTGCGGATGGCTGGACGACGAGACGGCTACCCGCTGTTTTCGCTGCGGCCATCGCTACAATCTGGACCAGCAGATGGCCCAGCGTATCGCCGCGCTGGGCGTCAGCCTGCCCCCCAGGGTGATCGAGACCGACCAGGGGCTGGAGACCTTCTTCCGCATCCACGGGCGCACCCACGCCCCCGGCCCCCTGGCCCTCTACCGCCTGCGTCTCCAGGCCGAGGCCCTGCGCCTGAGCCGGGGCTTCGACCAGCTGATCTGCCTGGAAGACATTGCCGTGGACCACTACGAGCACCAGTTGGAGACCGCCCTGCGCGCCCTGCGGGACATGCGGGGCCGGGCGCTGTTGGCCGACGAGGTGGGGCTGGGCAAGACCATCGAAGCGGGCATCATCATGAAGGAGCTGATCGAGCGGGGACTGGTGCGCACGGTCCTGGTGCTGACCCCGGCCTCGCTCACCGAGCAGTGGCGGGAAGAGCTGTCGTCCAAGTTTCGGGAAGAGTTCAGCGTGGTGGACACCGTGGAAGGCTGGCAAGAGGTGCAGTCCGCCGAGACCGGGCGTTGGATCGTCAGCCTGGACCGGGCCAAACGGGACCGGCACAGCGAAGGCGCGCTGGCCCGAGAGTACGATCTGCTGATCGTGGACGAGGCCCATAAGCTCAAAAACCGCAGCACCCTGGCCTGGAAATTTGTCAACCAGATCCGCAAACGCTACGTCCTCATGCTCACCGCCACCCCGGTGCAGAACGATCTTCTGGAACTCTACAGCCTGATCACCATCCTCTCCCCCGGCCAACTGGGCACCGTGCGGGGCTATCGCCGCCACTTTTTAGAGAGTGCGGACAAGCGCCGCCCCAAAAACACCCCGGCCCTGCGCCGTCTGCTCAACGATGTCATGATCCGCAACCGGCGCAGCAGCGTGGATGTCACCTTCCCCCGCCGCCAGGCCGCCATCTATCACCTGGCCCTCAGCGAGGCCGAGTTCCAACTCTACGCCGACGTCACCGACTACATCCGCCGCCGCTTCCAGGACCAGGACAGCACCAAGCTCATGCGCCTGACCCTGATCATCCTGCAACGGGAGCTGACCAGCAGCCCCCAGGCCGTCGCCTCCACCTTGGCCAAGATGATCGAAGATCGTTCCCATTCGGACAAAGCCCGAACTGAATTGCGCAACTTCTTAGCCTTGGCCGAATCGATTCCCGTGGGGCGCAAATTGGTGGCGGTCGGGGAGATCCTGGATCGTTTCCCCGGTCAATTTTTAATCTTCACCGAGTACCGCAAGACCCTGGACGCCATCGTGGCCCAGCTCGAAGCCCAAGGCATCGACGTCATCGGCTTCCACGGCGGGCTGGACATTCGCCAAAAAGAAGCCGCTGTGGCCGCATTCAAAGGCGGCGTGCGGGTGATGGTCTCCACCGAAAGCGGGGCCGAGGGGCGCAATCTGCAATTCTGCCACCAACTGATCAACTATGACCTGCCCTGGAACCCCATGCGGGTGGAACAGCGCATCGGTCGCCTCCACCGCCTGGGCCAGGCCCACGACGTCACCATCTTCAACCTGAGCTGCAACGAGACCATTGAAGCCCACATCATCGACCTGCTGGCCCGCAAAATCCGCATGTTCGAGCTGGTGATCGGCGAACTCGACCTGATCCTGGGCAACATCGACGGGGCCAAATCCTTCGAAGACCTCCTGCGCCAAGCCTGGGAATCCGCCACCAGCGAGAACGACCTGCGGGAGCGCATGACCCAAGTCGGCGACGTCCTCGTCAACGCCCGCCGGGAATACGAGCGGGTGCGGGAGAGCAATCAGCTTCTCGACACCGTATTTGAGGAATAACCCCGCGGAGTTCGCACCCCCTGGTGCGAACGAGTCAACCAGGCTACGACGTGAGTTCAGCCGAACGGACGAAACACGCCAATATAAAAACGATCCTGGCCCGATGACGGGCCAGGATCGTTTTTTGTGTCAACGCGTAGGGGCATGAGGTGGGATGGCGGAAGAATCTCCGCAAAAAAAGACCGGTTCCATCGCCATCCCACCTCGTGCCCGGCCTTTCATTCATTCACATTGTCTGCACCAAGCCGGGCACGAGGTGTGGCGGAAGCAAATTTAGCCGCTGTATGATCGTCCTTTCCGCCACACCTCATGCCCCTACCGCATCCCGTCAACCTTCCCGCCGCGCCAATGCAGATCACGGCGCTGCTCTGGCCTGACCGCGGCGATGAGAACTGGTAACAAACCGAATTTCTCTCGAACTCGTTCATCCAGACGTGACACATCTTTATCGTGCGCCACGACCCGCCCCAGATAGAGGGCGATATACTCCCCTGGATAGCTCTTCAGCAGCTCATCGTGCATCGCCCAGAATGTTTGCGTCTCTGCACGGATGGCCTCTTTCTCCAGTTCATCGAGATAGGTTTGGACGGCGACTTCGAGGATATTTTCAACCGCCCGATCCGTCTTTTTGCCCCACTGTTCAACCTGACTAACTAATGTAGGCTCCGCCAGTGCAATGCCCATCGGTTCTTACCCTCCCCCATGCTCGTGTGTGACACACCATCCCCTTGCTGAGACTTCATGTCCAATTATACCCGCCTCCTGGACATAGGGCAATCACCGCCACCTCCCCAAGATTCTGTCTTGGCTGTGGCTTTCATGTATAATAGAGGGAAGAACGTAGCCCTCCCATCTCGACGACACAAACCGTTCGCCCCACCCTTGATGAGCGTTCCGTTAGATCCTAATGCACGAATCTGCCTCAACACCCATCCACAAGGAGAGAACTCGCATGGAAATTCCCAAGCCCTGGCTAAAAAGCTACGACCCCGGTGTTCCCGCAACCCTCCATCCCTATCCCCAAACCACCCTGCCCGCAGTCGTGGCCGAGACGGCCCGGCTGCGCCCCAACCATCCGGCTTTGATGTTCAAAGGCAACACGATCTCCTATGGCGAAATGGAACGTCAGGCCACGGCTTTTGCCGCCGCCTTGGTCGCCAACGGCGTCAAAAAGGGAGATCGGGTCGCCATCCTCATGGCCAACGTACCCCAATTTGTGATCGCCGAACTGGGCATTTGGAAGGCCGGCGGCATCATCTCCTCCATCAACCCCCTCTACACTGGGCCCGAGTTGGAACATGCCATCAACGAGTGTGGGGCCGAGGTGATGGTGGTAATGACCATGTTCTATGACAAGGTCAAGGCCATGCAGCCCAAGACCAAACTGCGCACCATCATCGCCGCCAGCATCAAGGAATATCTACCCGGTATGCTCAAGGTCCTCTTCACCCTGCTCAAGGAGAAGAAGGACGGCCACAAGATCACCCTCAAATCCGGGGATCTCTGGTTCCAGGACCTGCTCAAACTATACGCCAACGCCCCCGCGCCCAAGGTGACGATCAAGCCGGAGGATCCGGCCATCATCCTCTTCACCGGCGGCACCACGGGCCTTTCCAAGGCCGCCCTGGGCACCCACCACGCGCTGGTGATGACCGGTTTGCAGGTACGCACCTGGTTTGGCCCAGATGTGATGGAGGAGTGGAACGATGTCTTCCTGGCCGTGCTGCCCCTCTTCCACGTCTTCAACGCCGTGGGCTTGCAGTCTGTGGCCTTCATGGGCCGCAGCCCCATGTCCCTGATCCCCAACCCCAGGGACATCGACGACGTGTTGGCGACCATTGAAAAGACCAAGCCGACCTTCTTTACCAGCGTGCCCACCCTCTTCATCGCCCTGCTCAAGCACCCCAAGGTGGCCGCGGGCAAGGCGGATCTCTCCTCCATCAAGCTGTGCATCTCCGGCGCGGCGGCCCTGCTTTCCCAAACCAAGATCGACTTCGAAGCGGCCACGGGCGGGCGGATTGTGGAAGGCTACGCCCTGACCGAGTCCATGATGGCCGTGACCGCCGGCCCGGCCAAGGGGGCCTACAAAGTCGGCTCCGTGGGCATGCCCCTCCCCGATGTCCTGGCCAAGATCGTGGATGCCGATGGCACCACCCTGATGCCCATCGGCGAAGTGGGCGAAATCTGCCTGCAAGCGCCCCAGTTGATGCAGGGCTATTGGGAGCGCCCGGACGAGACAGCCAAGATGATCGTGGATGGCTGGCTTGTCACCGGCGACTTGGGCTATCTGGACGAGGACGGCTATCTCTTCATCGTGGACCGCAAGAAGGATGTGATCAAGCCTGGTGGCTTCCAAGTCTGGCCCCGGGAGGTGGAGGAAGTGATCTCCAAACACCCGGCGGTGATGGAAGTAGGCGTGGCCGGCATCCCCGACGACTATCAGGGCGAAGCGGTCAAGGCGTGGGTTGTGCTCAAAGAGGGCCAAACCGCCACAGCCGAAGAGATCCGCACCTTCTGCCGAGAGAGCCTGACCGGCTACAAAGTGCCCAAATTCGTCGACTTCCGCACGGAACTGCCCAAGAGCGCCGTGGGCAAGGTGTTGAGGCGGGAATTGGTAAAACTATAGGATTCTAAAATTGGTGATTGGGAGATTGAGCGATTAGGAGATTGGGCGTGCATCAATCTCTTAATCGCCCAATCTCCCAATCACTCTCTTTAAGGAACACCATGCACCCACTACTCGACACCCTCAAACATGAAGCCCAAGATCTCTTCCCGCAGCTGGTGGATTGGCGGCGGGATTTTCACATGCACCCGGAGTTGGGCATGGAGGAGGTGCGCACCGCGGGGATCGTGGCGGACCATCTGCGCGGGCTGGGGTTGGAGGTGAGCACGGGCATCGGCCAGACCGGGGTGGTGGCGGTGGTGGAGCCGGACGATCTGCCCGCGGGCACCCAGCAATCAGACCTGCGCACGGTCATGCTGCGCTTTGACATGGACGCTCTGCCCATGGACGAACTCAACGACGTGGTCTATCGCTCCACCCGGCCAGGGCTGATGCACGCTTGCGGCCACGACGGCCACACGGCCATCGGCATGGGGGTGGCCCAACTGCTCACCAAGCACCGGGCCGACTTGCCGGGCCGGGTCAAGTTGGTCTTTCAGCCCGGCGAAGAGGGGCATGGCGGCGCCGCGGCCATGATCGCCGACGGGGTATTAGAAAACCCGACCCCGGACGCCGCCTTCGCCCTGCATTTGTGGAGCCGGTTGCCGTTGAACCAAGTCGTGGTCCAGCCCGGCCCTTTGTGGGCCAGCGCCAGCACCTTCAGCATCACCATCACCGGCAAGGGCGGCCACGGTGCCATGCCCCACGAAACCATTGACGCCACCCTGATCGCCAGCCATCTGGTTGTGGCCTTGCAGAGCATCGTCTCCCGCAACTTGGACCCCACCGAGACCGGCGTGGTCAGCGTCTGCGCTTTCCACAGCGGCAGCGCGGCCAACATCATCTCCGAGCGGGCGGAGTTACGGGGCACCCTGCGCAACTTTGACGACGCCGTGCTGGACTTTCTGGTGCAGCGCATCCAAGAGATCGGCGAGAATCTGTGCCGGGGCTTTGGGGCGGAATTCGCCTTCACCTTGGACTATTGCACCCCGGCCACCATCAACGACCCAGCCGCCGCCGCCTTTATGCGCCCCGTGGCCGAGGCCGTGGTCGGAGCCGAGAACGTCACCCAGATCCGCCCCATGATGGTGGCTGAGGATATGTCCCAATTCCTCAACCAGGTCCCCGGCTGCTTCATCATGGTCGGCGCGTCCGACCCATCCCAGCCCATGCACAGCCCCCACCATAACCCCACTTTTGACTTTGATGAACGCATGATGCCCACGGGCGTGGCCTTGTTGGCCGGTGCGGCCGTGCAATGGTTGGTTGAAAATTGAAAATTGAGAGTTGAAAATGATTATTGTGTGCGCCAGACCATTTTTAATTTTCAAATTTCAATTAATTATTGAGGACTTCCCATGCTTCGATCCCTATTGATCTACCTTTCCAAAGCCGCCTGGGCCCGGCGCATTGTGACCGGATGGGGCGTGGCCCGCGCCGTGGCCCTGCGCTTTGTGGCCGGGGAGACGCCGGATGACGCCATCCGCGCCGTGGAGGAGTTGAACGCCGCCGGCATCTTTGCCACCTTGGACCACCTGGGCGAGCACACCACCAGTCCGGCGGAGGCGGCCCACTCCACGGCGGATGTGCTGCACATGCTGGATCTGATCCAGTCCACCGGGGTGCAGTCCAATGTCTCGGTCAAGCTGACCCAGTTGGGGCTGAACCTGGACACGGACCTGTGCCGCAACAACATGGCCGCCATCCTGGACCGGGCCGCCCAGAACGACGTCATGGTGCGCATCGACATGGAGGACACCCCCTTCACCGACCGCACCTTGCAGATCTATTATGAGCTGCGGGCCGGGGGCTTTGCCAACGTGGGCATCGTGATCCAGTCCTATCTCTATCGCAGCGAGGCGGACGTGGCCGCGCTGATGGCCAAAGGGGCCAGGGTTCGCATGGTCAAGGGGGCCTATTTGGAGCCGGAGAATCTGGCCTGGCCCCAAAAGCGGGATGTAGACGCCAATTTCGACAAGCTCACCGCCATGCTGATCGACGCCGCCCTGGCTGCCGGCTCGCCACCCTCCACCCCGGACGGCAAGAGCCCGGCCATCCCCGCCATCGCCAGCCAGGACGAGGCCCGCATCACCTTAGCGTGTGACTATGCGCAAAAAGTCGGCCTGCCCAAGAGCGCCCTGGAATTCCAGATGCTCTACGGCATCCGCCGGGATCTGCAAGAGCGGCTGGTGCGGGAGGGCTATCCCGTGCGGGTCTACGTGCCCTATGGCAGCGAATGGTATCCCTATTTCATGCGCCGTCTGGCCGAACGCCCGGCCAATATTTGGTTTTTTGTCTCAAACTTCTTCAAGAAATAGAACACGGATTGGACCTGATCGCTTATGCCCAAAGCCACCCAGACCAGCGCCTTTGGCTCGCCCGGGCGGGTCAACCATGACGCCAGTTCGTTCTATGACAGCAACCTGTACGCGGGGCTGGGCGTGGGCGCAAAGGTTGACTATGTGGAGACGCCCCTCCCCGATGGCTGCGTCAACCGCATCCTGTGCGCGTCCGCGGAGGCCATGACGCACCTGCCGGACAATAGCGTGCATTTGATGGTGACCTCGCCGCCCTACAATGTGGGCAAGGAGTACGACGAAGACCTGACCCTGGCCGACTATTTGGACTTCCTGGGCCGGGTGTGGGCGGAGACCCAGCGGGTGCTGGTGCCGGGGGGACGGGCCTGCATCAACGTGGCCAACTTGGGCCGCAAGCCCTATCTGCCCCTGGCTTCGTTTATTTCCCGGCAGATGATCGAGTTGGGCTTCCACATGCGGGGCGAGATCATCTGGAACAAGGCGGGCAGCGCCAGCCCCTCCACGGCCTGGGGCAGTTGGATGTCCCCGTCCAACCCCACGTTGCGGGATGTGCACGAATACATTTTGGTCTTCAGCAAGGGGACCATGCGCCGCAAGCCGCCGCAAAAGCGCACCCCCACCATCAGCCGGGATGAATTTCTGGAATATACCAAGAGCATCTGGACCTTTCCCGCGGAGCCGGCCCGGCGGGTCGGCCACCCCGCCCCCTTCCCCGTTGAACTGCCCCGTCGCCTGCTCCATCTCTACACCTACGCCGGCGAAGTGGTCCTGGACCCCTTCATGGGCAGCGGCCAAAGCGCCATCGCCGCCGTCCAAACCGACCGCCGCTACGTGGGCTACGAGATCAGCCCGGAATACATCGCATTAGCCGAGGAGCGGATTCGGGCGATTGGAGAGCGAGAATAGGTACGCGGATGACGCGGATTTAGCGGATTTGCGCGGATTTTTGAGAATTGATCCGGCAGGTGGCGAAGACCGTAGGTGCGGTTAAGAACCGCACGATTTTTCTGCAAATGTGCGTTGTGCGGTTAAAAACCGCACCTACATCGAATTGCCACACCAAGCGAAACAAAATCCGCGCAAATCCGTCCAATCCGCGCCGTCCGCGCACCTATTCCAACCCCTCATTTTCTCCCTTTCCAAATTGACTTTCCCCTCGCTTTTTGGTATTCTCTTTTTCAAATCGAATTAATCGAATCAATCGAAGTATTCTGATTGTTCAGCCACATTCCGGCAACGCCTAGACGGGTCTCGACGGGGTTCCCATGATGATTGTAAACAAAGTAGAATCCGATTTCTTGCGCTATCTGATTATGCAGGGGTGCGCGCCGGGGACCCGGCTGCCTTCTTTGAAGGAAATTAGCGATGACATCGGCATCAGCGTGGGCAAATTGCGGGAGCAGTTGGAGGTGGCCCGGGCCCTTGGCTTGATCGAGGCCAGCCCGCGGCGGGGGATTACTTGTCTTGAATACAGCTTTCTGCCCGCGGTCAACCTGGGGCTGATGATGGCCCTGGCTATCAACCCGGACCAATTTGCGGCCTATGGCACCTTGCGCGCCCACATGGAAACCGCCTTTTGGGACGAGGCCGCGGCCCTGCTACGGGACGAAGATCGGGCCTATCTGCGCCAATTGGTGGTGGAGGCCAAAGCGAAGTTGAACCAGGATCGCATCCAGATTCCCCACAACGAGCATCGGGAACTCCACCTCACCATCTTCCGGCGGCTGGAAAACCCTTTTGTGCTGGGCATTCTGGAGGCCTATTGGGACGCCTACGAGGCCGTGGAGTTGAACACCTACGCCGACTATCTCTATTTGCAGGCGGTGTGGGATTATCACGGACGGATTGTGGATGCCCTGTGCGCCGGGGAGATAGAAGAGGGCAAACAGTTGTTGATCCAACACATGAATTTGCTGGACAAACGGGGCGTGTCGCTGGAACGACCGGCGGGCGTATCAAACGGGATCGGCATTGCCTGATCACAATAAAACCACCGCAAGGACGCAGAGGACGCAAAGGGTTAAGAGAAGAAAGAAAAAGCTTTTTTGCTTGGCGACTTTGCGGTGAAATCAACTTTATTCCGAGCATTCTATTTTTAGTCTTTAAGCGTTTTTAAGGAGGAAAGGTATGGCCGTCGCAACTCAGGTAGCACCTTCACCGTCAGAGCAGGTTGGCTCGGCAGTGAATGATTTCGTCATCAATGTGGCCACCGCCAACGGCACAGGGAGCCAGACCAGCAACATCGTGATCCTGCGCACCCTGTTCAAAATGGGCATTCCCATCACGGGCAAGAATCTCTTCCCCAGCAATATCCAGGGGCTGCCCACCTGGTACATCATCCGCCTGAGCAAGGAGGGCTATCATGCCCGGCGCGAGGGTACGGATATTATGGTGTGCATGAACGGGGCGACCGTGGCCGATGATATGGCCAGCGTGGCCCAAAACGGCGTGGTGATCTACGACGACGCCCTGCCCATCGCCGCCCGCCGGGAAGATGTGACCTATTATCCCATCCCGGTCAAGGAGCTGATCAAGAGCCGGGACGTACCCACCCAACTCAAGGACTACATCGCCAACATGGCCTATGTGGGGGTGTTGGCCTGGGTATTGGGCATGGACATGGCCGAGATCTACGCCGCCTTGGACTGGAATTTCGACCACAAGCAGAAGGCGGTTGACCTGAACATGGGCATGATCCAGGCCGCCTATGATTGGGCCGGCGAGACCTTGACCAAAAAAGATGGTTTTAGCGTCACCCGCATGACCGGCTTTAACGAGGGCAAATTCTTGGTGGACGGCAACACGGCTGGGGCCTTGGGCTCCATCTATGGCGGCGTCAATCTGCTGGCCTGGTACCCCATCACCCCCTCCTCCAGCCTGGCCGAGACCATCATCAGCCATCTGCCCAAGCTGCGCAAGGACGCGGACACGGGCGGAACCACCTGCGCCGTGGTCCAGGCAGAGGATGAATTGGCCGCCATCGGCATGGTGATCGGCGGCGGCTGGGCCGGGGCCAGGGCCATGACCGCCACCAGCGGCCCTGGCATCAGCCTGATGGCCGAGTTCACCGGTCTGGCTTATTTTGCTGAAATTCCGGCCACCATCTGGAACGTGCAACGTATGGGCCCCAGCACCGGGTTGCCCACCCGCACCAGCCAGGGTGACATCCTCAGCACCTATTATCTGAGCCACGGCGACACCCGGCACCCCATCCTCTTCCCCAAGGATCCCCAGGAGTGCTTCGAGTTTGGCTGGAAGGCCCTGGATCTGGCCGACGCGGCCCAGACCCCTGTCTTTGTCCTCAGCGATCTGGACCTGGGCATGAATCTGTGGACCACGGACAATTTCGACTATCCTGACACGCCCATCAACCAGGGCAAGGTGTTGAACGCCGACCAGATCAAGGAGGCCGCCGGCACCTGGGGCCGCTATTTGGACAAGGATGGCGACGGCATCACCTATCGCACCCTGCCGGGCAACGAGAGCAACATGAGCGCCTACTTCACCCGGGGCACGGGCCACGACGAGTATGCCCGCTATAGCGAGCGCAGCGATGTATGGGAACGCAACATGCACCGGCTGACCCGCAAGTTCGACACCATCCGGGATATGGTTCCTGCTCCAGTAGTGGACGAGATGGACGGGGCGACGGTTGGCATCATCAGCCTGGGCACCAACGACCCGGCTGTGGAAGAGGCAAGAGATCGTCTGGCCGCCAAGGGCGTTAAAACCAACTATCTGCGGCTGCGAGCCCTGCCCATCAACGAGACAGTGCGTAATTTTATCCTGAACAATGACAAACTCTTTGTGGTGGAATCCAACCACGACGGCCAGGCCAACATTATTCTGCGCACGGAAATGCCCGAGGCGGCCACCAAGCTGATCTCCCTGGCCCTGTGCGACGGCATGCCCATTTCGCCCCGGTGGATCGTGGAAAACATCACGGCCCGCCTGTAGGCGACGGCCCCCCGGACGAGATACACCGACCCTGTCAATTTTAGACCTGTGACTCGAAAAGAGAGGACATAGAAATGAGCAACGAAGCAGTCGCCAAACAACGAACCCGCCCCACCGCCTCCAAGGAAAACGTCCTGGGGCTGGAAAAGGGGGCCTACAAAGGTCGCCCCTCCACCCTGTGCAAGGGCTGCGGCCACGACAGCATCAGCCAGCGCATTATGAATGTGGCCTGGGAGATGAATCTGGACCAGACCCAGGTGATCAAGATGAGCGGCATCGGCTGTAGCAGCAAGACCCCCACCTACTTCCTGGGCTGGAGCCACGGCTTCAACAGCGTGCATGGGCGTATGCCCTCCGTGACCACGGGGGCCATCATGGCCAACCGCAACCTGAAGGTGATCGGCGTCAGCGGTGACGGGGACACGGCCTCCATCGGCATCGGCCAGTTCAAGCACGCCATGCGCCGCAACATCCCCATGGTCTACATTGTGGAGAACAACGGCGTCTATGGGCTGACCAAGGGCCAGTTCAGCGCCACGGCGGACCAGGGGCAACAGCTTAAATATCAGGGCATTAACGAACTGCCCGCCCTGGATGTCTGCGTGGAGGCCCTGGCCGCCAACGCCACCTTCATCGCCCGCAGCTTTGCCGGTGACCCCAAGCAGGTGGAGACCCTGCTCAAGGCCGCCCTCAGCCATCGAGGCATCGCCCTGATCGACATCATCAGCCCGTGCGTCACCTTCAACAACCATAATGGCTCCTCCAAGAGCTATACCTATGGCAAGGAGCACGAGGTCCAGATCAACGAGTTCAACTTTATCCCGGCCTACGAAGAGATCGAGATTGGCGACTATGAGGGCGAGAACGAAGTGGAACTGCATGACGGCTCCCGCATCATGTTGAAGAAGCTGGACGACAGCCACGACCCCACGGACAAAATGGCCGCCTATCAGGTCTTGGAAGAGGCCCGCCGGGAGCAGAAGTTCATCACCGGGCTGATCTATGTGAACGAAGGCGTGCCCAACATGGTGGAGCTGCTCAACCTGACCAGCACCCCCCTCTCTCGCCTGCCCGCGGACAAGCTGCGCCCCAGCCGGGAATCCCTGGAAGCCATCGTGGCGGCGATGTAGAACCCCCTCCCAGCCTCCCCCAGGTTGGGGGAGGGGTTGTCTTGCCGTAATCGGGCGGGGTCCGGTTAACCTGAACTGTTCCCTCCCCAATCTGGGGAGGGTTAGGGTGGGGTTAGTTTTAAGAGACGCAAAAAGCGGGGCGATGACCAAAATTTTGGTCATCGCCCCGCTTTTTGGGTTCCCCCACGCGCTAGCCGGGTCCATGACCCGGCGGGTTGACGAATGGATCGCCGGGGTATCCCTTGTAGACCCGCCAGGTCACGGACCCGGCTAGCGCGATATGGCAGCATTATCTATCGCGAACTCTTATACTCCAACCCCTGCCTTGTCCAAGCCATCATGCCCCCGCTCATGTTGAGGACATCCGTGTAGCCAGCCTGGTGAAGTTGGGAGCAGGCCATGCCGCTGCGCCGTCCGCTGCGGCAGATCACCACCACCTGGCGGTCCTTGGGGATCTCGGCCATGCGCTGGGCCAGATCGGGCAGAGGAATCACCTTGGCCCCGGCAATCATGCCGTCCTGCTTTGCCTCATCCTTGCCCCGCACGTCCAGCAGAAAGGGCTTGGCCTTGCCCTGGCTGGTCTGGATCAGGGTATTCAATTCCCCCACGCTGATCGATTTCGTCTCACTTGTCACGCCAAACAGATTTGCAAACCAACTCATACTGTCACCTCTCCACCTGGACTATAGACCGCGCCGCAGCGCGCCTGTCTGAAAAATTCAAAGGCGGGAAGCGGTCCCGTGTGGGCCGCTTCCCGCCTTGTTGGATGCGGTGTGGGTGAGGGGGGTTACATGGGTAAAACGTGAAACATGATGGAATCGTTCACCCCTGTCGGCCCCCAATTCTGGGGAGGTCGTGGACAGTTCCCCCCAAAGTTGGGGGGTTAGGGGGGCGGAGGTGAAACATGATGAAGACGCAACCCGTTTCACGTTTCATCCGTCATCGCCAGGTCGCCGTTGGCGTAGACGCCCCGCATGGGAGGGGGGAGCAGGCCGGCCAGGGCCACCATCACCTCCGTGGTGGCCCGCTGCACGGCCACGGGATCTTGGGGGTCGCCGGTGAAGGTGATGGGTTCGCCATAGCGGACCGTGATCACGCCCCGGCGCTGGGGTTTGAAGATCCGAGCCGCGGCCTCCCGGGTTCCCGCCACGCCCACGGGCAGCACGGGGACGCCGGCCATCATGGCCGTGCGCACGGTGCCGGATTTGCCCCGAGCCAAGGCCGGGTGGCGGGTGCCTTCGGGATAGATGCCCAATGCCTTGCCTTGGTGCAACACCTCCACGGCTGTCTCAAGCGCTGTCTTGTCCCCCTGGCCCCGGCGGACGGGAAAGGCCCCGGCCCCCTTGATCAAATAGGTGAGCCAGGGATGGATGTCAAAGAGCTCCTTTTTGGCCATGAAGTGAATCTGGCGATGACACGAGAGACCCATGGCAAAGACCTCAAAGCCGTGGGTATGGTTGCTGGCCAGGATCACCCCGCCGGTCACAGGGACGCGGTACGCGTCATGGGCGTCAACCCGAAAGCAAAAAGGGCGCATGATGCGCACAAGACGATAGATAGCACGATAGACGCCGCTGGCGTCGTGAACAGGAAAGGCCACGGCTTAACCTTTGTTGAGTGGGTGGTGGGGACTGGAGATTGGGTGATTGAGAGATTGGGTGATTGAGAGATTGGGTGATTGAGCGATTGGGAGATTGGGAGATTACTGCGGCAGAATCACCCAATCTCCCAATCGCTCAATCTCAAACTAAATCAAAACGCTATCTGTTCTGCGATCCTCAGTTGATGCGTAGAAGTTCGTCGCTGATCTTTGAAAGCAGGCCGACCACCTGCCACACTTCGTCGTCCTGCTTGGGGGGAGGGGCCGGTCGGGGACCGCCGGGGCGGCCGGGATCGTCCAGGGGGCCAGGGAGCGATTCGTCTTGCCACAGCACGGGAGCCCCGTCGTCATCCTGAAGCACGATGGACGGCTCCAAGCCCCAAAAGCGGGCCAGGTGACCGGTCAAATAGAGATAGCGGCGCAGATTGCGTTCGGCGTCCAGCAGATGGCCGGACTCGTAGGCCATCACCCCCATCTCCTGCCAGAGCCGGGGATTGTCTGGGGCCAGCACCACCAGATAGTCCAACACCCGCATGGCCTTCTGCCCATCCCCCTGGGTGCGGTAGATGTGCCACAGGTTGTTGAGGATGCGCTCGGCCAGGGCCTGGGGGGTCACGGGCAGGGCACCGATCTGGTGAGAGAGGGTGATGGGCTGTTGAAAGAGCCGGGAGAGATGGCCCGTCACCTCGGCGGGGGCCAAGACCGCACCGGAGAACAGGTCCAGCAGCCACTCGCCCTCCTGGTCCGCATACCGGGCCATAAAGTGGCCGGGATAGCCCACGCCCTGAATGTTCAGCCCCAGCCGTCGCCCCAAAGCCATGCACACCAAACTCAGGCTGATGGGCAAGCCCGTGCGCCGGGCCAGCACATCGTTGAGAAAGCTGTTCCGGGGATCGGTATAATCTTCCCGATTGCCCTCAAAAGCCAAGCGACCGGTCAAGGCGGCCAGAAAGCCCTCGGCCTGGGCGCGGCCCGTCAACCCCTCGGCCACGGTCTGCGCCACGCCAAAGGCCAGCTCATCCAACTGCATGCGCACCCTCGCCACGTCCAGGTCAGGATAGGCCGCGCCGGCGATGTAGAGGGCCAGCAGTTCCGGGTCCGCCTGGCTCTCCTTGGCTACCTCAGCGGCAAACGCGTCCAGGAAGTTCATCTCCACCTCCTCATTTCTTCTTCTTTTTTGTCTTTTTGGTCGATTGCTCCGGGATGGGCTGGGGGGTCTCCGGTAGCTTGTCCCCCAACTCCCGCTGGCGCTGGATCTCCTGCTGGAAGATGCGGCGCATGACGGCCAGGGAGGTGGCATAGGTGGCATCCACGCCAAAGTAGCTCAGGCTTTTGCTCAACAACATCTGGCGGCGGCTGATGGGGGTGTCACTGGCGTAGTGGATCAGGCCGATGTCATAGGGGGCGTTGATGAAGAGATTGACGATCTCGTCCGTGGGGTGACGCTTGGGATAGATGTTCTCGTAGATGCCGCTCAGATAGGGCCCGGCCTCCATCTCGATATCCGTGTAGCCCTCTTCGTAGAAAACGTGCATAAATTCCCGGTTTTGCAGAAAGGTGCCCCGCACGGTGACGGCCTTTTGGTTGTCAAAGACCGTGCCATAGTTGAGGAAGCGCGAAAGATCCTGGGCCGAGAAGCAGTTTTTGAAGAGGAACGAGTTGCTGGAGTGTTCATCATAGACCACGTTGGGGATCATGACATCCCCCACCCGGCCGTTGAGGGTGGCAGCCTTGCCCAGCAGATAGACGCCCAAAATAGCGCTGGCCGCGGTGCTGACCTGGCTGAAGATGTGATAGGCGGCCATGCCCAGGGGATAGTCGATGTTGAAGATCAGGGCATCGCTACGCTTGAGCAGCGCCCACTCTTCCGGGCTGAAGTTGCCCAGGCGAGGGTCCAACCACTCCTGGCGCAGACGCCGCATATCGATCACCTGGGCTGCTACGTCCAAACAATCCGGTTCGTCAATGCGCCGTACCCCGGCCTCTTCCTCGTGGCGCAGGGCGTGGGCCACGGCAGTCGGCTTGTCCTCCGCATGATCCAGATAGTGTCGGGACGTGTAATAGAAGAAGTTGGTCATTTGGGGGCTATTTTCAGCCTCAAGACGCAGATATTCATTCCACAGGTCTTCCGGGTTCTCGGACTTGACATAGGCCAGGATGTCCTCCCGATGGCTGGCCGCATAGCCGGAGAGCAGATTGGGGATGCTGTGGGTATTGCTGCTGACAAAATAGAGGGGGCGATTTTCCAGATCCAGGTCCACGGTCTGGCGGGCCACCTGTTCCCACCAGAACTGCACGGCCCGGCGATAGTCCGTCAAGCCGCTACCCAACACCCGCAGGCGGATGTCCAAGGGAGCCTGGGCCACCATGCGGAAGTTTTCCATCAAGTGGCGGCCCGGCCAGATCTGGTAGAGTTTGGCAAAATCCTGGGAGTTGAGACCCAGGGCCTGGCGGATCTCCTCCAACAGGGCGGCGGGAAAATGGTCCGCTGTGCGCTCAAACTTGGCCAGCACCGGTCCCACATTGGCCAGGCTGAGCTTCTGGTGCATCTTGTTCCACTCGATCTGATAGGTGACAAGAGCCGGGAGCAGGTCGTCGATGTCGCTGACGCTGGAAATATAGGCGGCCAGGATCTCTCGATCCGGCGAAATGTAATACTTGCGCCGCCGGGCCCGGGCCTTGACCGGTTCCCACGACTCCACCTGGGGATAGCCCCGCCGTCGGAAGACATCCTCCATCTGCCCCATCAGCACCAGCTTGACCGTGGGCAGGGCGCTGGGCAGACGCAAGGCGCTGTAGGTCAAGGCCGTGATGTCCAGCTCCCGGTCGCCTGCATGGTAGTGCAGGTTGGAACTCATGGCGATATGGGTCTCTTCCAGGCTGCGCAGGCGGAAGGGGACTGTGCTGCGCAGGAGGGAGTAGTAGGTGCGAATATAGAGTTCAAGCTCTTCGTTGGCCGCGGTCGGTGTTGTGCGATCCATAATCAGTTTGTCCTTTGCCACTAATGGCTGAAAGCCGGGGATGTTGTCATGGGCTACAGTTTACATCAAGATGAGTTGTTTTGCATCTCGTCGCCGCGGCAGGCGGGGCGCTGATTGAACTGGGTGTGCCCAAAATGGGTGGGTCGGTATCGTAGGGGTACGGGTTGCGGCGGGAAGTATGGTCTTGAGATGGCAAATCTGCCATCCGCCGCAACCCGTGCCCCTATCGATCGCTTCAAAAACTGCCTATTGACACCCATGCAATCCTATGCTAGAATACGATTTACCGCATACGATTGCATAAGGAACCCCATCATGCCAGCGCCCCAGAAAAATGCACCTGGAAAACATTCTGTTACCATGCGAGATGTCGCCAAATTGGCGAAGGTCTCGCAGAGTACGGTGTCGCGGGTACTCAACGGCACAAAGGATGGCATTTCCATCAGCGAAGAGACCCAGCAGCGGGTGATGGAGGCCATCGAGACCCTTGGGTATTATCCGAATCTTCATGCGGGCAGTCTGCGGGGACAGAAGACCCGCATGATCGCCATGATGATTGCCGACATTGCCAACCCCTTTTACCACCCTATGGTGCGGGCCGTGCAGGATGTGGCCGCCACCCACGGCTATGACGTGATGATCACGAACACGGATCACATGGTTGAAGGCGAGATGCACTTCATCGAAGCTGTGATCCGCCGCCCGGTGGATGGCATGATCATGGTCCCCTATTATCTAACCGACAATGATTTCGAGCGTCTCGTGACCCGGACCGGGGCACCGGTGGCGGTGTTGGGCCAGCATGTGAACCATCCACGGGTTGACACAGTCTATGGTACCGACGACCAGGCCATCATCGAGGCCATTACGTGGTTGATTCAGGAACGCGGCCACCAGCACATAGGCTATATCGGTGTCACTAACATGTTTGCGGCGGGCACCCGGCGCAAGACAGCCTTTATGGATGCCTTGCGCCAAGCCGGTCGGCCCATCGAACCCCAGTTGTTTGAGATGGGTGACTGGTCGCCCGACAGCGGAGAACGGGCCATGCAGAGCTTTCTTGCCCTGCCCCAGCCGCCAACCGCGGTCTTTGCGGTCAACGATTTGATGGCGATTGGGGCGATGGAAGCGGTGCAAAAGGCCGGGCTGCGCATCCCCGAGGACATTGCCATCATCGGGTTTGACGATATTCCGCCAGCCGTGTGGGTGCGACCTCGCCTGACCACCATCGCCCAATATCCAGCCGAGATCGGGCGGGTGATGGCGGAGGCCCTGTTCGAGCGGTTGCAAGGGGACTATAGTGGCCCCAATCGGCGCTTCGAGGTGCCCTGCCGGCTGGTTGTGCGAGAATCGGCGTAGATCGGTACGCAATCCGCTTTGGCCAAGTCCGTAAAACTCTTGAGATCGTGACGGCTTTGTACAGCGCTCCCAACAGTACGCCGTCTGGTTGAACAGAATAGCACCACCTTCTTCTTTTTCCTTTTCATCTTTTTTCCATATTTTCGATATACACGGCGATACGATGTCCCACGCTGGCGTTGTTTTGCGCTACCCCGATCCCATCGCCGTCCCCCCCCCAAAAAAATAGGTTGCTACGCAGCGAACCATCTGCGTTTCATAACAGAAGGTCGAATCTTGGTTGTCCCAATTCACCCAAAGGAGAAAATGCATGCGTAAGTTTTCGTTTGGTCTCACCCTGTTGCTGGTACTGGCCCTCGTGCTAAGTGCCTGCGGAGGCGCAGCCCCTGCTGCACCCGCCGCTGTCGATTCGAGTGCGGCGGCAGACACCGCTGCGGTCGAGCCGACTGTGGACCCCAACGCCCCCACGCCTGTTCCAACCCCAGTGATCAACAATTTTGGTGAATGTGCCGATCCCCTGATTCTGTGGCACGGGCTGACCGGTTCCGATGGCGCTGTCTTTGCTGAACTGCTACAGCAGTACTCGGCCGCCAACCCGGACACCTGTCTGAACTCCGAAGGTTACCCCTGGGACATCTTCTTCCAGAAGTATCCGACCGCCGTGGCCGCCGGCAGCCCCCCAGACATGGTGATCTTCCATGCCGCCGAGGTCAACCAGATGGCCGCCGAAGGGCTGATGATGCCCCTGGATGCCCTTATCTTTGATGACGGTACCCTGAGCAAGGATTCCTTCAACGAAGTATTGATGGAACAGGTCACGGTTGACGGCCAGACCTACGCTGTGCCCTTCGACAACCACGGTTGGCTGTTGTGGTACAACGCCAAGATGCTGGAAGACGCTGGCTTCGACTCTGACGTCCTGCCCGCCAATGGCGCTGAATTCATCGAGTTGGCCCAGAAGCTGACCACGGACGTCAATGGTCTGCACCCGACCGACGCCGACTTTGACAAGGACAATGTGGACGTGTGGGCCATGGAATTCACGTGGCCCCGCTACACCATCCCCTCCACCATGTGGCAGTTTGGCGGCGAAGTGGTCAGCGCTGATGGCAAGACAGCCACCCTGAATAGCGCCGAGTCCGTCGCCGCCGTGCAGTACTGGCACGACATGATGTACAAGTACTACGTCGCCCCGCCGGCCGTTCCTGGCAAGATGTGGGCAGGCGATCTGTACAAGGCCCATCGCTTGGTCTTTATGTGGGAAGGTACCTGGACCGGTGGCTTCATGCGGGACAACCCCGACATTGCCGCCGAAACCAAGACCGCCTTCATCAACTCCCTGGCCCCCGATGGCCACCAGGCTGTGAAGTTTGACTCTCACATCATGTCTGTCCCGACGGGTGTGGATGAGGACGGTGCCGCCAAGGCCAAGAAGTTGATGGCCTTCCTCGTCGAGAACGGCGCTTTCTGGGCCAATTCCGGCCAGGTGCCCGCCCTCAAGTCCGTGCAGGCCCTGCCAGAAGTCCAGGCGATCCCGTCCGTGGCTATGGCCGCCGAGCAGTTTAACGCCATTGGCCGCACGGATACCTCCAGCAAGTACTTCATCGAGATCCAAACGGCATGGGAAACCGCCGTTGGGAACGCCCTGGCCAGCGCAGATGCTGACGTCGCCGCCCTGTTGACGGCTGGCAACGAGCAGATCCAGGCCATCCTCGACCGTCCGTAGTTGATTCGTTGCCCTGTCGGTCCGTGCGCCAGGTGTTGGCGCACGGACCGACAGGGTTTCTTCCTACCTTCCTGGAGCGGATGACCTATGACCACATCCACCCTGTCCCCTGGCAAGTTGAGTCCCGCCGCCCGTCGGCGCAAAACCCTGCTCGACCAGCTTCCCAACTATCTTTTTGTTCTGCCGCATTTCTTCTTTTTTGCGGTTTTCCTGCTCTACCCGATCTTCCGCGGCGCTCAGATCAGCCTGTTTGACTGGAAGATCATGCTCAAGGATCAGAACTTTATCGGCATCGCCAACTATGAGGCGCTGCTGAAAGACAAGATCTTTTGGCAGGCCCTGAGCAACACGACCTATTTTATGGCACTCACCGTGGTAATTAACGTGGTCTTGGCGTTGATGGTTGCTACGGGGTTGAAACACTCCTTCATCGGCGGTGATTTCTTGCGGGTACTCTTCTATGCACCGGGTATCCTCTCCGTCTCCGTGCTGGGCATCATCGGCATCCGGGTGTGGGACACCCAGATCGGCATCGTCAACTATGTGGTGACCACCCTGCTGCATGGGCCGCGCATCTCGTGGTTGGGCAATCCCGATATTGTGATCCCATCCTTGTCCATAACCACAGTGTGGTGGACCTTTGGCTTCCCTATGTTGGTCTTTATCGCCGGCCTCCACAACATCCCCGAGGCGCTTTACGAAGCCGCCAAAATTGACGGGGCCGGACCGCTGAAGACCTTCCGCCACATCACTCTGCCATTGATTATGCCTACCATGCTCTTTGTGGTCGTGACCCAATTTATCGGCCACATGCAGGTCTTCGCCCAGCCCTATATCATCAGCGGCGGCGGCCCCGGCAATTCGTCACGCTCGGCAACCATGTATCTGTACGAGACGGCGTGGAAGTTCTTCCGCTTTGGCTATGCGTCGGCAGTTTCCGTCGTGCTGGCCGCTGTGATGATTGTCGTCACCGTCATTCTCTTCTCAATCATGCGGCGACGCACCGATTATTAGCCCGCAGGAGGTAGTCGTGGCATCTATAACCCATTCTGCTGCTCGTCAGACCCGTCGCCAATTCAATAAAGGATTGTTGCGATCCGTCCTCATGTGGATCGTCTTTTTGCCCTTGGTCGCCATCGTGATCGTGCCCTTGCTCTATATGGCATCTATGGCGTTCACCTTGGAGTCAAACCAACTCGTATTCCCGATTGTGTGGATTCCTGATCCGTTCACCCTGTCGAATTTCAGGAATATTCTTGTCGATCCCCAGTTACCCATCGTGCGCTGGTTTGGCAACAGTCTGGTGATCGCCACCGTCGGCACTACGATCATTGTCTTTCTTTCCACATTGAGCGGCTATGCCTTTGCTCGGCTTGCGTTTCCTGGCAAAGACTACATCTTCTCCCTCCTGCTCTTCAGCCTGATGATTCCCGTGGCCGTCACCTTGATTCCCGCCTTTCTGCTGTTGCGGGATCTAAAAATGCTCAACTCATATCACGCCATTTGGTGGCCCGCCGCCGCCCAGGTGACGGGCATCTTCCTCATGCGCCAGCACTTCTACTCCATCCCGTCGGAGTTGGAAGACGCCGCCCGGGTGGATGGGGCCAACCGTTTCCGCATCTACTGGCAGATCTGTCTGCCCTTGGTGCGGGGGGCGATGGTGGCCCTCTTCATCTTTGCCTTCCTGGGCCTGTGGAACGACCTTTTCTGGCCCTTGATCGTACTCAGCAACCGGCCTACCCTCACCTTGCCCGTGGGTTTGCTGGTGATTCAGCAGGGCAGCTATGTGCAGCGGGGGCTGGCCTTCGCCGGTGCCTTTATCGCCTCCGTGCCCGTGCTCGTCTTTTATGCCATCTTCCAGCGCAAGATCATCGCCGGTATCACCACGGCGGGTCTAGCTGGCCAGTAATATCCAAACCCACCTAATAGGAAAGCATCCCATGCCTCATTCATCCGCTCAAATTCATCTGGATTCCCACCGCACCATCGCCGAAATTTCGCCCCTGCTTTTTGGCGGCTTTGTCGAACACATGGGGCGCTGCGTCTACGAAGGTATCTACGACCCCAGATCCAAACACGCGGACCAGAATGGTCTGCGCACGGACGTGCTCGACGCCCTGCGTGCCCAGAAATACACCACCATTCGCTACCCCGGCGGCAACTTCCTCAGCGGCTACAACTGGCTGGACGGCGTCGGCCCCAAGTCCCAACGCCCCCGCCGCCGTGAGTTGGCCTGGCAATCCCTGGAGACCAACCAGTTCGGCACCAACGAGTTCATGGGCTTTTGCAAGGAGATCAACGCCGCGCCCATGATGGGCGTCAACATGGGCACGGGGACCATTCAGGCCGCCGCGGACCTGGTCGACTATTGCAACACCCCGTCCGGCACATCTTGGGCGGCACTGCGGGCAGAGCATGGTTTCAAGGATGCCCACAACGTTAAGTATTGGTGCGTGGGCAATGAGATGGACGGCCCCTGGCAGATGGGCCACCTCTCCGCTCAGGAGTATGGGGCCAAGGCTCGGGAGGCGGCCAAGCTCATGCGCTGGATGGACCCCTCCATCGAGACCATCCTGTGCGGCTCGTCCAATGACCGCATGCCCACCTATCCCGAATGGGATCGGGTGGCCCTGGAAGAGACGTGGGAGCAGATGGACTATCTCTCCATCCACTACTATGCCGGCAACCGGGAGAATGACACGGCCAGCTTCCTGGCCAGCGCCGTGCCCTTCGAGCATTACGTGGACACCTTAGAAGGCACGCTGCGTTATGTCAAAGCCAAGACCCGCAGCAAGCATGACATCTACCTTTCCTGGGACGAATGGCAGGTCTGGTACAAGGGCGACCCGGCCCAGGGCAACTGGACCGAGGCCCCCCACCTGTGCGAAGAGATGTACAACCTGGAGGACATGCTGGTCGTGGCCCAATGGCTCAACGTCTTCCTGCGCAAAAGCCATGTGCTCAAGATCGCCTGCGTGGCCCAGATCGTCAACGTCATTTCCTGGCTGCAAACCAAGGGCGATGAACTGCTCAAACAGCCCTCCTACTATGCCTTCATGCTAATGAGCAACCACGCCAAGGGTCAGGCACTGGATGTCAAGGTCACGGCGGACCGCATTGAGACCGCCCAGTACGGCGACGTCTCCACCCTGGACGTGTCGGCTTCCTATGACGAGGCCAGCGGGGCTGGGGCCATCTTTATCGTCAACCGCAGCCAGACCGACAGCGTGGTCACGGAACTGATCTGGCAGGATGGGCGCACGGTCAGCCTGGGCGAGGCGTGGCAGATTTCGGGCACGGACCCCAAGGCGCTGAACACCTGGGAGAACCCCAACGCCATCACCGCCCTGCCCATCGCCGCCCCCAAGATGGACGGCGGCAAGGCGACGATCCAACTGCCGCCCATGTCCTTCACGGTGCTGACGACCCAGGACGCGTAATCAACATTGTAGGGGTTTGGGTGGAACATGCGGAGGGCACGATGAGCACGAAAATTCGTGCCCATCGTGCCCTCCGCACGTTCCACCCAAACCCCTACCCTCATAAAACCAACGGTGACAACCCATGAAAACCAAAAATCAACTTTCCCTTGACGGGGCCTGGGATTTCCAGATCGACCCCACCGATGGTACGGATGTCTCGGCCATCACAACCTGGCGTACGGCCCAGGTGCCCATGCCCTGGCAGGCCCAGTTCGAGGATCTGCGCTTGGCCAGCGGCACGGCCTGGTATCGCCGCCGCTTCGCCTGGGACCTGGATCTAGCCGGCCAAGTCGCCATCCTGCGCTTTGGCGCGGTGGACTATTTCGCCCAAGTCTGGCTCAACGGGCAGCCCGTGGGCGAGCATGAAGGGGGCTATCTGCCCTTCGATTTTGATGTGACCGCCCTGCTCCGATCCGGCGAAAACGAGCTGGTGGTGCGGGTGGTGGACGCGGACGATGACCGCAGCCGCTTCCCGGACGCCCCCTTCAGCGAGGTGCCCCACGGCAAGCAGAGTTGGTATGGTCCCATCGGCGGCATCTGGCAAAGTGTGACGCTGGACGTGCTGCCCGCCCTGCACATCACCCGTGTGCGGCTCACTCCCCGACCCGCAGAAGGGGCAATCGAAGTGACCGCCTGCCTCAACGCCCCCCCGGTCAAAAACGCCGAACTGGTGGCTGTGGTCCGAGATTCGGCGCATCAAACCGTTGCCACCATTCAACTGAACGCGGAGGGTAGCGGACGCGCCGTGCTTGACGCCCCGCCCCACCTGTGGAGTCCCGAAACACCCCATCTTTATACGGTCGAGACCACGCTTTCGGTCGGCGGCCAGGCGCAGCACGCCCGGCAAGACACCTGCGGATTCCGCACCATCGAATCCAAAGATGGGCGTATTTATCTCAACGGCCAGCCCATCTATCTGCGTGGCGTGCTGGACCAGGGCTACTATCCGGGCACGATCTATACGCCGCCCAGCTTGGACTACTTGGAAGATCAGGCCCGCAAGGCTAAGGCCTTGGGGCTGAACTGCCTGCGCATTCATATCAAGATCGAGGACCCCCGTTATTACGAAGTCGCCGACCGGTTGGGGCTGCTGGTGTGGACCGAGATCCCCAACTGGGTGCATCTGAGCGAGGCCACGGACCGCCGGGCCAAGGAGACCTTCCGGCGCATGGTGGAGCGGGATTGGAACCACCCGTCCATCTTCGCCTGGACCTTGATCAACGAGAACTGGGGCACGGATCTGGTCCGCAACCCGGAACATCGGCGCTGGCTGGCCGACTTCACCCACGAAGCCAAGCAGATCGACCCCACCCGGCTGATCGTGGACAACTCGGCCTGCTGCGACAACTTCCACGTGGCCGGGGACATGGAGGACTTCCACCAATACCGGGCCATCCCCGACCACGCGGACGGCTGGGACGAGTGGGTGGCCGACTTTGCCGGACGCCAGAGCAAGTGGGTGTGGGCGCAGGATTTCCTCCACGAGCGGCGGGCGGATCTGCCCCTGATCCTCTCGGAATTTGGCAACTGGGGCCTGCCTGACCCGGCCACCATCCAAGAAAAGGGCGGCGACCCGTGGTGGTTCGAGACCGGCCACGAATGGGGCGAGGGCATCGTCTATCCCCACGCCATGACCGAGCGTTTCCGGGACATGGGGCTGGACGGCATCTTCGGCTCCATGGCCGACTTTGCCCAGGCCGCCCAACTGCACATGGCTCGCAGTTTGCACTATGAAATCACGACCATGCGCCTGCACCCGGCCATCGGCGGCTACATCATCACCGAGTTCACCGACGTGCATTGGGAGTGCAACGGCCTGCTGACCATGCAGCGGGATGTAAAATATGGGCTGGACAGCCACTTCACCCCCATCAACCAAGGGTGCGTGATCGCCCTGCGTCCGCAACAGTGGAGTGGGCACGTGGGCGAGAGCATTGCCATCGACGTGCGCGCCTTTGGCGTGGACGGCGAAGGCACGGACGGCGTGATCGAATGGCAGGTCGGCAAGGCCACGGGTAGGGTGAAGCCTGCGGGCGGTCTGGTCAACGCCAGGCTCTCCGCGCCGGGCATGGTCACGATGACCGCCCGCTGGCTCGACGACATGGGCGCGCTGATCGCGTCAAATCAGGTCGAGGTGGCCGCCATCGCCGTCCCCCTTGGCGACAAATCCCTCTGTGTGGTGGACGATGCGGCCCTGGCCGACGTCGCCCGCACGCTGGGCTATGCGGTGAGCGAAGGCTTGCCCGCGGCCCCAGATCCGACCGCGATCCTGGTGGCCCGGCGCTACACCCTGGCCCTGGAAGAGGCAGTCCAAGCAGGGGCAAAGCTGCTCCTGTTGGCCGGAGAAGGGGCGGCGGGAGAAGAAAGCCATCGCTTGCCCGTGGGCGCGGTGGTCCCCCGGGCGGGGACCGCATGGCAGGGGGATTGGGCCACGTCCATCTCGTGGCTCAAAAAAGAGGGTCCCTTCGCCGCCCTGCCGGGCAGTCCCTTGCTGGAGATGGATTTTGCTCCCGTCATGGCCGACGCCGTGTTGGTGGGGCTGCCGCCCTGGGCCTTCCGCACCCACAGTTGGGCCGGGCTGACCTTGGGCTGGATCCACAAAACGGTCTCGTTGCTGGCCGAGATGCCCTATGGACGGGGCCATGTGGCCATCACCACCTTCAAACTCAACGCCACGACCCTGGCCGACGATGCCGTGGCCCAGGCGCTCTTGGCCGGGATGGTGCAACTTCTGTGAGGACGCCATGAAACCACTTCTCCTTTTGTCACTCTTGCTGACCCTTGTGCTGACCGCGTGCCAATCGGCCCCATCCACACCCGGCCCAGCGGCCCCGGCTCTGCCCGCCTCAACCGGGACGATCCTGGACCCCCAGGGGCTGATCCAGCGCATCCACGACCCGGTGATGGCCCATGAGGGGGGGATGTACTATGTCTATTCCACGGGTAGCCGCATCCCCTTCATCTGCTCGCCGGACATGATCACCTGGGAGTCCTGTGGCCGCGTCTTCGAGCGCAACCCGGCCTGGAGCCGGGAGATCAACCCGAATCTGACGGATATTTGGGCCCCGGATATCTCTTTCTTCAACGGTCAATGGCATCTTTATTACGCGGTTTCCAACTATGGCACTCAAAACTCAGCCATTGGCCTGGCCACCAACGCCACCCTGGACCCCAACAGCCCGGACTATGCCTGGACGGACCACGGGGTCGTGCTGCAATCTCGGCCGGGGGACAAGTGGAACGCCATTGACGCCAATCTGGTGCTGGACGATCAGGGGGAACCGTGGCTGACCTGGGGCAGCTTCTGGCAGGGCATCTGGATGCGCAAGATCGACGCGGCCACGGGCCAGTTCGCGGAGGACACAAACGTCCAGCATCTGGCCAACCGCTCCACCGGGCCGGACAACACCCCGGCCATCGAGGCCCCCTTCATCGTGGAGCGGGGCGGGAAATGGTATCTCTTCGTCTCCTTTGACCAGTGCTGCGAGGGCATCAACAGCACGTACAACGTCCACGTGGGGCGGGCGGACAGCCTCACCGGCCCCTATGTGGACCGGGACGGGGTTGAGATGATGAAGGGTGGCGGCACGCTGATCCTCTCGGCCTATGGGCAATGGAAGGGGCCGGGTCACAACGGCATGTTGGTCGAGGATGGGGTCTATTGGATGGTCTACCACGCCTACGACGCCCAGCAGATCGGCATCCCCAAACTGCGCATCGAGTCCCTGTCGTGGAGCGCGGACGGCTGGCCCAGTTTGCCCAGCCAGCCGGCTGCGCCGTAGAGAATTCGCCGCAGTCTAACAAATCGTAAACAAAGAGCGCCCTGGAAGCTGACAGTTTCCAGGGCGCTCTTTGTTTACAGTCAAGTAGGTGCGGTTTTCAACCGCACGATCCGTCGGCAAATGTGAATTGTGCGGTTGAAAACCGCACCTACTTCAAAGCAACGCCATTTGCGTGATGGGCGGCTGAAAATCTTCCGGGGGCCAGGGGCGCAGGGGGCGGAGGCGGGCCAGCCGTTCGCCCAATCGCTGCATGGTGAGGGGGGAGTGGCCCTCGTATGGGTTGTGCATGTAGGCGTAGACGTGATGGCCCAGGCCCAGGAGGTGATCCAGCCGCTCGGCCCACAGGTCCAGCTTCTCGTCTTGGGGACGGTGCATCTGGATTTGATCCGGCGGCGGGTTGGCGTCATCCCCGATCCAGCGGATGAAGGTGAAGTCGGGGGCGAGGCCCTCGGCCACCAGATCCAGCCAGAGGGGATAGAGATCCGGCTGGTTGGCCCGGTCCACCAGGGCCAGGGCTATGCCCCGCTCGGCCAGGAAACGGGCAAAGGCTGGGGTCATCAGGTCTGGGGCGCGCACTTCTACGGCGATGCGCAGCCCGGTCTCCGCGCCCCCGATTCCTTCAAGCTGGGGGGCCAGCCAATCCAAATAGGTGGCCAACGCTCGCCCGTCCGTCATTCTCGAAAAGCTGGGGGGCAGTTGCAAAAAGCCCACCCCTGCCATCGGCCCCAAGGAGCGCAGCAGATCCAAAAAGGCCAGGCTTTCCCGTTCGCAATCCACCAAACGGGCGTCGTGGCTGATGGAACGGGGAAATTTGAGGGAGAAGGTGAAGCCGGCCGGCACGGTCTCCACCCAGTTCAGCACCGTGCCGGGGCTGGGCAGGCCATAAAAGGAAGTGTTGACCTCCACGGAGTCGAAGCGCCCGGCATAGAAGGCCAGCATCTCTTTGTTGGGCATATTCTCCGGATAGAAGACCCCGCGCCACGCCTCGTACAGCCAGGATGAGACGCCCCAATGCAGATCGACGTTCGCTTTTTGTGCATTTTGCATGATTCCTCACCATTTCCCTGAATTTTCCGCTGTTTCCGGTCGATTTCCGGTCGATTTCCGGTCGATTTTTTGTAAAACATGGCACAACTAGTGCATATTGCCCAAATCATCCCGGCAAGGTTTGTGCGGATTGTGCATTGTATCCTACGCTCGCAGCCGGTATCCTATTTCCAACGTCCTGTGCGGCGTGTCACCTTGGGCAGCTTATCCCGCCGAGTGCTGATTTGCTCGGTCCATCAACCTGATCACAATTGGTTTCAAAATCATTTCGAGAGGATTTTATCACATGCTTGCGACTTTACGACGACGGACCCCTCTAATCATGACGGTCGCCGCCCTGCTGTTGGCGGTGATGGCCTCGGCCGTTTTCGCCGGTGACCCCACGGGCGGCGAGACCTTGGCGGCTGATCCCAGTGCGCCCTTCACCTTTATCTGGCTGATGATATGCGGCATTTTGGTCTTCTTTATGCAGGCCGGCTTTCTCTTGGTAGAGGCCGGGTTTGCCAAGGCCAAGAATACGGTCAACATTTTGACCAAGAATTTCATGGACTTTTCTATCGGCGGTCTGGCCTTCTTCTTCTTTGGCTATGGGTTGATGTATGGGACTGACATCGGCGGCTTTATCGGCAGCGATGGCTTCCTGCTTTTGGGTGATTATTACGATGTCAACCAAGCTCTGGCCTGGTTCTTCCAGATGGTCTTTGCGGCCACCGCGGCCACCATCGTCTCCGGGGCCATGTCCGAGCGCACCCGCATCACGGCCTACCTGGCCTATAGCTTCCTGATCAGCGCCATCATCTACCCCATCAGCGGCCATTGGATCTGGGGCGGCGGCTGGTTGAGCCAACTGGGCTTCCACGATTTCGCCGGGTCCGGTGTGGTCCATGCCGTAGGCGGATTTGTGGCTCTGGCCGGCGCTTACTTGGTCGGACCCCGCAATGGCAGATTTAACAAAGATGGCAGCGTCAACGAGTTCAAGCCCCACAATGTGACCTTTATTATTTTGGGCGTCTTGGTTCTCTTTGTGGGCTGGTTTGGCTTCAACGCCGGCAGCACCCTGAACGGCACGGACCTGCGCATGTCCGTGATTGCGGTCAACACCCTGTTGGCCGGCATCACTGGGGCCACGGTGGTTCTGTATGTGGGGTTGGTGAAGACGGGCAAGGCCAATGTGCTGGGCGCGGCCAACGGCACCCTGGCCGGGCTGGTGGCCATCACCGCCGGCTGTGCGGTGGTGCCGCCCTGGGCCGCGGTGGTGATCGGTGGACTGGCCGGTTTCGTACTTATCTGGGCCGAGAAGTTTGTGGAGCGCACCTTGAAGGTGGATGATCCCGTGGGCGCGGTGGCCGTGCATGGCTTCTGTGGCCTCTTCGGCGTCCTCATGGTCGGCGTCTTTGCTGACGGCACCTATGGCGGCGTCAGCGGCCTGATTGCGGGCAACTTCAGCCAGATCGGCATCCAGGCCCTGGGCGCAGTGGTCATCCTGGCCTGGGCTTTGGGCACAGGCTTCGCCATGTTCGCCTTCCTCAAGTCCAGCATGGGGCTGCGGGCCAGCGACGCAGAGCAGGCCGAGGGTCTGGACATAGCCGAGCATGGTTTGGAGGCGTACGCTTACGGCGATGACTGATTTTGGCGAGATAGAGATAGAGAATTGAGATAGAGGGACAAGGGCGATCCTGCGGGATCGCCCTTGTTTGTTTTGAAATGGGTAGGGGTTTTCAAGAGTCGCCAGTGCCGCTAGGTCAGCGTAGGTTGAGTAGGCCGAGTCGGCAAAACTGGTACAATACGAATGGAGGCTAGGCCGTATCGAAACCGCAGCGGGTCGACCCGCTGCGGTTTCACTTCGATACGCTTCGCACTCAGTACAAGCGATACGCCGCCGAGTCTGTGAATGGTCAGCGGAAATCTCGGCGGCGGCTACTCAACCTGCGCTAGCCTTCTCGTTGAAAAGCCCCACCCAAACCCTTACCCATTTATCACAACCCAACAAAAAATTCGTGTCATTCGTAAAACTCGTGGTCTTTTTCTAAAATTGGATCTTGACTTTGTTTTGCAACCCTGCTAGAATGTTATCGATAACGGGAACGATAACAGGAACGATAACACCCTCACTTGCCCATCATGGCGACAAGATCAAAGCGACCGACAATCAAAGAAGTGGCGGCAGCCGCCGGCGTCTCCACCCAGACCGTCTCCCGCGTGGTCAATGGCCGCCCGGATGTGGCCGATGCCACCCGGCAGCGGGTGCAGCAGGTGATCAACGAGCTGGGCTATCAACCCAGCGCGTTGGCCCGCAGCCTGATTCAGCAACGTAGCTACACCCTGGGCGTGGTCACGGCTGGGCTGCAATTTGTCGGCCCCTCCCGCACCTTGAAGGGGATTGCCAGCGCCGCGGAGGATGCGGGCTATTCGCTCCTCTTAAAGGGCCTCCCTCACTTTCAGACCCACGACATCTCTCCCATCATCGATGCGTTGAAATCCAGACATGTGGATGGCATTATCTGGGCGGTCCCTGAAATTGGTGACAACCGCTCCTGGGTGGCAGAGTGGGCCGTCGATCTGTCCATCCCGACCATCTATTTGACCATGCAACCCCAGGCGGGCATCTCCGTGGTCTCCATCGACAACTACGCCGGTGCCCGCATGGCCGTG
>JAGNDO010000015.1:0-37672 GCA_018003515.1 Caldilineaceae bacterium
TCCTGGTGTCACGTTGACAATAGAAGCAGGAGTCGAAGTTCAATTTGAAACTGATAAAGGGTTGCAAGTAAACGGAACTCTGGTGGTCCGTGGCACAGCCAGTGATCCAGTCATTTTCACATCCAATCAGACAAGCCCTGATGCGGGTGACTGGCAGTTTATCAGTTTCACGGATAACAGCTCAGACGCCACTTTCGATGCTGAAGACAACTACACCGGAGGTAGTATCCTACAGCACTGCCAGATTCTCTACGGAGGCGGGGGTGGCGCAACAGGTGCTATTCAAATCGCTTCTGCCGCCCCATTCATTGATAATTGTGAAATCGCTGACAGTGCCCAAGCAGGCATACGAGTTGAAAACACATCCGGCTTGAAGATCAGCAACAGCACTGTTCGCAATAATCGCTGGGGAGGCATTCGTGTTAGCGGCTCTGGAGAAATCTCTGTCGAGGGAAGCACTATCAGAAATAATGACTTCTCCCATGTCCACGGTGTGGATTCTCCCAACGGAGCGGGCATATCCATATCGGGAGGCTATGCCACCACAATTCACAATAATATCATTGATGACAACTCAAACGGCGGATACTGCAAGGATGGTGGCGGAATCAGCGTCAGTGGCGGAACAGTGACGATTACTGATAACACAATTACTAACAACGCATCCGTAAACAACGGTGGTGGCATCAGCATCTCATCATCCACAACAACGGGAACCATTAGTGGCAATACAGTTCAAGGGAACATCAGTGCATCCAGTTGCACACAATACGGCACAGGGGGAGGCGGAATCAACATATCTGATGGCACCATTCTAATTAACAACAACGTCATTCGAGAAAACCAAGCCAACAACTGTGGAGATGGGGGAAATGGTGGCGGAGGTGTGTACGTAAGAGGTGGAACCGTGACCATCGCCAACAACACTATAAACGACAATCTCACCCAATGCAGTTATAGCAACTACAACGGGGGAGCCGGTGTCTGGATTGGCAATATGTGGGGAGGGTCCGGTCCTTCGGTTACACTCGCCAACAATACGATCTCAGGCAATACAATTCAAAACAGAGGATCTGGCGCTGGCCTCTATATCGACTGTAGCACATTCACGATAACAGATAATACCATTACCAATAATCGCCTCAATGACAACTCCTATGCTGCTACATCAGGCATTCGATTTCAAAACTCGTACAATTGTGAACCAACCGGCAGCACCTTTGAACGGAATATCATCACGGGAAACAGTGGAACAAATGCCCAAAGCAGAGTGATCCGAATCCCCAACAATTACTTCTCACTTAGCAACAATAGCATCCATGATAATAACTCTCCTTTCACCCTCTGGTATGAAGGAGCCGCTAACACTACCTTTGATGCCACCAATAACTGGTGGGGCACAACCGATGCTAGAATTATACTCAGTCGCATTTACGACTTTGACGATAATCTACTCAAAGGTAACGTAAATGTTTCGCCTATGCGGGGAATAGATTCCACCGCTCCTATCTTTGGTCCAACAGGTATTGGCGTTAGTGTAGCCGGTTATGCCGGTACAACTATTGATCCCATCCTGAATCTGGCTCTCTCCGCGACCGCCCCCGCCGACATGCTCATTACTGACGACCACACATTCCCCGCCCAATTGACCTGGGAACCCTACGCCACCACCAAACAGTTCCACACCGACGGCACCAAGTACATCTATGCCAAGTTCCGCGATTCCTCCGGAAACGAATCCGCCATCGCCTTCGCCCGACCGCCCCGGGTCATGTACATCCAGAAGACCCAGACCATTGCCGGGCGACCCGTGCTGGTCAACGTGCGGGTGGCGGCGGATTTGAACGCGGCCGGGGTCAAGCTCTTCTACCGGGGATTGGGCGGAACAACTTACACCGAACAGGCCATGACCCTGGCCAGCGGCATCTATTCGGCCTGGATCCCGGCCAACCGCACGGCCAACGGGGTGCAATACTACCTTCAGGTGCTGGACAGCGGCGGCAATGGTCTGGCCACCCTGCCCGAAAGCACCCCGGCGGACAATCCCTTCAGCCTCTCGGTCCAAGCCATTCTGGAGGGTAACGTGACCGCCAACCAGAACAACGCCTTCGAGTTTGCCGTGGGTCTGGTGGTGGAAGTGCCAGCCGGAGCCGTGGTCAACAACACCACGCTGCAGGTGTCCACAGCTTCCACGCCAAGCCTGCCCCCCGGCATGACCGGCACAGATACCAGCTTCAACCTGAGCATGGCCAACGGCACCAACACCTTTGCCCAGCCGGTCGATGTCACCTTCAGCTACGAACCGCCCACGACTCGCATGGCCGCCACATCGTCCACCGTATGCGCCTACAGCCTGGACAACGGAGTGGTCAAGTTCGCCGGCTGTGATGTGGATACCGAGGCCCAGACCGTGGCCTTTGCCACCAGCCACTTCAGCACCTTCTTCCTGGCCAGCAGTGTGGAGATGTATCCGCCTGCGGTCACCACAGCCTTGGCGGGCCAGGCGCTCACGGTGCAGGCGTCTGTGGTTGACCATGTGCCGGTGCATAGTGGCACTCTGTATTATCGGGTGGGCACCGGTTCCTGGCAGTTCATCAACATGGAACAATCCGGGGACTACTATCAGGCCACCATCCCGGCCCTGGATGTGACCGTGGCCGGGCTTTCGTACTACATCCAGGCCAGCGACGGCAGCACGTCGGCCACCTATCCGGCCTCGAACCCAGAAATCGCGCCGCAGACGATCACTGTTTCTGCACCGTCCGCGCCGGCGTCTGTCTCCACGCTGCGTGCCGGGTCCAGCGGTTCCAATGTGACTCTGACCTGGTCGAAAGTGAACCAGGATCTATCCGGCAATGCGACGACCATTGACCATTACGTGATCTACCGGGACAGCCGCCCCTACTTCACGCCGGAGGCTGAAAACCAGATTGGCACCAATACTGAAACCGGCTATACTGATAGCGCCGCGCTCGTCGGCGGACAGAATCGCTACTATGTCGTACTCGCCGTGGATAGTGCGGGGCGTTCCAGTGCCGTGGGCAAACGGGTGGGCGTGTTCCACTTTGCGCTTTCAGCTGGCTCGCTGGTCGAGTCTTCCCATGAAGACGATGGCGAAAGCCCGCCGGCACCGCTTAACGCCTTCACGCAATACCTGCCCTTTGTGGCCAGATAGCGAACGGATAAGGAGTCTTCACATGAGAAAGATCACAGGTGTTCCCAGAATACTTGGATGGACAGCGGCGCTGCTGTCCATTCTCACCATGCTGGCAGGGTCGGCGTGGACACTTCAGACGGTGTACGGTGCTGCGCTTGGTGAGGTGGCCGTCGTCGGCAAGTATAATGCGCTGACGATGGTATTGGATAACGGTACGTCAAAGGCATCGGAACTGCTGGCAAGCATCAACGCGAGCAGCTCGGTCACGGTCAAAAAGGTATTGCGCTATGATGTCGGTTCGGGTTTCATCACCTATGATCCTGACGATCCGTTTAGCAGTGATTTTTCGATTCAGGTAGGGGATCCCCTGTTTGTGTTGGTGGAGGGCAGTTCATCAAGCGCCTATTCATTGGTGGGCGACGTGCCGGACGCAGGCAGCGTTGAGTTCAATCTTGTTGGATCAGCATCGAGCTGCCGGTTCAACTATATTTCCATACCCCTCGATCAATCTGACCTAGACGGAGGCCACGCATCCGATCTGGCGACGGCGATGGGGAACGTAGCCAAGGTGCTGACCTATGAACCTGCGTTTGGATTCATCACCTATCAAGTAGATGATCCCTTCAGCAGTGACTTTTCCGTCCAGATCGGCTATCCCTATTTTGTTTGCATGACCAACACGACACCATTTGTATGGCCCTAACTTGCACATTTATCCAGCAAATGACCATTCAGTGAGCAACGCTCTCTAGGAGAAATAATATGATTCCCCACAAGTTTAGCCGTAAACAACTCTCCATCATGCTCGTCGCCGTAGCGATCCTACTGGCTGTTGTCAGCAACATGGCATCGGCAGCCACATCATTTGTGCCAACCGCCGATGATTTCGCCGTCTACGATGACAATGCCTCTCAGCTAAATATTGAGAATCTCCTCAATGTACGGGCGGGAGGAAGCCCAGATGGTACCTGTGCTTCCCAGAACGAAACCTTTCTCAAGTTTGACTTCAATACACTTGATTCTTCTCTTGTGAACCCCAGCACCTCCATCACCTCGGCCGAATTACAACTAACCGCGGCGTCTCCATCATCCGGGAAAATCACCATGGAATTGTATGGTTCAAGCAGCGATAGTTGGAGTGAGGGGAATGGTGCCATCCTCCAGGCAAATCGTCCTCCCTTTGACACCAATCTAAACACCACGTCGCCCCAAGTTGCTTCAGGTGGCACGGTCACCTTTGCCTCCAGCACTGAATTCGCCCAGTACGCGCAGGCTCAACTGCGGGGTGACGGAATTCTAACTCTGGCCATCCGCGCTCGAAGTGGCGTTCCAGGACTCTGCGACACTGTGGGAACACCAAGTCAGGTAATGTCCGCACGGACAGCCGATGGCGGAACAAGCAATCCTGTCCTGATACTTTCCGGGACTAATGGCACTACCGCCATCACCCTCGTCTCCCTCACCGCCAGCGTACCCACCACCTCCTTCACCCCCTACGCCCTCTTCGTCGCGGTGATCGGCCTGGCCGCCGCGGCCCTGGTCTGGATTCGCCGTCGGTAGTCGTTGTCCCCATCGGAATGCAAAAGGCCCTGGCGCGCAGAAACGTGCCGGGGCCTTCTCACACCTGAGAATTGCCGGTGATCGGGATTGCTTTCCTCGCGAGGGCAGATTGTGTATAATAATCAGAAGCCTGCTGATCTAGGGTCAGACGCTGATCCCGTGCAGGCAGGAGGTGGATGCATGAGTGTGATGAACCCGACAAGGGTGCAAGACTATTCCGAGAGCGACCAGGGGCGCAAACACCGTTCGCGCCAGGTTGCCGGCCGGGGCGACCCAACAGAAGCAGCTATCCTGGCCCTGACACCGGGGGATCGCTTGACGCGCTACGAATTCGAGCGGCGCTACGATGCCATGCCGGATCTCAAGAAGGCTGAATTGATAGAGGGAGTTGTGTACATGCCATCACCCGTGCGCTACGATGTTCATGGCCAGCCCCATGCCCAGATCATGGGCTGGCTCTTTGTGTATAGCACTGCCACACCTGGAACCGGAATCGGCGACAACACCAGCGTGCGCCTTGACCTGGAAAACGAGCCCCAACCCGACGCCCTCCTGCGCCTGGAGCGTGGGGCGGGCGGCGCGTCCACCATCGGCGCGGATGGTTATGTGGCCGGCCCGCCTGAACTGATCGTGGAAATCGCCGCCAGCAGCGCATCCTACGATCTGCACGACAAGCTGCGGGTCTACCAGCGGCATGGCGTGCAGGAATATGGGGTCTGGCGCATCTACGAGGGGCAGATCGATTGGCTTTCCCTGCACCAGGGGCGCTACGAACCCTTGCCGGCAGACGAGGCCGGGGTCGTGCGCAGCCTGGTCTTCCCCGGTCTGTGGCTGGACGTGCCGGCCCTGCTGGCCGGCGAGTTGGCCCAGGTGCTGGCGACCCTGCAAGCCGGCCTGGCCAGCCCGCAGCACGCCGCCTTTGTCCAGGCAGTGCAGGCGAAGCTGGCCGCGGCAGATTGAAGATGAAATTGTCTGACTGGCGGCTTTGGCTTTGGTCTGGATTCGCCGCCGGTAGTCGTTGCCCATTGAAATGCAAAAGGCCCCGACACGATTCGTCGTGTCGGGGCCTTTTGTGTCCACACCATCCTGGAAGCTGGCAGCTTCCAGGATGGTTCATGCAGCATCCCTCGCCACACCCAACCCCATCTTCAACGCCAAAATCCGCCGATAAGATGCGTTGATGCGGGCCATGTCGATCTCTCCCGCCTCCACCAGCCCGGCTAAATGATCCACCGCCTTCTCCACCAGATTCTCGCCGCCCACCCGGTATTGACTGAAAAGCAAAATGTCCGCGCCGGCTTCCACGGCCAGGGTGACAGACTCCTCGAAAGTATAGTTATCGGTGATGGCCTTCATTTGTAGATCATCGGTCATCACCACACCGCCAAAGCCAAGTTGACCCCGCAGCAGACCGTCGATGATGGGCCGAGAGAGGCTGGCCGGATGGTCCGGGTCCAGATCTCGGTGGAAGAGATGGCCCACCATGACCACATCGGCCAGTTTTTCGTCAGCCAGGGCCCGATAGGGGTCCAGTTCGCTCTCTTGCCAAGTGTCGGAAATATCCACCTGGCCCCAGTGGGTGTCCCCGGCCGCACTGCCGTGACCGGGGAAGTGCTTGAGCACGCAGCCCACCCCCTGGGCATGGTGGGCCTCCACAAAGGCCCGGGCGTGACGGGTCACCACTTCTGGGTCGGCGGAGAAGCTGCGTCCCACGCCGCCGATGATGGGGCTGGCTGGGTTCAGGTTCAGGTCCACCACCGGGGCCAAGTTGAGGGTAATCCCCATCTCGGCCAAACTCTTGGCCATCACCTCGGCTTGGGACCGGGTGACCTCCACGTCGTCCTGCTTGCCCAGGATTTGCGCCGAGATCGAGGCGTCAAAGCCGTTGGCCTCCCGCAGCCGGGCCACCCGCCCCCCCTCCTGATCAATAGCGATGAGCAGGGGCAGATCCGAGGCCGCGGCTTGCAGGGCCGTGGTCAGGGCCAGGAGTTGATCCCGGCTGTCCGCGTTGTCGATCAAGACGATGCCGCCCAGGTGCCGATCCCGGATCGTCTGCACAATTGGGCTGTCGTCGGCCACTCCCTTGCCCCGAAAGCCGACCATGATCATCTGCCCCAGCTTGACCGCCAGGGGCGCATCCGGCTCCGGCGTGGCCGTGGGCAGGGGGATGGGGGTGGGGACGGGCGTCGGCGTGGGTGTGGGGGTGACCCAGGCGTTGTTGGGGCCGACAAAGAGGGGATCGGCGCACGCGGTCAAGAGCAGACCCGTGGCCGCGGTAGCGCTGTGGCGCAAAAATCGTCGTCGAGAAATGGGACCGGACAAGGAGTGGGGCATGGGTGCAGACCAGGGATGGCGGATGAGTGGAGACACCCTGGATTGTATCCACTCCGCAAGCGAAGTGCAAACCGACGCGGCCAAGGTTTTGTGCTATAATCCGCCCCATGGATCCCTTTACCCGCATTGCCCAATTGAGTTTGGTTTTCCTCGCGCTAGGTTTGTGCTTCTGGCCCGATCCCGTTTCCGCGTCCCCAGCGGCCCCGCCTGCCGCTTGCTACACTTGGACCCAAGTCAACGAAGGCGGCTTTGGCATTGGCGTAGGCACGGGGGCTGAACCTTTCGCCAGCGAGGAAGGGTTTGAAGTCGCCGTTTACGCAGATCACCTCTATGTGGGCATGGAGGCGGACAACACCCTGGGCGCTCGCCTGTGGCGGACCGTAAACGGCAGTCCCGACGATCAAGATGACTGGCAAGAGGTGATCGCCATCGACGGCAAGCCCTTCGGCCACGCCAACATCACCCAGAACGACCACATCGACAGCTTGGCCGGATTCAACGGCTATCTGTATGCCAGCACAGCCAATGGCGGAACCAGCACCTATGGCACCCAGGTCTGGCGCAGTGCCACGGGCGATCCCAACAGTTGGACACAGGTCAATACGGACGGATTCGGCACAATCTACAACGTCAACTTCAAAGACATGCAGGTTTTTGATAATCATCTGTGCGGCGGCACAGTCAACGCAAGCGGTACCCAAGTCTGGTGTACCTCAAATGGCACAGACTGGGCACAGAAAAATGTGGGTGGGTTTGGCACTACGGCCAACGGTGGGACCTATTCAGGATTGGTCTTCAAGGATGCTCTATACTTTGGCACAGGGGGATGGACGTCAACCGACGTAGCCAGCCTCTACCGCACCCTAGATCTTGACGCAGATAGACCCGAATGGACCCAAGTCTTTGAAGGCCCAGTCGGCAGCATCCGCGTAGACATCCTGGGCGAACTGAACGACTACATCTATATTTCCCACGTCAGCCCCAACGGCATGGTGATCCTGCGCAGCCCCACGGGCAACCCGGACAGTTGGACCCAGGTCAACATCCCCAGCATGGACGGAGACAAGCGCAACAGCGGCACCATCGTGGACGGCGGCACCACCTTTGACGGCCACATCTACGTGGGCGTCTACAACACCACCACCGGCGTGGAAGTCTGGCGCACGGACGGCACCCTGATCCCCAACAGCACGATCCTGCGCTGGGAACAGGTGGGCGGCAGCGGCCTGGGCAACCGCAACACTTGGTATGCTGAGCTGATTCCCTTCAACGGCGACCTCTACGCCTGGACCTCCAACTACATCACCGGCCAGGAAGTGCGCCGCCTCACCCCAGACCCCACCTGCCCCACGGCCAAATATGTGATCCTCATGATCGCCGATGGCTGGGGCTACAAGCCAATCGAAGCCGCCAATCTCTACTCCGGCAATACCCCCATCTACCAAAGCTGGACCCGCTACGCCATGTCCACCTTCCCCCTGGGCGGCAGTTACGACCCGACCAGTGCTTGGGCGACCTTTTCTACTATCCAGTCCGGATCCACGGACAGCGCGGCCGCGGCCACCGCCCTCTACACGGGCATCAAGACTGCCAACGGGCGCATCAGCGTGGACAGTGACGGCAATCGCCTCTACGCCATCACCGAAAAAGCTCGTCTGCAATCCAAAGCCGTAGGCGCAGTCACCACCGTCCAAATCTCCCACGCCACCCCCGGTGCCTGGGAAGCCCACAACGACGCCCGGGGCAACGGCTACGCCATCGGTGACGAAGGGCTGTGGGGGAATCCGGCCACCACGGGCGCATCCACAGACACGGGGTATGGCGGCGCACACGGCCCCACCCTCCCCGGCCTGGATGTGATCATCGGCGGCGGTCACCCCACCTGGCCCAATGTTTACGTCAGTTTGGCTATGCGAAGCAAACTAGTGACAGAGGATGCTTCGCACTCTTTCGCTTTTGTCGAGCGCTTGGCTGGTTTTGAAGATGGGGGAACCCGTTTGCAGACTGCGGCCCTTGACAGCAAAGTCACCCGTTTGGTCGGCCTCTTTGGGGGCGCAGACGGCCAGATCGACTATCGTTTGGCCAATAATCTCGGCCACAACCCCGAAAACCCCACCCTGGCCCAAATGACCACCGCCGCCCTCACCGTTCTCGAACGAGACTACCAAGGCTTCACCCTGATGATCGAAGGCGGTGCGGTAGACTGGGCCGCCCACGCCAACAACCTGGACCAGACCATCGGCGAAATGATCGGCTTCAACGAAGCGGTGCAAACCGTCATCAACTGGGTGGAAGACACAACCACCCCCGCCACATGGGATAACACCCTGGTCATCGTCACCGGCGACCACGAGACCGGCTACCTCACCGCCGGGCCGGGGATTTTCCCCAACGTCGCCCTGCTCGGCCCCATCAACGCCGACACCCTGGCCTTGGAAAAAATCGTCACCAGCACAGATCTTCGAGCCAGTTGGTCAGATACAAATAGCAACAACGAGATCGATAGCGGCGAAACCGTCTACTGGGCCTGGAACAGCGGCAGCCACGTCAACAGCCTAATTCCACTTTATGTCAAAGGCGCAGGCGCAGATCTCTTCGCCCCCTACGCCACCGGGTCCGACACCGTGCGCGGCCCCTATTTGGACAACACGGACGTATTCAAAGTCATGGACGCCGTCCTGCCCATGCCCCCGGCCCAAGTCAGCGCCCCCACCATCCAGCGCAGCGGCACCGACATCGTCCTCACCTGGCCCGCCATCACCACGGACGTGGACGGACAGCCCCTCACCTCCACCGGCTACCAGATCCACAGCAGCACCTCCCCCTACTTCCGGCCCAGCGCCGCCACCCTCCTGGCCACCGCCACCGATCCAACATACACCCACACCGGCGCGGCGGGGACCGGTCTCCACTTCTACACCATCCTCCCCATCGCCGGCCCCAACCGCATCGGCCCCGCCTCCACGGTTTTGGGCATCTTCACCTTTTCCCTCACGCCGGGGGAGTAGATTTCGGAAATCCACGGCAAACAAAGAGGGAGCGGTCGAGTGACCGCTCCCTTTTTGGTTGCTATGTGTCAGCGCTCACTTCGTTCAGATATTCGCCCTTTGCAAAATAGAGAAATTCATCCAACATCCCTGCGCTGGATCTCTAACTTGGCCTCACGCCAACTCTCCAGCATATCGAGCAGCGATTCCCAGGCCATCCACTCATCCTCATCCGCAATGCTTGCCCGGCCAGATAGCGCCTGGCTAAATTCGGTAAAGGTTAGACCATGTTTCTTTTCAAGGCGGCTCACTTTGTTCAGCGACCAAACAATCCGGCGATCGACATAGTCCAACACGATCTGCTTGAGTGCCTGATCCGACGTGGGATAGAAGCCAGCGCGTAC
Source organism: Caldilineaceae bacterium (assembly GCA_018003515.1). Lineage (GTDB taxonomy): Bacteria > Chloroflexota > Anaerolineae > Caldilineales > Caldilineaceae > JAGNDO01. The sequence goes on from JAGNDO010000015.1 coordinate 10,443, forward strand.
CAACGGGTCAGTCAAGAGGGGGATTGTCTGAGAAATCATCCGTGTTGCCATATATCATTACCTCCAAGACGCACTATCGCGGTCAGATTGATGCAGGTTCACTTCCGTATTGTACCTTGACCCCATTTGGCTTGTCCACCAAGGGCCGAACGGATGTTAGGCAGCAATCAGAAGGGCCAAGTTCTCCCGGCTGAGGCCGAGGGACAGCAATGAGCGGATCAACAAGTCCAGGGAAACGCTGGGGTCCCCCGCCTCCATTTTCGCCACTCTGGACTGACTTGATTTGAGCAAGGCCGCCAGTTCGGACTGGGTCATGTTTTTGTGGGCCCGCGTCTGGCGCACAGAGTTACCCAGGGCAATCTTGAGGTTGATGTACGCGATCTCCTCAGGCATCAGATTCAAGAACTCCTCGGTTGACCTGATCTTCCATCCAGCTTCTTCCAGCTTTCGTCGCTTCGTCGCTTCCATCTTGATTCCTCCCATTGCGGTGGTGAAGTCTGTAATTCTTGTCAGGGATTGAATTGTATGTCATATTTGGCATAATTACAACCTTGAATAGAATCGAACATTGCCGCCGCATGTATAGTCCACGACGAAAACCATCCCGGAAGCTGGCAGCTTCCGGGATGGTCTCGACCCACCACTTCCCTACCTACACACTCTTTCCGGAAGCTCTACCCAGATCTTCCGCGCCTCAACCACCTTCCGGAAAGGTCGCACCCCACACTATTTCCGCCGCACCACCACCGCCCCAACCAGCAGACCCGCCAACGCCAACCCCATCACCGGCAGAGCCGTTCCGCCAGAGCTGGCGGAGAGTCCGCGCAGGGTGATGGCGGTGGGTTGCAATGGTGAGCCCAGACTAACATTATCAATGCCAAGCCCTTGAGCGTTTGTTGACGTTGATCCTGACATAACAGAGTAGTTCCACGCCAAGTAAAGCGATCCTCCTGGTGCAATCGGCGTAGCCAGGGTGAGAACCTGATTAGAGACCGTTTGAGTTGCCCCTGGAGCATTGGCAAATCCAGCGTTATCTGCATCCGCAGAAAAGGTTGTCAAGAAGTTGGAGCCAGCAGATGTCCAAGTGCTTCCATCAGTTGAATAGTAGAGTTGAACGGCAAAACCCGCGGAATTCGAGCCGCTTCGGTACTTCTCCACGTCATATGAAACGGTAACTTTGCCGAGGCTATTCGTCGGCGCGTTATTTCGAAGATAAAGATATAGGTTTCCACTTTTTGTTGCACTGCCCGACGAGACCCAGCCAATGGCCCGATCAGTGGCAGTGGCTGCTGGTCCGGCACCATAGTTGTAGATGCCATTCGTAGCGACTGATGACATATCATCGCCCGCTCGTAGCTCAGTAACAGTGCCCGCGGCTGCCCAAGTTCCCACCGAACGCACGCTCGTAGCCTTATCGATCCGCCAGTTCGATGGCAAGGGAACGATTGCACTGGGATCTGTCCCAAACGACTGTGCGTAGCTCCACCCAGATACAATTGATTCCTGCGCATTTGCAGGAGATGTCGGTAACAGAAGAGCGAAACCTATCAACAAGATCAAGCTCACGCGAGTCAACATTCGTTTACGGTTCATCATTCACCCCCTAACCCTTTCAAAAACAACCCATTCAACGGATCAAACAGCGGATCCACCCCCAGCGCGGACCCGGCCCGAGTCTCCAGCTTCAACTCGCACACCACGACCGGACGGGTATACGGCCGGCGCGGCGCAGGCTTGGGGACAGGATCGCGAACAGGCAGGGACAGATTGGGACGAGACGTGATAGACATGGTAACCTCCTTTGGTTGAAAAAGTGGGCAAGAACAGCAGAACCAACACACAACAGCACAACCCCTCCCCCCCATTATCCGGGCATCGAGCCATCCTGTGTATGCGCAATAGTGCGTATTTTTCAAAGAAAGCACTCCACCGCCATGCCCGCACCCATACCCACGCCCACACCCACGCCCACGCCCCATCTGGCCACCCAGATCATCGCCGGCACCCTGGCCCGGACCATCGCCAACACGGCCCGTCGCTTCATCTACCCCTTCGCCCCCGCCCTCAGCCGCGGACTGGGCGTACCCGTTGCCGCTATCACCGGGGTGCTGGCCGCGTATCAGTTCACCGGCGTGATCTCCCCCCTCTTTGGCCCCATGATCGACCGCCTGGGCTATCGCTTCGCTATGCTCCTGGGCCTGGGGGTGATGGGGGCCAGCCTGATCGCCGTCGGCCTCTTCCCCGTTTATGCAGTGCTGGTCGTGGCCCTGGTCATCTCCGCCATCGGACGCAACATCTTTGATCCGGCCCTGCAAGCCTATGCCGGGCAGCATGTGCCCTACGCCTATCGAGGCCGCGTTGTGGGCCTGATCGAGCTGAGTTGGTCCGCCAGTGCGCTGATCGGTATCCCCCTGATCGGCGTCCTCATGCAGGGGTATGGCTGGCAGTCGCCCTTCTTGGTCTTGGGCGGGCTGATTCTGGGGTCCGTGTTGGTCCTGGGTGGGCTGATACCCCGGCAGACGCGCCCCGCCCCGGCCAAACAGAGCATGGTCCGGGAGGTGATTGCGGGCTGGCGCGCCCTGCTCGCCACGCCCCGCACAGCGGGCATGTTGCTCTTCGCCCTCACCATCAGCGGAGCCAATGATCTGGTTCTTGTGGTCTATGGGGTATGGATGGAGAACATCTTCGCCGTCGGCTTGGCGGCCCTGGGCAGCACAATCATTGTGATCGGCGTGGCGGAGCTGGCCGGGGAGGGGTTGACCGTCTGGCTGTCGGACCGCATCGGCCTGGAGCGTAGCATTGTGGGCGGTATGATTCTTACCGCCGGGGCCTCTGTCCTGCTGCCCTTTCTGGCCTTCCGGTTGGAGGCCGCCCTGGTCGGCATCTTTCTGCTCTTCATCATCTTCGAGTTCACTATGGTCGCCACCATCTCCCTCTTCACGGAGATCTTGCCCGAAGCCCGGGCTACCATGATGTCGGGCTACAAAGCCGCATCCGGCACAGGACGCATGGCCGGCGCGCTGATCGGCGTCCCCCTCTACACCCTGGGCGGCATGATGGCTGTGGGCATCACCAGCGGGATCGTGACCCTGTTGGGCCTGCTCTGCCTGCGCTGGGCCTTGGGCAAATGGCACCGCAATGGTGCGTGACACCCAGAAGTTCGACTTTTTCCAAAAGTCGAACTTCTTCGCCATACAAAAAGCGGGTCGGATGCACCCAGGCACCCGACCCGCTTTTTCGTCTCAACCCCTTCACCCCTTCACCCGCTCACCCCTTCAACCCTCTCCCCCTGCAACACCCCGCCCCCCCACGCATCCACCCGCCACCGCCCGCTGATCGTGACCGGCTTCCCCACCGCCGGGGCCTTTGACCCCTCCGGCTCGATCACCGTGATGTAATTTTGCCCATCATCCAAAAAGAAGCCCTTGCCCCCAGTCCACCCTGGCAGACGCGCCCCGGCCATGGTGATGCGCCGCCCCGGCTGCAAGTGCGCCTCGGCCAGGGGGACGCAATCCGGCGGCAGGGTGACGGTCTGGACTGGGTGGACACTGATCGGCTGTCCCAAAATCTGCCGCTCCCACGTCACCCGCTGGGATGGGGTCTCGGCGGGCACGGACGGCGACCCGCCCGCCTGGCCAAAGTCAAAGCCCAACTGGGCCACCGTCCCCGCCCGGCGGATCTCGTCGGCCTCAAACAGCAGCGCCGCCCGGCTCGATCCCAGGCCATCCAGCGCACCGCAGCAGATCAAATGCTCGATCTCCTTGGCCCGCAGATCGACCCGGTGCAGCAGATCCCGCAGATCCCCAAAGGGCCGCCCCGCCACAATCGCCCGCACGGAGGTGTGGCGCAGGTCGCGGATTTGGCCCAAGCCCATGTAAAGAATGGCGAATGGCGAATGGCGATCCATCGACGGCAAATCTGCCCCTCCCCCAATCTGGGGGAGGCTGGGAGGGGGTGCTGTTCCCAATACAAACCGGCTTCCGCTGTAGTTGATATGCGGCGGACGCACCCCAATCCCCAGCCGCCGGGCCTCGGCAATATAGACCGCTTGATGGTGAAAGCCACCCCAATCCGCCAGCCGGGCGCACAAAAATTCCGCCGGGAAGTGAGCTTTCATGTACGCGCTGCGATAGCTGACGTCCGCATACGCGGTGGCGTGGCCTTGGTTGAATCCGTAGCCCGCGAAGGCCTCAACCTGGGTCCACAGGGTTTCGGCCTGTTTCGCAGAAAAGCCCGGCCCGCCCGGACGCATACACCCGGCGATAAATTTGTCCCGCAAAGCCGCCATCTCTGCGGCCTGGAATTTGCTCATGCCCCGGCGCAGATGTTCGGCGTCGGACCAGGCCAGCCCGGCGATCTCCACGGCCACCCGCAGGATTTGCTCTTGGAAAAGCAGCACGCCTTGGGTTTTGCCCAAAATCGGGGCCAAAGATGGATGCAGAAAGCTGACCCGCTCCTCGCCCCGATAGCGGCGCACGAAGGCGGCGGCCATGCCCCCGGTGGCCGGGCCGGGTTTGAAGAAGGCGTTGGCCACGGCCAAATCCTGCACGGAGCGGGCCTTGAGCTGGCGCAAGGTGCGCTGCGCCCCGGACGACTCGCACTGAAAGACGCCCACGGTTTCACCCAACCTCAACATCTCACCGGTAATCCCGTCGTCCGTGGGGATGCGGGCCGTGCGAAAGGTCGGATCATGCCGCGCCCGCACCATCTCCGCCGCATCGGCCAGGACGGTCAGGGCGCGGATGCCCAGCAGGTCCATCTTAACCAGGCCGATGGCTTCCACGTCGCCGTGGTCGAACTGGGTGGTGTTGAAGCCCTTGGGCGTCCATTGCAGGGGCACGATGTCGGTCAGCGGCCCCGGCGTCACCACCACGCCGCCGGGGTGGACGCTGATGTGATGGGGCTGGCCCACCAATTCGTACCCCTCCCGCATGGCCCGCCGGTGCAACGGGTCGCTGATCTCGGCCAAAATTTCGTCCACGGATTTGCGCTCTCGCCGCCGGGGGTCTGGGTGCCAGCCGCGGGGCAACCGCTTCAGCAGCCCGGCGATGGCCTCCTTGTCCAGCCCATAGGCCTTGGCCGTCTCTCCCACGGCAGACTTGGCCTGCATGGTGCTGATGGTCGCCACCAAAGCCACCCGGTCGGCCCCATGCTTGTCCCGAATATAGCCCAGCACTTCGTCTCGCCGCCGGGAACAAAAATCTAAATCAATATCCGGCGGCTCCCGGCGTGCCGGGTTCAAAAAGCGCTGAAAGAGCAGGTCGTGCAAGATCGGATCCACGGTCGTGATGCCCAACGCGTACGCCGCCAAACTGTTGGCCACACTGCCCCGGGTGCTCACCGGAATGTCTCGGCTGTGGGCGTAGCGCACCACATCCGCCACCAGCAAAAAGAGCGGCGCATAGCCATGCCGCCCAATCGCCGCCAGCTCCGCATCCAGCCGGGCGGGGATGGCCGGGTCCGGGTCCGCCCCATATCGCCCCACCAGCCCAGCCTCCGCCGCCGCCCGCAACGCCTCATCCGCCGACTGGCCCGCGGGCAGATCCAACACCGGCCAGATCGGGCGGCCATCGGGCAAAGCCGGACGGCACATTTCCGCAATCTCCCCGGCCTGGGCCAGCGCCTCCGGCACATCCGCAAAGCGCTCGGCCATCTGCCCTGGGGAAAGCCAGTGCAGATCCAGCGCCGCATCCCCCCCATCGGGCAGGGCGGACGCCGGCACCTCCTGCACCCGGCAGTTGCGGTCCATGGCGGCCAACAGTTTCAGCTTGGATTTTTCGTTTGGGAAAAGGGTGTAAATGGGTTGGACAGCCACCGTCCCAACCCCAAAGCGACGGGCCAGATCGTAGATCTGGGGGCCAAAACTTCCTCCTTCCCCCCCAGGCCGCTCCTGGGTCAAAAAGAGTTTCGCATCAAAGACCCCGGCCAGCCGAGCCACATAGCCCAGCGCCGCCGCCTGATCCTCCCCGGCCAGCAAGGTTTGCAACCAATCCATCCGCCCCCCGACCAGGCAGATCAGCCCATCCCGGTTGGCCCGCAGATCCGCCCACGCCACCCCCCGCTGCACCGCCTCCACCCGGTCGGGCCGGGCCTGCACCGCCGACGACAGGCGACAGAGAGAGCGGTAGCCGTCCGGCCCATCGGCCAACAGCACCAGCCGCCCCGCCCCCAACCCATCCAGCCCCGGCAGATCCACCGGCGGCTGCACCGTCAACACCATCCCCGTGATGGGCTGAATCCCCGCCGCCCCGCACGCCCGCTGAAAGGCCACCGCCCCCACCAACGCATTCGTATCCGTCAGCGCCAGGTGGGAGAGGCCGTCCGCCTTCGCCCGCGCCACCAGATCCTCGATGGACGCGGTCGCACCGAGCAAAGAATAATGGGAATGAACGTGGAGGTGGGTAAACATCATCATGGCCCGGTGGGGTGGGCGCTGGGGAGGTGTGTCAAAATGGAAGACCGCCTAATCCTGAGATTCGTCGCTGGAATCGGGTCCAAATACCTCGTCGAAGAACTGTTCCCGATCCAATCCCGCTTGCCATCGACGGTGCCATTCGACGGAGTCGAGCGTGTTCGTTGGAGTCGTCTGGTCCTGGGACTTGATCCGCTCAATCTCGATCAACGTATCCGCAGTCAAATAGCTCTCGCCGCAGTGGGGGCAACCGATCACGGGAACATTTTCGATGACGTGCAGATCATCGCCTTGCCCATAGCTTCGGGAAACCATGCGCAAGATTGCCCCAGATTGTTCGCATAAATCGCAGGTCAGAGTTGTGTCGTTCTGGTATGTCATAGTTTGCCTATCGTAGCACATTTTGGCGCAATATCGCAACGCCGAAAAAACGGTGAGGGTGTGTCATCTTCTCGAAACGGGTTTGCCGGGTGTAGGACATCAAGCGTTCGATGCACCTGAACATTCCGGGAAAGGGCCGGGCGATCTTGGGTCGAGTCAAAAGCGTTGGCCCATTCCCGGAATGGTGGCGGAACGCGGCGATCCGCCCCTCAATCCCGGAATGGGCCAACAAATCTGCCTTAGCGCGAGAAGAACCGGCCCATTCCGGGATTGCCCGTCTCGTTTCCAACGTTACGGTGCATACCCAAACAGGGTCAAACCACGCTATTCGGCACCTTCGCCAACTCCGCCAAAAAGACCGCCCGATCCTCCTCATCCCCAATCGCCGTACCCGTGGACTGGGCCGCGGCGTAGTGGATTGCGTGCAGTTCCCCATCCCCCATCACCGCCGCCGCCCTCGCCATGACCGCGTGGGCGAAGGCCAGATCCCAGTCCTTTCCCCTCACTATCGACTCAAATAGTGATGCCACAAAATCCGCGCCGCCACGGCCCGCACTGGACGCCACGCTTCGCCAATCTCGCCCATCTCTGCCGCGGAGGGGTCATGGTCCAGCCCTTTGACTTCGCGGGCGGCGACGACCAGCGCCCGGTCGCCGATGGGCCACATGTCTGCCCGGCGCAGGGCCATGAGCAGGTAGACGTCCGCGGTCCAGGGGCCGATGCCTTTGAGGGCGGTGAGGGCGGACTGGGCTTCGGCATCGGGCAGGTGCGCCATGCCGTCCAAGTCCAGTTCCCCGGTCAAGACGGCGTGGGCCAGGAGGCGGGCGTAGCGGATCTTCTGGCGGCTAAAACCAACCCGGCGCAGGGTTTCGTCGTCCAGGGCCAGGAGGCTTTGGGGCGTGAGCGGGTCCGCTTCGATCTTCAGCCGATCCAGGGCGGCCTGGGCCGAGGCCAGGGAGACCTGCTGTTCCAGGATAATGTGGACCAGGGTGACGAAGCCCGGTTCACGGGTCCAAAAGGGGGGCGGGCCGAAGCGGTCCACCACCCCGGCCAGATCCGGGTCCGCGGCGCAGAGGGCGGTGATGTGGTGGGCGTAGCTTTCGGGGGTGAGAGAATTGGGTGGGGCGGGATGGGTTTGCATGGGGGATATTTTACCACAGGCGGCTGTTTCAAGGCTTGACTATGGCAAAAGGCAAAGTGCAAAAGGCAAAAGGCAAAAGTGTGTGGTTTTGGAAGTCCAAGGAGTTCCAAAACCAGAACGAAGGTGCAACGATTTTGACAACAACCTCACCGTGGCCTCGTGGCCATAGCTGGGGTGGTCAGATCGACGCCATATTCGGCCAAAAGATAGGCGTGCCAGCCAGCCTCAAAGGCTGTGTAGTCCAGGCCAAACTGGTCAACCGTCACTTGCTGCCATTTTGCGCCGTCGCCAAGCGCCCGTATCAGATCGGGAATCGCGTCGGGGCCGAACGCGTCTGCCACATAGTCCAGGACGGTAGCCACGGCCAGAGATTGCCCTTTGACCGATGGATCCGACACGCCTGACCAGTGTACGGATACAGGGGTGTACAGATGCATAATGTGTGTTGCCGGAACCATGGGAGACAAGACGATGGGCGGGGCAAGGTCACAGGGCAGGTAGACACCCAAGCCCCATCCGGACTGATTCCAAATGGCCATGACCTGACATATCTCATCAAAGCGTTCGGGAAGTTGTTTGGGTCCGAAAGGCAGAGCGCTATATAGCCAGTTCACCAGATCCCCTCGATATTCGGTGAGGGAATCGCCGCTCTCCCAAGTCAGCCAGAGTTGCACACCCCGGGTGATGTAGCTCGGAATGTAGAGATCATCACCGAGCCGAGGATGCATGACTTGCCGAATGACATCGTCGCTCAACAGATAGATGGCCCCTTCCACCAGTACGTCTGCGTCGGTGATGGACTCTGGCACAGGCAGCAGGAATGGTGACGGCAGGATCAGAGCCATATGTTCTTCCGAGCGCCACATGGCCTGTCTCATCGAAACAGGCACGATTGATACCAGGATCTTGTGTTCGACAGTCGCCTGCTCCCCACATGGCAGGGTCAATCCCATCAGATCGTGTAGCTGCCGATAGCGCTGATCCAACAGAGGCGCGGCAGTCAACACGGTCTGTCTGTCCCGGTAGCGAAAGTTGAAGACAAAGAATTCGCTTTCCAGGGATGATTCGCTGCCCCAGAACCGTTTGTCCAGGGCCGTGGGCTGCCAGCCCACGCCTGTTTGACGGTAAAAACGGATCTCTCTGGCCGGCAAGGGCCGGCTGGGTGACACAGTGCGCAGGGAGACCAGGGCCATGTCGCTCAGAAGGTCAAAATCCGTGATCTCAACGGACGGGGGCGGTCCCGCACCCAGGGTCTGGCCGGGTTCAGTGAGGTCGGGACAGTTGATCGTCGCCGGGTTGTCCAAATGCGCCCTGCTGCCTAATTCACACAGAGCCTCTTCCGCGGCCACGGACTGACTCAACTCTCCTTCGATTTTGGACAGACCGACCTGGGCCTGCCACCAAAGAGTAAGACCACTCCCCAACACGATGATCCCTGCCAGAACCAGCGTGGCGATCCACGCTGGGGCCAGGGGTCGTCTCTCTTCAGAGGATTGCTCATGACAATACTGGGCCAACAAGCTTTCCGGCGCGGATTCCTTGTCCCAGTCTTCGTCGGCCAAAAGTACATGCCACTCACATTTGATCCCCATTGCGCCACCTCCGTTCCTGTGCAGTGCAGAAAAACACCGCTCCGGAGAACAATCCAGCTCAAAAAGATGGGATGCGACAAATAAGGGCCTCGCCTGCGGCGGGGACACGGTTCAAATTATCGACAACAAGCGCGAACTCGGCGATGTTAAGCAGGGTAGAGGCAAAGACAAGCGGCATGCGCGTTCAGGAGCGGGCGAAGAGATATAAACTCGGATGGGGCATTGGGCAATGAAAAGTGCGAAGGGCCTCAACGGGTGGCGGGGGATCGTACAAGTAATGGTAAAGAGAGCCAGGAGCATTCTCGCCTCCTTGGGGAACCAAAAACCAATCTAGGTTGTGTCTCTATTATATCACCCTTGTCAATGATGCATTTGCATCAGATCACCCTGATACACGCCAGGCTGACCACAAACCAGGAATTCAAATTTGATGCAGTCAAAAAACAGAGGGGGCATCGAGATCTCCTGAGATCTCGATGCCCCCTCTGTTTTCTTTAGCACGGGACTACCAAGTATAGACATGCTCCGGCGTCAGCTTGACCAGCAGATTCTCCGGCGAGTGGATCCACTCCTGGGGGTCGGTGGCCAGGACGCCATCCGGGCCGAGGTAGCGGGTGTAGATGCGGGTGAACATCTCTGTGTTGAAGTCATTCGGGCCGGTGAGCAGGTCTGCGGTGCCTTCGAAGAGGGCGGCGCGCAGGGAGAGGCCGCTCTCGTCCACGTCGATCACCACGGAACAGCGGGGGTTGGCCAGGAGTTCCCGACCTTTGCGGGTGCTACGGAAGACGCTGATCCACAGGGTGCCCTCCTCCCACAGATACCAGACCGGGGTGACGTGGGGCTGGCCGGTCTGCGGGTTGGCCGTGCCCAGGCGGGCCAGGAGGGGGCGGGACAGGAAGGTTTCCAGGTCGGTTGTGTTTTGGGTCATGGGGTCCTCGATTTGAGATTGGGGATTGGGGGTTGGGGATTGGGGATTGGGGATTGGGGTGTGAACGCCTCGACGTAAAAGAACCGGGGGCATTGAGATCTCGAAATGATCTCGATGCCCCCCGGTTCTTTTAACGAGGATTCTGTCTTGGACTATTGAGCGATGAAGACCAGCGCGCCGTCGCCCTCTTCACCAAAGATGAGGGTCAACGTGCCATCCGCCACGCTGTAGTCGGTGACTTGGCCCAGGGCTTGGGTGTAGGCGTCGTACAGCGAATCCGGGGCGCACATGGCCAGGGTGGTGATCATGGGGCCGAGGACGATGCTGCCGGTTTCATCCACTTCGTACGTGGCGCTGACGTTGTTGCAGTCAGCCTTGCCGCCCATGCTGCCGGCCTCAAAGGCCAGGGTGAAGACGGTGGGATCTGCCGGGATCTGCTCGGTGCCGTCGGGCTGGCGGATGATCTGAAGCTGCCAGTTGGTGTCAGCCAGCATGTCGGCGGACGTAGCCGCCACCGGTTCTTCGGAAGTCATCTCCAGTGCGCCGTCTTTGAGGGCATAGGTCTGGATCACGGCCAAAGAGGGGCAGCACATGGGATCGTCCGGGCCTGAAATGATGGTGTCCAGCACAATGAGACCATCCACGATAGTCAAGCTGTTCGGGCCCATTCGATCTCCCACCATGATGCTGGAAACGTTGACCGGGCCGTCCGGGCCGTTGATCAGGGCGGCCAGATAGAAGAAGGTGCCGCTGCCGCCGGAGTTTTCCACCAGCAGGGTCGCGGCATCGGCTAGGCCATCGCCGTTCAGGTCGCCCTGGGCGAAGAAGTCGGGCAGCAGGGTCACTGTGGGCCTGGATGCGCCGCCTTCAACAAAAGGCTCGCCCTCAAAGATGCCGTCGGTGAGTTGGACGGCTTCGGTGTAGATGCCCGTGTAGGCAAGGTTGGCCGCGTCCTCCGCGCTGATGGAAGCAGGTTCTTCGGAAAGCAGATCCAGCACCCCGTCATTCAGGGCATAGGTCTGGGTGAGGGGTTGGGTGGGGCAGCACATGGGGTCCGTCGGTCCTTGGGTGAGGAAATTGAGGACGATAGTGCCGTCCGCGATGGTCAGGCTGTTGGGGTTGCCCCGGTCGCCCACCAGGACCGTGGCGGCGTTGGCCGGGCCGTCCGCGCCGTTGAGCAGGGCGGCCAAGTAGATGAAGGCCCCGCTGCCGCCGGAGTTTTCCACCAAGAGTGTGGCCGCGTCGGCCAGATCATCGCCGTTGAGATCTCCCTGGGCGAAGAAGTCGGGCAGCAACATCACCGTGGGCCGGGATGCGCTGCCGGGGACAAAGGGGTCGCCCTCAAACTTGCCGTCGATGAGCTGCACGGCCTCGGTGTAGATGCCTGTGTACGCCAGGTTGGCCGCATCCTCCGCGGTGATGGGGGCGGGCACGGTCGGTTCGGGCGTGGGGGTGGGGGCCACGGTCGGGGCGACAGTCGGGGCCAGGGTGGGCGCGTCCGTGGGCAGGATGGCGATGGACGTGGGGGTGGGAATGGCCGTTGGGGTCGAGCCAAGGGTGCAGCCGCCGACCGCAAGGGCCAGCATGATAAGCATAAAAAGGGTCAGGGGCAATTTTCTTCGGACAGACATGAGCTTTTTTCTCCTGGAAATTTGATTGGTTTGGATTTTCATGGCCTTCTATTGGCGCATAATGTTTAGGACGTTCCCCAGCCCGGATATGTTGCAGGCAACTGGCAATTTCGCCGAAAAGGCGCGAAGAAGGCGAAGAGAGGCAAGACTTCTCTCTGTCTTCTTGGCACCTTTGCGGCGAAATCCGACCCGTTACACCCGCTCTTCCGGGTCAAAGAGCCGCCGGTGTTCTTGGACGGCGTAGCGGTCGGTCATGCCAGCCAGGTAGTCGCAGAGGGTACGGTGCAGGCCCAAGCCACTTTCATCCGCCCGGCGTTGGGTCTCCGTGGGCAATTGGGCCGGTTCTTCGATATATGCCCCGAAAAGCTGGCGGATGATGCGGTCGGCTTTGAAGGCCATGCGCACCACCCGATAATGGCGGTAGAAGTTGGCGTAGAGAAAACGTTTGAGTTCGGCATTCTCCACGGCCATCACCGGGGAATAGCCCGAAACATTGTCGGGCAAGGCGCGCAGATCGGCCAGGGTCTCCACCTTGGCCTCCATCATGTTGAGGTGGGTGGCGCTGATGGCATCCTGCACGATCAGCCCCACCATGCGCCGGATGAAGCGGTGCCGGGTCAGGGTGTCGGCCAGATCCGCTGGGCCATCCAGGTCCAGGGTGGCCACCACCCGGCGGCCAATCTGCAAATCCAGCACCGCTTTGGGGTTCAAAATGCCGCTGCGCAGACCGTCATCCAAATCGCTGGTGCTGTAGGCGATCTCGTCGGCCAGGTTGCTCAGTTGACATTCCAGGGTACCCTTTTCGTCCGGGCTGTACGTCCGGGCATCCACCACGTCATAGTCCGTGTCATGCTTCACCACCCCTTCCCGCACCTCATAGGTCAGGTTGAGGCCGGGATAGTCGGGATAGCGATGCTCCAGTTCGGTCAAAATGCGATAGGTCTGTTTCTGGTGATCATAGCCGCCGTGGTTCGCCATCAGCGCGTTGAGGGTGGTTTCCCCCGTGTGGCCAAAGGGCGGATGGCCCAAGTCGTGGGCCAGGCAGACGGCCTCGATCAGATCCTCGTTGGCCCCCAAAGTGCGGGCCATAGTGCGCCCGATCTGGGCCACCTCCACGCTGTGGGTCAGCCGGTTGCGGTAGTGATCCCCCTCGGAATAGACAAAGACCTGGGTCTTGTATTCCAACCGCCGGAAGGCCGTGGTGTGGATCACCCGATCCCGGTCCCGCTGATAGGCCGTGCGGTAGGCGGGCTCGGCTTCGGGATGGGCGCGGCCTTGGCTATCGCCGCTGCGCATGGCATAGGCGGCCAGGGTCTCATTTTCCCGTTTTTCCAGTTCTTCTCTTGTGATGAACATAGTTGGCTCCTTGATTTGAGGGGGGAAGGGCAAGGCAAAAGGCAAAGTGCAAAAGGCAAAAGGCAAAAATAGGGGAGACCGGGGATTTTTCACCCCTTCACCCCTTCACCCGCTCACCTTTTCCGGTGTCCGAAACGTTCGCCGCCGTCCACGTGGATGACGTCGGCGGTGATGTAGTCGGCCTCCACCAGGAAGCGCACGGCTTGGGCCACATCTTCGCCGCGGCCCCAGCGTTTGAGCAGGGTGTGGCTGGCGATGCGGTCCAGTTGAGGCTGGGTGTATCCTTCTGGGGCCAGGACCGGGCCGGGGCAGACGGCGTTGACCCGCACGGTTGGGGCCAATTCCAGGGCCATCTGGTTGGTCAGGGCCAGCAGACCGGCCTTGCCCACGGCATGGGCCGTATAGTTGGGCCAGGGCTGGGTGGCGGAGAGGTCGATGATGTTGACAATGGCTCCCTCCCCCGCGGCCAACATCATGGGGGCAATTTCGTTCGAGACATAAAAAGCCCCGTCAATCGAAATACGAGTGACCCGGTGCCAGGTCTCAACATCCTCCGTGGGGAAGCTGATCCTGCCGAAGAGGCTGGCGCTGTTGACCAAAATATCCACCCGGCCAAAGCGTTCCCGGATGGCCGCCACCATTCCCTGCACCGAGGCCAGATCCGACACATCGCACTGGACCGCCATCCCGGCCACACCCAGGGCTTCCGCCTCGGCCACAGTCTGCCGAGCATCCGCGTCCGAAGAGTCATAATTGACCACCACATCCGCCCCGGCCCTGGCCAACGCCAACACAATCGCCTTCCCCACCCGATGCGCCCCCCCAGTGACGAGGGCGACTTTGCCTTTTGGGTTCATGGGATTGGTCCTTGGTTGATTGGTTGATTGGTTGATTGGTGGCGATTGAGAGATTGAGAGATTCGTGGAGATTGGTGAAGATTCGTGGATCACCCCAATCCCCAATCCCCAATCCCCAGTATACCATGAGGACGTTGTACCCGTCACGCCGTTGGACAAAATTGGGGCATATTGGGATAATAGGGAGAATATCCTTATCACTCAGAGGAGACAAGAAAATGACACAAGACATGATCATCGGCGTAGACGTGGGCGGCACGCAACTGCGGGCCGTGCTGGCGGACAGCGCCGGGAAAATCCAGAAGCGTATCGCCGTGCCCACCAATTCGTTTGAAGGCCGGGACGCGGTGCTGAACCGCATCCGCCAATTGATTCGGGATGTGTGCAAAACGTGCGAATGGGACCAGATCCGGGGCATCGGCATTGGCGTGCCCGGCCCTACGGACCCCTTCGCCGGGCTGGTGATCATCGCCCCCAACATCCCCGGCTGGTTGAATGTGGACCTTTTGGGCGAATTGACCCCCTTCTTCGATTGCCCCATCTACGTGGGCAACGACGCCAACCTGGCCGGGCTGGCCGAACACCGCTTTGGGGCCGGGCAAGGGGTCGCCCACATGATCTACCTCACGGTCAGCACGGGCGTGGGCGGGGGCATCATTGTGGACAACCGTATGCTCTTGGGCCAGCGGGGCTTTGGGGCGGAGGTGGGCCACATGACCATCGAGGCCCGGCACGCGCCCAACGCCGAAGGCATTCTGGGCACCTTGGAAGATCTGGCCGCCGGGCCAGGGATCGCCCGCCGGGCCAAGGCGGCTCTGCGCAAGGGGGCCACCAGCAGCCTGCTCTCCACGGTCAACGGGGACATTGACGCCATCACTCCCAAGATGATCACCGAGGCCGCCCACGCCGGCGACCCTTTCGCCATCGAACATTTTCGGCAGACCGGCTACTACTTGGGCGTGGGCATCACCAACCTGCTCCACATCTTCAACCCGGAGCGCATTGTGATCGGCGGCAGCGTGTGGTTGAATGCCGGGGGCTTGCTGGCCGTGCCCGTGTGGGACACCATCCGCAGCCGGGCCAAGTCGCCGGAATATTATCAGAAGTTGGAAATTGTCTCCGCCGCCCTGGGGGATGACGCCGGACTGTTGGGGGCCGTGGCCCTGGCCCAATCAGAGTTGGAACAGAGCCAAATCGCTGGAAACTGACAAAAATTCACCGCAAAGACGCGAAGGGCGCAAAGATTTTCTTTTTGTCTTTGCGCTCTTCGCGTCTTTGCGGTGAGAAACCTATCTTGTAACCGGAAGGAAATCCTATGAAAATCGGTATCGTCGGTCTGCCCAATAGCGGCAAGACGACCATTTATAACGCCCTCACCCGCAGCAACACGGAGACCAACGCCTTCTCCAGCGGCCAACTGGAAGTCCACACCGCGGTGGTGAATGTGCCGGATCCCCGCATCGATCTGCTCACGGCCATGTTCAAACCCAAGAAGACCACCTACGCCACGGTGATCTACAACGACATCGCCGGGCTGACCAAGGGCGCGGGCAAGTCCGGCATCAGCGGGCCCCTGCTCAACGCTCTGGCCGCCAACGACGCCCTCATGCTGGTGGTGCGCTCCTTCGAGGATGAGGGCGTGCCCCACCCGGAGGACACCATCGACCCGGGCCGAGACCTGGAGATGATGGAGGGCGAGTTCATGCTGGTGGACATGACCACCATCGACAACCGCTTGCAGCGTCTGGCCAGTCAGCGCAACCGGGGCAACACAGAAGAGAAGAAGCTCATGGCCGACGAAGAGGCACTGCTGCAACGGCTCTTTGCGGCCTTGGAAGAGGAGATTCCCCTGCGGGATGTGGAGATCAGCCCGGAGGAGGGCAAAATCCTGGGGGGCTTCGGGTTGCTCTCCATGAAGCCGGTCCTGCGGGTGATCAATGGGGGCGACGACGAAGTCGAGGCCGTCTATGCCGATCTGCTGGACGAGAACACCCTCTTCCTCAAAGGACGCCTGGAAGCGGAGATCGCCCAGATGGACCCGGAGGAGGCTGTGGAGTTTTTGGCCGACTTTGGCATCAGCGAGCCGGGGCTGAACCGGGCCATCCGCCGCTGCTATGCCCTGCTGGGGCTGATCAGCTTCTTCACCGTGGGCGAGGACGAAGTACGGGCCTGGACCGTAGACCGAGATGCCCCGGCCCCGGACGCCGCCGCCGCCATCCACACGGACCTCAAAAAAGGCTTCATCCGGGCCGAAACCATCGCCTACGCCGACCTGATGGCCGCCGGCAACATGGTGGAAGCCAAAAAGCTGGGCAAACTCCGCCTGGAAGGCAAAACCTACGCCGTGCAGGATGGGGATATTTTGAACATTCGGTCGGGGATTTAGGGATTGGGGATTGGGGATTGGGGATTCGGAGCCTGACACCCAATCCCCAATCCCCAATCCCCAATCACCTCTCCCACGTCCGATCCCAGTTGCGCTCCATTTTGGAGACGTAGCTCTGTTCCAGGTCGATGCCCAGGTCGTTGGCGATCTTGAGCAGGAAGGCCAGGGCATCGGCCAGTTCGGCCTTGAGGGGATCGATATTTTCCGACAAAGCCTGTTGATAGGCCGCGGATTCGCTGTGTAACTGCTCGGCCAGCAAGGCCCGACGAATCCAGATTCGCTTCAAATCCTTCCCGATCTCCCCAACTTCCTCGGTCAAACAGATAAAATTCAAGAAGAGATCGTTGATAAAGCCCTTTTCCCGGTCCAGCGCCCGGTGGAAACGCTGAAAGTCCCCCAGCCGCCGTCGTCCCCCGGCCAGGATGGGCACGCCCCCGGACGACAGGGTGGCCTCCATGTCCGGCAGACTGGGCTGGACGGCCTGGTTGTCCAGGGCCGAGCGCACCACCCCGGTGATCCAGGGGCGGTCGGTCTCGTGGCGCACAAAGTCCCGCTCGTTGGTGTCGATCACCAACAGGGGCGCGTCTTGGTAATTGGTAAAATAGGTATCATAGGCCGTGGCCAGGGCGTGGATGTACGCCCGATCCATAGATCGCTCGTAGGGCCGGTCCCGCATGGCGATGCGCTGCATGAGCACCTCCGTGTCCGCCCGCAGATAGACCACCAGATCCGGCGTGGGCAGCCGCTCTTTCAGCGCCCCGTGCAAATTTTCGTAGATGGTCACCTCGTCCCCCTCCAAGTTGAGATGGGCGAAGATCCAATCTTTGTCGAACAAATAATCGCTGACCACGGAGCGATCCACCAGCCAATGGGGCAGTTGATGGGTCTGCTGGCGATAGCGACTGAGCAGAAAGAAGATCTGGGTCTGGAAGGCGTAGCGCTCCCGGTCGGCATAGAAGGCGCTGAGAAAGGGGTTTTCCTCAAAGACCTCCAGCAGGACTTCACCGCCCTGGGCCTGGGCCGCGGACAGATGCCGGGCCAGGGTGGTCTTGCCGACGCCGATGGCACCTTCAATAGCAACAAAACGGTGGGACATGGGTGGTTCTCCTTGGTTTGATCCGCGAATCTGCACGAATCTTCACGAATCTTTTTTAATTCGTGCAGATTCGTGCAGATTCGTGGACAGATGATTTATGAAACCATTCTAACCAGGAAGTGCCCGTCACCCCAAACTGGGGCGGTGCTGCACGCCCCGGATCGTTCAACTCTGCACAAGAGACCAAAACCTTTGGCAATTTGGCAACCAGGGGGTATAATGTCGTGACGCTAATTGCATTCATTCCATGAATTTTATGGTTGGGAGGAACCCCATGACCGAAGAATTGTTGACCACTGAAACCGGCGAAGAAATCGTCGTTTCTGTTGAAGAAACTGTTGCAGAAAGTGCAGCTGTTGTAGAAGAAGCCATGACCACCACCGTTGAAGCCGTTGCTGAACCCGTGGCCGAGGCAGCCGCCGAAGTCGTGGCGGAAGTCGAACCCGTGGCCGAGAGCATGGTTGACACCATCACAGAGAGCGTGGCCGAAGCGATGGCTTCTGTCAAAGAGATGGTCGAAGATGTGGTTGAGGCTGTGTCCGAGCCGGTGGCCGAAGCCGTGGCCGCTGCCAAGGAGAAGGTTGAAGATGTTGTCGAGTCCGTGGTGGAAACGGTGACCGAGACGGCGACAGACGCCGTGGCCGCCGTCAAGGAAGTGGTTGAAAATGTGACCGAGGCTGTGACCCATAGCGGCGCAGAGGCGGCCAGCAAAGTTGCCGCACCCGTTGTGGAAGCCGCCGCCAAGAAGGAGTCGCCCAAGACGGCGGCACCCAAGACAGCGGCACCCAAGGCTGGGGAGAAGGATGACAAGCGCGTCGTGCGCACCTTGAGCGTAGGCCAGATGTTGAAGGGCACCGTCAAGCGCACCACGGAGTTTGGTGCCTTTGTAGACATCGGCGTGGGTCGTGATGGACTGGTCCACATCTCCGAGTTGGCTCTGGGCCGAGTGCAGAAGGTGACCGATGTCCTCAAGGACGGTCAGCAGATTGACGTCTGGATCAAGAAGTTGGATCAAGAGCGCAATCGCATCAGCCTCACCATGATCTCGCCCGACACCACCACCATCAAAGATCTGAGCGAAGGTGACGTGGTTCCCGGTACGGTCACCCGTATCGTCCCCTATGGCGCCTTTGTGGATCTGGGTGTGGGCCGAGATGGGCTGTTGCATATCCGCGAGATGTCCAACGGCTATGTGGCCAAGCCCGAAGATGTGGTCAAGGTCGGCGAGACCACTGACGTGCGCATCATCGCCCTCAACCGGCGCCGGGGCCGCATCGATCTGAGCCTGAAGGGGCTGCGCCCGGACGATGTGCCGGAAGTCAAGGAATCTCCCCGCGGCCAGCAGCCGCAACAACCGGTCGAGGAAGAACCCATGATCGAGGTCGAAGAGATCTCGGTTCTCTCTCCCATGGAATTGGCCTTCAAGATGGCGATGGAAGCCGAGGGCATCGAGGTGGAGACCGAAGGCAAGGGCAGGGGGCGGGACAAGCGCTCCAAGCGCAAGCAGTCCCGTGCCACCCAGGACGCCATCATCGCCCGCACCCTGGAAACCATCCGGGAGTAGTTGCGGCGGCGTTGCGTCTTTTTTACCCCAACAAAGTCAGCCCAAAGGGCGTCGTGAACAATTCACGACGCCCTTTTGCAATCAACGGCATTTGGGTGTGTTCAAAGAGGAGTTCGCACCCCCTGGTGCGAACGGGTCGACACCACGGGGTGCAGATTTCGCCTTCTCATTTTGATCCTCAAAAAAGCATTTGGGTATGTTCAAAATAAGATGGCGGAGTCTGCGTCCCGTTTGGCTGAGATCACATCGAAGTCTAGCGCAGACCCGTTCGCACCAGGGGGTGCGAACTCCGCTTGTGAAAATCTGCCGCAGAGGGACGCAGAGCGTCCGTTTGCATTCCCACGCAGAGCGTGGGAACAAGAGTGACCCGCTGACACCCGTTACACCCGCGTTGATCGATCTATTCCGAGGCCCATGCTATGCCACACATCCGCACCCGCTTGCGTTCCCTTCTGCCCGCGTTGACCCTTGCCCTGCTGGGCCTGGTCTTGTTGCTGTGGCCCCAAATAGGCCAGGCCCAACGCATCGCGCCCCAGGATGCGCCGCCCCCCCTTTCCGCCACCCAGGCTGAGGTTTTGACGAAGAACGCGGCCCGGCTGCATCCCCAACTTCTTCGACAGCTTTTGGAGAACCCGGACACGGCGGATCTGCTGCCCATTGTGGTGGAATGGAAGCGGGACACGGATATGGTGTTGGCCCCGGCCATGCAGATCCCAGATGTGGTCACCCGGCGGGGGCAGGTGGTGCAGATGTTGCAGGCGGATGCCGCGGCTCAGAGCGCGGCCCTGCAATCCGCCGTGGCCCAGGCGGTTGACCTGGGTTTGGCCACAGATGTGCGTAGCTTTTGGGTCAGCCCCATCATGGCCATGAACGCCCGCCCCGCCCTCATCCAAAGCCTGGCCCAGCGGAAAGATGTGGTGCAAGTGCGCCTGGATCGGCGGATCGATCTGGACGCCGGCACCTTGCGCCGGGTGGAGGCCGCAGAGGTCTCCGGTTTCGATGGTCCCAGCCAGGAGATGTTGTGGAATTTGCAGATGATCCAAGTGGATCTGGCCGAGACGGCTTTGGGGTTGGATGGGACCGGGACCGTGGTGGCCATTATGGACACGGGGGTGGATTGGCAGCACCCGATCTTGATCAACCAGTATCGGGGCTACAATCCCAAAGGCCCAGCCATCCACGCCGGCAACTGGCATGTATCCACGGATGAACCCTATCTCTACCCCGGCGACGGCTATGGCCACGGTACCCATGTGGCCGGCACCATCGTGGGGGATGACCTGAATGGCATCCGCACGGGGGTGGCACCTGGGGCCAAGTGGATCGCTGTCAAGATTTTCAACAACACAGGCTTCACGTATGAAAGCTGGATCCATGACGGCTTTCAATGGCTGATGGCCCCCGACGGCGACCCCGCCTTGGCCCCGGATGTGGTCAACAGCTCCTGGGGCAGCAGCGATGGCTATGACGAAACCTTCCGCCCGGATGTGCAGGCCCTGCGGGCGGCGGGCATCCTGCCGGTCTTTTCCGCCGGGAATGCAGGCCCCACCAAGGGCAGCATCTCGTCACCGGCGGGCTTCCCCGCCGCCCTGGCCGTGGCTGCCGTGGACCAGGAACGCCTGCCCGCCAGCTTTTCGTCCCGTGGTCCCAGCCCGTGGGGGGAGATCAAGCCCGAACTGGCCGCGCCAGGGGTCAACATCTTTTCCTCCTATTTGGGCGGCTTTGCCCTGTCCGACGGCACCAGCATGGCCGCGCCCCATGTGACCGGGGTGGCGGCCCTGATCTACCAAGCCAATCCCCAGTTAACCCCGGATCAGATGGAGGAGATCCTTGCCCAGACCGCCACGCCCCTGGGCAGCAAGGTGCCCAACAACGACACCGGGGTGGGACTGGTCAGCGCCTATGCGGCCGGGCTGCGGGTGACCCAAAGCGGCGAACTGCGGGGACAGGTCATGCGCTCCGTGGGGGGCAATGTGGCCTATCCGCGGATTACGGCCACCCCCCGTGGCGGTGACGCCCCGGTCACCATTTTGGGGGATGCCAGCGGGGCCTTCACCGTGGCCCTGCGTCCGGGCATGTATGATGTCACGGGCAGCGCTTTCGGCTTCAACGATGCGGTGATCTATGGCCAGATCGTCGAGACCGGCAAGAAGACCTTTGTGCCTGTCCCCCTGGCCTTGCAGCCCGTGGGCACCATCTTTGGCCGGGTCACGGATGCCAAGAGCGGGATTCCCCTGGCGGCCACCATCACGGTCAGCGGCACGCCCGTGAGCGTGCGTAGCGATGCCAACAACGGCACCTTTAGTGTGGCCTTGCCCCAGGGCACCTGGGATCTACGAATTCAGGCCACGGGCCACCGCATCCAGCAGATCACCCGCCCCGTCACCATCGGCGTGGGCAGCGAGATCAATCCGGCCCTGACCCCGGCCCCAACCATTCTGTTGGTGGACACGGGGCGCTGGTACTATCGCAGCCAGGTGCAGCCCATTCTGGACAGCCTGGAGAAGTTGGCCTATCCGGTTGATCTGCACACGGTCCGCAACCCCTTTGGCATTTTAGATATGCCCACCGATCTGCCCACAACGGATCAGATGGCGGCCTACGATCTGGTGATCTGGTCGGCCCCCCTGGATTCGCCCTCGTATATCGATGCGGATTCGGCCGTGCAGGGCTTTTTGGACCAGGGCGGGCGCATCCTCTTTACCGGCCAGGAGATCGCCTATTGGGATGCGGGGGGATCGATTGTGAACATCTCCCAATACTTCCCCTATACTTTGGGGGCTTGGTTCAAAAACGAAAAGGCTGTCGAAACCATGACCGGCACCCTGGCCTCACCCCTGGCCGGACTAACCGTAACATTAAATATCGACGAGCCGCCCTACAGCCAGGGAAGCCCGGACTCGGTGGAGATCCAAAACGCCAAGACGGCCCACCCCCTGATGACGTGGCCCGACGGCAGTGCGGGGGCCATGACCAGCGGTACGTGCCAGGCCTTCCGAGCCGCCTGGCTGGGCTTTGGCTTGCAGGGGATCCAAAACGAAAGCCAGCGCGAGACATTGCTGGATCGGCTGATCTCGTGGAGCCAGGCAGCCCCGGCCTCCCAAGGGGTTCTGCTGGCCGGTCCCGGTGGCCCAGCCGTGGGCTACAGCGGCGAGACCATCACCCACACCATCAGCGTGGACAGCCTGGGCGTGGACCCGGGCCGCTACGACATCCAGATCCAGGGCAGCGGCGAGGGTGCGTCCTGGCCCGTCAGCCTGAAAGCAGACGGCAAGCCCGTTGGCCCGGAGATGATCCTGGAGCTGGGGGCCTGTGAAAGCCGCACCTTGGTGGTCAGCGTGACCCTGCCCCCCAATCTGACCCGGGATCAAAAGGGCATCCACACCATCCGCCTGGTCAACCGGGCCAACTCGGCCATCAGCGCCCAGGTCACCTTGACCAGCAAGACCCCCGCCCCCATCTTGCTGGTGGATGACGAACGCTTTTACAACTACGAAGACCGCTATCAACAGGCCCTGGATGGGGCGGGTCTGGGCTATGACACCTTCGTCGCCACCAATGATCGCTCCCCGTCCCTGGAAACGCTCTATAAATATCCCACGGTGATCTGGTTCACCGGCTACGATTGGTTCCAGCCCGTCTCCGAAGTGGAACAGAGCCAACTGGCCACCTATCTGGACACGGGCGGACGGTTGCTCCTCAGCAGCCAGGATCTGCTGGATCTGCATGGAGCCAACCCCTTTGTCCAGACCTATTTGGGTGTCCAGCGTCCCCTGTGGACCATCACCGCCACGGATGTGGCCCCCATTGTGGGCAGCCCCCTGGGCCAGGACATTGGCCCCTTCTTGCTGGACTATCCCATCCCCAACTGGAGCGACGGTCTCCAGTTGACCATCCACGCCCAGGCCGCCTTGGAAGACGAGCATGGCTACACCGTGGCCGCCCTCACCCGGGGCGACCGCTGGCGATCCGCCTTCTTCCCCTTCCCCCTGGAGAGCATGGCCGACGCGGATCTGAGCCTGCTCATGGGGCGCACCCTGACCTGGCTGGGTCCATTTGGCGGCAGCCGGTTGACCGTGCCCACCCACGCCCGGGCCGGGGAGCAGATCCCCCTGACCCTGACCCTGACCACCCAGGAGAAGACGCCCCAGCCCGGCGCGTCCGTGCGCCTGCCCCTGCCGGCGGGAACAACCGTGATCAACGGTTCCGTGCAAGGGGGATGGAGCTATTCCAGTGCCACCCATACCCTAACTTGGTCGGGCACCTTGCTGCCGGAGACGCCCCGCACCCTGCAAGTCCAACTGAACGTTGCGCCAGGGGTGGCCGAGCGTACCCGGCTGCGCTTTGACGCCCGCTTGGAGACCCAGGACACCTACGCCAGCGTCTACCAATCAGCCATGTGGGTGAACAGCCCGTGGCTGGTGGTGGGCAAGCAGGTAGGGCCGCCGGATGCCCGCCCCGGCGACACCGTGGGCTTCACCCTCACCTTGGACAACCAGGGGGCGATCCCGGCCCAGGCGGTCCTGGTCGATCCCCTGCCCGCGGAGATCTCCTTGCTGCCCGACACGGTGCAGATCAGCCTGGGCAGCGTGGATGTGGCGAGCGATGTGGATGGCACGGTGATCACCTGGCGCAGCACTTTGACCCAGAGCGCCCAGGCCCAACTCACCTTCCGGGCTGTCATCTCCCCCACGGTGACGGGTGGCCCCGTGCGCAACCGGGCCGTGGTCACAGACATCAACAGCCAGCGCTGGGCCGCCTACGCCGACTTCCTGCTGCCAAAGGAGATCTTCATGCCGTGGGTGGCGGTTAGCCGGTAGCTGGTGGCTGGTGGCTGGTGGCTGGTGGCTGGTGGCTTGCCAGAACACGAACGTTCATGGAACACGAAGCCAACGGCCAACGGCTAACAGCTACCGGCCAACCGCTACCGGCCACCAGCTACCGGCTACCCGCTTTGACATTCACCCATACCCAGGCTAAAATTTCGCTTATGACCACATCACAAACACCCTCAACCCAAAACCTGAAGACTGACCTGGCTTTCTGCATCAGCCCGGACAATAGCCGCTATTCGAGCATCCGCATTGTGGAGCCGCGGCCAGAGGATGCCCACGCCAACCGGGGCAATCTCTACGTGCTGGTGGATCTTCTGAGCGAAGAGCCAGGCCAGGGCGGTATTTTGCGCCAGATGCTCAACACGATTCAGCAGATTTACTACACGGCCAGCGGATCCCAGAGCAGCGTGCTGGCCCAAGCCATCACCGCGGCCAACAGCCAGATCCGCCAGGACAACATGGCCCAACGCGGGCGTGACGGCGCGGAAGTGCGGGCCGGGATCGCCTGTGTGGCCCTGCTGCGCAACCAGTTGACCGTGGCCAGCGCCGGGCCATGTCTGGTGATTTTGGCCGCCGGCAATTCCGTGGACCAGGTTTCCCCGGACGCCGAAGATTTCAGCGCCCCCCTGGGCGGCATCAGCGACCCGGAGGTCAGCGTCAGCCGCCACACCGTGGGGCCGGGGGATGTGATCTTCTTGGGCGAGAGCGACTGGCTTATGCGTCTGCCCCTGGAAGCGCTGGCCAAAGTGCTGGCCCGCACGGCCCCCGACAACCGCTTTGACGTGGTAGACTATCTGCGCCAGCAAAGCAGCCCCGCCGAAATCCTGGGGCTGTTGGTGACCCTCTCCGACCCGGCGACGGTCGCGCCCAGTCCTGCCCTAATCCCCAATCCCCAGTCCCTGCAACCCGCAACCCCCAGCCGCCGCCCCAACCGCGGGCTACCCACCGCTTCGGTCGGAGCCTCCCCTCCGGTCCGGGATGTGCCCCCCGCCCCCAGCCCACGCCGAGACACGCCCCCCTCCTTGGCCGATGCCGCCCGTCGGGCTGCTCGTCCCCAGCCTGACCCCGGCCCCAGAGGGGGAGATAGAGATAGAGAAGGGTATTTGGAGAGGGCGGGGGTTGATGCGCCGGTCAATCGGTCTGCGGATCGGGGTACCCAGGCGGCGGAGAGTCGCGACTCGTCCGCTGGGGGTGGCGGGGCGGCCTTGGCCGGCGCGGCCCAGCAGGGTGGACGCTGGCTGAAGGGGCTGATCACCCGCATGTTGCCGGACAAGGAGAGCGCCCCCGCGCCCCGCAGCGGCCAGGGCAACTTCATCCCCAGCCGCCCCCAGCGCCCTCAACTGACCCAGCCGGGTCTTCCTCAGCCGGACACCGCGCCGGAAGCCCAGCCCCCTCGCCCCTCCCCCGTGGAGATGGCCGCGGAGGCCGTGGCCCAGTTTGAGCCGCCGCCCAAGGCCAAGGGGGGCCGGGCCAGGCTTTTTGTCAGCTTGGCCGTGCTGGTTTTGGTGTTGACCGTGATCGGCGTGGCTACGATCTATCTGCGCGGGGCCTCCAACCGGGAGGACGCCGAAAACCTGGTACTGTTGGTTAAGGCCAACCTGGTCCAGGCCCAGGGGTTGATCGACGCCGGGCAAGAGGCCACGGCCCGGGATCTGCTCACGGATGCCCAGGGCTATCTGCAACAGGCCGCCCTGATTGTGGGCAACACGGCCCAGATCTCCGATTTGGGGGCTGAACTGGAAAAGGAGTTGCAGTCGGTGATGCAGATCTACCTGCTTTACGGGCTGGACATCCCCTTGGAACGCTTTACCAGCGGGGATCCCCAAGAGGTGGTGGTGGCAGACCAGGATGTGTATATTTTGGACACAGGCCGCCAGGTTATCGAGCATCTGCGCCTGGACGCCCAGCGGGAGGTGGTGGAGGAGCGCACGGGGGTGATCCTGCGGGAAGGGGACAACGTGGGCGGGGTGACCGTGGGCCGGCTGGTGGATGTGACCTGGCAGCCCCGCATCACCGGTTTTGCCGACAAACCCAGCCTGCTGATCCTGGACCGCAACAACCATGTCTTCCGCTACAATCGGGTGGACGGGGCCTCCCTGCTCACCTTTGCCGGGCAGAACGAGTGGCAGGTGCCGATGCAGTTGGCGGTCTATGGGGATGGCTGGGTTTATATGGCCGACCAGGGCAGCCAGCAGATCTACAAATATGAACCGTCCGGGAACGGCTACGAGGCACCGCCCACTCTCTGGTTTGCACCGGGGTCCACGGTCAACCTGACCGGGCTGCGCACCATGCGCATCGACGGCGACGTGTGGCTGCTCTACGAAAACGGCCAGATCCTGCGCTATTTTGGCGGGGAGCAGGTGGCCTTTGCCCTGGAAAACAACGTGGGCCAGGTGGAAGATCCCCGGGAGCTGATCGTCACCTCCACCCGGCTCTATTTGGCCGACGCGGCCGGGGCCAGGGTGCTGGTCTATAGCCGGGAAAATGGTTCTTACCTGCATCAGTTCCAGGCCGCGGACGCCAGCCTGCTGCGCGGACTGCGCAGTGTCTTTGTGGATGAAGGTACGGGGAAGATATTTCTGCTGACCCAGGCGGGGCTGTATCAACAGACTTTGCCGCGATAGACCATCCCTACACGGGTGGCTACTTGAATACGGACAACTGCCAAATCACCCCCTCCCAACCTCCCCCAGGTTTCGATACGGCCATTCGGCCTACTCAACCCAAGGATTGGGGGAGGAGCCGGATCGCCGTATAGCGAATGGTCGTTTACCCTGTACGGTTCCCTCCCCAATCTGGGGAGGGTTAGGGTGGGGTTAGTCGTTATGAATACGGACCAAACCCCTACGATCTGCCACCAATTTAGCAAACATGCCCCTGAGACGGCGAAAAGCCGGGCCAAGATCCCGTTTATCACCTATGGCAGAGGCCAAAAAACTTGCGCGGCCTGCTTGTCTATGACATAATTTCCAGGCTATGACAACACAGAACCATCGCAACACCCAATTGAATCCTATGCCCTTGCCCAAGCCATCGGCCCGAACCCGG